>JAXDQK010000164.1:0-29235 GCA_034667905.1 Gammaproteobacteria bacterium | reverse complement strand
GTGTTCTGCACCGCACGGCCTAGAACGGGTTGCTCGGCGCGGCCAGTCCAAATGGGGATTGATCGCCCTGATGCAGGCCCATTCCAACAACCCAACGTGAACAGCAAATGGGTGTTGGTATTTGATACCCCCCAGGGACAGGGCTTTACGATGTCGGCAGCAATCGCATTTCGAGAGTCAGCACCAGGAACAGGGCCGCACTTGAGCGCACCGGCACCCTCGGAGTTCACTTTTCCCTAACCACCTTTCGCGGATCTTTATCATCGCGCATTGCTACGAACTTCGTGTGCCGCAGCTTGTCCCCTCCCGTCCACTCGGCGAAATCGATTCTAACCACCGCTTCAGGCTTGAGCCAAACGCAGGCCTTCATTTTCTCTGCCGTCAGCCCTTGCCCCAACCGCCCTTCCGACTTCTCCGGCAGATTTGCATAGGGGCACTTAGCTATTTTTAAGTGCTTGATCTTACTTGTACGGCGTGAATGTCGGCGCTTGCTCAAGCGGCGATCCGTACGGGAGCGTTTATCGCATAAAGGAATGATCGGAGACGTCGTTCAACAGCAAGGTTTCCCGCCAAATGCTTAGGGGCCTTCGGGCCCCGTTTTTAATCCGCTAAGCTACTCCGCCTGCTGCGTCTTTTCTTTCTGCACGCGAGCGTAAATCTCCTCCCTGTGCACCGCCATCTCCTTCGCACCTGATTGCCGTTCACTCCCATCACCGTCACGGTGACCCCCTGGCCAATCATCAGAGTTTCGCCCACCCGCCTCGTCAAAATCAGCATCGACATCACCCCCCAAGACTGACTGGGGCTCCGGTGCCGACGAGCTATCGTATACTCGCTTCGGCTGCAACCGCAAAACAAGGAGGTTCAAATGGCAGTACCGGCCGCATTGACCTTTCTGAAGATCGTAGCGACCACCTGCGGCGTCAAAGGAGAACCAACAGCCTTGTCTCCCGCCACTCTCCGAAAGATGCTCTCCTCCCTGATTCCCGCCTGCGAGAGCCAACCCTTGAGGAACCGCAGAGTCATTGGTGACAAGTACACCGCAGCCCCCTCCCCGGTTGCATCCGTCTTTAACCTTCTTATCAGAATACTTCCGCTTCCATCCCCCGCCTCGGCGATATCCTCCACCCTCAGAGACACCAATTCCTCCCTTCTGCACATCGTGTCGTAAACCACCGTGACGAGCGCCCGATCCCGGACATCGCGCAGATTTCTGGGCTCTATAGTAGAGATAAGCATCGATTTCCTCCCACACCAAACCCCGCGCCTGTTTCTGCCTCCCACTCGAGGTCCTACCCATCTCCTTGAGAGCCAGCTTCAGGCCGACACCAGGACGAGTCACAAAGCGCAACGCACAGAAAGGCCGTCGCAGTCGTCAATCTTGAACGACTGCTCAATCGCCGCGATTTTGCCGTGTCATAATGACGCGTTCAGAGACTGGGGATCTTCTGGGAATTACGTGTGAGCGAATCCAACAAAGCAATATTCTTAAGCTATGCCAAACAGGACGCTGAAGCCGCGGAAAGAATCTGCACGGCATTGAGTACCGCCGGCATCGAGGTCTGGTTCGACCAAAGTGAATTGCGCGGCGGCGATGCCTGGGATGCCGCTATTCGCAGGCAGATCAAGACCTGCGCGTTGATCATCCCCGTGATCTCCGCGAACACGCAAGGACGCGCCGAGGGATATTTCCGTCTCGAATGGAAGCTGGCGATAGACCGCTCGCACCTGATGGCACAAGACCGTCCGTTCCTGATACCCGTGGTGATCGATGAGACGCCAGAAGGCGATGAGCGAGTACCCGATAGATTTCGCGAGGTGCAGTGGACGCGATTGCCAAATGGCATCACCACAGCTGCCTTTGTCGCTCGAATGGCGAAGTTACTGGAAAAGGAAGTCGGCGTTGCCCATTCCATTCCATCCGCGATGGCAAGGCCCGCCGCCCCCACAGCGGCTCCTCCGTCCAAGGAGCGATTTCCCATGGCATGGCTGGCGACGCTAGCCGTGCTACTGCTGGTCGGCCTGGGGGCATGGGCAACCCGGCATCTCTGGCTGCATCCGACTTCCATCGTGGCCTACTCCCACGAAGATCGGCGCATGACCTTCGGCGTTCTACCGTTTCAGTCGGCCGCCGACGACGCACACGGCGTGCAAGTGGCGAAAGCAACTGCCGCGGCAATCAGTACCATGCTCGAAAGCAGAAAGGAGCTCATCAGCGTTGTTTCTCGAGCGAGTACGGAACAGGCCAGCGCGCGCGAGACCAGCATGAAGAAGCTGGCCAAGGAACTGGACGTGCACTTTCTGGTGCGCGGCACTGTGGCGCGCAGCGCCGATGGCTACAACGTCACGGTGGTCGGGGTCGACGGCGAGAGCGAAAGGGTGCTCACCACCCAGTCCTTGAAGGTCGCCAACGACGAGTTGACACCGCACTGGCCCGACGAAACGCTCGCTGCCGTTCAAGAGCTTTTATCTGCGGGCATCGAAACGGAGGTCAAGCGCGCTAGGGCCCAACCGGAGGATGCGCTGGACGTACGCGACCTGACCTTTCGTGCAAGTTCCGATTGGCACGCGCAACGCGACGCGGACGGCAAAGCGGCCAATGCGCATGCTAACGAGCTCCTCGATCGGGCATTGGCGCTGGCACCCAATGACCTGTATGCGCTGCGCACCCGGGCAACGATCAATCTCTGCGACTGCGTGAACGCGTGGTCAGAAAATCCGGACGAACAAAAGGCCATTGGCGCCGCCGCCATGGAGAAGTACCTGAGCCTCGATCATGAGTCGCTCTACATGTTGGGGCAGAAGGCCAACCTGTATCAGTTGCGCCTGCGCTGGGAAGAATCGCTGGCCATCACCGATGCCATGCTGGAACGTGCTCCGACCAATACGAATATCATTGCCCTCAAGGCAACCGCCCTGCTGCACTTGAGGCAGCTTAAGGAAGCCCAGGTGCTGGCAGAAGGGTTGCTGGCCCGCAACCCCAGTGATTGGGGCAATCAGTCGACGATGGCCAATATCTATTTCGCGCAGGGCGATTACGCGCGTGCCGCACCGTTGGCGCAAAAGGCAACCGCGCAGATGAGCCAGACCGATCTGCGGGATCGAGTCGCCGGCTGCATACAACTCACGCGAATAGCAGCCGAGGCGCGCCTCGGGCACCCTGAGCGGGCCAAGATCGCACTCGACGACTTCAAGTCGACTCTGCCGAATATCAAGACGCTATCCGAAATCAAAAAATGGCTGCACCCCGCCGCGGACCTCGCCGATTTTGAACCCTTACATGAAGGTTTGCGTCTCGCGGGAGTAGGTAACTAGGTTAGGGTTCCTAAGTCATGCAAAGGGCAAGACTCGAAGGCGTCGCTATATTGGAATGCAGGGGCCCGGATGACCTAAGTTGCGGCGTCGTATTTGCATTTAGTTCGAGTCCGGAGCCCAGCATCGATGCTGTCCTCGTTCGCTGCACGAGTGTAACAATCGCTTTCTGTGGTTCGAGCGAGGGCTAAGGGTGAGCAGCATGCCTGCGAACGCCGAGCCATGGGCGAGCAACACCGTGGCGAGCGACACTACAGGGATGTAGTGGCTGGTCCGTGAGCGGAGCAGGATTGCGCAGCGAGTGGGCTCGGCCGGACCGCAGCGAAAGGACAGCGAAGCGTAAGCGGGCGCGAGTAACTTGGCTTCGTGAGCATGCGCGAGATTCGTGAACTGCGCGGTCCGCTTGGTCTGCCCGTTGAGCGCGACCGGCACTTCGACGCTGACAAGACCCTCTCAGCCTACGCCAGTGAGGCGCGCGCCCACGGCTCCATCGTCGCCTAAGGCGATTTCGGGCGCCTCGTCATCGAGGCGCCTTTCTTCGAAGATCGATTCGCGGCGTTACATGAATCGCTGACAGTTACTCGTACGCCAAACACCAGCCGTTGCCCTGCAGCCAGCACCGTTCAGGAGGGATATCGTCGCTTCGATAGAGTCGAGTGACCTTTTGGCCATCACCTTTTTTAAATGCATCAGCAAGCGCCGACTCGGACACTGGGTCGCGCATACCCTCAGCCAAAATGTACGCGGCCGGACAAACCCAGCAGGCATGGAAATCAGCTGCTTTGCGCTCGATGCGAAATACGGCGCCCAATCTCGCCATGCTGGCAAAATCAACCGTACCCGCATCGCTCGCACGCACACTCGCATCCGTCGTCAAGGGCAGAATCAGGCGCCCATTATCGGAGAGGCAATCAAGCCATCTCTCTGCCGGCCGGGTTGTTCCGACATTGACGTAAATTACATCCGCGATGTCAAAGTCCGCATCGGCGCCATTGGCGTGAAGAACTCGAATGTTAGGACAGGTCGAGAGGTTTTTCTTTGCGAGATCCGCAAGTGCAGGATCAAATTCTACCGCAGTTACGCGTCCGGACGACCCCACTAGGTGCGCCATGATTGCCGCGTAGTACCCCGCCCCCGCTCCGACATGCACGACATGCTCCCCTTCTTCGATCGATACGGTGCCCAGCAGTGCAGCGTGTAACGATGGCTGACCATTATTAATGTTCCGTTCCGGAACAATTCCAAAAAGCATGTCGGTATATAGATAGACGGGATCGTCGCTAGGCGTGGGGGTGTAAAACCCCGGTCCTCGGAATGTGTGCCAGGGTCCGGGACCGAGGAAGTCTTCGCGAGGGACTGAGGCAAAAGCCTCCTCGAGGCGCAAGTCATTCAAGCCGATGGCGGCCATTATTTGCTTGGCGTAGGCACGACGGACGATTTCAAGCTCCAATCGTTTATCCATAGCATCTCCGTAAGGGTTATCTTTATACTTATGCGCTCTTAAATGCCTTTCGCGGACAAGAAAATATTTATTCTGTCGCTGTCCGCGAGCCGCCCCAGGCTGCGCATACTTGGGGGAGGAGCTCGCTTTCATATGCCCCAGATGAAACTTAAAGGAAAGTTGTTTGCAACGCCGGCGGATGCAGCGTTGGAGCTCAAGGGAGTAAGTAGGTTAGATCTCCTGCGGCTAAAGACCATCGCCCGGATACACGCTAGAGGGTTGCCGGCAGATGTCGGGTGGGCGGATCTGCTGCAGGAAGCTTTCGCCCGTGTTCTTGATGGGTCACGGCAGCGGCCGGAAGGCATTTCGTTGGTTGTGTTCCTGGCCGGTATTATGCGCAGCCTTAAAAGCGAACATTGGCGCCGCGCTATTAGGCGATCTCACCAGGCCAAGACAGCTTTACCGTATCAGGAGCCTGGCGGCCCCGAAGGTCGCGAATTCGCCGATCCCTCGCCCAATCCCGAGCGCCTATGGAGCACCTTTCAGCAGCTGGCCGCAATCAACAAGGTATTTGCGGGCGATCGCGTAGTGCTGCTGATCATCAATGGACTTGGAGACGGTCTCTCAGCGGAACAGATTCGCGTTGCAACGGGTATTTCGAAGACGGACTATGACTCGGCGCGAAAACGGATGAGGCGCACATTGCTCCGGGAGGGACTGACATGCACTCAAAGATCAACTTAGCTTGGGCGGAGGCTTCGCTCTCGCGGATATTGGATGCCTTCGAGCAAGAAATCCTGGAAATCTCGGAGGAGGAGATCATGGAGGCAGCTAAAGAGTTGGGCATGAAGCCGGACATGAAGGGTTCCGCTGCATTCATAGATCTGAAATATGCTTTTGGCATTCCAGGCGAAGACGTCTGTGAGATGCATGCTTGGTCAAGCGCGCTCGACGAGAGGATGGCCTCTGAGGGCAGCGAATACTCGAATGGAGAATCGCCCGCATGGAGGGAACTTCAGAACATACGGCACCCAAAAGACCCAGATGACAAGTAGGTTGTCTACAAGGCGCGAAGCGCCTGCCTGCCCTATCCATCTCCGAAACGCTGCTGTCTCAGGTCTGGCGACAGTGCGCGAACGCGCGGACACACCGCCACTAACGGTGCTTCGAGCGCCTCGCGACCGAGGCGCTCGACTCGGTCATGCTACCGAAACACTCCAGTTTAGGCCGCGCTTTTAGCGCCGATCCCAACGACGGTCATCACGATCCCAGCGACGATGAAAGCGATAGTCTCGGTCGCGATCATAGTCATGCCAGTAATGCCGATAGCCATAATAGTAGGAGCCGCCATAGACGGGCGCGTATCCTTGAACCACCACGGTTGGAATTCCAACGCCGACGGTCACGAATGGATGCGCCTCTGCGGAAAGACTGGCGCCTACACCCGCAACCACGAGAGCGGCACTTAACGCAACGGATGACAACTTGTTCATGATGGCGATCCTTCTATTGCTGAACCTTCAATAGAAAGAACGCAGCGCCGAATCGCGCGTTGACCCGGGTGCGGGTGGGTTACAATTTGTTAACGCTGCCACTACAGTCTAAACGCTCATCTTGGTCTTGAACAAACGCGCCTGCCGCCGAGAAATCTCCACCTCCGGGCCATCGCGCAGCTGCGCATGAAGACGTCCATTCACGCCAAGCTCCACATTGTCGATGAAATCCAGATTGATGATCTGTCGCCGATTGGCACGGAAGAAGCGATTCGGATCGAGACGCTGCTCAAGAGCTGCCAACGCGCGCCCCAGCAACGGCTTTTCCATGCCCCAGGACAACCGAATGTAATTACCCTCCGAGCTTAACAAGCGCACTTCTCGAAGCGGCACAAACCAGCACCGGGTACCATCGCGGACAAAGATCTGTTCGAGCACTGCACCAGGGCGCAGCTCCCGCGCCGCATGCGCGCTCTTGACTCTAGCGAGCGCTTCCGCGAGGCGCGCCGGATCGATTGGTTTGAGCAGGTAATCGAGCGCGTCAACCTCGAACGCGCGCACTGCGTGCTCATCGTGTGCAGTCGTGAAAATCACTTCCGGCAAATGTTCCAGGCGAGCAAGAAGATCGAAGCCGGAACCTCCTGGCATTTGAATATCCAGGAAGAGCAACTCCGGGACGAGCGATTCAACCATTCCTGCCGCCTGCTCGACGTCGCCTGCCTCGCCAACAATGTCCACCCAAGAGAAGTCGCTCAATAGGCGTCGCAACTCACGGCGCGCCGGCGGCTCATCGTCGATGATCATCGCTTTCATGTTTGTTGAGGTATGCGCAATCGAGCCACCGCGACAGCCGGTTTCGATAAGTCGAGATCAAGGTTTGCGCGAACGCCGAACAAGAGCCTCAATCGATCATGAGCATTGCGCAAGCCGACGCCGTCATGTGCCGGCCGTGTCGGCGTTAGCGGCCGCGGATTCTCTACTTCCAGCAATAGCATATCGTGCTGCAAAACGGCGGAGATTCGTAGCAGTCCGCCCGAGGGTAATTCGGCGATGCCGTGCTTGATCGCATTCTCCACTAAGGTCTGCAACAGCATCACAGGGATGTGCACTCCTGCAGCGTATGCAGGAACGCCAATCTCGATGCGCAGTCTGTCCTCGAAACGCATTGACTCCAGCTCGAGATAATCTGCGACGATGTCTAATTCCTGTGCAAGTGTTACCAGCTCATCTTGCCGAGAGCGCAGAGTATAGCGCAGCGTATTCGCGAGCCGCGTCACCGCGCTTTGGGCGCGCGAGGGATTATCGGCGATAAGAGAGCGCACGGTGTTCAGCGCGTTGAACAGGAAGTGCGGGTTAAGCTGTGATTTTAACAGGCGCAGTTCGGCCAGTTGCAGGGCGCGCGTCAGCTCGGACTGTTTGAATTGCGCCGAACGGTGTTCCCGCACGGCGATCGCGGTAAAGTAAATCGTGAGCCAGATCAGGAACACAAGGGACCAATTGGCGATCTCCAAGGCAATCGCGACAGGCAGAGCCAACTGGAATCGCAAAGCCGAACTTAACCCCTCAAGGAACTCATTCGGATCATTCAACAACGACACGTCGGTGAATTCCGTCAGGATGCCGAGGGGAATGCCGCATACGAGCGAGGCAACGAGGATCCGCCAGGCGAGCCTGCGAATAGGCAGCGCGTGCCATTGATGGCGCCGCACGTAATCCCGCAGCCAATGGGAAAACCCAAATCCTAGGGCATCGACGAACAGCAACTCCAGTCCGAAGTGCGCCCAGGGAAGATTAATTATCGTGACGCCGCCAATGAAGCGCGACAGGCTATATACCCCCCAACCCGTTAGCTGGAAGATCCAATAGACCAGCTGCGACTTAACATGCTGAGTAGGTAATGAGACGTCGTACATGTGGCAACGAAATTATACGGCGTTCGGTACGAGACGGCCGAATCGTGGCGAACGGTCGAAACGCAGGCTCGAGCGGTCGAATTCCTTGCGACTATGGCGGGGTTGGCTTTTGCAGCAAACAGCAGCGATGCGAGGACTCGCGTCGTTTTGCTTCGGAATAGGCGCGCGTCACCACTGGTGCGCCGAGCTGTTGCACTGTTCGCTGCACGGTTTCGCGGCGGCATTCCTCAAAGGTGCGGTTAAATGATCCGGTAAAGGGACCAAAAGTAGCGTGATCACCGCATGCTTTCTTGGCCGCTTGTTCGATTCGATCAAGCATGATCTTGGCATCTTGCGGGAGCGTAAGATTGAGATCACCGTAATAAACAGCGCTGCGACCTGTAATTTTCTCGGGCTGGCTTGATGTGTCGGCGTGGGCGGCGCCGAAGCTAAGCGCGGTCAGAATCCACGCCGCTTTGAATGCCGGGATTGAAATGTGCATGGTTGTGACTCCTGTCGATCCCTTAAAGTAGGATCGTTCATGCGGATTACACATCCATATCAGTGGGTGCCAACGAAATCATGTTGGACGGTCAGCTTTGCGCAGTGAACGGCTCTCTTAGTTGGTCGAGCTGTTGTTCTCCGTCTGGTCGGGCCGTTCGGGCGAGATCACGCTGTCCATGGCTAGCCGACCCGGCGCAGCCATCCGTGGCTGATCGTTCGATCGGTTCGACGAGATTTTGTATCTCGTCGAAAAGGCATCCGATCTCACCCTCGCCCGACAGCGGTGAGTCAGAGGCGTGACTCCAACTCGCCTCGCGGATTCGTAGCCCAAGCGCTATCGACGGCTGCCGAGCGCGCCCTTCAGAGCGGCCCCGAGCAACGCGAGGGTGAGACGGGTCGAACGCATGCGTTCGACGGGTGACCATGGAAGGTCACCCCGGGCTTGAGCGCAGCAGGGAATGCGCAGCTCAATGAGGCACACAGTGCCGAATAAATGCGAGATTTGCGGCAGCCGCAAGGTAACCATCACATTCCTCGGGCCGCATCAGAAAGTCGGCAATCTGCGCCATCTATTCGATAAGTCAGCGCAGTGAATCCCTAGTCGAGCCAAACTCCCTCAATAGGTTACCGTGACAACGATCAAGTCCGAGTAACTTCCGGCCGGCACGTCTTGCAACGGCGGCACGAACCCATACATGAACCCGGTTACTTGATAGACCTGCCCCGCCGTCACCGTACCGGAATCTGAGGGAGCAAAGGTGCCTGCGCTTCCATCACCAATTACTTGAGTATGGCTGGATGTTAGATAAATGTTGTACTGCAAGGCTTGACTGCCGGACTTCATGGTCCGGGTGGCGTAGCTTCCGCTGGAACCTTTGCTTAGGGTCAAAGTACCGGCGACGGTGGCGGACCCGCTGCCGATGGCATTACAGTTGACAGTCCAAGATCCCACCGCCGAGTCACCCCCGGCGGTTAATGGATTGTAATTACCGAAGGCGATGCCCGTTGCACTGACCGTGCACGTAAAAGTTACGGCTGCGTGAGCGCTGGGAACTGGTGCTACCAAGCACGCCGCGGCAACAATAATAGCGAATCTCATGGCAAGGCTCACCAGCGGGATCATTCCCACATCAAGGCGGATTGTGTCGCCTAACACAACGCAAGAATGTGACTCGCGTCGCTCTTTTTTCCGTCGGTCGGGCCCTTCGGCCGCTAGGAATGCGATGTCCCGCGCAGGTGCGCGGGACATCGACGTCAGCTTAAGGTCGGACTAAAGTCAGTAGCCAATCGGTGTCGGGTTCGACGTGAGCGTAATACCGCCGAAGACTCCATCCGTCTGATCGGCAAAACCCGCAGTGTAGAACAGAGTGGTCACCGGCTTGTCGGCGTCGCCATTGCCGAATACAAGTGACCACAGACCCGAAAATGTGATTGGCTGACCAGCAGTGGACATCAAAGGACCCTCGAAATTCGCCAGTGCGGTCCCATTTGGCGAGAAAATGCTTATCGTTCCATCGCCAAAATTGCCGATCAACACGTCCCCTTGCAGTGACCCGAATCCAGCCGGCGCCATCGCGATTCCCCACGGCGCGTTCAATGCCCCGGCAGAGGCAAACCGGCTGACAAAGTCTCCGCTGAAATCGAATACATCCACGTACCCGAGGCCGGCACCTGTCGTCTCGTCGTGCTTGGCCGCGTCCTGCTGCGCGAACGTCACGTACAGATTGCCATTCAGCGCTTGGATACCGAAGGGTACGAAGCCCGCCGGCAAATTCGGGTCAATGAATTTGCCCTGCATCGCGGCCGGTTTTGCAAAATTCGTGTCGAATACGTCGACTTTGTTGTTATGCAAATCGGTGGCGTAAAGAAAGGCGGCGCCGCCGACTGTACCGACCGCGAGCCCCTTGTACACCGCATGATCGGCACCATTCGCCACGCCATCGTCGTATGCGGTGACGGCCGTCGCGCCGCTGTCGGTCGCCCATGCGCTAATAGTTCCACCTTCGCCATCGAAAATGAACAAGGCCGACTCCTGACCGTGATCCGTTGGAATCAGAAAACCTTCACCTCCATTGAAGACTTGACCCGTAGGATTGGCCGGAACTCCGGCCGCAGATGCCGGTATGGCAATCCCGACATTGTTTGAACCGGTAACCGCTTGAGTCTCATTGGCTCCGATACCGCTATAGAGCGTGGACACATTGTTGTTGTTGTCAGCAATCCAAAATGGCGCGCCCGGTCCCACTGCGATTCCCCAAGGATTCTGTAGGTTGGCGTCGATTGTCTTGGCAGTGGCAAGCACTGTGCTGCTGTTCGACACCAGCGCAGTGTCGGTGAATCCCATCGCTGCAGGAGGACCAGAGCCGCCGCCGCCGTCCCCACCGCACGCGACAACCGTAAGGGCACAAACAATGCCGAGCTGCGCCGACACTGCTGCGCGGCCCAAAATACTGCGATACGAAATCATTGACGCTCTCCGAATTAATAGAAGAAGTGCATTTGCGCGTATGAGTACCGAACGGAAGCGATTGAGTTGACAATAGATTGCGTCACAGCGCTCAAACTGCCGAGCTGTCCATCACTTGGTTTGAGCGCGGAATAAACGAGTAGGCGCGAAAGTCGATCAGCGAGCGCACTAAAACATCGCGTGCAAAGAAAGGACAAAAAGAGTCAAGTCGTCGTTTTAATGCTCTCACTAGGAATAGACTGACCACCAGCGCCGCGGGGCGCGAGATCGCTCTCGAATTCGGTAGTCCCCCTGCCTCTCGACGACTGTTTCGCCCCCGTGGATGCCACTTCTTCGTCGGCCCGGCAGTTCGGGTATCCATACCCTCGCCCGACACGGCGAGTCAGGCGCGCGGGCCCGGCTCGCCTTCCGGATTCTAGGCCAAGGCGCCTACGAATCCGTTGCCACGTCCCTGTAGCAATTTGCGCGCGAATCACACTCGCGGAACACACCCAACCTGGAGACCAGGCCTGTCCAAGAGCGGCCGACTCTTGGTGCGGAAGCACCGAGCCGCGCTTCGCGGCGTCTGCACCAAGGCACCGGCCGCGCCAGCGCCAAGCCGCTGTCACGTCCGTTGCTCATGTCGGATTGGGATCTAGCAGTTTTGTGCGTATCGAGTGTCGCTCGGTTCCACGCGGCGACGCCGCCGATAGAAAGTCGCCGGACTTAAGGCGAAATTCCACGGCTGATTCCCAACGCTACGAATGGCAATCTCAGTCGTCGCTTGCAGCGGATAAATTCGAGATCACGATTCCGACCACCCCCAACGCGAACCCATACCCCGCCGGCCAGCCACTCAAGCGAGGGGCCTTGCAACGTTGAGTACTTCAATTCCATGCTCTTCGACAAATCGCGCAACAGCGTCAGCCGCACGCAGCTTCGTCATCGCCTGAGCATCGAGCGCGATAAACGGTGTTTTCTCCCGCGTGCACAATTTTTGCGTCAGAAGCGTCCCTCCCGACAGCGTCCCGCTAAAAAGAATCGCCGTCCCATCGCTATCTTGTACATTTCTGAGCGTCCGGGCCCTGTATTGTTCTCCCACTTGTCGCGCCGGTCGAGCTACGGACCCTACAGAGGCGTTCGCAGACGGCAACCGTGTGAGCGGATACCGCTCCGGAATCTCCCCATCCTCGGCAGCCCGATCCACCGGACACCACCCTCCGCATGAAAACCCTGCGACCCGCGCGGCATCAAGTGCGCCCCAAACACCACGCCGTCCATGGCTAGTCTACCGAGACCGGCCATCCATGGCCGGTCGTTCGGTCGGTTCGACGAGATTACCTATCTCGTCGAAAAGGCATCCGACCTCACCCCGTCTGCCCGCCCGAAATGATCTTACTGAGTGGCATAAGCCCCATTGTAGATCGCGCAAGGCTCCCGCGCGTCTTCTGCGTTGGCCGGCGGATCGGGCTTACTGGAAACCCTCAAGAACGGAGATAGACCACGTCAATCGTCGACATAGAATCAACCGAATATCTAAATCATCGCAATTGCTAAAATAGCGTCATCGCTTGGGTTCGATCGAAGGAGAAACTGATGTCCATAGATGTGAAGTACCGTACAAGTGCCACCGCGACCGGTGGTAGAGACGGGCAAGCCAGCACCGCAGACGGCAGCCTAAACGTTAAGCTGTCGCTGCCAAAGGAACTCGGCGGCGCCGGCGGCCCGGGCAACAACCCGGAACAGTTGTTTGCAGCCGGCTATGCCGCATGCTTCATCGGTGCCATGAAGGCCGTCGCGCCCGCGCAGAAATTGCGGGTTCCGGCGGATGCCGCCGTGACCGCAACCGTCGGCATTGGTCCGCGCTCCGAGGGCGGATTCGGCATCACCGCCGACCTCAAAGTGAGTCTGCCCGGTTTGGAACGCGCCGATGCCGATCGGCTCATTCACGCAGCGCATCAAGTTTGCCCGTATTCAAATGCAACGCGCGGCAATGTCGATGTAGGTCTTTCGCTGGCTTGACGCGTCTTCGTCTGGCCGGGTGTTCTCCGTGAGTCGGGCTGTTCGTACGATCCTAAAGGTCGCAATCTTGAGTTTCAGGCGAGGAATCCATGGGTGCAGAAATCACGCGTGAATTGTTGCAGACGACCCCGCTGGCGGACTTGCCCGGATGGGAAGTGCGCCTGTTTCTTATTATCTATCCGCCCGGTGCCGATGCCAACAATCACTCGCATCCGGTGGTGGGCGTCGGTTTCGTCCTCGAAGGCGTCATGGTCTCTGCCTTCGACGATGATCCGGAGGAGACGTTCGTCGCCGGCCAAAGCTTCGTCGATCGCGCGAGCTTCCACCGCATCGTACGCAACGGCAGCGACACCAAGCCCATGAAGTTTCTAATCACCTACACGGTAAAGACGGGTGAACCGAACACTGTTTTCCCAAAGTCATAACAGATATTCTCCCTCGGCCGGGCCGTTCGGGGCGACATGACGCCGTCCATGGCTAGCCGACCCAGCTCAGCCATCCGTGGCTGATCGTTCGATCGGTTCGACGAGATTTTGTATCTCGTCGAAAAGGCACCGCGCAACGCTTCACCCTCCCTGGTTTCGCGGCGGCCAGCTGCCCCGTCCTTGGGTCATCGTTCGATCGGCTCAACGCGACATTGGTCGCATTGATAAAGACTTCCGATCTCAGCCTCACCCTTCCGGATCTTGGTCGCGGACGCCATCAATCCTTTACGACGTCCTGTCGCAAGCTTCTACGCGATTTGGGCCGGATTCCCCACTCCTTCCCCTGACAACTTCTTCTCTGGGCGCGATAGCCGCGGTCCTCTTTCCTCTGTAGGAAGCATGGGTGGATTCCGATTGCCCGCACTCCTTATAAATAGAGTGTTTGGTTTTTCCCTCTGTTCCGTCTACCAACGCTTTAGGTTCAGACATGATCGGCAGCGCACGCCAATCGAAGCCGTGGACCCCCTCCTCCGCAATGAGCTTTCGCGGCATAAAGCGTCCCATGATCGATTCGATCCGCTGCGGTAGCGAACAGGTTGTTTATTCCTCGCTGCATCCGGAGTGCCCTACGTAAACATCGCATTTTTCACTCCGTCTGATCCAATCTAGATCAATGGACCATTTATTCCACGACCCATATGCGCTCGGCGCTTTTACGCTGCCGTATTCCCGCCCCATCGCTTCGGATTTCCGGAGTGATGAAAATCCAAACATCTAACTTAGGACTAATTCAGATGAACAATCGCAATCAACCACAAACCGCCCGAACCACTGCACCCGCAGAAGCAACGGCAAATGGCGCTTCACCCTTTACGGCGACCCGGACAACAAGTAACGATCCACGCGCCTGCAACACGTCGCGCCATACTTGAGACAGATTCTATGCATCGCGACGACCGCCAACTCCAGTGACTGGCGGTTTGAGCCACACCACGTCGTGACAGCTCGCAAACATGCTGTCTAATCCTCTCGCTCCTCCGCAACTTCGTCCAATGCCGCAGGAGCATTCAATAGCCCGAATCCCGAGTCGAAATCGAAACCTTTGCCGTGAGGGATTGGAAACGGTCCAACGCTTCGGCCGGCCCTGAAGCGGATGTCGAAAGCGCTCTGCCGCAAAATCTGATAGATCCTGTCGGGCAACATACGAGCGCCATGCATGCGCCGGCGCTCATCGATCATCAGCGCTGCCACTGCTGCAACATGTGGTGCTGCCGCCGAGGTACCAAAGAAGTTTGGAAACGCATCGGGCTCGGTGCTACCTGGCACATGCGCGGTTAGGAGCGAGAAGAAGAAGGTCGTATTGCCGCCATCGGGGCCGGTGACACCCGGCTTGAGTCGAATTTGAGGCCGTTCTAGCCGGCGTCCGTTGATATCGAAGAGGATTGGAACGCCCCCAGCGGATGAATAAACTGCCTCGCATGCCGTTTCACATTCTGGATGGAACGGCGAGCTCCAAGCCCCCGTGTTATACCAAGAGGCTGCACCCACCGATTCAGCCCCCGCAGCATTCGAGTGCCCGTAGGCAGTCGGACTCTTAGTATCGTATTCATCAATAGTCATCGCGCCCAAGCCCAGGTCAAAGTAGACGTACTTCAAAAGCCCGGGTGCAGGACCTTTGAATAGTTCAATACTGACTTGCACCTCGATAGACTCCCCGCTTGTGTTAGAGATTACGGCTTCCTCTAACGCATCGCCGCCGATATTGTTCGATATGCCGGGAAATTGGCACACTGCCGGTTGCAAATTGTCGTCGCAATCGGGAATCAGCTCGCCCTCTTTGTCGTAGAAAATTAGATCTACATCAGACATGGAGCCCGCCCCGCCCGCGGAGCGAAATGGTTGATCCCAATTGAGCACCAGGAGCTCGAGTCCCTGGTCCGTCACAGTAATCGTTTGCAAGCCGTCGACTTTGCCATTGGTCGCAAAGTTATGACGCTCCCCGCTCGATCCGTCGCTATGAGAACGCCGGAACGGAGCCTCATATGACTGCCTCGCTTCGTTGCCCGCCGAGGAAAAATATGCTACGCCGCGTTTTTTTACTGTGTCCACCGCCTGCGCCACGATACCGTCCTGAAACATCGGCTCATCGTAATAAATCACATCATCGACAATAACCGCGGAGCCGGCGTTCATGAGATCAACGATGGCTTTAGCGAAGTCTGGTTCGCTGTTGTCTGCTGTGTGAAACGCGAGAGAGCTGCCCGGGGCTACGTCGTGCAGGATCTGCATGATTGCCCTTCCCTCATCATTCGATTGTGCACAGGAGTTGTCATTCAGCACCTTTACATCGCGCGGCAAATCGCCATTGACTATGTCCTCTTGGGGAGTGGTAAACATCTGACCCGGGAAAATGGGCCCCTGCAAACACCCGTAACTATCTGACAGCACCCCAATTCGAACACCTGACCCATCGACTTCGTATCTTTGCCGAGCATGATCCGCGTGCATGGCACGATCACCCTGCGTGGTAACAAGCCCGGCATGAACTCCCGAGAAGACTGTGCGGACCGAATGCACATCGGAGAGTGCGGTGATGGTATTCAAGGCCACCACGGCAACTCGACCGGAAACCATCCCGCCCATCGCCGCGGCATCTTGCATGCCCAAGGACTCGAGCTCGCGCTTCAATGTCGCGGTATCTGAGACGGCAACGACGTTGATTGACACATAGCCATTTGCCGCGCGAAATCCCGGGATCTGATGGGATATCCGTGCTTGCGCGCTTGTCGACTGAGAATGATTCGCCAAGACACGCAGCGTTGAATCTAGTTTGCCTTTGTCCGCAGCGGCGGCGTTCAATGCCAGACCAGCGCATACACAGAATGCGCCGACGATACGATGGATTTTCATTTCCCCCTCCTCGGATTTAAGCTTTCGATTACCGATGTGCCATGGCTTCCTCAAGATGCAGATCACGAATGATTAGAATTTCGCAGTGAATGCCGCGTACAACTGACGGCCGAGAGAGTCATAGGTCGAATACCAATTCACTCCGCCGGACGTGAGATCGAAGGATGCCAACGGAGGATCCTTGTCGAGCACGTTGTTGACGCCTGCGCGAACCTCAAGTCCTTTAGATACGAGCCACTTAGCCGTCAGATCGAGGTAGTTGAATGCGGGAAACTTCGCATTGATCGAGTTGAAGACGCCATTATCATCAGCCCCAGCCAAACTCGGATCGGTAGAGTTGTTATCGAGGCTTACCTTGCCGATGTAGCGCCAGTTCGCACCGAAATCCACATTCCAGGGTGTTGACCACGTGAGGTTGACGATGTGACGCCACCGGGGTGCAACCGTTTGACAGGTGTGTCCAAATAGCCCCGCGCAGTTATAGGTCGGAGCACCAGGCAAGGGCTGCGTGTTGTTTTTGAGCATGTAAGACCCGTTTAGGCTCGTTCTGAGAGAGCCCATCGGACCCACGGACACTTTATAGTTGGTTTGCAGATCGACGCCGGACACCTCGGCACCGCCGATATTGAAGTTCTGCTGAATAATGTAGCCACCCGTTGCCACTGAGTTGCCCGTGAGACTGAAAGTGTTCGGCTGGCGGACCAGCTGACTGCAGTACTGCGGATTACCCGAGTTGAGGCACTGGCTGATAATCAGCGTGGCAGGTATCACGCCGATTTCGTCCGCGACCTTGATGTCCCAAAAATCGACGCTGCCAGACAGCCCAGGAGCGGCGGTCGGGGTGAACACGAAACCGAACGAGTAGGACTTCGCCGTCTCAGGATGCAAGTTCGGGTTTCCGGCGGTCTGCTGTGAGAGCTGACCTAAAATCGAGTTCGGAATGCTCCCGGCGTTATAGGCGGCTGTGAAGGCAGCCCGCTGTGCCGCGCTGACAGTGTTTAAGCACTGCGCCAGCCCGACCGGCGCATCGTGGAGTCCGGGAGCCGATGGCGCGCAGGGATCATTGCCCAACTGAACCAGCGCAACAAGTGGCTGGTTGAACAGCTCAACGATGCTAGGTGCACGCGTGGCACGATTGAATGAGCCTCGCACGCGGATGTCATCGATGGGTTGCCACTGCACGTCGAACTTGTAAGTGTTGACGCTGCCGGTGCTCGAATAGTCGGAACGGCGGAAGCCGGTACTGAACAACAGATCCTTTGCCATGAAACTGTCCTGTACCAGCGGCACTCGTAACTCTACGAATTGCTCATTGACCGACTGGCTGGCATCGATGGGTGTCACTGCGCTACCAAAGCCCGCCAACTGACCGCTCTCCTCGACGGCATCGGGACTGAGTGTCACGTTTTCATTGCGATGCTCGAAACCCACATTTATCGCGAGTCCGTCTTTCGCTGCCGGCGATTTGATACCGTACTCGCCGAGCTGCCCGGTGATGTCCCCATGAAAAGTACGAAGAGTGGATTCGCCCCGCTGGGTACCGACCGTCTGTAGGTAATCAAGAGAAGCTTGACTTACGCCTCCGTCCGCAAAGATGTTGTAGGGGACGCATTTCGGGCCCCCGGTTACGCAAACCGCCGTGCCGGCCGCGTTCCTCGTCGCCAGCAAGGCGTTATCGATGTTGGCATAACTGAGGTATTTATCAGAACTTCCGAAATAGTTGACGTAGTAAAACTGGCCGTATGCATCATAAGTCCACGCCTTGGTGATCTCGCCCGTTGCGCCAAAGACCGCACGATAATTGGTGTGTTGGTAGTCATTCACACGATCGCCGCCCTCGATGTTGCGGCGGCCAATTTCGATCTCGACCTGATTTGCGATATCCGCTTGGTTTGGGGCCGCTACTTGCGCCGGCGTGCACCCCAAGATGCCGATTTCCTGCGCGCTCAAGAACGGGTTGCCGCAATTGACGTGGTAGTTACCGGTCACCGTGTTGTTAGGGTTACTGCCCCTAAAAAGTGCCGACGGCGCGATCTCCTGGTGGGTTCGATCGTCCATGAAGCCGAACTGCATATACGGCTTTATCCAGTCCTGGATATCGTAGTGAGCGTTGAAGCCCGCGAGGTAGCGACTGTCATCGCGCTGCATGAAAATGAACGGCTGCGAATTGAATGAGGCCGGAGGCGTTGTGGGAACCGAACCGCGCGGCACAAATGACGTGCCGGAAACGCTGAAAGCATTCTGCGCGTTAGGGCCCGACAATGGATTGAAGAAGTTCGAGTTGGAGGATCCTTGGCAGAACAAACTGTCGATGGTGATCCCGTTATTGGACCCAGGGTTTAGTTGACACTGCCCGAAGTCACGGTTGCCGCTGGGGACCGCGTCCTGATGATAATAGTTGAGGTATCCCGTCACGTTGCCCTGCCCATCGGCGAAACTCGTGCCGATAGTCAGGTTAAAGTTTTTGTTGCGCCCGTCGTGTTCACTGCCGTTCAATGGGGCGGTGCCGCTTTCGCGCACGAGGCGTTCGGCAAAGTCATTATGTTGTGTGTGCCAATTCTGTCCAATCTGGCCATCGATTTGGATACCCTGAAAGTTCTTCTTCAGGATGAAGTTCACCACACCGGCAATCGCATCAGAGCCATACACCGAGGAAGCCCCGCCGGTCAGGACCTCGACGCGCTCGACCATAAACAATGGGACCTGGTCGAGATCGGGAGCCGGGGTCGCGATAGCGGTGTTGGGCGATCCAATACCCAGGCGGCGTCCATCGACCAGCACCAATGTGCGGTTCGGACCAAGGCCGCGCAGATCGGCAGTTGAAACGCCACCACCCGTTGTCAGGCCGCTGGTGCGGTTACCGAGATCCTGGCCAAGGTCATTATTTAGGATCTGCGGCAATTGATTTATCAAGTCGCTCATATCGGCGCGTCCCGTGTCCGCGATGGCTTGCGCGTTCACGACCTGAATCGGACTCGCGCTGACCTGGTTCGGGGCTGCGATGCGCGAACCGGTGACCACCACCTCTGTCATTGCGGGGTCCGTTGCGACAGTCGTGACGGTCTGGGCGAGTGCCGGCAAGCATACTGAGACCGCGGCCGCGGTCCAAAGGAGCCTCCGCAGGCTGCGCATATTTAGGCGACGCTTTATCATGTGAACTCCCTACTTCACGCCTAATCGCACGGTTCCCGCGCGTCGGACGTTTTGTTTTGTCAAATTGGTTGTACGGTGATGACTCTGAATTGAGCTCAACGTGCTGTGACCATCTGGCCACAAGGTGACACCGGCCACCTCGAGGCAAGCTTAATCCGCGACATAACCCTCCCTCCGGCATCAGTTCAATTCCCGAACGGAATGCGCCCCTGTGTTGCTCCGTTGCATTCCGGCGACACTCGTACGGCTTGTTTTAAGTACTTCCGGGCGTAACCCTGCCGTTAGCGCGAAGATAAACGGCGTCATTGCGAAGATGAACAGCTAGGTGCTGGCTAGCTTTATCCAGGGACGAAGTGGCCCATTATTGGGACGGGCGGGTGTGAAGCTAGCTCCCGCACGCACTTTTGCCCGGATCCTGGGGAAGGCAATCCTCGGCGCCGCTTTACTGAATGCGCATGGGCAGCTTTGTTGTGACGTCTATACGAGCAGCCACTTCTCGACCGTAGTCATTAATCGGTACAACACGACTCTCGAAGGAATGCGAGGTCCGGATGAAATCGAGATAACGCCTTGCCAAGGTGCGGCATTGCAACTACCTTTCTAGCGTAGACCGGTGTGTCACGGCTTTTTTGGGAGCAGCGGAGAATGCCACAGCGCTTGGGGCCCAGTGCGAGCAGTTGGCTTATGTCGCACAACGAGGCGGCTGTATACGGGTACGCGGTAGCCGCATTTTGGGGCTATACGATCCTGACGCGTGTACTTGTGCGTGCCTTGTGGTATCAAGCCATGCCTTCGGCCAACATGTCGTCGCCGGGGATGTTTACGCTGGCTCACGTGATCTTTGCGCCCGCGCTGGTAGTCGCGCACACCGCCGCGTACAAGGTCGGCCTCCCAGATTCTCATCGCATCAGCGCCGCGGTCAAACACCTGTTGATCCTATTGTTTGTGCTCTTTATGGCCAAGGTTTCCTTCTGGGCGCTGTCTGCGTATCTCATGGTCAAAGCAGGCGACGCAGGTTTGGGAGCGGCAATACACGAGTGGCTGATGGACCCCCTGTCCGCTTTGGGATCATCCATTGAGCTCGGCTCATTCTATTGCATCGCGCTGGCTCTCGCGGCCGGGGTCATCAATTGGCGTCGTTATCATCTGGAGGCCATCGCGAGAAGTGAACTCGCTCTCGACGCGGAGCGCAGTCGCAGCATGGCTCTGCGCAGGCAACTTGATCCTCACTCACTCTACAACACACTGAATGCCATTGCGGGAAGCGTGCGATCTGCTCCACTGATCGCGATAGCGATGCTCAGCAGCCTCGGCGACCTGCTGCGGCTGACTATGCGCGATGACGACGTCGAATCAAACCTCTCCGATGAATTCGCCATTGCGGCAAAGTATCTGGCATTGTATCAACTGCGGTATCCGGAAAAACTTTTCGTCTCCATATCACTAGCAGAGGGTTGCGGGAACGTCGCCATCCCTCCTTTATTGCTGCAACCCTTGGTGGAGAATGCGGCCTTGCACGGCGTAAACGCGGGCTGTACCGATGTCGAGGTGCGCCTGCAAGCTGTGGAGGCAAGTGATAATCACATCAATATCATCATCTCCAACACTTCCGGGCCGGATACCCAGCTCGTGCCACCCGAGCAATCGTCCGGGATCGGTCTTCGCAACACCTGGGAACGTCTGCGACTATCGTATGGAAATGATTTTTCTCTCAAATGGGTAGAAGGCGCCGCCGGTACTGCGATTCTCAAGCTGGAGATACCGCGTGTGATACCGAAGTCATCGTCGACGGGCTCCCTGGTCACCGCTCTGTCCGCGGACTGTATCCCTATTGACGTGAGAATATAGCGTTGACCACCGCGGCCCCTTCACCTATTTCACTCACTGCCGTCCTGGTCGACGATGAGTTGCCCGCTCGACTCTTCCTGCGTGAGTTGCTGGCCGAACACCCCGCAATTCGCATCATCGGAGAAGCAGATACGGCGGAGCGTGCGCTACGCCTCATCGAGGAAAGCAAACCTGATGTCGTGTTTCTCGACATACGACTAGGAAAGCATAACTCTTTCAATGTCGTATCCCAATTTCCCGTACCAACGCCCAAGATCGTATTCGTTACCGCGTTTGGCCAATACGCTGCGCGCGCCTTCGATAACAGTGCAATCGATTATCTCCTCAAGCCTTTAGATCCGGCGCGAGTCCAAAGAACCGTCGATCGCTTGCTTAAGTCTGTGGTGCCAGTTGATATCCAAACCGTCTTGGCTGCGCTGGCGAAGCTCTCGGAGAAAATCGTTGGCGCAGGTCCCGCTTCGATCCCGAGGCCGATTCGCTTCGTCGCGAAGGATGGCGATGAGCATTTGTTGGTGGATCTGAAGAACGTTATCTCGATAGAGTCCGAGGGCAACTACGTTTACTTCAATGCAAGCGAGCGGCGATTTCGGGTCCGCAAACCGATCAATGAGGTCGAGCTGGCACTCACCGGATTGGAATTCATTCGCGTGAGCCGTTCCCTCATTATCCGGGGTGCAGACATTGTCAGTTTTGAACGCAATTTTCGAGGAAGACTCAACGTTACTATGCGAGGCGGCAAAACCATCACTTGCACCGCTGGATATCGCGAGCACGTCTTACGATATCTCGGCATTTGATCGCCCCGCACTTGTGGCCGCATTTTCAAGCGTCCAGCTGACGGTCCGACTTTTGACGACTCCCCAGCGTGCATGGCCGCGCAGATGCGGAATGCGCCAATACAGCGTGTTACCGCGTCGAACCAGATGTCCGCGAACTTGATGTAGGCGCGGACCCCGGCGGATGCTGCCCTGCGGAGCACCCTCCCGGCCGGACGAATACTCTGGGATGAGCGGCGCGTGGACTTCGATATGCTCCAACAGCGGTCGCTTACCTATCCGCATCCTGGCCCGGTTCAAATTCGATAGCTCTGATTTTCGTTGCGACAGCGCGCTGCGAGCGCTGAGCAATAAAAAAAACACCAGCATGATAGGAATGGCATCCGCGGTGGTACCGAGAGTGTGGCGCTCGATCGCCACAAGATCCGATGCGGATAATTGATGATCATCGTAATAACTTGCCCATGATTCCTCGAACCTAAACGTAAAGCAGCGCTGGAGCACGCCTAGCTCGTCATGAGCTGCATCTGCCACGATCAAGTCTCGGTGAATCGGCCGCGATTCTGCACGACGCAGTGGATTCTCGGTGACATCCAGGTCGAACAATACCGTCAAGGGGCTTGCGAACAATTCAAGCTCATTCGCACCCGTGCTCCAAAAGACTTTGATCGAGCCCTTTCTGCCTAAAGCGTCGGTCTTCAACAAAGCGCCTCGACGGCCACCCCTAAGACCCGTGCTATCACCGGTCTGGAAGGCATATTTGGCCAATTCTCGACGATGCACTGCATCGCACCACTCGATCCAAACACTTGGTGCGGAAATGTGAATTAGATCGGCACAATCGAGCGTTTTGGCCCCTCGTGAGAACGCGAGCGCAGTGCACACCTTGACAAGTTCATCGGTGAGGACATATCGCAAAGAGCAGCGATGCAGATCATGCGCAAAGTCGGCCGGCCCCTGCAGCCGATGATTCGCAGCCGAAGAATTATTGGTAACAATGAACGGGAGTTCGCTGCTGGATATTTGATCGAGGAGCCTCATGGTGCCGAAAATAGACGAAACCAAGAGGCGCCGACACCCTCTGGGTTAAACCGGCGTTTTAATGAGACGATTGGCATGCCAGCTGGGACGAGCCTTCACCGGCTCCGCGCCATCGGCAGGACAGAGACCGTAGTGGGCACCTGCCTCGCTAGCTCTTTTCAGTGTGGCTTCCAAATCTGACACCGAGAAGTATATGTGGTCAAGGTTTGGAGAGGCGTCCCACAGATCGCCATCTGCGCGAGGATCAAAGCACGCGAGAATAACGCCCCCGCAGCCGAAATAGTGGCCAGCGCCTTCCTTGGAGAGGTTTCGGGCACCGAGTATGATGGGAGACGTAGATCTCGGGCTTCAAGCCGATGCCAAAGAAGCCTCGCGAGCTCCCCGATGCAGTGGATAGTTAAGTTTGCGATATCACGGCGGCGCAAGTAATTCACTCAAACGCCAAAGCCAACCATGCGTTCACCGCTTCTTGCAATGCCATCAGGCAGGCGTCAATTCAGCCTGTCCCGCACCGTGCCGCGCCACAAGTCTGTAAGGCATTCCGCGCACCCAGACACGCCCTACCTCAATGCTGGTCCATGTTTCCGGCAGAACGACTGGCCGCTTGGCCCAATTCTTAACATCGCCCGGCGCCGGTTGCAGACCAGGAAAGCCGGTCAACAGCCCAATTAAGAAGCCGCCAAGATTGGCAAAGAACGGGCCAGCTCGTGGCTGGTCAGGAAAGACGTCGGGCCGGTATTCCAATGTTTGTTCGAAGCGTCCCACACAGAATTGGCCGTAGCCTTCGTCCATCAATTGTGCCGAAAGCCGACGGTCGCCTGCATAGGCAGCCCAGACACCATAGAGGGACGAGAGCATGGGGCTCCCGATGTAGCCCTTCCTGAGTCCGAGGTAGAACTTTAAGGTCGCCGCTTCTGACTCCTTCCCCATGTCAAATCCAAGCGGGAAAATACCCATGAGGGGATCCGGGGTCCCACCTTTCTCCTCGTTCGATTTGAAGCCGTCATGGGAGACGATCACGTGACCCTTCCTTGGGAGTACGATATTGGCGGCGACCTTAATCCAATCGGGATTCGTCGCGCGGCCCAACGTGTCGGCGGCCTTTATCGCATCGCGAAGAACGACCACGGCGGACATGTTGGTGAAGGCAGCGTTGTCGGCCTCCTCCTTACGTTCGGCGATGCCCATGGCAGCCTTGATCTCATAGCCGTGGTTCGTTTTTCTGACCCGACTCAAGATCCAGTTCGCAACGCCGGAGAGAATAGGCCAGCTTTTCTCACGCAGGTACTCGAGGTCGCCGGTTACATACGAATGGAACGCAAATGCCCGCGCGACATCCAGGGACACATGATCCTCATGCCATGAAGCCGAGCCCGGCATCGGCGCAGATTCTTGTCCTGATGACGGCGCGCTCTCCCAGGGGAATTGAAGGCCTCGCCGGCCGCGCAGGCGCGCGTTGTTGGACGCACCAGCTATTTTGCGACTTCGGTAATCGAGAATGCTCTCCGCAACGTGAGGCTGCAGGAGACTGAGCGCCGGAACAACGAATGTTTCGATGTCCCACATGACATGGCCATAGTAATAGTGATAGTCGTGCCATGTCGCGAGACCGAAGATTGACGTGGAGGCTGGCGAGGCGACATGCGTTGAACTGAATAGATAGAAAAGAGCCGCATCGGCTAACGCCTGCCACCGGCGATCGGCACCGACGATCTTAATGCGACCTTTCCATAAGTCGCGCCAGACGGCCTGGTTTGCCGCCCGTATGGCGTCAAAGCCTCGCTTGCGTGCCTGGGCAACCTGGCGGACCGCCTGAAAATCCGGTTGAGCATGGGTCACGCTGGGTATGAGGCTCGCGATTTGTCGTAGGTGATAGGTTCGCCCCGCGCGGGCTTTGAAGGCGTAACGGGTGGACAAACTGCGATTTTCGAGTGGCGGTTTTTCAGGTTTCGCGTCTATGCCGACGACCTCGGTGATGTAGGCGATGCCGCAGGTCGAAAGTGCGCCAGCACTCTCCCATAATGCCGCCCCATCGCATGAAGGCTTGTCCTCGCCCGGCGTATCGCGCAGGTATCGCAGCGCGCGCCCGTCCACATGGCGTCCATCGACCAGCGCCTTTAAGGATAGATCTACACCGTTCTCAACTTTAATTGCGATGTCCTGGCAAACGAGGCTCGGGTCGTCGCGACTGCAGAAAACCAGCACCTCGATGCTCGCCGTGCAGCCGCCTGCCCTGAATTTGAAGCGGCTTCGTAATTCACCCGCTTCGAAATCGTAGGCCTGGTCGATGATGGTCACAGCATGGGCCGACTCCGACAGCCACACGCCAGCAAGCTGAATGTCGCCAGCGACGGGGTATGGCGCGACTGCGATTGCCTCGATCCGGCGTTGAGGATGCTCCCCCGTGTAACCGCTGATCAGGGTTAGTCCGCCGGCCAACGGCATTTCGCGCACGCGAAGGCCTACTACGCCGTTGGCGACATAGGCTGGGAGCTCGTCTCTGCCGCCGCCTTGGACAAGCGGCGGACTAATGGACGCTGTCTTCATTTCCCTCTCCATGGCATGTGGCGGCGCCAATCATCCGACCATACCGGTTTCAAGGCCATCGGAGAGCATTCTGAGCACGACGCCTTCGTTCGCGCGTAGCTGGATCTGCCCGGCGTGCGATGGAGCGGGATCGTCCAGATAGGTCGAAATGAGCGCTTCGTGAACGGCTCGCTCGGTTCGCAAGACCTGCTTTCTTTCGCTCATGTTGAGTGCTATGAGCAGTTGGTGGCCACGCAGTTGACGCTCGTAAGCGAGCACGCCATCCTCCGCACGAACGACCCGGTATGCCCCCACTGAGACGACGTCGTTCTCCCGACGGAGCCGGATGAGTGCCTTGTAAAGCGACAACATGGACCTTGGATCGGCGGCTTGAGCTGAAACGTTAAACACGTGCACATCGGCGTTGAGCGGCAACCAAGGGTGACCGCCGGTGAAGCCGCCGTGCCGTTGGGATGTCCAGGGCATAGGAGTTCGCACGGGGTCGCGCCCCAAGCCGAATCCCGGAACGTTAAGCTCGAACGGGTCCTGCACCTGATCGGCCGGAATTGCCACATCCAGCATCCCAATCTCCTCCCCTTGATAGATCGTCGGCGTTCCGCGCAACGTCAACAGCAGCATGGCCGCGACGCGAGCCTGTGCGGAGCCGATGCGGCTAGCGACACGCGGACGATCATGGTTGCCCAGCACCCAATTAGGCCAGCCGCCACTCGGCAGCGCGGCCTCATACGCTTGGATGAGAGAGGCGATCGATGCCGGGTGCCACGGAGTCGATATAAGGTGGAAGTTGAACGGCAGATGGAAGCCAGTCAAATCGGTACCGTAATAGGACATGAGCCGATCGATTGGCAGATAGGCCTCGCCAATCATCGCCCTGTCTGCATAGGCGTCTGAGACGCACCGCATGGCTCTGATGGATGCGTGCACATCGGGCTGATCGATCGTCCTGATTTGCAGCCAGCGCTCGTTGGGCGGCATCCCTGCCCGCCAATTCGGGTCGGGCGGGTTGTCCCGACACTCCTCATCTTCTAGCAGATGGTGAATCGCATCCACCCGGAATCCGTCTACGCCCCGATCAAACCAGAACCGAAGCACGTCGCACATTGCCCTCTCAACATCTGGATTGCGCCAATTCAAGTCAGGCTGTTCCTTCAGGTAAGCGTGGTAATAGTACTGACTCGTGAGTTTATCGAAGGTCCAAGCCGAGCCGCCGAACTCGCTTTCCCAATTGTTGGGTTCAGAACCGTCTAGCTTGCCGTCCCGCCAGATATACCAATCTCGCTTCGGGCTGCGTTTTGATGATCGACTATCAAGGAACCAAGGATGCTGGTCGGAGGTGTGGTTCGGCACAAAGTCCAGGATGATCTTTAGCCCAGCTGCATGAGCGTTGGCGAGCAACGCATCGAAGTCCGAGAGCGTACCGAATAGAGGGCTGATGTCACAGTAATTGCTTACGTCATAACCGAAGTCTCGCATAGGGGAGGGAAAAATCGGTGATATCCAAATCGCATCGACGCCAAGCTCGATGAGGTGCGCAAGCCGCTGCGTAATCCCTTTTAAGTCTCCAATGCCGTCGCCGTCTGTGTCCTGGAAAGATCGCGGATAAACCTGGTAGATCACCCCGGTCTGCCACCAAGCGTACGGACACAACTTCATGAGAAGAGCGCTTTCGGGCTTCTCGTCATTCTGTATCCTGCCCACCCTGACCGGCGAAAGGTAAAATGCCGATCGGTTGACGGCAATTTCAACTGCCGGTTCACTGCCTCGAACCATCGAGATGATGGTGCACGGAAGGATTTGAAGCTCAATTTCGCGCCCTCGTCTAAGTGAGCTGCGGTTCGCCGCTACGATAGGTCCCGCTCACAGCTTCGCCGAAGCTAGAGCCCGAATGACAATTTCGTCCTGGCCGAAGCTTCGTTCCAGATTTTTTCGTCGCCATCGCCACGCCGCTTTGTCAAGCACGCGGCACATGACCTCATACACGACAATGTCATCTCGCATGAATTTACTTTGGCCCCTTCGCCATAGTCCTTTCGCTGGCGAGCGTGTGTAGGCCGTCACTCCACCGAACTCTGCCGCAAAAGCAGCCGCTGTTTGGTCGAATACGGAGCGACGGATCCGCCTCTGCTGCTTGTCATAAAGCGGCAAGAGTATTTGAATTAAGTGCACGAAAATCTTCCCGCGGTTAATGGTGACGCCTTAGCCCGGCCGACCTCTACATAAGCTATGTTAAACAGCCCCAAGTCCGTCGTGAATAGACTCCAGTTGCGCAGGCAGCTCCATCGACGCCTCGCTCTGCCGAGCTGGGCGGCCCCGTCCGGCCGAACGGGCGCACGTCGATAGCTAATCGCTTATGCCAGCCGATTTCGCGATCAACTCTATTTTTTGCAAATGTGTTCGAAGCGTCGGCAGAGTCGCGGCGGCAAAGGCCTTCGCTTGGGGGTCTTTCCCTTCCGCAGCTTCCTTTTGGAATTCTTTAATATCGCTTTTGTGATCCTCAATCATGCCCTTAACGTAGGATTTGTCGAACGTGTCGCCAGACATCATGTCCAGCTTGGTCTTGGACGCCTTTTGCGTGAGGCTCGGACCGTCTGGAAGTGCTACCTGCTTTGAAGCGGCAAGGGCCTTGAGCTTCTCATTGGCTGCCGTGTGGTCCTTGACCATCATCGCGCCAAATTCTTTCACGGCAGGATTTGTTGCTTTTTGTTGAGCAAGCTGTCCGAGTTCTACTTCAGACATACCACCTTCTGCGGCATTTTTATAAAAACTAGAATCGGGCGAATTCGCCCATGCCGCAGTTGCGGCAAGAAGAAATGCAAGTCCCCTGACTACCTTATCCATAAATCACTCCCGGGTTAAGATGTGGTCGATACTCTTAACTTCTGAAGGAAACGCCAATCGGCGCGTCTGTCTATCCGGCGTAGGCAATGTCCCACCGCGGGAGTTCAACCGGAAATCATTTAGCCATGCTTCAGCGAATTCCAATAACCAAAAGGTAAGGTGCGTTGAAAAACCGAACATCTTTTGGGGCCGTGTGCGCCGCCAAACGCGGCGCACACGGTTGATTTGGTCACATTGACGCTCGACGGTCACGTTCGCAACGAGAGCCGCCGCGGAAAAGCACGAGCGCGCCGTTCAATACTTCAAACACGGCGGCTAGCGGACCAGGGATGGGATACACCCGGCGTTAAGGACACCCGCCCGGCACCGTTGTTAGCTTCGATGATTCCGAATAAACCATCGAGGCGTGTGCGCCAAGATAGGCACCTTCACGTTTCCCTAACCACCTTTCGCGGATCTTTATCATCGCGTATCGCAACGAACTTGGTGTGCCGCAGCACGAATGATCTCTTCCTTTGTGATATGTGATTCGACGAAGAGTGTAAAGCTCTTCCTGACATCCACTGTTTTGATTCTCAATTCCTGTC
>JAXDQK010000163.1:0-11427 GCA_034667905.1 Gammaproteobacteria bacterium | reverse complement strand
TCCCAGTCATCGGAACTGCCGCTACCCTTGGCGAGCTTCGCGCGCAACGAATCGATGGCGGCGGTCATTGAACCGGCAGCGCCCTTGCCGCCGTCGGCAGCGGGTCGCGAGGGTGCCGCGGGTGCATTCGAATCCCGCCCCATCGCGGCCGGCGATTGCGCCGCAAGGTCCGGCCGTCCAAGCCAGGCGTACATCGCGACAGCAGCACCCACGACCAAGAGACCGATCAGCGGTGCTTGCCACGGCAGCGAGGGCAGCGATTCGAAGCGCGGAATCGTGCGCAGCCATGGAAGTATGACGATGAGCGCCGCGAACATCGTGAGCATGCCGGCTAGAAACCAAAATATGCTCACTCCTGGCTCCTGTGTTTTTGTTGATAGTTCCCGCGCTGCCGCAGCAGCGAAAATGCCGGAAAAGTCTTACGAAAGAATTTCCAAAATCGGCAGTGCAATAGCAGTGTAACGCCGAGAGTTAAGGCTTATATAGTGTGCCCGAAGAGCGACAGTTTGCGGCGGTTCACATACCCACGTACATCACAGTAGGTATAACTCGCCAATACTATCCGCGCAGTCTTTGCAAATGAGAACTGGTGCACATTTGAACGAGTCAAGGAGACGGTTTTGTCGCTCGCCATTTATGCATTTCCCTTCGCCTTTATCCTCGCCGTATACCTGCTGCGGCAGTGGCGGGTACACAAACTACATAGTTTTACCCATAAGGAATCGGTCGCCGCCGGGCTGACCGAGCCCGCATCGCTGCACCCGGCCATAGACGCCAGCAAATGCCTAGGCTGCGGTGCCTGCATCAAAGCCTGCCCGGAACAGCCCGCCCACCAGGTACTGGGTCTCATCAGCGGCAAGGCTGTGCTGGTCGGCCCGAGCGACTGTATCGGACATGGCGCCTGTAAAACCGTGTGTCCCTTTGACGCCATCACCCTGGTTCTAGGCACCGAACGGCGCGGAATCGACATCCCGGTGCTCAAGCCGAACTTTGAATCCAACGTACCCGGGCTGTACGTGGCGGGCGAATTGGGCGGCATGGGCCTCATCAAGAATGCCTTGTCGCAAGGCCGGCAAGCCCTCGAGGCCATCGCGAAAGCAGGGGTCAAGCGTGAGGGCGCCCTGGATGTGCTCATCGTCGGCGCGGGTCCGGCGGGCCTCGCCGCCTCGCTCGCGGCCAAGAAGCTCGGACTCAACTACCAGACTATCGAGCAGGATTCACTCGGCGGCGCGGTGTTCCAGTATCCGCGCGGCAAGCTGGTGATGACCGCACCGGTAGATCTGCCGCTCATTGGCAAGGTGCACTTCCGCAATACGTCCAAGGAGGAATTGCTGAAATTCTGGCAAAACGCCTGCAACAAGAACCGCCTGGCGATTCGCTATCAGGAACGCGTCGACGGCATCGCATTTAGGGAAGGCCTGTTTTATGTCAAATCAGGTTCCCGGGAATACCGTGCGGCCAGCGTGCTGTTGGCTATTGGCCGGCGCGGAACGCCCCGCAAGCTTGGGGTGCCCGGGGAAGAGATGCCGAAGGTGGTATATCGGCTCATTGACCCGGAGCAATATCGCGGCCGCAACGTCCTCGTGGTCGGCGGCGGCGACAGCGCACTGGAAGCGGCGGCCAGCATTGCCGAACTCGGCGACACCCGCGTTACCTTGTCATATCGAGGCGATGCGTTTCAACGCGCCAAGCAGCGTAACCGTCAACGTATCGCCGAGGCCACGCAACTCCGCAGACTGACGGTGTTGCTCAAATCCGAGGTCAAGGCAATTCGCGAAGATGCCGTGCTCGTGCAGCAGGAGTCGCTGAACGTGCAAATTCCCAACGACGCGGTGATCGTCAGCGCAGGCGGCATATTGCCGAACGATTTTCTGCGCTCCATCGGCATTCAAGTCGAAACCAAGTACGGCACCGAGCTGGGTCTTACCGAAGCGCCGAAGAAAAGATCGGTCAGAAACGTTGCGGTGGAATCCAAGTACAAGTCGGCATGAAACACGCGCCTTGGATTTGCTTCTGCCTTGCAGCCGCTCTGGTTGGAAACACGGTTGTTGCGGCGACTGCTCAAACGCCGCGGCGGCCGCTCACCACAGATCCCTTGGCCGCGGCACATGCGGCGCTGCGATCGTTGCAGTTCACCAAGGCGATCCAGTTGCTCACGGAAATGCGCGCCAATCCCGATGCGCAATACTTGTTGGGCCTCATGTATTTGAACGGCGTGGGCGTGCCGCCCGACTCCGTGCGCGCCCGCACGCTGCTCACGGCTGCGGCAGAGCACGGCCAGGGTGCGGCCGCGTTCGTCCTCGCCGGCGAGATGGCGCGCGATCCTAAGTCGCCGCCTAACGCTGCGCACGAGCTCCTGCAGCGCGCCGCGCAGCTGGGCTATGTGCGCGCCATTGATTTCCTGAAATCGGACAAGCCCCTGTGGGAGCGCGAATCGGCGGGCGCCGCGGATCCTGCGCTCTACACGGCATGGAGCATTGAAAGCGCGCGCAAAAACGACGCGGCGGAACTGAAACGCCTGGGGGCCCAAAGCGCTAAAGTGCGCGACGATTTTGGCCGCGGCGCGCTCCAGCATGCTGCGGCGTCCGGAAGTGTTGCGGCTGCCGTGGAATTGCTCGATTTGGGCGCCGATGCGCGCGCAGTCGATTCGCAAGGGGTGACGGCGCTGATGATCGCCGCGGAATCCGCCGGCGCGGACAGCGCCAACATGACCTCGCTCTTGCTGGAACACGGTGCCGACCCTCAGGCAGTGGACGCCGAGCGTCGAACGGCCGCATTTTACGCGGCGCGCGCCAACCAGGTGCAGTCGTTGCGCGCGCTCATTCACGCGGGCACCGTTCTCGATGCGCGCGATACGCGCGGCTACAACGCATTGGATGCCGCGCTCGCGGTGCAAGCCGATGACGCTGCGGCGGAATTGCGCGCGGACGGCATGCACGCGAATGTGACCGTACCATCCTCCGGCCGCCAGGCCACCAAAACAGACCCGGCGCATCCCGGGGATATTTATAGAGGATGGTCGCCGCTGGCGCTGGCACTGGCTCGCAATGACTCAGCCGGCGTGCGGCAGATGCTCGATGCCGGCGCCGATGTCCGCGCACGCACCCCGCAAGGCGACACACTGCTTCAGGTCGCGGCCGACGCGCACGCCATGCAAAGCATTCCCATTTTGCTGACGCACGGCGCGGATCCGGTCGCTGCCGGGCACTCGGAACACAGCGTTCTATGGCTGGCCGCCGTTCGTGCCGACTTGCCTCTGGTGCAGGCGTTGCTCGTCTCCGGTGTGCGGCCTGACGTGCATGCACCAAGCGAGGAGGCGCCGCTGCTGGCTGCCACGCGGGCGGTGCATGCGGCCATCGCAATTGCATTGCTGGATGCCGGGGCCGACGTGGCCGCCAAGGATCCGCAAGGGCGCACGGCGCTGATCATTGCGGCCGCAAGCGGTCAGCGCGCGTTGCTCGAGGCGCTCCTGACGCATCATGCCGGTGTGGATACTCAAGATGGCCGCGGCCGCACCGCGCTCTGGCATGCGGCGGCGGCCGGTTCCCCGCAAGAGGTGGCACTGCTGCTGGGCGCGGGCGCAAAAACATCGGCCACCGATTCGGCCGGTCTCGGGCCCCTTCATGCGGCAGCGGCGCAGGCGAACGCGCGCGTTCTGGACGAACTCATCAAAGCGCATGCCTTAATTAACGGCCACGGCACCGGCGGCGACAGCGCGCTCATGATCGCCGCCGCCAATGGACGGACCGAGGTGGTGCGGACATTGCTGGAGCAGAAGCCGGCACTCGACTTGCAAAATAGCGCCGGCGATACCGCGCTAATCGCAGCGAGCCGCGGCGGTTACGCCGAGGTGTGCCGCCTCTTGCTGGATGCGGGTGCCAACCGGAGCCTGCGAAACCATATGGGGGTGGCTGCCGCGGACGTTGCGGCCAGCCGCGGCTTTGCCGCACTGGCCACCAACATCAGCGGCAAGAGTTAGCGGACCGGCAACCTCAGTACGCGTAGAAGGGGCCGGTGAAGGTGCCGGCAGTGTGCTGATCGAAACCGAAGTACACTTTCCGGCCGTAAAAAAACGGCATTCCCCACGCGAAGCGGGTTGAGCCTGGGCCACCGGCCAGTTGGATGAAGGCCGCTGCGCCCATGACGAAGGAATTCGGATCGGCGATGGCAAAATCGATGGTGCTGCTGGCGTTGTTGCTGCCGACGCCGGTATTGACCGCGTGCACGCTTTGCGGCGGGACGGCCGGGCAGTAGTAACCGATGAAGGCGCCGGACGAACACACCGCCAAAGTGGGATCGTCAAATACATAGGCGTCTGTGCCCGAGTCGATGAGCGAAGGCAACGTAGTCGCGGAACCATTGTAATTGGTCGCGAAATGGCCGGTGCTGTCAGCGCCGAGCACCGTGAGTCCCGTGGCCGGCATTGCATTGTCGGATTGGGTCGATAACCCAAAGATCAGTTCGCCCTGCACCACGGCATCGCCGTTGGCATTGACGAGATTCGGCATATTCACCACGATTCCGTTGTTGTCGGCCCCGAACATGGCCGCTACGTTGGCCACTTGCGCGGCGAGTGCGATGTTTTCAGCGGTGCAAAGACCGGCTGCCGTGCATCCGTAGTAGAACGGCAGCGGTGTGGCAGGTGCCACGCACGCTTGCCCGCAATCTTGCGTGAGTACCCCCAGCCCCAACACGCCATTCGCACCGATAGCGGACACCGCGTTGATCAGCGAGCCGTTCTCACCGCATGTCGCCGGAGGCGGCGCGCCGCTTCCCGTGTCGTCCATGATTTGCACCGGCACCTTGAGCGCACTCTCCCCTGCCAGAGTCACATCCGCGAGCGCCACCGGTCCCCAAGTCTGCCCGCCGTTGAACGCAACGCACTCTTCTATCGTTTGCCCCTGCGCATCGGTGCTTGGCGTAAGGGTTAACGATAGCGCCGCCAGCACGGAGCGCACCAGGCGCAAGCCGGTCGAGCCGGTATCCAGCAACACATGATCGATGGTCGCGCAATTGCCCTGACTGCCGGCGGCGCAAACCTTGACGCTGACATAGGGATGATTGATTTGTCCGGCCGCGGCAGCAGGTCCGCCGTCGACGGTAATCGTCACCACATTAGCCTTCGGGGTCGGCGGCGCCACCGACGTTGCGCTACCGTTGCCTCCGAAACAGCCGTTGAGCAGGGCCGGCGTAAACGCCATGGCCACAGCGAGAACCCGATGCCTCAGCATGTAATTTTGTCGTTGAGTCGAACGCGGCTCATGCGGCTAGTTTGCTCCAACCTCGTAGTGGGCAAAACTGTCTCTCTTACCCGACTGTTGGTTGCGGTACCGGCTCTTTCGCTTCGAGCGGCCACGTGATCCGCGCAACGGCGCCGGAGCCATTCAGCGAGGTCAAGGAGAAGTTCCCGCCGGTCATTTCCGCCCGCTCGCGCAAGTTGCGGATTCCTGAACCCAGCAACTTCGAGTGGTCCGTGGTATTGCCGGCCATACCGTGACCATCGTCCCGGACTTCCAACTGCAATGCTGCAGCATCGCGTTGCAGGGTGACCCAGACCGTTTTAGCGGCGGCGTGCTTGGCGACGTTGTTGAGCAATTCCTGGACGCAGCGAAACAGGTGCGTGGCAATGCGCGCGGGTATTTCGGCATTCTGCGCCGAGACTTCAGTGCGAACGCTGATGTCCGGATAAATTGCGGCGAATTCACGGCAGAACCACAGTGTCGCCGACGCTGCGCCCAAGTTATCCAGCACCGGTGGGCGCAAATTCATTGATATCGCGCGAATTCCGTCGGCTGTTTCGTGAATGCGCTGCACGGCGGAGGCGAGCGCGGCTTCGGGGCTGCCAAGCTCGGGCCGCTGCACCATGATAATCGCGCGTTCCAAGGTGTACTTGATCGCACTCAAGGATTGGCCGACCGAATCATGCAGCTCCAATGCGATGCGCCGCCGTTCTTGTTCCTGGGCTTGGATCAATTGTTCGGAAAGCAGCGCCAGGTTGTTGCGCGAGGCCAGCAGTTCGCGCTCGGCTTGCTCGCGTCGTGAAACTTCATTGCGCAACTCCCGATTCGAGTCCGCCAGCTCGCGCGTGCGTTGGCGCACCCTGACCTCAAGGTTGGCATTGGCGTCGATCAGGCCTTGTTGCGCTTGGCGCAGCGCCGAGACATCGTGGACCAACAGCACACTGCGGGTGTCGCTGCGCATGGGGCGCAACACGAATTGCAGGGTTTGATTGCGCTCCGCAGCGTAATATTCGAACTCCCGCGTCTTGCCCTCCTGCAGCCGCGGCAGTGCGGCGGCGAGCCCGAGTGCCATGCCGCACTCGAGATCCGTGCAGTCCGGATGGAGTACCGAATGCGCGGGCTTCCCAACAACCGCGCTTACAGAACCGAGACCCCAGTGCTCGACCACGCGATTGGCGCGCACGACGATGCCCTCTGCGCTCAACAAGCACACCATGGTGCTCAACGCGTCCGCGGTAGCTTCCCATTCCTGTTTGGCTTTTTGAATGAGCGGTAGCAGGGACTGGTCGAAAGGACGCATGGGCTCAATTGCCTGCAACGGGCTGGGCACTGAACTTGCGCCGCCCGAAGCTGGGGACGTAGACGAATTTCCAGTCCTGGTACGTTTCCGCATCGGCAAAGGCCTCGTCGTCAGGCAGGAAGCCGCTCTTCTTGATCGGCGCCGCACTCGAGCTGCTGGCCACGCCGGTGATTCCGACCGAATCGGTGCGGATCTCAGTCCAGTCCGCCTGACCGGTCATTGGATCGGCATACAAGCGCCGCAAGAAATGCCGCGGCTCCGGCCAGCGCTTATCTTCTACCAGATCGCTGAGCTCTTGCGGAAACTGCCTGCCTGCCTGGTAGTACGCCGCGATCGCCGCCTGAATCTCGTGGCCGATGAAAAGCAGTTCCTTTTCACGCTCGCGCTGGGCCATTGTATGCCATACCGTGCCCACGGCGGACAGCGCCAATCCCAACAGAACCACGGCGAGCAGCAATCCAATGTAGGTAAAACCCGCCGAGGCGCGAGGCTTGGTCAGGTGCGGCGTCCGATTCAATGGATCACCAACTCACGAATGGTGACCCGTCGAACCCGGATTCCGGGGACCCGCTGCGCACGTCCCTGACACCGGGATGATCCGGATCCTCCGACGGCACGACCACCCAGGTTTCCGCCGACTTGGTAAACGGGTCCACCGGGACCTTGCGGATGTAGTGCTTTTCAGCCAACGCCAGCAAAGTCTCCGGATATTGGCCGATGTCCGCGTAGTGCTTGTCGATCGATTCGCGCAGCACCGACAAATCATGCTTGAGCACCGTTTCCTTCGAGCGCTCAACGGTACGGAAATAGCGCGGAACCGCAATGGTGAGCAGCACGCCGATGATGGTCATGACCACGAGCAGCTCGATCAGAGTGAAGCCGCGCTTATTCACTTCACCACTCCCGATAGGCGATTCCATTCAGCCCCTTGCCCGCTGCCAGGGTGTACACGTCGAACACGTCGGCTCCGGGCTGTGGATCACTCGGCGGGCTTTGGTAGCTGCGCAGACCCCAGGTATCGGCCGCCGCCACGGTCGGATCCGGATAAAAAGGATCGCGCGGCACATGCCGCAGGAAATACATCATCGCCTTCTTCTCGCTGGTCGCATCCTCAACGCCGTCCACCAGCACTTGCAGAGTCGGGGGATATCCTGAGTCGCCGAGCTCACGGCGGATACGGCCGCTTTCGGCGGCAAACTTGTACGCGTCGATCGCGGTGCGCAGAACGCGCAACGAGTCATGCAATTCATTTTCCTTGGCGCGCTGCGCGGTCAGCTGCACCAGCGGCATGGCGGCGCTCGTGAGGGCGCCGATGATGGCAATCGTTACCACCAGTTCAATCAGTGTGAAGCCACGCGCGCGCATGCAGCTCAGGGTGCCTTGATGACCAGGCTGAGCGGCTGCGATGCTGCATTTGCCAAGGGCGAGTTCGTGCTGCCGATGGCCGAAACTTGCGCATTGATGGAACTCGCAGCACGCGCGGTGAGTGCCTTGAACCGCAGCAGCATCAAACTTCCCTCGCCTTGCACCGGATCGTCGGTGGCGGCAATGTCCAATTGCGCGCCGCCGTTTTTTGCATCGACGTTCGGGCTGCCGGCGCTCGAGGGTACGATATCGCCGGCGCTCGCGCTGATGAGTTGCAGGGCAGACGGATCGAAGCGCACCTGCCCGCGCAACTTGGCGATGGGAATATCGGTGCTCATGCGCACGGTGACATCAAAGTCTTGACCCACCCTCGTCTCACTCGGTCCATCGATGGTCACGCTGGGTTTGGGCGGCGGACCGCTCGGAATAGGCGGGGGACCGGCCGGCGGCGCGGATACCGCAGGCTGCGGCACGACGGGCTGCGCGTCGGAAACGCGCGGTCCCACCGGCCCGGGCGCGCCGCCCGCTACGCCGCCGCTGCTTGCGCCGGGGTTTGCGCGCCAGTCCATGTTGCCGCTGGAGAACGAACTGAGGCGGGCGCGCGTCTCGGTGCCATACCAGAATTCGGTGTTCTCGGTAGCCGCACGCGGCTGACTGCGAATGATGCGCGGCGTAATCGCCAGCACGATCTCGGTCTTCTCGCGATCGTTGGTGTGCGTGCCGAACAAGCGTCCGATGATGGGAATTTGACTCAGGCCGGGAATGCCCGCCGTGTTGCGCGTGTCGGAATCCTGAATGAGGCCCGCGAGTATCTGGGTTTCGCCGTCTTTCAGGCGCAGCAGCGTGTTCGCATTGCGCGTGCCGATGGTGTACGCCTGCGTGTTACCGACGTTCACCGTATTGGTGATCGAACTCACCTCCAACCCTACCTTGATGGCGACATCGCCGTCCTGATACACGGTGGGCTGCACTTCCAGGGTCAGTCCAACATCGAGGTACTGCACGCTGCTGCTGTTCGCGCTGCCGCCCGCCGACAAGACCGTGGCTTGCGTGATGACAGGCACTCGGCTGCCGATCAATATTTTCGCTTTCTCTTTGTTGCGTGCGCGAATACGCGGACTCGCCAAGGTATCGGTATTGCCCACGGTTTGCAGCGCATTGGCGGTGACGCTCACGGGCGAAACAGCGATGGTGTTGGCGTTTTGGTGCGACAAATCGGAGAGCACCAACCCGGAAGCGCCGCCGCTCGCCCCGGCCGCAACGGAAGTGGCGCTCGCCGTGAATGAGCCCGGCGGCGTGATACCGAAATTCAGCAGTTTGCTGCGGGCGATTTCCATGACTTCGACTTCGATGAGCACCTCCGGCTCGGGTACATCGATCGAGGCCACCAATTTTTCGGCCATGCGCACCGCGTCCGGCGTATCGCGCATTACAACCGTGCCGGTCCGCTCATCGACGAACAGGTTTTTCGCACTCAGCATGGACTTCAACATCCCTTCGACGTCTTTCGGTGCGGCGTTGGTAATGTAGAAGGTGTGGACGACCTGCTCCTCGTAGTCTTTTTGCTTCGCCGTCGTGTTCGGATAGATCAGGACCATGTTCTCCGAGAGCACTTGGCGTGCCAAGTTGTTCTGATCCAACACCAGCTCGATGGCCTGCTCGATCGGTACCTCTTGCACGAATATCGTGGTTTTGGTGTCGCTCTTGACGTCTTTGTCGAGGATGAAATTGATGCCGGTTTGGCGTGCCAGCACCTCGAACACCATTTTGGTCGGCGCGTCGCGGAATTGCAGCGACACTTTGGGATTCGCCTGGGCCTTCAAACGCGGCGCCACGGTCGTCGGCCCGCGCGCAATATTGATCTTGGCGGACAAATCAACGGCCGGCGTGTAGCCGGCATCCTCCTGCAACACCTTGTGCACGATGACGTCGGCCGCCTCGTAATCCTTGCGCTCGAAAGCCTTGCCGGCATCCGCGACCATGACCGCGTGACGACGATCTGCCTGCACGCCCTCGATGCCGTGCAGCGCGCGTTGATTGGTGGGTTCAATGGCGAGTACCCGCTGATAGGTCGCGACGGCCTCATCGAGTCGAGCATCGGCGCGCGCCCTGTCCGCGGCGGCTATCAGCTTCTGTACCGAGGCACTGCGGCGCGCCGCCAGATCGAGCTTGAACGATAGGTTGCTGGGATCTTTGGCTACCGCCTCGGCCAGCTTGTTGACGCCCGTTTCATAATTTCCTCGATCTACCTCGGCCAGACCTTCTCGATGCAGGCTGTTGGCGGCGCAGGCCACCAGTACGGCGGACAGCGCGACAATCATCATTCGATGCAAAAACGTATTCATTCCGCACCTACGGCGAGCGATTGCTGGATTTTTAAGGGCATGTAAGTCAGCAGAAGTTGTCCGGATCTCACGCCGTCCACGCTGTACGTATTGTCCAAGGTGTCGCCAACTTTGACGTCGTACACACGATCTCCTGAGGTCAAGAAAAATGTCGGTTTTCCGTCTTGCGCCTTATAGCTGCCCATAAAGGCAAACGGCAGCGGGGGCGCACTCGGGGGAGCGGGCGCCTGCACCACCACGGGGGCGGGCGGGGGCGGCGGCGGCGCGACGTACCAGGAGTGCACGGCGAACAAGGCACCGGCCACCGTGTCTTTGACCAGCCGATCGGATGTTCTCAACGCAGCGTCGAGGCTGCGCGCCTTGCGATCTGTGCCGTGAACATTTTCCGGACGTCGCGTTGGCGTGGCGGGTTGCGCCGGATCATGCCCCGCGCGCGCCGGCTCAACGGTCTGCGCATCATCGGGCATCAGCACGATATATCCGAGCACCGCCAAGGCGACACCGATGAGAATCTTGGCGCGCAAGCTTATTTTCACGCTCACGGCCCCTTCAGGTAGATCACAAATCCCACTTCGGCGCTCACCGCGGTATCGCCGACGTTTTTGCGCGCGATATGTAATTTGTCGAGCCCGAGCGCGGGGATGGCCGTCAAGGACTTATTGATGAAGGCTCGGACACTGGCGTACTCGGCCTTGATCGGGAACTCAAACGAGTAGCGCGCTAAACGGTCGGCGGCCGCTGGAGTGAACGTATACTTGCCCTGCTCCAGTACTACGCCGGCATCATTGGCCTGCGCGAGCACCGTCCCCAGCAGCGCGGGAATCTGTCCGCGGCTGGGAAGGCTTCCCGCGAACTGACGTGGGCTCAAACTCGAGGCGGCGGGCAAAGGTGCGGGCGTCGCCGCCTGCGACAATTGCGTGGTCAAGGACTCGATCGACTGGTGTGCCGGTATCAGCAGCACCACGACCAAAATGGCCGCTGCCGCGAGCGACATCAATCCGGCAATCCCCGGCAAACCCAAGCGCATCACACGATAGCGAAGCTCGGGTACGGCACGCACCATCAGCCGATCGAAGCGGGTTTGCAAGCTCAAGGGTGCGAGGGCTACCCGCATCGTCGCGGACGCCGCCACGGTGGGCAAGCTTGCCGGCGATGCTTCAGCCACCGGCAAAACTTC
>JAXDQK010000162.1:0-60903 GCA_034667905.1 Gammaproteobacteria bacterium | reverse complement strand
CGCGTCTCGCAGCGCACCGCCTATTTTCACCTTGGCGATCTGATCGAGGTCGGCCCGACCGATCGGGTTTTCACCAATCCCCAGCAAAAACTCACCGAAGACTACATCACGGGCCGATTCGGTTAGACCCAAGGAGCCTGTCTGGGTAATCCGCGTGAGCCGCGTTGGCCGGGAGAGAAGCGGATGCAAGGCGCGCGGCGCCGGCCGTGGTGTACTCCACGGTCAAGCCGTGCAACGCCGCAGCCGCCCCTCTCCGGGCCAACCCGACGGGACCGGACATATTTCGCTTCATCCGTCGTTGTCGCCTCCTCATTGGGTGCAACCCAACTTCGTCGGCTCCGCCTCGGCTGAAGCGAAATCTGTCGCGGTCGCGGCCACGTGGATTACTCAGACAGGCTCCTAGGAACCTGTCCGAGCGCGCGCCGTAGAATCCTCCGCTTGATTCGTGTCGCTTTCGAACAAGTGCAAAAGCTGCTCGGCGGATTCGCGCGTGGTGGCCAGGAATTTGCTTTCATCATCCCGCACCGCTTGCTGCTTGGCCATGGTTGCCTCGTCATGAACGCGGAACTGATGCACTGTTTCGAGGGCCTTGGACTTTGATAGTCCCAAGGATTCGAGCACCCGTGCGGACATCTCCAGGCTCGAAACGAGCGTTTCGCGAATGGTATAGCGCACTTCTAGATCCATCAGCCGGAAGGCGTGCTGGCGGTTGCGAGCGCGCGCAAAAATTTTCAGGTGGGGAAAATGCTTGCGAATCAGCTCGGCGGTTCTGATCGAGGCCTCGACATCATCGATGGCCAGCACGAACACCTCGGCATTCTCGGCATGCGCCGCCCGCAGCAGCTCGAGGCGCGATGCATCGCCATAAAATACTTGATTGCCGAACCGTCGCAGGAAATCCACTTGAGTCTGATTGGCTTCGAGGGCCGTAAACGCTATTTTCTTCGCCAGCAATATGCGTCCCACGATTTGGCCGAAGCGCCCGAAGCCGGCGATGATGACTTTGGGGTAAAGCTCGACGGGCGTGTCGAATGGGCGGCCATCCGATTCATCCGCTGTGAGCGTGGCATCGTAGAGCGCGAGCAATACGGGACTCAAGATCATGGAGGCTGTGACAACCAGCACCAGAAGCTCCGCGCTTTGCGTATCCATGATGCCGAGAGAGGCGGCGAGCCCGAACAGCACGAAGGCGAATTCGCCGCCTGAGGGCAAGCTGATGGCGAGGCCGCGGCTTGCGCGCGGACTCAAGCCCGATAGCCGCCCGATCAGATACAAAATGCCGACTTTCAGCACCATGAAGCCAACCGTCAGGCCGACGATGGTAAAGGGCCGCTCCCGCACCAACCCCAGATTTGCCGACATCCCGACGCTGATGAAAAAGAGGCCCAACAAAAGACCTTTGAAGGGCTCGATGTCAGCCTCCAGTTCGTGGCGAAATTCGCTGTCGGCCAGCAGTACCCCAGCCAGAAAAGCGCCCAGCGACAATGACAGCCCCACCTGGCTCACAAGCAGTGCGGTGCCCAGCACGATCAACAAACCCGCTGCAGTGAATGCCTCGGCGACGCGCGTCGCGGCAACGATGCGCAGCATGGGACCCAACACGTAGCGCCCGCCGATGATGACCGTGGCGAGTACGGCAATGAACTTGACAAACAGCCAACCGCCGGGACCAGCCGCTTTTGCCGAGGCCAGGCCGAGCAGCGGCAGCAACGCCAATACGGGCAGCACTGAAACGTCTTGGAACAGCAAAATGCTGAATGCGGCGCGCCCAAACTGGGAATTGAGCTGGCCGCGCTCGGCCAACAATTGCAGTGCCAGCGCGGTGGAAGACATGGATAGGCCGAAGCCGATGATCAGGCTGGTCTCCCAAGGCTGATGGAACAAGAAATAGCCCGCCGCGCCGATGCTCATCGTGGTCAGCGCGATCTGCGCGGATCCTAAGCCGAAAATCGACTTGCGCAACACCCACAGCCTCGAGGGCTGCAATTCCAGGCCAATCACGAACATGAGGAGTACGATGCCGAACTGCGCGATATCCTGGGTGGTTTCCACGGTGCTGATGAGCCCCAGGCTGGCCGGACCGATGATGATGCCTGCGGTCAGATAGCCCAGGACCGAACCGAGCTTGAAGCGGCGGAAAATCGGTATGGCGATAACGGCGGAAGCGAGAAATATAGCGATCTGCGCCAACAAGCTCATACTATTTCTCCCTCTTTTCTTCAGAGCCTAGCACTATGTATCGCCAGAGCATTCAATTTCCGGCAAAAGACGCCGCCTTGCGCGAGGATGTGCACGCGCTCGGCGAATTGATCGGCGAGATGCTGCGCGAACAGGGCGGCGAGGAATTCTTCAAGCTGGTGGAAGGTGATCGGCTGGCGGCGATCCTGCGGCGCGAGGGCGACCCTTCAGGCGCGTGCGAGCTGCAAGAGCGTACGCGCGGCCGAGCCCCTACCGCGGCCACCGATCTCACGCGCGCCTTCTCGATCTGGTTCATGGCGGTGAATACGGCGGAAAAAGTCCATCGAGTGCGCCGGCGCCGCGAGTACTTGAGCGATCTTGGCACATCGCAGCCCGGTGGAATCGCAGACTGCATCGGACGGCTGCAGCGATCGGGTCTGCCGCTGGAGCAAGCCCTGCAACTCATCGGGAACATGAGCATAGAACCGGTGTTCACGGCGCACCCCACTGAATCGACTCGACGGACCATCTTGCGAAAGCAGCAGCACATCGCACATGACTTGCTTGATCGTAACAATCCCACATCGAGCAGGGCGGAGCTCGATATGTTGCGGGCGCGGGTGCGGCTCCAGATCACCAGCATCTGGCAAACCGAGGAGCATCCGCGCGAAGGGTTGACGGTTGTCGATGAGCGCGAGCACGTGCTCTTTTATTTGATTGACATCCTGTACCGTGTGGTGCCGCTTTTTTATGAAGAAATCGAGGCGGCGCTGGCGAATGCCTATGCGGTTCCGGCAGGCACACTGGACCTGCCGAACATCTTGCGCTTTGGATCGTGGGTCGGGGGCGATATGGACGGCAATGCCGACGTGCATGGCAAGACCATTCGCGAGACCCTGCACCGGCATCAGCAGCTCATCGTTTCCTCTTATTTTGCCGAATGCCAGCAGCTGGCCGAATCCTTGAGCCAGAGCGCGAATCGCGTCGCCGTCAGTCCCGCGCTGGCCGCACGCATCGATTCCTATATGAGCGTGCTGCCTGGGGCGAATGCGCTGGCCCCGGCGCGGCACGACCGCATGCCGTATCGAATGTTCTTCGGGCAACTCGGCGAACGCCTGAAGGCGAGCTATGAGGGCCGGCCGAACGCTTATCAAGACCCGGATGAATTTCTCTCCGACATACGCTTGGCCGCGGAAAGCTTGCTTGAAAATCGCGGGCGGCACGCCGGTTATTTTCTGGTGCGACGATTAATGCGCCGCGTGCGTACGTTCGGCTTTCACTTGGCAACGCTGGATGTCATTCAGCATGCATCCGCCCATGATGAGATCATCGCGCAGGGCTTGGGCCAGGAAGCGTGGCCGTCGCTGCCGGCGGAGGAACGACTGCGCCAACTGCGCGGCCTGCTGTCGCGCGATCAGGGGCCTACCTCGGCATTCGACGCCATGGGCCGCCGTAGTCTCTGGGCGTTCGAAGCAATCGCTCAGACGCGGCACAAATTCGGCGGCCGCGCCATCGGCCAGTACATCGTGAGCGGTACGCGGGGGCCTGAGGATGTCCTCGCCGTATTGCTGCTGGCGCGATGGGCCGACATCACCGATAAGCGCAGCGGCGAGTGCCCGCTCGATGTGGCGCCACTGCTCGAGTCCATTGAATCGTTGGAGACGGCCGGAGAGGTTTTGGGTGCTCTGAATGCCGAGCCTGCGTATCGCCGCCACCTGGCCTCCAGGGGGAATCGGCAAATGGTCGTCATCGGATACTCCGACACCAACAAGCAAGGCGGGATCGCGGCGTCGCGTTGGGCACTGCAAGCGGCACAGACGCAGTTGCTCGAGGCAGCGCGCGCTGCGGAGGTCGATCTGTTGATATTTCACGGCCGCGGCGGCACCCCGCCGCGCGGCGGCGGACGCACCGAACACTTGGTCGAATCGCTGCCGGCCGGCGCTATGCGCGGAATATTGCGATTGACCGAGCAAGGCGAAGTGGTCAATCAGAGTTACAGCCTGCGTCCCATCGCGATGCGCACGCTCGAGAGAACATTTGCCGCCGTGGCGTTGGCAACGGCTCAGGGCGCACAGATGCCGCCGATTGCCGCCGACCAAATCGCGGCCATGCGCACCATTGCGGCCCAAAGCCTCAAGACCTATCGCGAACTGGTTTTTGGCGGTCCTGAATTTTTCGACTATTTCCGTGCGGCCACGCCGCTGGATGTGATCGAGCGTATGCACATCGCATCACGCCCGGCTGCGCGCTCGGACGGCACGGGCGTGCAATCGCTTCGAGCGATTCCCTGGGTGTTCGCCTGGACGCAAAGCCGCCACATGTTGCCTGGCTGGTTCGGCTTCGGGAGCGGGCTGCGGGCTGCCTTGGAACTGCACGGCGAGGAAGTCATATCGCGCATGACGGCGCATTGGCCTTTCTTCGGGCATTTGCTCGATGACGTCGAGGCCATGCTGGCTCGAACGGATCTGCAAATCGCGGCCTACTATGACGCGCTGGCGCCGGACAAGCATCAAGTGCTCGCGCAGCTCATCGCGGCGGAGTATGCGTTGACCGTGCGCCTTGTGCTTAATTTGCGCGGTTCGTCTCGCCTGCTCGACAGCGATCCGACCTTGCAGCGGTCTATCAAATTGCGCAATCCGTACGTCGATCCCATGCACCTCATGCAAGTGGATTTGCTGCAGCGCTGGCGGGCGACGCAGCGGCAGGATCAGGCGCTGTTCGGCGCGTTGCGGGCGACCATCGGCGGAATCGCGCAGGGCTTGCAAGCCACGGGGTAAATTGCTTGGCCTCAACACTCGGGCACGTTCACAGCGAGCCCTCCCTGCGAAGTCTCTTTGTAGATGGTCGACATATCGATGCCGGTCTGACGCATGGTATTGATGACTTGGTCGAGGGAAACCTTGTGCGAGCCGTCGCCGCGCATCGCGAGGCGCGCAGCATTGATGGCTTTTACCGACCCCATGGCGTTGCGTTCGATGCAGGGGATCTGCACCAACCCTGCCACGGGATCGCAGGTAAGCCCCAAGTTGTGTTCCATGCCGATTTCCGCCGCATTCTCGATCTGCTCGTTGCTGCCGTGCAGCGCCGAGACCAGCCCGGCCGCAGCCATCGAACAGGCAACCCCGACCTCCCCCTGGCAACCCATTTCCGCCCCGGAAATCGACGCGTTTTGCTTGTACAACATGCCGATGGCGGCGGCGGTGAGTAAAAAGCGCGCGATGCCGTCATCATCAGCCCCCGCCTCGAAGCGCCTGTAATAATGCAATACGGCGGGCACGATTCCCGCGGCCCCGTTGGTGGGCGCGGTGACGACCTGGCCCCCCGCGGCATTTTCTTCATTGACGGCGAGCGCGTATGCGTTGACCCAATCGAGCGCATGCATGGGACCGTGGGGATCGCCGCTCATGAGCTGACGAAACAGTTTTGGTGCGCGCCTTCGAACACCGAGCACGCCCGGCAGTAAGCCTTGCGCATTGAACCCTCTGCGCACGCAATCCTGCATGACCTGCCAAATGCGTGAAAGCCCCGCCTGCACCTCGGCGTCGCTGCGCCAAGTGCGCTCTCGAGCCAGCATCAATTCGTGGATCTCCAGCCCCTGCGCTTTGCCGTGTTCAAGCAGTTGCAGGCCGGAATTGAATTCGAACGGCGGCGAAGCCCGAGCGGCATCCACGCCCGCTTCTGCACCGGCACGAATGACAAAGCCGCCGCCGATACTGTAGTACTCCTCTCGAGCCAAAACCGTGTGGGCGGCGTTGTGTGCCGTGAAGCGCATTCCATTGGAGTGGCCGGGCAACACTTGATCCGTATGGAACAAAAGATTGAGGGGTTCATCGAAATCGATTTCGTGCTTTCCCAAGAGGCGCAGGCGCTTGGCAGCGCGAATTCGCTGCAAGGTGGGGTCAACCGCCGCGGGATCAATCGTATCGGGACGCATCCCCTCCAGGCCGAGGAGAATCGCGCGATCGGTGCAGTGACCGCGGCCGGTAAGGGCCAGAGACCCATAAAGCTGCGCGGAGATTTGCGCGGTAGCCGCGAGCAAGCCGCGCTCTTCGAGCAACAGAACGAATTCGCGGGCGGCGTTCATCGGGCCCATGGTGTGCGAACTGGAAGGACCAATGCCGACCTTGAAGATATCGAAAACACTCAAACTCATACGCGGATCGTCCGAGGCGTGGAATTCCCCATGATACGCCGCCGCTTCGAGCCGCGCTCAAGACGCCGCACAGTTCCGCAGATGCTAAACTAGGTCTACAACAATTGTTTCCGTTGGCCGACAATAAAGGGGAGTCTCTATGCTTCGTCATTCATTCATTCTCGCGTCGCTCACGGCGTCGCTGATGCTGGCGGCCTGCATGCACGAGCCGAGCACACCCGGTGCACCGAGCGCACCGAGCGCTCACAGCGACTCCAGCGCGCTGTCTGTTGCGGTTGCCGACAGCAATCGGCCCGATGCCGACAAGCAGCGCGATGCCAATCGCAAACCAGTTGAAACGCTCGAGTTTCTTGGCATCAAGCCCGCAAGCCAAGTTGCGGAACTATTGCCGGGCGGAGGCTACTTCACGCGAATTTTCAGTAAAGCCGTAGGTCCCGAAGGACACGTGTACGCGCTGGTGCCGGAACGTCCCGCGAATGCGCCGGCGGATATGCCGGATCTCGCCGCGAGGGTCAAAGCCATTGCAGCGGACCCGAATTACACCAATGTCAGCGTGATCGTCGCGCCCTTGACCCGGCTCGTGACGCCTGTTCAGGTGGACTTGGTATTCACCGCGCAAAATTATCATGACCTGCACAATTTTCCCGTCGATGTGGTGGGGTTCAACAAAATCGTGCTCGATTCACTGAAGCCCGGCGGCTTGTACGTCGTGTTGGATCATTCGGCGCCGGCGGGCTCGGCACTGCAGCACACCAAAACCCTGCACAGAATTGACCCCGAGGCAGTCAAGACGGAAGTGACCGCGGCTGGATTCGAGTTTGTCGGTGCCAGCGATGTGTTGGTCAACGCTGCCGATCCGCGCACCGCCATCGTGTTCGATCCAAGCATCCGCGGCAAGACCGACCAGTTCATATTAAAATTCCGTAAGCCTAGGAAATAGCGCTTGCGACTCCCGAAAGCGAACTCCGCGGCTTATTCCGTGTCAACCCAGAGCAACGTTCTACGTTGATCTGCAAAGGAACAAGAGGCTGTGAACGCATGAAACTTTCAAATTACCCCAGTGTTTTGCGCGGGGTTGCCCGGGTCGCGATTCCTGTAGCGGTGCTCGGGCTTTTGACGGCGTGCGTGACGCCCCCGCCGCGTACGTATGCCGTACCCGCGCCGCCCCCGCAGCGAGTCTTCGTCTATCCTGCGCACGGCCAGAGTCCCGACCAGACCGAGCGTGATCGGTATGAGTGCCACCTCTGGGCCGTTCAGCAAACCGGTGTGGACCCCAGCCGCGCCGATGCCAGCGCCTACGAACGCGTGATTGTCCAGCCCTCGAGTCCTCCCGGCGCCAATACGGTAGGCGGTGCCATCGCCGGGGCGATTATCGGCGGTATCATCGGTGGACCGCGCAATGCGGGCGCGGGGCTGGTCTTGGGCGGCGCCACGGGAGCCATCGTGGGGTCGGCCGCTGATGCCAATGCGCAGCAGCAAGCCCGGCAAACACAGCAAGAGATCAATCAAAGCGCCGCGGAAGGGCGTGCCCGCGCCGATAGTTACAAGCGCGCCATTGGTGCTTGCCTGCAGGGTCGCGGCTACACGGTCACTTAACTGTTTGGATCTCGACTATGACCAAGACCTCCAAATTTGCCATGCTGGGATTGTCGCTTTTGTTCATGGGCGGGCACGGCGTACAGGTCGCGGTTGCCCAAGAGCACGGGCGTCCCGAAGCGGCGGGTCGTGCACAAGGCCATGGGGGCCCACCGGCTCGCGCGGACGGGCGCGGCCAGGTATTGGACGGCCGTTACAACCATGGGCGTTACTACCCTCCCATGGGGACCGTCAGGCCCTCCTTGCCCGAGGGCTACCGGCCTTATTACCGTGGCTCTGACCGGTTCTATTTCAGCGGCGGCGTCTGGTATAGCCCCCGTGGCCCTGGATTCGTGGTCGTGAGGCCTCCTCCGGGCCTCGTGATCTCCGTGCTGCCTCCGTACTACTCAACCGTGTGGTTCGGCGGGGTGCCGTACTACTATGCGGACAACGTGTACTACGCGTGGCAGCCCGAACAGAATGGCTACGCCGTGATTGATCCCCCGAACGATGCCGATTCACCGTCGTCTCCACCGGACAGCGCGCAGCAAGATCTGATCATTTACCCGAAGAACGGCCAATCCAAGGATCAGCAGGCCGCGGATCAATATGAATGTCACACCTGGGCGAAAGGTCAAACCGGTTTCGATCCGACGCAACCCGGCGGCGGTCAAGAGGGCGGTGCCGCTATGAACCGCACTAATTACAACCGCGCCATGTCTGCTTGCTTGCAGGCCCGGGGCTATCAAGTTAACTAAATTGAGTGAGCCAAGTCCTACGCTTGCCAACGGGTGCGGCCGACGGCCGCGGTGCATGCTCTCGGGCATGATTAACCAACGGCTGGCGATTGCTGAAAGGCGTATACATGCAACCTAAAGACACACCTGCGGCGGCGCGACTCCTCCAAGATCTTCCTGGCGCAGCGGTCAATGCGTTGGAGGACATCAAGCGCAAATTCTCCAATCAAAGGCAGTGGCGCGAGTTCGTGTCGGCCGTGCAATGCTCCGTGCCCTATCCGGCCGCCATTAACGCTTTGCGCTCCGGCAAAAAATGGTTCAGCGACGGTCTGGCCCAAGCTTCGGGCTTCGCACCGACCCTGCGCGCAGCTCAATTGCGATAGGTGATTGTTAGACCGATTGTCCGGGGCCGGAAGGTGAACTGCCGCTCGAGCCGGCTATTGCCATCGCCTGGGTCGATGGTGAAGTTGTAGTTGGTCACCGTATGCGTATCGGTGAGATTATCTACAAACAATGCCGCTTGCCACCCGCCAAAACTCATCCCGGCGCGCGCGGATGCAAAATTCGTTGGCGACAGGGTGTAATTTGCGGCGTCGAACTGCAACGTCGAGGCATCCTGACTAGGCGAGGACCACTGCGAGCGGCTCTGATATTCATCGTCCACGCGGACGAATGACTGCCGGTTGAACAGCTTGAAGTTATATTCGAGTCCCAACGAGGCCGTGAAGGGCGCTCCGGGCTGCCCGCTCTGGCCCGCAATCGCATCCCCCGAGGACACCACAGGCTGCGAGGCCGGATCCGCGGTGGGAAATCGCGAGTCGCGCGTATATCGCGCTTCGGTGTAGCCGGCGGACAGTTGCGCCGTGAAGTGGTCCGTGATGGCCACTTCCGCCTGAATGTCTGCGCCTTTGGCGACCGCTTGGCCCAAGTTGGCGATAAAGGAGATCTGGCATACGGGCGGGACGACAGTCTGTTGGATGTTGTTCCAGCGGATATAGTAGACGCTGCTCGCGATCTTCACGCGGTTATCGATGTTGTTCTTGGCGCCGACCTCAAAGCTGTTGACCGAGTCGGAGCTATATGTGGCGGGCGCTCCCGGGATGCCGAAGTTGTTGAAGTCGCCCGAGCACGCCGCGTAGGGCACCGGGTTATTGGCGCCGCCCGGACGAAATCCCTTGGCATACGTAAAATAGAACAGGTTTCTCGGGTCTTGCTGAAAGGAGAAGCTGACCTTGGGCGTGAAGGAGCTCTCTTTTTTGTCGCCGTTGCCCGTCTGCGGCGCCAGGAATAATTGCGGGCCGCCGGTCAGAGTGTCGAAGGAGTACTTCAGCTTCGAATAGCGGGCACCCACGGTCAGTTTGTATTGGTCCGTGAAGGCATAGGTCCCCTCGCCGAACACGGCATATTGCTGATCCTTTGCGTTCGTCTGCAAGAAGTACGAATCATTGGGGAAGCGAGGGTCGTAACCCACAGGCAGTCCGGTGGTCGAATCGACAAACCACGCACTGGCCGGCTGTCCAGTCGCCGCAAGCGACAATTGATCCAGCATGGGATCGTGAATTTGTTCCAGATAGAATTGGCGATTCGAACTGAAAAACAGTCCCGTGGTCCAAAATAGCGGCGAGCCGGAATCGGCCGACTGCAGCCTGATTTCCTGCGTGATGTTCTGCTGCCCGTTATCGATCGAGACGGGAGAGCGGTAGTTCGGGGCGCCGCCGGGCAGATGAATGCCGCTCGCGTCCAGCAGCGGGTAAGGTGTTGAGGCCGACGATCCGTCGGGATTCAGGAACACTCCCGACTGGTAAAATCCTAAATTGTATAGCGTGCCCTCGTAACCGGTTTGTTCCTTGCGATGGAAGTAAGAAGTGGTTGAAATGAGTTTCGCGAAGCCCAAATTTCCTTCGATCTTCAATGCCGGCAAATAAAACCGATCAGGATCGGTGCGCTGGTCCGGATCCGCATTGACGAATCGGTCCTTGCTGGGGTTTGAATATAAGGGCCAGTAGCTCTCGACATCATTTCGGTAGCGATCCTGATAGTAAATGCTCGGCGTCACGGTCCATTGGTCCGAAGGTGCCCAGACCGCCGCCAGGCGATACAGCACGGTTTGATCGAAGTTGGCATTTTTTTGTTGGAGCGCCGCGGTTGTGGGATCGATATGGTCGATATAGCCGCCGTCGCGGCGGTACCAGACGGTGAGGCGTGCCCCGAGAGTGCCGTCGATCAAGGGGCCGCCCGCTGCGAGGCCGCCCTCATAGCTGAGCGAGCCTCCCTGCGTATACGACACTTCTTCGCGGCTATAAAAGCTGTTCTTCGTCAGGCTCGGCTGGGTGGTGATGTAGCGAACCGTGCCGCCTTCAGAACCGGCACCGAACAACGTGCCCTGGGGCCCGCGCAGCACCTCGATGCGATCGACATCGAAATTCTTCGGCAGCGTATCGTCGGGATTGAAAGCGAGAGCGCGGATCTGGATGGGCGTGTCGTCGATATAGATGCCGGTGGTGCCGGCGCCGCCGCTCGACGCTATGCCGCGAATGGAGATATTGTTGGTGCCGGTGTTGTCGACATTGACGCCGGGTGTGAAACGCGCGACATCCTGGAAGTCCTTGATACCCCGAATGTCCATGGCGTCCTCGGTAAGTGCCGTGACGCTCAACGGAACCTTGCTCAAGCTCTCTTCGTGTCGCGTGGCCGTGACGGTAACTTCCTGCAGGGGTCCGCCGCTGTCGTCGGTCGGCTTCGTCTGGGCACAAACCGTGCCGGCGAAGGTAAGAGCCGCGAATATGCCCATGAACGCGCAATCGGAGCGCGATCGAAGGCCACGAAACGACAGACGACGAATTAGAATTTCCGACATGCTTGCATCCCCTTGGCGAGCGCCAAATCCCGATACATTGCAACATATCGGCTTAGCAGTTAGAAGGCCAGTCTGAACCTACGCCTCCTTAAGCGTGTAATCGGCGGTTATGGGATCATGGGCTCATGAGCACGCCCCCGGAACGACTGCCCGCCAAGTCGCTGCACCCTTTGTTGGCGTTGCTGCCCTTTTTGCGGCCCTACTGGGGCATGATGACGGCCGCTTCGTTCGCGCTCCTTGTTGCGGCGGCGGCCCAACTGGCTCTGCCGCTGGCGCTGCGCCAGCTCATCGATCACGGCATAGCCGGAAGGGATTCCAGCACCATCAATCGATGGTTCCTGGCATTTCTCGCGGCGGCCGTGGTTTTCGGGGCGTTCGCGGCTTTGCGCTTTTATCTAGTCACGTGGGTGGGTGAGCGGGTAGTGGCGGATTTGCGCAACGCTATTTATCGACGCGTCGTGCGCATGGACCCGATGTTCTATGAAACGACCCGCGTCGGCGAAGTGCTGTCGCGGCTCACGGCGGACACCACATTGGTGCAGGCGATCTCGGGCGTCAATCTGTCCATCGTTCTGAGATCGACGTTGAGCTTGATCGGCGCCATCGTCCTGATGGGATTCACCAGCGCGAAGCTGATGGGCGTGATCCTGATATTGATTCCGGTGGTTATCGCGCCGCTCATCATCACGGGAAGGCGGGTACGCGGCTTGTCCCGCGCTTCGCAAGATCGCATTGCCGATACCAGTGGATTGGCCGACGAAACTTTGAATGCCATTCAAACCGTGCAGGCCTTCACCATGGAGGAGCTGCAGAGCGAGCGCTATCGAAAAGCCGTGGAGGACAGTTTTCTGACCGCAGTACGGCGCACCAAGGTGCGCGCCGCGCTCACGGCCATCGGCGTGATGTTGGTGTTTGGCGGCATTACATTTGTCCTTTGGCTCGGCGCGCGTCAAGTCGTCGCCGGGACGATGACCGGGGGGCAGCTGGCGCAGTTTTTAGTGTATGCGGCCTTTGTCGGCACTTCAGCCGCTGCGCTTTCGGAAATGTGGGGCGAGGTGCAGCGCGCAGCCGGGGCCATGGAACGCTTGAGCGAGCTTCTGCACGCGAGTCCGGTCATTCGCGCGCCCGAGCACCCGCTGGACATGCCGGCCCGCGTTCAAGGCAGCATTCGATTCGACAACGTCACCTTCCACTACCCATCACGGCCGCAACATGCGGCTCTGGACAATTTCAGTCTCGAGGTAGCGCCGGGCGAAACGATCGCCTTCGTCGGCCCGTCGGGCGCGGGCAAGAGCACGACCTTTCAGCTGTTGCTGCGCTTTTACGATCCGGATTCGGGACGGGTACTGATCGACGATAGGCGCCTGGCGGATTTGCGGCCGGAAGATATCCGTTCGCAGATTGGTTTAGTCCCGCAAGATACCGTGTTGTTTGGCGCCAGCGCCCGGGAGAACATCCGCTACGGACGTCCCACCGCTACCGACGAGGAGATCGAGGCCGCAGCCGTGGCGGCCGCGGCCGACGAATTCCTGCGCAAATTGCCGCAAGGCTACGACACCTTCTTAGGTGAGCGCGGCACGCGGCTGTCCGGGGGTCAACGTCAGCGCATTGCTTTGGCCAGGGCCATTCTCAAGGATCCGCCCATACTCTTATTGGACGAGGCGACCAGTTCCTTGGATGCTGAATCCGAACGGCTGGTGCAGCAGGCGCTCGTCAAGCTCATGCAGGGCCGCACCACCATTATTATTGCGCATCGGCTCGCGACCGTTCTGAAAGCCGATCGAATCGTGGTGATGGACTACGGCCACAAGATCGCGGTCGGCACGCATGCCGAGTTGTTGGTGCACAGCCCGCTGTATGCCCGCCTTGCAGCGCTGCAGTTTGCCGCAGCCTCCGCTGAATCGCCGGAAGCGGCGGCGCGCTAACGCCTATTTGTTCAATCCCTCGGCCTTCATTGCCTCTTGAACCTTCGGCCTTTGCGCGATGCGAGCTTTGAATTCCGCCAGCACCGGCCATTTGCTCAGATCGATTTTTACGTAGCCAGCCCAGTTCAGTACAGTAAATAGATAGCCGTCCGCCACCGTGAAAGTATTCCCCAGCAAAAAAGTCTTGTTGCCCAAGTATCCCGATAGCCAGTCGAACTTTTCTGCCAAATGAGCGACCGCGGTTGCCTTTGTCTCAGCGGAGCTGGCCGGATCGAAAAGCGGCGCGAATGATTTGTGAATTTCGGAGGTAATGAAGTTCAGCATTTCCATCAGCTGGTAGCGCTCAAACGTCCCGAATCGCGGCGCCAATCCGGACTCGGGCTTTTGATCGGCGATGTATTGAATAATCGCGGGGCCTTCGGTAAGCACGCGGCCGTCGTCGAACTGCAATGCCGGGACCGCGCCCTTTGAGTTAATCGCCAAATAATCCGCGCCGCTCTCCGTTTTCTTTGTTTTCCGATCCACCTTTACCAAGGTGAAGGGCAGGCCGGCCTCGAGCAGTGCGATGTGCGGCGAGAGTGAGCAGGCACCGGCGAAATAATAGAGTTTCATGGAGACATCCTTAAGTGGGGTCGCGCGATGATACTACGCGCCTTGCGCCGATGAAGCCTTGGGCGTAAGGGGAGCCCGAGAGCGAATCAACGCGCACGTGACCGCCTCTGGAGGGCGCATGCACGAAGCGTTCAGCGTCGAGCGCGATGGCAACGTGCAATTCTTTATGCGCCAGATGCATGAAAATGAGATCACCTGCCCGCACCTGCGCACGATCAACCGCAATGCCCATCCGCTGCTGTTCCGTCGCCGTTCGCGGCATGGGAATAGCGGCGCGTGCGGCGGCGTACGCGACCAGCCCGCTGCAATCGAATCCCCCGGGTGCAGCGCCGCCGAACCGATACGGCTGACCGATCATGGACTGCGCCGAGTCGATCATTAATTGCGCGGCGGAGGGCTTGTTTGCAGTCGGCGCCGCCGATCGCATCGGGGCGGTTGCACACGCGCCAAGCATGAGACATGCCGCACCCGCCGCCAGTGCCTTGACTAGCCTTTGGCGGAGCCGATCGTGGCCAATGCCGCGCCAACGATACCCGCTTCCGCGCGCAACGCTCCGACACATAACCGCGCCTCGCAGTGCAATTTGTCCATGAACTTGTCGGGTGCCTCGGTGATGCCGCCGCATAACACGATGAGGTCCGGCCAAAGAAGGCCATGCAGTTCGTTGATCACCAAATTCAGCTCCGTCGCCCAGAGATCCCAGCTCAAACCGCCTTCGACTTTTGCGCGTCCCGAGGCGCGCTTCTCCGCCTCGCGGCCCTTCACTTGAAGATGCCCAAACTCGGTATTGGGCACGAGCTGCCCGTCCACGAATAGCGCGCTGCCGATGCCGGTTCCCAGGGTCAGTACCAGGACGGTGCCGGGGACATGGCCTGCCGCCCCGTATCGCAACTCCGCAAGGCCTGCCGCGTCCGCATCGTTGACGGCGATCACGGGACGCTGCAGACGTTTTGCCGCAAGATCCGCCAGGGGTTGGCCGATCCACGCCTTGTTCAGATTGGCCGCCGTACGCACCACACCATTACGTATGACACTCGGAAATGCGAGGCCCACGGCATGCTCGCCGGGGATATTCGCGACCACGGATGCCAGTGCGGCAAGCAGGGCATCGGTAGAGTCTTGTGCCGGCGTCGGCGTGCTGTAGCGTTCCCCTGCAAATGCGCCGCTGTTCAGATCGATCAGTGCGCATTTAATGGACGAGCCGCCGACATCCACGCCGACCGCCAAAGAGGAAGTTGTCAAATCGGCCGCCGCATTGTGATGATAGCCCTGCTTAAGGTGGGGTAACGACCCTATAATAACCCTTAATATGGACTCAATTGATACCCAATTCGCGACTCGCCGAAACACTGCCTTGCAACCTGGCACGTTGCACGCGGCGCTTTTGGACCGGCTCACAAGAACGCTCGGCAAAAATCTGGACTCGGCAACGCCGCGGGATATTTATGATTCCCTGTCGCTTGCAGTGCGTGAAGAACTTACCTTGCGGTGGCTCGCAACCCAACGGCGGGTGTCGAACGCCCATGTCAAGCGAGTATGTTACTTTTCGGTTGAGTATCTTCCCGGCCGTTCCCTGATCAATGCATTGTCCAGCTTGGATGGGGATCTGGTGCCCGAAGCACGCACCGTCCTGCGCGGCATGGGTTTCGAGCTGGAAGATATCGCGGCGCAAGAGGTGGACCCCGGCTTGGGCAATGGAGGCTTAGGCCGTTTGGCGGCGTGCTATCTCGACTCGTTGGCAACCTTGCATTACCCAGCCGTCGGCTACGGCATACGCTACGACTACGGCATTTTCACGCAGGTCATCGGCCCTGACGGCGGGCAGCGCGAAGTCGCCAGCAGCTGGCTGCGTCTTCGCAATGTGTGGGAAGCACCGCGCGGCAGCGTACGTTATACGGTGCGATTTGGCGGCCGCAGCGAGGCCGCGCAGGACTCTCAGGACTCGCAGCTGAGCGATGCGCACCGCTGGGTGGGCACGAATGACATGTACGCCATCGGCTTTGATCAGCTGACTCCCGGCAACGGCGGACCGACAGTCAATCACTTGAGATTATGGTCCGGGCGTGCCATCACGCCATTTCGAATCGACTCTTTCAATGCAGGCAACTATGCCGCTGCCGTGCAAGACCAGGTAGAGGCGAAGAATCTGTCGCGGGTGTTGTACCCGGACGACTCGACGCCGCAAGGCAAGGAGCTGCGCCTCAAACAGCAATATTTTTTCGTAAGCGCCAGCCTGCAGGATATTCTGCTGACGCACTTGAGCGAAGGCCGGTCGCTCGCTTCGCTGCCTCAGTCCGTCGCAATTCAGCTGAACGACACGCATCCCGCCGTGGCCATCGCGGAGCTGATGCGCCTCCTGGTCGATGAACAGGGCTTGAGTTGGGAGGAGAGCTGGCCGATCACCAACGCCGTTTTCTCATACACCAACCACACCCTCCTGCCCGAGGCCCTCGAAACGTGGCCGGTGGCGATGTTCGCGCACCTGCTGCCGCGGCATTTGGAAATCATCTACGTGATCAATCGCGAGTTTCTGCGTGCAGTGGAGTCGGCGTATCCCGCCGATCAACAGCGTTTGCGCGAGATGTCCATCATCGATGAGGGCAGCGATCGGCGCGTTCGAATGGCGCACCTCGCCATTGTCGGCTGCCACAAAGTCAATGGCGTCGCTCAACTTCATTCCGATCTCATGCGCAGGAACGTGTTTCGCGGGTTCGCCGAGATGTATCCCGAGCGCTTCGTCAATGTTACCAACGGAATTGCAGTGCGCCGCTGGCTCAAGCAATCAAATCCCGGCTTGTCGGCTTTATTGACGCAGAATTTAGGCCGGTCCTGGGAAAATGATCTCGAAGAACTCGGGCGCATGGCCGGCGCCGCTGACGATGCGCACTTCCGCCGGCAATTCCGCGCCATCAAGCACGCCAACAAGCAGCGGCTTGCCGACGAGGTGATGCGGCGCACCGGCGTGGCGATCAGCATTGATTGCTTGTTCGATGTGCAAGTGAAGCGAATCCACGAATATAAACGCCAACTGCTCAATTTGTTGTATGTGGTAACGCGCTACCGAAAAATCCGCGATGAACCGCATGCCGATACTGTGCCTCGAGCGGTGATTTTTGCAGGCAAGGCCGCGCCGGGATATGTGATGGCCAAGGCCATCATCAAGCTCATCAACAACGTGGCGCGTACCATCGATGCGGATACGGCAGTGCGCGACAAGCTGCGCGTGGCGTTCCTGCCGGATTACGATGTTTCGCTGGCGCAAAAAATCATGCCCGCTGCGGATTTGTCCCAGCAGATCTCCACCGCGGGGATGGAGGCGTCGGGGACCGGCAACATGAAGCTGTCGCTCAACGGAGCGCTGACGATCGGCACGCTCGACGGTGCCAACATTGAAATTCGCGATCGCGTTGGCGCGGAAAACATGTTTATTTTCGGGTTGACGGCCGATGAGGTCGCGGCGCGGCGCGCCGCAGGTTATCGACCCAGCCTCGAGGTTGAGGCGAACAAGGAGCTAAAGGACACATTGGATCTTATCGCCTCCGGATTTTTCTCATCGGGCAGCCCGGACGATGCGAAGCCCGTCCTTGATCGCCTGCTGAGCGATGACGAGCCTTACCTCGTGCTTGCTGACTACGCCGCCTATGCAAAAGCCCAGGAAGAAGTGGATGCGCTGTACTCCCAGGAAGATAAGTGGAGCCGCAAGGCGGCGATCAACTGCTTGAACATGGGCTATTTCTCGAGCGACCGCAGTATTCGCGAGTACGCGGATGGCATTTGGTCCGTGAAACCGGTGATTTGAAGGTGCCATCGAATTGAAGGCGATTCACGCAGGGTCGCCACGACCCTTGGGAGCGACCTTAAGCAGCCGCGGCGTCAACTTCGCGTTGTTTTCCGCGCATGCCAGCCGAGTGGAAGTGAGTCTCTTTGATGCGACCAACGGCGAGGAGGTCGGCCGTTATGATTTGCCTGCGCGCACAGGGGATGTCTGGCATGGCTTGATTTCGCCGCGGCGCGCCGGCCCCGGTACGCATTATGCATTTCACGTGCATGGTCCGAATGATCCGCAAAAAGGCCATCGCTTCGATGCGGCAGTGCCCTTGATCGACCCCTACGCGCGCGAATTATCCATGCAGCTGCCGCTACGTTCACGCGTGGTCGAGCAGGCGTTCGATTGGCAGTCGGATCGGCCGCCGACGATACCCTGGCGCGATTCCATCCTCTACGAGCTTCACGTGAAGGGGTTTACGAAGCTGCATCCGGCAGTGCCCGAGAGGTGGCGCGGGAAATACCTCGGGTTATCGGTGCCCGCCGTGATCGAACACTTGAAATCCATCGGCGTGACGGCAGTCGAATTGCTGCCGTGCCAGGCCTTCGTGAGCGAGCAGTTTCTGCGCGAGCGCAAATTGAGCAATTATTGGGGCTACAATCCGATCGCGTGGTTCGCTCCGGCGAATGATTACGCCTTGGATGACGCGGTGACGGAGTTCAAAACCATGGTGCGAACTCTGCATGCCGCGGGCATTGAGGTGATCCTGGATGTGGTTTTCAACCACACCGCTGAAGGCAGCGAGGCCGGGCCGTTGTTATCTTTGCGCGGCATCGACAATTCGGTGTACTACCGATTGACGCCGGGCGACCTGCGGTTCTACGAAAATCTCACCGGCTGCGGCAACACGGTCAACTGCGAGCACCCGCGCGTGCGGGCGCTCATTGTCGATTGCCTGAAGTATTGGGTCGAGGAAATGCACGTCGACGGCTTTCGCTTTGATTTGGCCACGGTGCTGGGGCGCGATACCGGTGGCTTCAGTGCGCATGCACAGTTCTTCAAGGCATTACGCGCCGAGCCGGCCCTTACCTACGTCAAGCTGATCGCCGAGCCCTGGGATGTAGGCCTTGGCGGGTATCAGTTGGGGCGCTTTCCCCCTGGATGGTCGGAGTGGAACGATCGCTATCGAGATTCCACGCGTGCGTTCTGGCGCGGCGATAGCGGCAAGCTTGGCGAGTTCGCCGAGCGATTTGCCGGATCAAGCGATCTGTTCCGGCACAACGGGCGTAAACCTACGGCCGGCATCAATTTTGTGACTGCGCATGACGGCATGACCTTGAACGACCTGGTGTCCTACAACGATCGGCACAACGAAGCGAATCTCGACACCTCCGGTCACGGCAACGAATTAAGTTGGAATTGCGGTGCCGAGGGAACTACACCCGACAAGGGGATCGTCGCGCTTCGGAAACGACAAATGCGCAATTTCCTGGCGACGCTCTTCCTGTCGCAGGGCGTGCCCATGCTGCAAGCCGGCGACGAATTTGCCCGTACTCAAGCGGGAAACAACAACGCCTATTGCCAGGATAACGAGATATCGTGGGTGGATTGGCGGCTACGAACCGCCAATCACGACATGTTGGACTTCGTGCGCTTGCTCGCCCGGCTACGCCGCCTGCACGTGGAGTTTCGCCGCGAAACCTTTTTGAAAGGCGCCGCATCGCGTGCGGGAGTCAAGGACGTGACGTGGTTAAACGTCCGCGGTACCGAGATGACGCAAAGTGAATGGCACGATCCGCAGCGGCGTACGCTGGGGATCTGGTTTGGTGAGCATACCGGCTCCGTGGAGCACCTATTGCTCGTGGTGAATTCGGCGGATACCGAACAGAACTTCGAGCTTCCGGCTGCCCCGGCGGATGGGCCTTGGATTTGTTTGTTCGATACGGCGATGGAGGGCATCGCGGCGAGAAGCCTCGGGGCTGCACGAAACTATGCGCTCAAGGCGCACAGCGCCGCACTGTTGGAGTGCTGAGTGGACACGGCATTGATCGAAAAGCTGGCACAGTTGCGCGGAATAGCCGATGCCTACCATGACTATCGCGGCGAGCTCAAGCATTTCACGTTGGAAACCAAAGCCGGCATCTTGAGCGCGATGGGTTGTGCGGTGGATGATGAGAACGAACTTGCCGCCAGCCTCGAGCAGCTGCAAGCATTTCGCTGGCGCAAGTTCCTTCCTGCCCTGGCGGCCGCGCGCGGCACTCGAATCAGTTTTGACATCAACGTTACGGCGCGAGAGTTTGGAGGCTCGATTGTCTGGCGCGTGCACCTGGAGAACGGATCGCGTTTAGGAGGAGTAACCTCGACCGCCGATTGCCCCGAGGTTTGGCGCGGCGAGATCGCCGGCTCATGGATCACGCGCCGACGCTTTGAGCTGAAACTCGATCTACCGCCCGGTTACCACGAATTCGACGCCAAGATTTCCGGAGGCGCTGCGGAGCGCTGCTCACTGATCATTTCTCCGCCGACTTGCTACGAGCCTCCGGCCATCGTCTTAGGAAGACGGCTCTGGGGCGTAGCGGTGCAGCTTTATACGCTGCGCTCTCGCAGCAACTGGGGCATGGGGGATTTTCTCGATTTGCAATTGCTGATTCGCTGGATGGCAGCCCGCGGTGCAGGCTTCATCGGCTTGAATCCTTTGCATGCCTTGGCGCCGGCAGATCCTGAACGATCCAGTCCCTATAGCGCCTCGAGCCGGCATTTCCTGAATGTTTTATACATTGCCATGCCGCTCATCCCAGAGCTCGAGGCGTGCTCGGCGGCGCGCCGGCGTCTCGCCGATCCCGAGTTTGCGAGCCGATTGGCGCGGCTGCGTGCTCAAGAGTATGTCGACTACCGCGGCGTGGCGGAGTTGAAATTCGAGATTCTGGCGCTGCTCTATCAGGATTTTCGCGACAAGCATCTGGCGACCGGCAGTGAGCGGGCCGGCAGCTTCCTGGCGTTCGTCGCCGAGCGCGGTGCGCCACTGCAGCTGCACGCGCGTTTCGACGCGCTTGACCGCCACCTTCGCGCGACTCACGGTTGCGCCTCCGGCTGGTTGAGCTGGCCGCAGGAATATCGCGACGTCAACGGTATTGCGGCGGCCCACTTCGCACTCTCACATCCTGCCGAAGTTGAATTTTATACGTACTTGCAGTGGTTGGCGCATGAGCAGCTGACGAGCGCGCAAGCATTGACGCGCGAGCTTGGAATGCCGATCGGTCTGTATGGCGATTATGCGGTCGGCGCCAACCCGTCGGGTTCCGAAACCTGGGCGGATCAGGCCAGCTATTCTCTGGGCGCCGAAATCGGGGCGCCGCCGGACCCATTGGCCCTGAGAGGGCAAGGTTGGGGCATTCCGCCGCAGGATCCAGCCGCCATGCAGGCGCAGTGCCTGCGCGGGTTCATGCATTTGATCCGCGACAATATGCGCTACTACGGTGCACTGCGTTTGGATCATGTGATGTCGCTGTGCCGCGTGTGGTGGGTTCCCGGCGGCTGTTCTCCCTCCGATGGCGCCTATGTTCAGTATCCGCTTTACGACTTGCTGACGGTGTTGTCCTTGGAGAGTGCGCGCAGCTCCTGCCTGGTCGTCGGCGAGGATTTAGGCGTGGTGCCGGAAGAGATGCGCCGCGCGATGCCTGAGTTCGGGCTATATCATTACAAGGTGCTGCTGTTTGAGAAGGCGGACGGCCGGTTTAGACAGCCGGACGAATTCACCAAACGCGCATTGGCTACGGCCACCACGCATGACATGCCGACCCTGCGCAGTTATTGGGAAGGCCGCGATATAGAGCTGCGACGTAGATTGAATCTGTATCCGAGCGCCGAGATCGAAGAGGACGTTTCACGCGAACGCGGCCATGACCGCGAGATGCTGTTGTCAGCATTGCGCGAGCAGGGCCTGAATCCGGCGCACCCGAGCACGCCTTCCGAACCGTTTACTCCTGATCTCTCCCACGCCCTGCATCTTTACTTGGCGCGCTCATCCACCACGCTGGTCGCGCTGCAAATCGAGGATCTGTTGGGCATGGTGGATCCCGTCAATGTGCCGGGGACCTATCATGAATACCCTAATTGGCAGCGCAAGCTGGATGCCGATATCGAGGATATGGCGGCGCGCGCCGATTTTGCCGCCCAGTTCGCCGAGATTAATCGGGCGCGCGGCTAGAGCGCGGGTTTAGAGGAAGCTTGGGCGCGCGCTGCCCAGATCCACACAAAGCCTCCGATCAGCACGGCGACGGGCAGGATCTTGACAGCTTGCTGCAACGAGAATGCATCCGACAGGGCTCCGACCATCAGGGGCGATAGCGCGTCGCCGAGAATGTGAATGGCAAACACGCTCAGCGCGATGGCCGTGGCGCGTTCGCTGGCAAGCACCAAGTTGATGATGGCCGCATTGATCGGACCGGTGGACAAGAACAGGCACAGTTGCGCCGTGACCATGCATACGAGGTAAAGCGAATGCGAACTCGTCGTCAGTGCCACCCACACAAATGGCGCCGCGATGAGGGTGGCGATCGCGGATAGCCATAAATACGCTTGGCGGGAATGCCTGGCAAAGTAATCGCCCATCCAGCCCCCGACAAAGGTGCCGACGAATCCGGTAACGACCACAATGACGCCAAAACTGACGGTGGCTTCGCTGCGCGTTATTCCACGCGCGCGCTCGAGGAATGTCGGCATCCAGTAGGCAAGCCCGCCAAGCGCAAAGGTATAAGCGGCGTAGCCTAGGACGGTGATCGCATAGGGCTTGTTGCGAATCAAGCGAGCGTAAGTGAGCCAGGCTTCCCGGCCGATGCTGGACTGCGACGCGGGCGCGGCTTGGACTTCGTCTCGGCCGGCGGCGCCGGCTACACGATCTTGGATACCCCGAGGTGGATCGGGCAACAACAAGCACAGGGCCGCCAGCAGCAATCCCGGGACACCGGCAACAAAGAACGCGGCGCGCCAGCCGTAGCTTTTATCGACCAAGCCCCCGACCACGTAACCGAGCGCCGAACCCACCGGTATGGCGCAGAAGAAAATCGCCATAACGCGGCCGCGTTGCCGGACCGGAAAATAATCCGCGAGCAGGCTTGGCGCGATGGTGACATAGGCGGCTTCGCCGACCCCCACGGCCGCGCGTGCCGCAAACAAGGTTAAGAAGTTCACGGCAAATCCCGACAGTGCCGTGGCGAAACTCCAGCAAGCGACGCCGAGTGCGATCAGACGCGGGCGTGAGCGACGATCTCCGAGCGAACCGAATACCGGCGCCAGCAGCGTATACACCACCAGAAAGCCGGACATGAGCGATCCCAAGTTCGTGTCGGAAAGCCCGAGATCGGAATGTTTTAGGCTTTCCAGGACCCCGGAAACCACATAGCGATCGAGGTAGCTGAACAAATTGATGAACGCGAGAATCGCGAGCCCAAAATTCGCTGAGATAAGGTGGGATTTTTGTTTTTCTTCAACCACGCCAAAGTATACCGGTGCTCACGCCGCTTTCAATGCGCTGTTCCGTGCCTCAAAGGCCGTGAGCCACTTAGGCGTCGAAGCAAAGGGTTGCGCAGCCTTGTAGCTAGTCGCATTCGCGAAGTTCCACACCTGATTTACTTCGATTGCCGCGGCGTTGAGCCAGGCATAGCCTTCGGCCCTCACTTTCAGGCGCAGCGTGCGGATGCAGCGCTGACTCTTGATTTCCATGATCCAAGCACCGAAATTACTTCGTGTACGCAGGTCGAGCAACGTAATTACACCTCAAAACATACAGAAATGCGGAACGAGAGCCGCGTGAGCCAGTATCATTTGCGTCTTCCGTGCCGCTTCGTAGCGATCCTGACAATTGCACGCGGAAGCGACTAAACCGCGTAATCGATTGATTTTATTGGTACGCTAGCTATTTAGGAGATTCACTTGGCAAAGCCCAATTACCGTCATGCGAAAAAGCAAAAGGAGGCTGCCAGAAAAGCGCGGCAGGATGCCAAGCAAGTGCGGCGCTCTACCGTTCCGGACGTGCCCGTCGAACCCTTGCCTAAGCCAGTCGAGTGAACATGACGTACGTCTCCCCATGGGTAGACGAGGAACTCTCGATTTTTCGCGATTCGGTGGCACGGTTTGTCGAAGCGGAAATGGTGCCGAACGACGAGCAGTGGCGCAAGCAGCAGCACGTAGGCAAGGAGATCTGGCGCAAGGCCGGAGCCATGGGGCTGCTGTGCACTGACATAGCGGCGCAGTACGGCGGCGTCGGCGGGGATTTTCGCCATGAATCGGTGCTGTACGAGGAAACCTCGCGGCGCGGCATATCCGGTTTCGGCCAAGGCGTGCATAGCATTTGTGCGCATTATTTGGAAAATCATGGCACCGAGGAGCAAAAGCAGCGGTTCCTGCCCCGCATGGCGAGCGGAGAACTGATCGGCGCCATCGGCATGTCCGAGCCTGCGGCCGGATCGGATTTGCAGGGCCTGCGCACCCGCGCGGTGCGTGATGGCGGCGATTATGTCATCAATGGATCGAAGATTTTTATCACCAATGGATATCTTGCCGGATTGGTTGCGCTGGTGGTCAAGACCCAGCCCGGCGAGGGCGCCAAGGGCACTTCCATCATCATGGTTGAAACGGAAGATCTTAAGGGCTTCCGCGTAGGCCGGATTCTCGACAAGATGGGCATGAAATCGCAGGATACCTCCGAGCTATTTTTTGAAGACGTGCGCGTTCCCGCCGCCAATCTTTTGGGCGGCGCGGAGGGCCAAGGTTTTTATCAGCTCATGGGTGATCTGCCCTATGAGCGCGCGCTGATTGCCGTGGCCGGCGTAGCGGCAATGGAGGGGGGCCTCGCCGAGACCATCCGGTACGTCAAGGAGCGGCGGGCCTTCGGCAAAACCATCGCTGAATTTCAGAACACGAAATTCAAGCTGGCTGAGCTGGCCACCAAGACGCACATTGCGCGCTTGTTCGTCGACGATATCATCGCGAAAATTGTCGCCGGAACCCTCGATACCGTTACCGCATCGATGGCAAAATATTGGGTCACGGATACGCAGCAGGAGGTTCTCGACGAATGCGTTCAATTGCATGGAGGTTACGGCTACATGAATGAATACCTGGTCTGCCGGCTATTCGCCGACTGCCGCGTACAACGCATCTATGGCGGCACCAACGAGATCATGAAGGAATTGATCTCGCGCTCGCTTTAAGCCATTGGCTTTACAGATCTTTTCGAAGATTGCGCTTCTCACAGGATCGAAATCGCACAACAATGCATTCATGCGCAGCGTAACTTTCAAACTGCTCGCGGTGCCCCTAGCTGCGGGATTGCTGGCCCTTGCGGCATGCAGCGGCAGCGCGGTCGTAACCGTTACCGCCACCCCCTCGTCGGACTCGTATATCGCTTACCGGGTCGGGCTGACATCCGTGCAGCTGCAAACTTCCGGCAAAGCCGGCGTATCGCTGGTGCCCGCGCCGCTGACGGTAGATTTTACAAAGGTACTCGAGCTCAGCGAAGTGCTGGCCGCGCCCTCCTTGGCAACCGGTACTTACACCGCAGCCGTTATCACGCTCGACTACAGCGCTGCGCAAATCATCTATGACGATGGCAGCCTTGATGGGGTTGCGTTGACGCCCGTTGGTGCCGACGGCAAATCCTTAGGGCTCGTCGCGCTGACGGTCGCGCTCGATCCCAGCAACCCCTTGCGGAGCGCTGCCAAGCAGGTTGAGCAGCTGGGGTTGGACTTTAATCTGGCCGCATCCAATCGCATCGACTTGAATGCGAAGACCGTGACGGTGACACCTTTTATATCGGCCAGTACGCAGCCGTTGAACACCAAACAAGTTCGGATTCACGGTCCAGTCCTAGGCGCGAATGGGACTTTTTTTGCGGCCGGCGTGATGCCGTTCGACAACTCAGGTGTGGGGCTGGGACAACTGGCGGTCGCACCGAGCACCACCACGACCTACGAGATCAATGGCTTTGTATCTACCGGTACCGCGGGCCAGGCGCTGCTCGCGGCATTGCCGGCAAATACGCCGGTCTCAGCTTACGGCACCTTGACCGCTTCGACGGCCACGGCCGGTGCTTCGACCGCCACGAGTACCGCCGCAACAACCTCCAGCGTGTCGTTCAGCGCTACGAATGTATTAGTGGACAACAGCGTTCCAAGTTTTGTATTGGACCGGGTATCGGGGACGGTGACCGCCCGCAGCAACAATACGCTGGCCATCGAAGATGCAACCTGGATCATTAATGGCGCCAACACATTTGTTCCGGGCACCACCATCGTCAATATCGGCCCAAATACGCTCATCACTGAATTCGGACAAGGCGTCGCGCAGCTCTTGAGCCCGCAGCTGATTTCCGTGGGATCTTCCATCGACGCGTTCGGCACCGGCACCAATAACGGCACCGGCGGTTTGCTTCTCGATGCCAGCGCCGGTAGGGTGCGCTTGGATCTGACTACGGCGGCCGGTCTCGTGACTGCGCAGGTTGCCGGCACATTGACGCTCGATCTAATTACGCTGGGCGACCGCGCCGTGAGCGCGTTGGACTTCATCGGGAGCGGCGCGGCCCCCAACGCCTATGTGGTGGCTACCGGCTCACTCGATCTGACCAATGCGATTGTCGGCTCGCCGGTCGTCGCAAGCGGCATAACGAACGCGTTCGGCTTGAGTGTGCCGAATTTCGCCGCCGCGACTCTGTTGGATTCCACCACCATCCAAGCCGAGTTGGTGCTCGACTGGGGAACGGGGACAGCCGCGCCATTCATCACATTCGACAGTTCAACCATCGATCTTGACGTAAAGAATACCAGCATAGGTGTGCGGCATCAGATACAGATCGGGCCTGAGATCGTGAACCTCGTCGGTCTGTCGTCGGATCCCCTGATTACACCGAGCACCACGGCGCCAACCGTGTTTTCAATCGGACATGCGGCTTCATCGACGATTGAGACTTTCAATACCTACGCTGCGTTCGTGGCTCGGGTGCAATCGATGCTGAGCGCGGCCAGTCTGGCTACGGGTATGACGGCGGTCGGCCTGTACACCACGTCGACGCACGCCTTTTCGGCCACCAGCATCACGCTGTTTTTCAATAACTGAATATCCGATCGTGTTGCGAGCGGAGTGGGGCTGTTGAACTCAAGGATTACCCGGCGCGACTTACTTCGGGCAAGCTCCCTGCTGGCGGTGTCAAGCAGTTGCCTCAAGCCGCTGCGCGCCGGGTCTGCGCCGTCGCCGGCCGCCGCTACGCAACCGTCCTCGACTTTTGCCTACGTCGGGACGTATACCCCGAACGGCGGCGGCATTTATTTGTTTCGAATCGACACCGTTACGGCCGCGCTGACGCAGCTGCAAGTCATCGACGATATTCGCAATCCGACCTGGTTGGCCCTCAATCCCGCGCAAACCCACCTGTACGCGGTCAGCGAAATCGACAATTATCAGGGCACACAAAACGGTGCCGTCGTCTCCTACGTCATCGACAGCGCAAACATGCAACTGAAGCGATTGGGGGCGGTGAAATCGGGCGGCATGACGCCTGCGCACTTGAGCGTGCACCCGTCAGGGAAGTTCGTGTTCGCGGCCAACTACGGCGGCGGCAATGTCGCTGTATTCCCGGTTGGCGCCGACGGGGCGCTGGGCGAGGCGACGGATGTGAGGCCCAGCGTGGGGCCGCGGCACCATGTCCGCGCTTCCAGTGATCTTCCCGGCCAATTTGCTTTGAGCGATCACGACGGCCCTCACCTCCACATGGTCGCCGCAGATCCCAGCGGACAGTTCGTGATCGCCAACGATGCAGGACTCGATCTCACCTTGGTGTGGCGCTTCGACGCGGCCGCCGGCCGTTTGTTGCCCGCCGATGTCCCGGTGATCACGGCGCCGCCGGGCTCAGCGCCGCGCCATTTTGCGTTCCATCCGAGCGGACGTGTGTTTTACAACCTGTATGAGCATGACGCAAAAGTCGCTGTCTATGACTACGATGCGGCCCGAGGCGGCTTGAAGCTGAAGCAAGTGGTTTCGAGCTTGCCCGCCAAGTTTGAAGGCAGCAATCTTTCCGCCGAGATACTCATCACGGCCGATGGCCGCTTCTTGTATGTCTCGAACCGCTTGCACAATGCCATCGCCGTGTTTGGGGTAGCGGCCGACGGTGAGCTGCGAAGCGTTGCGGAAACCTGGGTGCACGCCGACTCGCCGCGCAGCATGAGTTTAGATCCAAGCGGTGCATTCCTGTACTCCTGCAACCAACGCGGCGATTCGATTACCTCGTTTCATTTGAATCCGCTGACCGGCACGCTGACCTTCACGGGCAGATTCGAAGCGGTAGGTAGTCCTGCGGTGATGACAATCCTCAAGCGCGCCTGATCTCAGGATATACTCAGCGTTTTATGCGCTCGCCCGAGGGAATGAAAGCCATGGAAATCGCAATGATTGGTTTGGGACGCATGGGCGCCAATATGGCGCAGCGTTTGATGCGCGGCGGCCACAAACTCGTGGGATTCGACCCCGCTGAGGCTGCGCGTGCGTCTCTGGAAAAGAATGGCGCGCAGACCGGGGCTTCCCTCGAGCAAATGGTTGCAAAATTAAATGCGCCGCGCATCGTATGGCTGATGGTGCCCGCCGGAGAGATCACCGACAGCACCATTGCCAAGCTCGTCCCGCTCTTGGCTGCGGGGGACACCATCATCGACGGCGGCAATTCGAACTACCGCGATACCCAACGCAGGGCGGCGGCCGTGGCGCAGCGCAAGATCCACTATGTCGATTCAGGCACCAGCGGCGGTGTATGGGGCCTTACGGAAGGCTACAGCTTGATGATTGGAGGCGATGAAGCGGTCGTCGAACGGCTGCGTCCCATTTTTGAAACCCTTGCACCGGCCAAGGATCAGGGCTGGGGCCGAGTAGGGCCGGTAGGCTCCGGCCACTACACCAAGATGGTGCACAACGGCATCGAGTATGGGCTGATGCAGGCGTATGCCGAGGGCTTTTCGATTCTGCAGCATAAAACCGAATTCAAACTCGATCTGCACCAGATAGCCGAAATCTGGCGCTACGGCAGCGTGGTCCGGTCTTGGCTTTTGGACCTCACGGCTGACGCCTTGCAGAAGAATCCGACATTGAAAGGCATCGCCCCCTATGTCGCCGACTCCGGCGAGGGACGGTGGACCGTTGCCGATGCAATCGAGTTGGGCGTGTCCGCGCCGATTATTACGCTGTCGCTGCTCGAGCGGCTGCGTTCCCGAGATGACGATTCGTTCTCCGACAAGCTCCTGGCGGCCATGCGCAACGAGTTCGGCGGGCACGAAATCAAGAAAGAGTGACGACGCGGCCGCCGTGAGAATCCTTGTGGTAGGGGCGGGCGCCATCGGCGGCTATTTTGGCGCTCGGCTGCTTGCGGCGGAGCGCGAGGTCACCTTTCTGGTCAGGCCGCGCAGGGCCGAGCAGCTGAGGCGCATCGGCCTGGTGGTGACGAGCCCGCATGGCGACCTCAATCTGCCCGCGCCCCCATTGCAAAATGCGCAAAGCCTCGACGAGTCTTACGATCTCGTCATTCTCAGCTGCAAATCCTATGATCTTGAAAACTCGATCGATGATTTCGCGCCCGCGATGGGACCGGATTCGCGCGTGCTGCCGTTGTTGAATGGCCTAAGGCACCTCGACATTCTCGATGCGCGGTTCGGGCCGCAGCGCGTTCTCGGCGGCTTGGCGCGAATTTCCTCGACATTGGATGCGGACGGGCGCATCCATCAGCTGGGTCCGTACAATGAACTGGTGTTTGGATCCCGCGGCGGCCCTGAGGTCGAAATCGATGCTGTCGCGCAAACCCTCCGGGTACCGGGTTTTGATGCGCAGTTGAGCGATGACATACTTCACGAGATGTGGGAGAAGTGGGTATTCATAGCTTCTGCCGCCGCAACGACCAGCCTCATGCGCGCCGCGATCGGCGACATTGTTGCGGCGAATGCGGTGCACATTCCGACGCAACTGCTGCGGGAATGCGCTGCCATTGCCGCCGAAAATGGCTTCGCGCCGCGAGAGAAAGCGAGCGCTATCGGCCTCTCCGTGCTCACCGCTCCAGGCTCCCTGTTCACCGCGTCGATGCTGCGCGATATCGAGCAACGCAGCCGCATCGAGGCGGATCACATCGTCGGTGACCTTCTCAGGCGCGCATCCAACGCCGGTACGCCGTTGCTCGCCACGGCCTACGCGCACTTGAGAGCCTACGAAGCGCGGCGCGAACGCGAAGCGCGCGCGGGGCACGCGCGCCTCTAGGCCTCTAAAGGGTCGGCAGTTCGGCCTTATGGCGGCTCACCGCGGCGCCGTCCTGCGCGCGCAGGCGGACAAACACGATGGTGGAGGTGATCGTGAGTGCGGCCAGGCAAATGAGCGCCAAGTGCACTCCGTGAATCATTTGCGCCTCCGTGGCCCGCATGCGGTCAGGAATGAACAAGGCAGCGGCGAGCGACGCGGTGGCGATGCCAAAGCTCACCGCCAATTGCTGGACCGTGCTCGCAATCGTGCTGGCGGGGCTTGCCTCGTGTTCATCCACATCCGCATAGGCCAGTGTGTTCATGCTGGTGTACTGCAGCGAGGTGAGGAATCCATAGCCAAACGCCGTCAGGACAATCACCCATACCGGCGTTTTCAGATCAATCGTCGCGAACAACATGATCATCAAGCCGAGCAGCAGAGTATTGGCGACGAGCACGCTTCGGTAGCCGAATTTTCTCAAGATCAGCGGCATGCTCAATTTCAAACTCATGGCGGCGAAGGCCTGCGGCATAATCAGCAAGCCCGACTCGATCGGTGAGAATCCCAGGCCCACTTGATAGAGAAGGGGCAGCAGAAACGGGATGCCGCCGATTCCGAGGCGGGTGAATAAGTTGCCGCTCACCGCGACGCGGAAGGTACGAATGGCAAGCAGCCTCAAGCGCAGCAATGGGTGCGGCGTGCGCTTGCTATGCAGTCCGTAGGCGGCGAGCAGCGCCGCCGAAATCACGAGCAGTCCGAGCATTTCGCGGCCGCTCAAGGTGGTTTCGCCAAACACCTCGAGCACATACGACAGCAACGCGATACCGGAGCCGAACAACACCAAGCCGATGATGTCCAGCCGGTAGTTTCGCGCCTCCCGATAGTTCGGCAGATGCCGGTACACCAATACCAAGCCGCACAAGCCAATCGGAATATTGACGAAGAAAATGACGCTCCAATGAAAATAGCCAATGATCGCGCCGCCCAGGACCGGCCCCAGCATCGGGCCGACCAGGCCGGGGATGGCAACGAAACTTAGGGCGTTGATGAGTTCAGACTTGGCGAACGCACGAACGATGGTTATTCGGCCGACAGGAAGCATCATCGCGCCGCCGCAGCCTTGCAGGATGCGAAACGCCACGAGCCAATGGATATTGCTGGAGATGCCGCACAGGAAAGAACCCAACGTGAAGATCCCGATCGCCGATGCGAAGACTCGGCGGGTGCCGAAGCGATTTGCCATCCAGCCGCTGATCGGAATGAACACTGCCAGGCTCAAAGTATAGCTGGCAAGAACCGCTTTCATGCTCAACGGCGGCACGTGGAGCGAGCGCGCGATTGCCGGCACCGCGGTATTCAAGATGGTGGTGTCCAAGGATTCCATGAAGAATCCAACGGCTACCAACCAGGGGAGCAACCGCTTGGCAGTGGCGGTCAGCGCGACGTTGTCGGTGCCAAGGCTAATTGCCTCCGGCCCCCGCGAGAGTGCCGTCGACGATGGTCTGCGCCTCAGCGATCAGCCGGCGCAAATGCGCATCGCTGTGAAAGCTTTCGGCGTAGATTTTGTAGATGTCCTCGGTTCCAGAAGGACGCGCCGCAAACCAACCCCCTCGCGAGCTTACCTTGACGCCGCCGATGGGCGCGTTATTGCCGGGCGCTTCAGTCAAGACCGAGTCGATCGGATCTCCGGCCAATTCCGTGATGCGAACTTGTTGTCGATCGAGTTTCGAGAGCTTGGCTTTCTGCGCAGAATTGGCCGGCGCGTCGATGCGATCCGCGAAGGTAGCCCCCAGTTCCTGAGCAAGGGCGCGATAGTGCTCGCCCGGATCGCGTCCGGTGCTCGCCGTGATCTCGGCGGACAACAGCGCCGGCACGATGCCATCCTTGTCAGTGGTCCAGGCCGTGCCGTCCATGCGGCTGAAAGAAGCGCCGGCGCTTTCCTCACCGCCAAAGCCCAGTTTCCCATCGACGAGCCCGGCCACGAACCACTTGAAACCGACCGGCACTTCGTACACCGAGCGCTTCAGTCGCTTGCCTACCCGATCGATCATTGCACTGCTCACTACGGTCTTGCCGATGGCGGCGTCCGCACGCCAGCTGCCGCGGTGGCTGAACAAATAGTCGATCGCCACCGACAGATAATGGTTGGCAGGCATCAACCCGCTGCTTGCGGTAACGATGCCATGCCGATCGTGATCGGTGTCGCAGCCGAACGCGATGTCGTAGCGGTCCTTGAGTGCGATCAATCGCTGCATGGCGAAGGAAGAGGATGGATCCATACGGATCTTTCCATCCCAATCGAGCGTCATGAATCGAAAAGTCGGGTCAACTTCCGTATTCACGACGGTCAGGTCGAGGCGGTAATGTTCGGCGATGCGAGGCCAGTAGTGCACGCCGGCGCCACCCAAGGGGTCGACACCCATGCGGATCTTGGAATTACGGAGGACATCCATGTCCAAAATGGCGCGAAGATCCTCAACGTAGGGCTGAACAAAGTCATGCGAGTGCGTCGTCGCCGCTTTGCGCGCCTGGGCGAGCGGAAACCGCCTAATGCCGGCTGCGGACTCGAGTAATTCATTCGCCCGGTTTTCGATCCACTTGGTGACATCCGAGTCGGCAGGGCCGCCGTTCGTCGGGTTGTATTTGAACCCCCCGCTGTCGGGCGGATTGTGCGAAGGCGTAATGACGATGCCGTCGCTCAGGCCGGCGCTGCGGCCGCGGTTAAACCTAAGGATGGCATGAGAGATGACCGGAGTCGGCGTATATTCGCCGCCCGCGCCGATCATGACTTCCACGCCGTTGGCGGCCAGCACTTCGAGCGCACTGGCGAAGGCCGGCGCCGAGAGCGCGTGCGTATCAAAACCCATGAACAGCGGACCATCGACGCCCTGCTGCTTTCGGTACTCGCAGATGGCCTGGCTGATGGCGGTAACATGCGCTTCGTTGAATGAAGCGTCGAAAGAGCTTCCGCGATGTCCGGATGTCCCGAAAGCGACTCTTTGCGAAGCGATCGAGGGATCGGGACGTTCGCTGTAGTACGCGGTGATCAGCCGCGGCACATCGACCAGCACCGCGGCGGGGGCGGGCTGGCCGGCGAGCGGATTCACTCTGGAACTCAAGTGGTAGCCAGTGCTGCGCTCTTTTCCTCGATGCGCTTCAGCAGTTCGGTCCAGGACTTGACGAAGGATGCCGCCCCATCGATCTGCAATTGATTTGCGAGAGCATCGACATCGATTCCGGCGCGTGCGAATCGATCGAGCACGTGCTCGGCATCGCCGCCGTCTTTGGCCATGACGCCCGCGACTGTGCCGCCTTTCGCGAAGGCGAGCAGCGTCTTCTCAGGCATCGTGTCGATGGTGTCGGGCGCCACCAACCCACTCACGTACAAGTCCTCCGGGGCCTTGGGATCCTTGGTTCCGGTACTGGCCCACAGCATGCGTTGTTTACGTGCACCTTTGGCTTCCAAGTCCTCCCAGCGCCGGCTGGCGATCAATTCGCAGTGCGCCCGATAGGTGCGTTGCATGATGGCCAACCCTAAGCGGTTGCGCAATTCCTGCGGCACCTTGTCCGCCACAGATCGATCCCAACGGCTGACGAATAGCGAGGCGACCGAATTGATCTTGGGATCGAGTCCCGCGGCGAGGCGACGCTCTATGGCGCGCATGTAGGCATCCGCCACCTTCAAGTATTGCTCGCGAGAGAAAAGCAGCGTGACATTGACCGGAACGCCGGCAAAAATTGCCGCCTCGATCGCGGGGACGCCGGCGGGAGTTCCTGGAATTTTGACGTAGAGGTTAGGCCTACTGGCCTGCTTGTGGATTGAAAGCGCCGCCGCGACCGTCCCTTGGGTGTCATTCGCCAGCAGCGGCGAAACCTCCATGGACACCCAGCCGTCGATGCCTTCAGTCCGATCGAACTCGGGCTTGAAAAGATCCGCAGCACGGCGTAAATCTTCCAAGGCGAGTTCGATGAATAAATTCTCGCCGGACAAGCCGGCCGATGCCTTTTGCCGGATACCTTTGTCGTACGCCGCGCCCTTGCCGATGGCTTCGTCGAAAATCGTCGGATTCGACGTAAGACCGGTGACTGAAAGCTGTTCGATATACCGGCGCAGGGTGCCGTCATCGAGCATGTCCCGGGTGATGTTGTCGAGCCAAATGCTTTGCCCCAAGTCGTGGAGTTGTTTCGTCATACTCATGGTCGCACCTCGAAGTCGCTTAGGTTGTGATCGAGAAGATCCCCGATGCGCTCGATCGTGAGATCGGGCGCCGGGATTGCAGATTTGGACTCGGCTGCCGACGCGTAGTGCCCTTGCCGCACGAAAACCGTCGTGAGCTTCACGCCCAGGGCGGTCTTCATCGCGGCAAGCAGATTCGCCTTGTCATCGACCATGACATAGTGATCTGCCGGGTAGCGAAGTTGCAGGGACGTCAGCTCTTTTTCCTTGTGGACGTAAATCAACACGCGGGCCTCCACCGCCGCCCAAATACCGGAGCGTTGGATTTTCCGCGGCTGAAATACAATGTCGCCATCGGACAGCACGACGGGCAGACCTAAAGCGCGCAAATGCGCGATGGCGCCGAGTGCGCCCGGAAACAAGCGGCTGGCAAACGGATACTCCAGCACGAACTCCGACAGCCCAAGCAATTGCGGATTGCCGTCGAGACCCGTGCGAAAATCCTGCAGACTGCCCAGGTAATCGGCGAGCCCGAGCGCTTCGCGGCGCCGCGCGAAAATTTCCCAGTAGCGGGCGCGCTCGGCTGCACCGAACGAGGCCTCCAGATGATCGCCAAGGTCCGCGCCAAAGCGGTCGTTGTCCAGCAACGTGTTATCGACATCGAGCAGGAAAATCAGGGGCTCCTGATTCAGCACGGCGAGGTTTTCTCGACTTGCGGGTGGTGCCAAGTCTCGCCGCCATCGACGAGTTTGGCGGCCTCCTCGGGGCCCCAAGTCCCCGGCTCGTACTCAATCACGGGCAAGCCGCCTTTCAACACCGGATCGACCACGCGCCAGGCGGCTTCCACTGCCTCATCCTGCGTGAATAGGGATGCGTCGCCGCGTATGGCATCGCCCAGCAAACGCTCATAGGGAGGTTTTTCGCTGGGCGAATTGTGGCGGGCAATCAGTTCAACCGGCTCGCCGCGCATGTCCTCGCCGGTCAGCTTGGCCAAGGCCCCCTCGGCGATGACGACCTCAGGGCTCAAGCGCAACCGAAAATAGTTTGACGGCATCGCATCGCTCGGGTCGAATATCGCCAGCGGCGGCCGTTTGATGGTGACTCTCACTTCCGTCGCGGTGATCGGCAGGTTCTTGCCCGCACGAATGTAGAAAGGCACATCGGCCCAGCGCCACGTATCGATGTGCAGCCGCAACGCCGCGAATGTTTCGACCTGCGAGTTTTTCGCCACGCCATTTTCATCTCGATAACCCCGGAACTGTCCGCGCACGACTTCTTTCGGGTCGAGCGGACGCATGGCGCGGAATATGCGCAGCTTCTCGGCTTGCAGAGTTTTCGCATCGTGGCCCGCCGGCGCATCCATTGCCAGCAGCGTGACCACTTGCAGCAGGTGATTTTGCACCACGTCGCGAATCGCCCCCACTTCCTCATAGAACGCGCCGCGCCCCTGAACCCCGAAATCCTCGGCCATGGTGATCTGGATGTCGCGGATGTATTCGCGATTCCAAATCGGTTCAAGGAACGTGTTGGCGAAGCGGAAATACAGAATGTTCTGGACCGCCTCTTTGCCGAGATAGTGATCGATGCGGAAGATTGCCGCCTCGTCGAATACTTCGTGGAGAGTGCGATCGAGTTCTTGGGCGCTCGCAAGATCGCGTCCAAATGGTTTCTCGACGATCACGCGAGCATTCTCCGTGCAGCCGCACTTTTCCAATCCGTGCACCACGCTGGCAAACATGCTGGGGGGGATGGCCAGATAGAAAATGGAGCTTTTAGCAAGACCCAGCGCAGTCTTGAGCTTCGTGTAAGTCTCAGGGTCCGCGTAATCGCCATCGACATAGCGCAGCAGCGCAGCCAACTTTGCAAAGCTGGCTTCGTCGACTTCACCGTTGTGCTGCACGCTTTCGCGGGCTCGCTCCTTGAGCTTATCCAGGGTCCAGCCGGCGCGCGCCATGCCGATGATGGGTATATGCAAGTTGCCCTTGCACACCATGGCGTAGAGCGCCGGAAAAATTTTCTTGTAGGCCAGATCGCCCGTGGCGCCAAAAAATACAAATGCATCGGATTCGGTTGCCATTATTGATGTCTCGCAAGTTCACGCCGCAGTCGTTGGAGCTCTTCGATCAAGTCGATCGCGAGCGCCACGCCGGCGAGGTTCAGTTCCAAGTCCCGCTCGAGCCGCAGCGCCAGGCGCGCGCGGCGCAGAGCATCTCCTGTGAAGTGCCACTCACTCCTCACTTCGACCACGTTGAGCACGCCTTCCTCCACGAATTCCACGATATGCCGCTCGTCGACCTCGCACATGCGGCTCAGGTCGTGGATGCTCAAGATGGCGTTGCTGTCGAAAAGGGTGCCGGTCAAGGCCTGATCGTCCGATGGAGACATTTTAGACTCCCAATTTGGCGCGAGGGTTGAAGGGGAGGGCGGCCGCAAAGGCGCGGTACGCGGCTTTTGCCTTGTCGTCATTCGCCGGAGGCACGGCGATTTCCATTACAACGTATAGATCACCCGGTGGCGAGGCCGGGATGCCGCGGCCTCTCAGGCGCAATTTGCCGCCGGCACGCGAGTTGGGTGGAATCTTCAAATCGACCGTACCGCTCGGCGTGGGTGTCTTTACGGTGTCGCCCAGTGCTGCCTCCCATGGCGCCACCGGCAACTGCAACGTCAAATCTCGCCCGTCGACTTGATACAGGGGGTGGGGCTGGAACTCCACTTCGATATACAGATCGCCGGGCTTGCCGGCCTCGGGGGCAGGGCCGCCTTGGCCTGCGAGGCGGATTTGCTGGCCGGCCAGAATACCCTTCGGCACCTGCACGTTCAGCGTGCGCTCCTTATAAACCACCCTGCCTTGCTGATCGACTTCCGGCACCCTCAATGTGAATGAACGGCTCCCGCCATTTAGCGATGCCTCCAAGTCCAACAATACTTTGGCGTGCACGTCCTCGCCGCGGTCTGGACGATATGCGCCGCGGGCATTGCGGCCGGCGCGCGCCTGCGCCCCGAACAGAGAATCGAAAAAATCGCTGTACGAGGAACCGCCCGGGCCGGCGCCGCTGAAATCACCGCTGAATTCAAAGCCGCCGGCGTCCCAATTGGGCGGCGGTCTGAAATCTTCTCCGGCCCGATGGTTCGAGCCTAATTGATCGTAGGCTGCGCGCTTTTCAGGGCTTCTAAGGACCTCATACGCTTCACCGACGTCCTTGAAACGCGCCTCAGCGTCTTTCTCCTTGCTGACGTCCGGGTGGTACTTGCGGGCGAGTTTACGATAGGCCTGTTTGATCTGCGCGTCGGTCGCATCGCGCGCAACGCCCATCACCTTGTAATAATCCTTAAATTCCACCGATCACCTGCCAGTGCCGAGGCTGAAGAATACTACGCGTCATACCCTGCAACTCACAAAGACCGTGTCAGATCTATCCTACGCTACAATTGATAGGCCACCGTGAGCAGCAACCCTTCACAGAGGTCGCGCAATAGGCCAGGGGGGCGCGCGTCGAACGCGATGGTCTCCGGGATGAGCGCCTCGATCCAATTCGCAAGCCACCCTATCTCCGTACTGCCGTAAAACACGACGGCGCATTCATAGTTGAGCAACAGACTGCGCGAGTCGAGATTCACAGAACCTGACAAGGCAAGATCATCGAATACCATTGCCTTTGCATGGCTCATAAAGGGCATCAGATGCACGTGAACACCGGCCTGGCTCAAGGCGCGCAATGCACGGTTGCGGGCAAAGTCCGCGAGAGCGTGATTGGAACTGGCGGGAATGCACAAATCGATGCGCACGCCGCGGCGCGCGGCGAGACGCATCGCGGTTTCCAAACTGGCATCGGGCACGAAGTAGGGCGTTACTGCGAGCATGCGATCGCGAGACCGGAAACACGCATCGATCAGCAAGGCTTCCACGGTATCCTCGCTTTGGTCCGGTCCACTCGGTAGAAACTGTGCTTGGCTCAACGTTGGGCCGGCATTGTCGAGGGCGGCCGTGGAACGAACCTCGCCTGAGGCGGGTGTGCCGCCGGCGGCGACCCAATCGGATTCAAATTGCGCCGCGGCTGCCGTGGCCACCGCGCCGCGCAGATCGAAGGTCAAGTCGCGCCAGGGCGCCGCGCCCGCGATGCCGTAGAAATATTCAGCGGCGAGATTGCGTCCTCCCGCCCAGAGATGCGCGCCATCGGCGATGACCATCTTTCGATGATTGCGCAGATTTCGCGGGCCCTGGGTCTTGCGAGCGAGCAAGGGACTGAAAATGGCGGTCTGCACGCCGCCCGACCTCAAGCTTTTCATGCTTGATTTGGGGAGTTGCAACGCGCCGAAGCCATCGAGCAGCAGTCGCACTTCCACGCCGCAACGGGCGCGCTCCAGCATGCGCTGGATTGCTTCGCGGCCGAACGCATCGTCGCCGAGAATAAAGGTACAAATGTCCAAGCGCGAAACCGCTCCCGACATGATTGAAAATAATGCTGCGGCCGAGTCTTTGCCATCCTGATGCATGTTGATGATTGCCGGCGAAGAGGCGGGAAGGCCAAAACTCTCGATGAGGTCCTGCGCCCAGTGATTTGCGGAAGAGCGCGCACCCGAACGGGGCAAAGTCCTGCGCGGCAATTTGCGTCGCCCGAACATCAAATACATCGGCAACACCAGGTACGGGAAAGCCATCAACCCTAAGACCCAGGCAATGGCGATCGAGGGAGGACGCCGTTCGCGCTGCGCGCGGGTAGTCAGTATGTAGACCAGCAAGCTGATCACGATGGCGAGCGAATGTAGGCTGACCGTCGGGAACCACGAGCCCATACTTAAGCGGGACGCTCGAGACGCCGCAGCACAGACGGCGCGAGATCGGGCAAATCCTCAGCCAACAGCCCGGGGCCGAAATCAGCCGCTGCGGCACCATGCACCCACACGGCGGCCGCTGCGGCGAGAAATGCGTCCATGCCTTGCGTCAAAAGCCCTAAGATCAGCCCGCCGAGCACATCGCCCGACCCCGCGGTCGCCAGCGTTGCCGGCGCATTGCTGTTGATGATCGCGCGGCCGTCGGGTGCAGCGATGACCGTGTCCGCACCCTTCAGCACCACCACCGCTCCGCTGCTTCGGGCCGCGCGCCGCGCACGTGATAGCTTGTCGCCTGAATTCTCGAATAGGCGTTTGAATTCGCCCTCATGAGGGGTGATTACGCAAGGCCCGCGGATCGCTTGAAACAGCTCGTCCGTTCGCGCGGCGAAAACGCTGATCGCATCGGCATCTATCACGGTGGGTTTCCCGGTGGCCAACATCGCAAGCGCTCGCGCACGGGTCGCATCGTTTACTCCCGCGCCCGGTCCTATCGAGAAGCCTGTATAGCGCCGGTCTTGCAGCAGCTGCGCAAAATCGTGCTCCTTCACCAGAGGTTGCACCATGATGCTGGTCAAGGCCGATGCGTAAATGGAGAAACCTTCTTCCGGGACTGCAATAGTGGTCAGGCCGGCACCGATGCGCGCCGCGGCGCGCGCCGCCATCCGGGCCGCGCCTGTCACAGGATAGCCGCCGTACAGCAGAGCGTGGCCACGGCTGTACTTATTCGCCGCGGCTTGCAGTTGCGGAAGCCGGTCCCGCCAAAGCGCCGGCGCATTTTCCCAGGTATCTATAGCCAAGGAGCTCAAGACGGCTTGCGGTATGCCGATATCCGCCACCACAACATCGCCGCATAAGTCGCGGCCCGGCAGCAACAAATGGCCGGGCTTCTTGCGTACGAAGGTAACAGTGCAAACTGAGGCAGCTGCTCCCCAATCCTCGCCGCCGTCCCCTGTGACTCCGCTGGGTATGTCCACGGCCAGGATCGGCACTCCGCGCCGTGTCGCGAAGGACAAGGTATCGATCACCTGCGAATCCAAGGGGCGATTCAAACCTGCCCCGAATACGGCATCGATCACCAGTTCGGCCTCGTCGATGGAACGCGGATTCAGCGCATCGACACTCCCCACCCAGGCTTTCGCATAATGTCGAGCATCGCCACGCAGTGCTTCGACCTCGCCCAGCAGAGCAACTCGCACGGGCCATCGGCCTTGCGCCAAGGTGCTCGCGACTACGAAGCCGTCGCCGCCGTTATTGCCGGGTCCGCACAAGACGGTAACCGGCCGGGGCGTCCATCGGCGCATAACCTCACGCGCGACGCGCTCTCCGGCCTGCTGCATGAGCAGTGTGCCCGGTATACCCGCGGCCATCGCCAATCGATCCGCCTCTCTGGTCTGCGCGACGTTGAGCAGTGAACAGATCACAGGCGTCCGACCACGGCGCCGACAGCCGTTGTCACGCCCATGGCCAATGCGCTCCAAAAGGCCACACGTATGGCGCCCGTGCGCATATTGGCGCCGCCGACCTTCGCCGACCAGCCGCCCAGAAAGAGCAGGCAGGCAAGACAGGACACGGTAATCGCAGGGATGAGATATTGGACCGGAGCAATGGCGACGACGGTCAGGGGCAATGCGGCGCCGATAGAAAAGCTAGACGCTGAGGCAAACGCCGCCTGCAGCGGCCGCGCTCTCGTTCCCGGTGATATGCCCAATTCGTCGCGTGCATGGGAGCCGAGTGCATCATGCGCCATGAGCTGGTCCGCGACCCGTCGGGCCAACTCAGGATCGATACCGCGCCGGATATAAATGTCCGTGAGCTCACGGTGCTCGCCGGGAAAATCATCGCGCAGCTCCGCTCGCTCCTGGGCCAGCGCGGCCGCCTCGGTGTCGGCCTGGCTGTACACCGAGACGTATTCTCCGGCCGCCATGGACATGGCGCCCGCAACCAATGCCGCCGTGCCGCTGAGCAAAAGCGCACCGTGCGAGGTATGCGCAGCTGCCAACCCCAACAAAAGACTGGAGGTGGATACGATACCGTCATTGGCGCCCAGCACGGCGGCGCGCAGCCAACCGGCCGTGCCCAACTGATGGCGGTCATGGTCTTTAGGGCGCAACATCACGATCCTGTATATGCGAACAGGCTGTCAGGCGTGGACCGCCTAACTTAAGCGGGTTAGTCTTTGCCTCAAATAATAACTGATGACTCGATAGGCCACCAAAGCGTAGGGAAGTCGCCAATGTACAGTCCTCGGTTCTGGATAGAGTGGCTTGATCGTCTCGATCGCGTGCTCAACAGCGCTCGTCAAGACGTCGCTGTCCTCAAGCGCGCGGTTAACCCTCGCACTCTCGAGGCGATCGAACGTTCGAAGCGTCAGCTTTGCGGGCTCCTGAATGACTTGCGGCTGTTGGATCGCGATGTACTGGCAAGCACCACGCAGAACGGCGCGGATAAGCTGCAAACAGCGCTCGATGCGACCGTAGCACAACTGGGCAGCCTTGCTCAGATTCCGGCCTCGAGTACGCCCGGCGTACTCGATCGGATGTTGGCTGCCAGTGATTCCGCGTTGCGCGATAGCTGCTACGAAGCGGCGATGTTGCTGATGCCGAGCCGCCGGCGCGCATAGCGCTTAATCTCATGCCACTCAAGCTCTGGCGGTTTTCGGACCCCAGATGTACCAAAGTATAAATCCCAGCAGCGGCAATACCAGCACCACCACGGTCCATAACACTTTATTGCCCGTGTTCGCGCTGCTTTGGAAAATGTTCACGATCGCCCAGACATCGGCGATCAAAACAATCAGCCCACCGAGACCACCCTGGTAGCCCATAGCCTTCCCCCAACGTAAAACTTAAGGTGCAAAGCTACACGTTTGCGCAGCGTTAGGGGAGGGATGCACGTCAATCAGTTGTTTACGTAGAACTGATGCAGCTGATGCAAATTGATGACGACGTCGTAGTGTTGGCCTTGCGGCAGGGCGGCTCCGGTCGCGAAGTCATAGCGGGAGTCCAAGTTAGCAACATCGGGATGCAAGTCATGCATCGCTCGCTTGAACATTTCCCGCGGTACCCATTCCGAATTGGACGAGAGCGAGCCAAATTCGTCGTGATAAATCGAGGCGGTGGATATATCCGAGGGCGCCGATGCGATGGCGAAAATGCGCGGCCGCGTCTCTCCCAGGTGCACTTGCTTGGCGCCCGCCACGATCAGGTGCCATTCATTACCCTGGGGTACGGCGATGAGAGCATAAACATGGTGTTGCGCCGTGAAAAACGCGGCGGAAATTGCCAGCATGGCCACCAGCCGCCGAGCACTTGCGCTCCACTGCCGCGTAATCGCGCTAACCGAGGCGACGAGGAAGCAGAGCAGCACCCCGGTCATGGCTAAAATGGTGCGATAGGTGGCATAACGCTCCGAGGCGATCAGGCTCACCGCAAAGGCGAATACGGGAAGCCCCATCAATCCGACCAGCCAGACCAACCCCCGTGCCGCGCCATGACGGCGCCACTCGATGCAGGCCCCGGCGATGAGGATTGCACCGACGAGCGAGGCACACGCCAAGTAAAGACCATGGTCGCGCTGACTGTTGTCGTTCAACACGAAAAAACTCAGCGCGTTCGGCAGCGGCTCTTGCAGGAACCAGGCGATTTTGTCGAACCAGTGCGATTCAAACGCAATCCTGCCCGATTTGACGAAAACGTGCGTGGCGTACAGCACGGACATCACGCCGTAAGCCAGACCGAGCGTGCCCGCCACGAATCCAAGATGGATGCCCAGCCATCGCGCCGACTGCGGCAACGTGCGCTGCCGCTGAACGATCAGCGCTCCGGCCAACGGCACGAGATAAAACATGGCACTCGGCTGGTAGATGAGCGCGCTCACCACCATGAGTCCAAGCGCCACCGCCCACTGGCCTATCGCACGTCCGATGCCGGCACTTAGGCCCAGCATCAGCGCGCCTTCCACCGTGAAGAATCCGCCGACGGCAAGCAGTGCGGTAGCCGCGTAGGGCCAGCCAATCGCCCAACCGGCGATGACTTGCGCCGATGGAGCCAGGACTAGGAGTACCGCAAAACATAGGCTGGTATTAGCGGACCAACCTACCGCTTTCAATCCTCGGAAGCATACCCACGAGATGGCGCCCAGCAGCAGTGCTGCCATGAAACGCATCCACTGAAGATTTTGCACCGTGCTTGTTTGGCCATACGTTGCCTGCAGGAGCCAGCCGTAAATGGGACGCGCATGCGAGGCACAGAATTTAACGACCTTACCGACTTCCTCGTGAGCTTCGCGCAGATTTGAATAATCGTCGCGCAAGCCATAGTCGTGAAAAGTGGCTGGCCAGTAAGCTACCAGCGGCACCAGGAATAAGACGGCGGCGAGCAGCCACGCGCGGACGCGCAGACCGACGCCCGTCTCGACAACAGCGCCTGAACCAATCGGGACGGCGATCGCCGCCTCGCTGAGTACTGTTTTAGGAACGCTGCTCATGTTCGCGAATATCACCCGGCATGCTGCAATGCACTAATTTACGAACATCATCACCTATTGCCGACCGCAATCAATACCGCAATCAATAAAGAGGACAAAGGTGAATAGTTTTCGGCCAAGGCTGATTCTATCGATGGCGAGCTGAAAATCAGTGCCGAAATTCGAGAAAATGCGTTAAATATCTGTTAACTACCGGTGCCCGTAAGCATCAGGCGCACGCCGGTGTCAGGCACGGGCGTACGTGAGCGTCAGGCCGCGACGCATAAGTTCTTACCGCCGTGTTTGGCCCGGTATAAGGCCAAATCGGCGCGTTCGAAGGCTGCCCCGGCTGCATCTTGACCCTGCAATTCGGTCAGACCGCACGAAACCGTTACGCGCACCGGGGTGCCGCGGAAATGAAAGCGCAATGCTTCCACTGCCGAGCGGACTTCGTTTGCAATTACCAGGGCTTCCGGGATTTTTGCACCCTTAAGCAGTACAACGAACTCCTCGCCGCCGATGCGTGCGACGAAATCATCCTGTCGCGCAACAGCCGTAAAACAGGCAGCCACACTCTGCAATACGCGGTCGCCTGCGCGGTGGCCATAACTGTCATTGACGAATTTGAAACTGTCCAGATCCCATAACAGCATGACCACCGGCGATTCCGAACTTGGCTTTTTTCCGATCTCCTGGGCAAACCTTTCTTCGAATGATTTGCGATTTGCGATGCCCGTCAGCGGATCGATGCGCGCTCCTTGTTTTTCGCTGTCCAATTTCGAATGCAGTTCGGCGCCTTCCCGCTCCAGTTCCAGGATCCGCGACCGCATACGCTCGGCCCGGCCCGTGACTTCCACCAATCGAAGCTCTTCGCGGGCGCGGAAATTGCCGACGTGCTCCACGACCCGTTGCAGGCGTGCATTCACCAAAGATTGCAGGACACCCAGTTCGCCGGCGCTGCCGGCCTCCTCAGAGAGTGCGCGCACCTGCGTCATTACAGTCTCATTGTAGGACTGCGTGTCGTCGAAATGGCTGCGGTCGGCATGTTTTGAATCGCTCAAGTATCCGGCCATTTCTTCGAGACGTTTGGTCACTTCAGCGAGAATCGCACCGGTCTGCTGCCGCTCGCGAGCCAACTGCTCGCCGCGCTCGTGCACCAGATCTGCGGCTCGAGTGATAATGCCCGCCACCGCGACATCGTTTTTCGCCGTAGCTAGCTCTGCGATCAACGCCTGTGCCGCTGAAGCGCTTGCTTCGCTTGCCGGCAAGCGCTCGAGCAGTGCCTTGACGGCCAGGCGCGTATGCGTGTCGGTAGCCGCGAACGTGATCGTGGGAATCGGCGATACCGCATCCACGGCCACGACAGTGCTAGTCAGGGAATCCGCAAGACGAGCGAGTTCGTGGGCCTCGGCGTTGCGCCGGTTGGCGGCTGCAAGCCCTATCAGTTCGTCATCCAGCTTTGGGTTGACGCCCATTCCGGCTGCGCACAGCCGTCCTACCAGGCGCCGCAATACTTGTTCTACTTGACGCCAGCGAACTTCCTCGGCTTCCATTTCGATCAGCGAATCGCGGTATTTTTGTTTCCAGTCAACATTGTCGGACACGAAATTGCCCCTCGCAGCGCGAGCTGCCGTTCGCAAGGCAGCGTAAACTCGCGCCATGTGCAGGTGTTATGTCAGTCCCGATGGGGCGTCCATGGAGCGCGAATTCAACATCGCGCGCGGTCGAGTACAATACGCCGCAAATTTCAATACGACTCCCTCGCAACGGGTGCCCGCCATTCGCGCGTCGCGCGATGCGAGCGAGGCACTCCTCATGATATGGGGCCTTGCGGGGAAGCATGGCAGTTTCAATGTTCCCGTCGAAGGTCTCGCGAGCAGCGCCATTTCGGCTGACCCCTGGAAAGAAGGTCGTCGCTGCATTGTACCGGCGCTGGGCTTCTACGAATGGCATGTCAATCCCGACGGGAGTAAACAGCCATACTATATTCACTTGGAGGATCAGGATGTGTTCGGCTTCGCTGGATTATGGTCACTAACAAGGACGGATGCGAACGCCGTCACAGAGTGGTGCAGCCTCATCACCTTGCCGGCGAATCCCTTGATGGCAGAAGTCGATAATGCCAATGGACGCATGCCCGCTATTCTCAGGCGCGAACAGCGAGCCCGATGGCTATCCGGTGTACCGGAAGCGGCAGGAGCGGCACTCTCGGCCTATGCCGATGAGCGCATGGTGGCCTATGCGGTGAGCAGTCGAATCGACTCGCCGCTAAACAATGACGAGAGTCTCGTGGAGCCGTTGGAAACGGACGTCGACTGAGCATTTCTTGATGCAAGTCCCATCGCAAGAAAACGCCCCGAGATACCCTTGTGCGAAGGATCGCCCCCATGCTGCGACTCGCACTACTCGTTGCAACGTTGCTTTCCGCCTCAGGCGCAGTGGCAGCTGCAAAAATTTATACCTATTTGGACGCGCAAGGGTTGCGTCACTACACCGACACTCCGGACAACAATCGCTATCGATTGCTCGTTCTATCCCCGTTCGATCGAACCGTGAGCGGCGAGCGCTATGACCTGCAGCGGCTCGCAAGAGCATCGCAGTACGATTCAATCATCGAGCATGCCGCTATCGCAGCGGCCGTCGAAGCGAATTTGCTGCGAGCCGTTATCGTGGTGGAGTCAGGATTCAATTCTCGGGCCGTCTCCAAGCGCGGCGCAGTGGGGCTCATGCAACTGATGCCGGCGACGGCGAGCCGCTTCGGCGTTCTAAATCGCTACGATGCCCGGCAGAACGTGCACGGCGGAGCCCGTTATTTGAAATTCCTCATGAATCGGTTTGGGCACGATATCCGTTTGGTACTGGCCGCCTACAACGCTGGGGAAGAGGCGGTCGATCGCAATGGCGGACAAATCCCGCCGTACAGCGAAACCATGGCGTATGTTCCCAGAGTACTCAAGATCTACAAAATGCTGGGCCAACCACGCCCAACCTGAAGTCGGTGATTTTCGGTTGACTTTCCGTAAGCCATGACTTACGGTTAGCCATGGCTTACCAAGCGGCATTTCTGGCTCTTTCCGATCCTACGCGCCGCCATGTCTTCGAGCGGCTGCGGGGCGGTCCCAAATCCGTGGGCAAGATCGCCGCGGGAATGCCCGTCAGTCGACCTGCGATCTCCCAACATCTTGGGGTCCTGAAGAAGGCGGGACTCGTGCGCGACCGGGCCGAGGGCACCCGCCGAGTTTACTACATCGATCTGAATGGACTTGCCGCTATCCGGATATGGCTGGATGGATTCTGGGCCGACGCGCTCGGCGCATTTGCGGCCGAGCTGGAAAAGGAGGCACAGTGATCGCCATCGCACCGGTACGTAAGCAAGTCCTCGTCAACGCCAGCCAAGAGCGCGCTTTTGACCTCTTCACCAACGGGATGTCGCGGTGGTGGCCGCCAACGCATTCGATTCTCAAGTCCCCGATGAAGGAATATATCGTCGAACCGCAGGAAGGCGGACGTTGGTATGCGGTTGGTGAAGATGGCTCGACCGCTCAAACTGGGTACGTCATCGAATGGCAACCGCCAGAGCGGATCGTGCTTGCTTGGCAGCTCGGCGCGGATTGGCAGTTCGACCCGGCGCTCGTCACCGAAGTGGAAGTTCGATTTATCACCGAGAGCGCCCAGAGTACCCGCGTCGAGTTGGAGCATCGGCTGTTGGAGCGCATGGGAGACAGGAGCGCGCAGGTCCGGACCATGATCGACGCGCCCGGAGGTTGGGGCGCCCTGTTGGAGGCTTTCAAGAAATCTGCGGAAAACTAGGGAGCAAAATTTTGGCGACATCTACGACATCTACGACATCTACCAGCGCTTGCATACTTTGGGTTGGGGCTTTGGCGGCGTGCATGTTCATCCGGCCGGGCGCAGCGGACGTGGTGAGCAGCGGCCAGAATGGTTTCGAAGTCCGCGAGAGCGTGCGCGTTTTGGCGACGCCGCAAAAGGCTTACGCGGCGTTGCTGCAGCCCGCGCGGTGGTGGAGTTCGAGCCACACCTTTTCCGGCAACGCTGCGAATCTCAGCTTGGAAGCAAGAGCGGGCGGCTGCTGGTGCGAGACCTTGCCCGAGGGCGGTTCCGTCGAACACATGCATGTCGTTTACCTCGTACCCGGCAACACTTTGCGTTTGCGAGGCGCGCTTGGGCCTTTCCAAGGTTTGGGCGTGGATGGTGCCATGACTTGGAGCTTGAAGGGCAGCGCGAATGCAACCGAAATCTCCGTAACCTATGCCGTTGGCGGCTATGGCAAGGACGGCTTCGACAGCGCGGCGAAAGCGGCAGATCAAGTCCTCGGCGAGCAACTCCAACTGCTGAAAAAACTTATCGAGGCGCAGCCGGTTTGACGGCAACCGCCGCGATTTCAAAGCGCGCGCCGCGCACCAGTTTGGCAGCGCCGATAAATGCGCGCGCCGGATAGTGGTCGTGGAAATATGAGCGATAGACGGCGTTGAACTTGTCGTAGAGATCGAGATCCGTGCAGTAGATAGTCACCGATACCAGATCGGCAACGCTCAAACCGCCGCTTTGCAAAGTCTGCTTGACCGCATCCATTACCAGGCGAGCTTCCGCCTCGGCATCCGCCGGAATCTTACCGCTGGCCGGGTCGACACCTAAGTGGCCGGCCACGTAAAACGTCCCGCCGACCATGACGCCGGTGCTGTACGGCGCAGCTACTTTCGGATCAGTGCCCGGGGGCGTGATGAAGGTGCGTTCTGTGTCGGCGCCGTGAGCAGCAAAGGCGCCGAGGGTGAAGGCAAGAATGGCGAAAGCTTTGTACATGATGATTCCTCTTAGGTTTTTGGGACCGCGCCGGTGGGCGTCAATTTATCGATGGCTTGGGGCAGGGCGTGGGAAAGCTTCGCCGCCAACACATCCGGCGACAGCCCCGCTTTGGCGGCCAACTCTTTCAAGGTATCGACGCCAAAGGCCTGATGAATTTGATCAGGCGTGATGGGCTGATTGGCGTCGGTACCGATCCACGAACGTACGGTGCCACCCAGCCCCTGCTGTTCCAACTGAGCGACGATGCCTTGCAAGCCGCCGTGCTTTTGAATGAGGTCATTGACCACCAAGGCCATTTCGGCGCCCACTACACCGCCCAATACTCCGTCAAACATGCCCATGGCGTATCCCTCTATTATTGATTAATGCGATCGGCGCGCGCGATGTCCAGCAATGAGCGTCAAACGCGCTTGGCGAGCAGGTCGCGAATTTCCTCGAGAAGCATCTCGATCTTGGGCGGCGCGGGCGCGGGCGCGGCCATGGGCGCCGGCTTCTTGAGTTTGTTGATGGCCCTAATGCACATAAACAGCACGAGGGCGATGATGGCAAAGTCAAAAATCGACTGAATAAACGTGCCGTACTTGATGAGAACCGCCTTGCCGGTAGGGTCTGCGCCAAGATTGAGCGCCAGGTCCGAAAAATTGATGCCGCCGATGATTTTACCGAGCGCCGGCATGATCACGTCGGCCACCAGCGAGGAGACGATTTTTCCAAAAGCCGTGCCGATGATGACACCGACAGCCAAGTCAATGACGTTTCCCTTCATCGCAAACTCTTTGAATTCTGATGCGAGGCCCACGGTCTTCTCCTTGTCGATCCAATTGGGTTTTCCCACTGAGCAATTGATCGTACAGCAAGCAAGCACTCGCGGTCTAAGGATACGCGCCCGAGAAAACTGGACAGCCAACTATGAATGCGGCACGGTGTCAATCTCGCATTTAGGAGATGCCATGAACAGCAACCCAGAGCAGGGCATTAATGTACTGGCCGCCCCGAGCGGCGTCGATGAGACCTTGGATCGTCTCGAAACACTGGCGAAGAAGCGCGGATTGACGGTTTTCGCGCGCATCAATTTCTTCAAGGATGCGGCCGCGGCGGGCCTCAAGATGCAACCGGCGCAGCTTTTGATTCTCGGCAACCCTGCTGCGGGCACACCCTTGATGGTTGCCTCGCCGGGAGCGGGATTGGATTTGCCTCTAAAGGTGCTGGCGTGGCAGGACGAGGCCAACCGATGCTGGGTTTCCTTCAATACGCCTGAGTATTTACAGCAACGGCACGGGTTCCCTGCCGCATTGATCGCCAATATCGCGGGGCTCGAAAGGCTCGTGCAAGCCGCGGTTACTGCATCCGATCAAGCATAACGAAGTGCTTGCGGGCGAACGCCAGCACTTGAGCATCGGTAGGGTGGTCTGCGTTCTCCACCGCAACGATGGATTTCCCGAGTTGCGGATGTTTATCGCGCAGATACTCGGCGAACTCCTGCTTGGTCAGCGCGGGACCAATCACTAGAATTTCGTGCGCACCGTCGAGGGCCTTTGCCACGTCGTCGAAGAAATGCTGATCGGCCGCCGATTTGTGGCCGCCGTGCGTACTCTTTCGACTGTGGATGCGCTCATGCTGATCCCTGGCGTGGACGACGGTTTCCTCTTGCTCCGTGGGCGTGAAGTGCCAGGCCGTCGCTTTCTGATGATCTATCCAAACGACGGCGTGATAGTGTGACATTGTCATCTCCTTGAAAGCGTGGCCGCGCATTGTAGGCTCCTGCGCTGCGCGCGATGTCGGTGTTTATCCTACGATGCCCCAAGTCTTGACCATAAATGCAGGCTCATCGAGCATTCGCTTCGCACTGTTTGAGGGCGGCGCGCAGCTTGCGAGAGTAATGGATGAGAAACTGGAGCGCATCGGCAACCAATCGGTCGAGGTGAACGTCGATGGGTTAGTGAATAAACTGCGGGCTCAATCGGCCGCACCCGATGCCATAGGCCATCGAGTCGTGCATGGAATGCTGCACACCCGACCTGCACGCGTGACGCCTGCGCTGCTCGAGGAACTCAAGGGCATCACCCCTTATGACCCCGAACACCTGCCGCGCGAGATTGCGCTCATGGAGGCGCTGCAAAAACGCTTTCCCGGTGTGCCGCAGGTTGCGTGCTTCGACACGATATTCCATCGGCAGATGCCCCCCGTGGCGACGCGCCTGCCGATCCCCCGCCGCTACGCGGCGAGCGGCGTGCAGCGTTATGGCTTCCATGGGCTGTCGTATACTTTTCTCATGGGGGAACTCAAGCGTCTTGGCGATCCCGCGGCGGTGCGCGGGCGCGTGATTTTGGCGCACCTGGGCAGTGGCGCGAGCTTGGCCGCAGTGCGCGACGGAGGTTGTATCGATACGAGCATGGGCTTCACGCCCGCCGCCGGACTGGTGATGGGTACTCGATCGGGCGATTTGGATCCGGGGCTGATGAGCTACTTGGCTCGAACCGAATCGATGACGGCGGCGCAGTTCCAAACCATGGTCAATCACGAATCGGGTCTGATCGGAATCTCTGAAACCAGCTCCGATATTCGCGACCTGTTGCAGGCCGAGAGCGCCGACGTGCGCGCGCGCGAGGCAATCGATGTCTTTTGTTATCAAGCCAAGAAATGGATCGGCGCCTTTGCTGCCGCGTTGGGCGGCGTGGATACGTTGGTGTTCGCGGGGGGCATCGGAGAGAACGCAGCGGCGGTGCGCCGGCGTATCTGCGAAGGATTGGAATTTATCGGCGTCGAGATCGATGCCGCACTGAACGAGCAGCATGCTGCACGCATCTCGAACGGCGCCGTCGCCGTGCGCATCATTCGCACCGACGAAGAATCGGTGATTGCTGAAATGACTGCTCGGTTACTCGATTTGGATTTGGAGCAAGGAGTGGGAGCATGAAACAGGATAACGCCATGGCGACGCTCGATGCGGAGATGGCACGCAAGATCGATGCCTATTGGCGCGCCGCAAACTTCTTATCCGTGGGTCAAATCTATCTTTGCGATAACCCATTGCTGAGAGAGCCTCTGGCCTCCCCGCACATCAAGCGCATGCTGCTCGGGCACTGGGGCACCACGCCCGGGCAGAATTTCATTTACACCCACTTGAACCGCGTCATCAAGAAATACGATTTGGACATGATCTACATGTCCGGGCCGGGGCACGGGGGGCCGGCGGTGGTCAGTGGAACGTATCTGGAAGGAACTTATAGCGAGGTTTATTCAAATATCGGTCAGGACGAAGCCGGATTAAAGCGCCTCTTTAAGCAATTCTCGTTTCCGGGAGGAATTCCCAGCCACGCCTCCGCGGAGTGTCCGGGATCGATCCACGAGGGTGGCGAACTGGGCTATTCCTTAAGCCACGCATTTGGGGCGGTATTCGACAATCCCAGTCTCACCGTCGCCTGCGTAATCGGCGATGGGGAGGCGGAAACGGGTCCCCTGGCGACGTCTTGGCATTCGAATAAATTCTTGAATCCCGCGAGCGATGGCGCGGTGCTGCCGATTCTGCACCTGAACGGCTACAAAATCGCCAATCCCACCATATTGGCACGCATTTCCCGGGACGAACTCACGCAGCTGTTGCACGGCTATGGTTGGCTTCCCTTTTTCGTCGAGGGCCATGAGCCTGGCCCAATGCATGAGGCGATGGCGTCCGCACTGGATGCGGCCATTGAAATGATCCGTAAAATTCAGAGCGAGGCTCGCGGCTCGCCGAGTACGGTGCAGCGGCCGCAATGGCCGATGATCGTGCTGATTTCCCCGAAAGGCTGGACGGGGCCAAAAGTGATCGACGGAAAGCAGGTGGAGGGAAGCTTCCGTTCGCATCAGGTACCGTTGACCGATCCGGCGAAGAATCCCGCCCACCTCAGGCAATTGGAGGAATGGTTGGTTAGCTACCGCCCGGCCGAGCTCTTCGACGAGAACGGCCGGCTGACTGCCGAACTGGCGGCCCTCGCGCCCGCCGGCGAACGGCGCATGGGCGCAAACCCCAACGCCAACGGCGGATTGCTGTTGCGCGATTTGCGCATGCCGGATTTCGCGGACTACGCCGTGGATGTTCCCAGGCCGGGTGTCGCAGGCATCGGCGATACGCATGTCGCGGGAAAGTTTCTGCGAGATGTGGCGAAGCTCAACGCATCGCCGTGCAATTTTCGAATCTTCGGCCCGGATGAAACGCTCTCCAACGGTTTGGAGGCTGTGTTCGAGGTGACCAATCGGCAGTGGATGGCGGAAAGCAGGAAGGGCGATGATTTCCTGGCGCGCAGCGGCCAGGTGTTGGAAATGTTGAGCGAGCATCAATGCCAAGGTTGGCTGGAGGGTTATCTGCTCACCGGGCGGCACGGCGTGTTCAATTGCTACGAGGCTTTCATCCACATCGTCGATTCCATGTTCAATCAACATGCCAAGTGGCTCAAAGTGACCTCTGGCCTCCCATGGCGGCGCAAAATCGCTTCGCTCAACTATCTGTTGAGCTCTCATGTTTGGCGGCAGGACCACAATGGTTTTACCCATCAAGATCCGGGCTTCATCGATCACGTCATCAACAAGAAGGCCGAAATCGTGCGGGTGTATTTGCCTCCCGATGCCAATTGTCTCTTGTCGGTGATGGATCATTGCTTGCGCAGCCGCCACTATGTCAACGTAGTCGTGGCCGGCAAGCACCCCGCGCCGCAGTGGCTATCGATGGAAGCGGCCATCAACCATTGCACCGAGGGCATCGGGATCTGGCAATGGGCCAGCAATGACCAATTCAGCGAACCTGACGTAGTGATGGCTTGCGCCGGCGATGTTCCCACTCTGGAAACGCTGGGCGCGGTCTCGATCTTTCGCAAAGAGCTGCCTGAGTTGAAAGTGCGCGTGGTCAATGTGGTCGATCTGATGAAGCTTCAGCCCCAGTCGGAGCATCCGCATGGCCTAAGCGACTACGACTTCGACGCGTTGTTCACGAAGAATAAGCCCGTGATCTTCGCCTTTCATGCCTATCCGTGGCTGATCCATCGTTTGACCTACCGTCGCCACAATCACGACAACCTGCATGTGCGCGGCTACAAGGAAGAGGGCACCATCACCACGCCCTTCGACATGGCGGTGCTGAACGACATGGATCGCTTTCATTTGGTGATGGATGCCATCAATCGCATGCCCCAGATCGGAAGCCGCGGCGATCATTTGAAGCAACAGCTGCAGGACAAGCTGGTGGAGCATACGCAGTACATCCGCAAGCACGGGGAAGACATGCCGGAAATCAAGAACTGGAGCTGGGAGCCGTAGCGCCCACTTGTCCTACGAGCCCTGTAGCCGCAAACTGACAGGCCGTTCGCCGCTCGGCCTACGTCGCCTGTGAGCACACGGTCAATAATGCCCGCGAGTAACAATAATGTCTGCGCGAATGCCCGCGCTTCGAGGATTCCGAAATTTCCAGCAACTTAGAACGGTCGAAACAGGCTGCGGGCTTACCATTCCCGCGAGGTGCAAACTGGGACGGACGCGGCGTCAATTTCTCACTGTTCTCCGAATCCTCCGAATCGGTGGAGCTGTGCCTGTTCGACGGGCCGGACAGGGTGGAAAGGCGCATCCGTATCCGCGAGCGCACCAACGGCGCCTGGCACGTTTACGTGCCGGATGTCGGCCCAGGCCAGCTGTACGGCTACCGAGTGTATGGCCCTTACGTCCCCGAGAGCGGATTGCGCTTCAATCCAAACAAATTGCTGCTCGATCCGTATGCCAAGGCGATCGGGCGCGATCTGAAATGGGCGGACGAATTATTTGCCTATCAGCTGGGCGATCCCAGCGGCGATCTATCCTTCGACGATAGGGACAGCGGGCCTTACGCTCCGCTGGGCGCCGTCATCGATTCTAGTTTCGACTGGAGCGGCGAGAAGCGCCCCTGGTATCCGGCGCATGAAACGCTGATTTACGAGGCTCATGTACGCGGCATGACCCGGATGCACCCGGATGTTCCGGAACATTTGCGCGGCACTTATGCCGGAATGGCGTCCGAGCCCATCATTGCGCACCTTCACAAGATGGGCGTGACTGCGGTGGAGCTGATGCCCGTGCATTACTTCATTCACGACCGCCATCTCGTCGAGCGAGGATTGCGCAACTATTGGGGCTACAACACGCTGGGATTTTTCGCGCCCCACATGAGCTATGCATCCAATATTCAGTCACCTCAGGAGGTGGTCCGCGAGTTCAAGGGAATGGTCAAGCTCCTGCACAACGCGGGGCTTGAAGTCATCCTGGACGTGGTTTACAACCACACGGCCGAAGGTAACCACGTCGGTCCCACGCTTTCCTTTCGGGGAATCGATAATTTGGCGTACTACCGAGTGGTGCCGGGCGATCCGCGTCACTACATGGACTTCACCGGTTGCGGCAACACGCTGAACATGGTGCATCCGCATTCCATCCAGCTGCTGATGGACAGCCTTCGCTACTGGGTGACGGAAATGCACGTCGATGGGTTTCGATTCGACCTGGCCTCCGCGCTGGCGCGTGAATTGAAAGATGTCGATCAGCTGGGCGCGTTCTTCGACACCATCTATCAGGATCCCACCTTGGCGCCGGTGAAATTGATCGCGGAGCCCTGGGACTTGGGAGAGGGCGGCTACCAGGTCGGAAACTTCCCCCTGGGTTGGATGGAATGGAACGGCAAATACAGGGACACGGTGCGCAAGTTCTGGAAGGGCGACATGGGATTGAACTCGGAAATCGCCACGCGTCTCGCCGGCAGTGCCGACCTATACGAGACCACTCGCCGTCCGCCCTCGGCGAGCATCAATTTCGTCACCGCGCACGATGGATTCACGCTCAAGGACCTGGCGAGCTACGAGCACAAGCACAATGAAGCAAATGGCGAGGAAAATCGCGACGGCGCGGATGACAACAACTCTTGGAACTGCGGAATCGAGGGGCCCACCGACGATCCTGCCATCCTCGCGCTGCGCGCCAAGCAAAGGCGGAATTTTTGGTGCTCGTTGATGTTCGCCCAAGGCTCGCCCATGATCAGCGGCGGCGATGAGATCGGCCGGACGCAGCTCGGCAATAACAACGCCTATTGCCAAGACAACGAATTGTCTTGGTACCATTGGGACTTGTCTCCTGAAGACGCGCAATTCTTCGAATTCGCGCAGCGCGTGGTTCAATACCGCAAGAAACATCCCAATCTCCATCGCAATGCTTTTTACGACGCCGATCCGGATGCCGTGCACCCGGATAAGAATATTGTGTGGTTCAGGGCGGACGGCAAGAGGATGGAGGGCAAGGATTGGGAAGTCGGCGGCTGGATGCGCACGCTCGGAATGTTCTTGAACGGTATGGCATCGGAAATCCGCGACTCTCATGGGGCGTGCACCGACGATGCGGATTTTCTGCTGCTCATCAATTCGCATCATGAGCCTGTACCGTTTCGTATTTCCCACGAGCTGTATCACGGGGGATGGAGATTAGCCTTCGACACGGAGCGGCCGACACTGGAGATCGGCAAGGAAACCGTGAAGCGCAATCGGCTGATCAATCTCGCGGGGCGCTCGTTGGTGCTTCTAAGCCATGAGCGGTAGGAGCCAGGCTCCTTGGATCGCGACCTATCGCCTGCAGCTGCATGCCGGATTTCCACTCAGCGCGGCTGAAGGAGTGCTGGCCTACCTGTCCGATTTAGGCATAAGCCATGTTTACCTGTCGCCTTGCTTGCAGGCCGTTCCGGGGAGCCAACATGGTTACGACGTCGCGGACCCGACTCGTATCAGCGAGGATCTCGGCGGCGAGGCTGTCTGGGCCAGCTTTGTAGAGGCCGCCCGAGCCTTACGTCTTCGAATCCTGCTCGACATCGTCCCGAACCATATGGCCGCCTCGCATCACAACCCGTGGTGGGATCAGGTGCTGCAGCACGGACCGTACAGCCAGTACGCGGATTTTTTTGACGTCAGAAACTCGCCGGGCTCGCCTTATTGCGTGCATTTGTGTTCGCTCGCAAGGGCTTACGGCGCAGCCCTCGATGCCGGCGAGCTGCGCCTCGAGATCGTCGACGGCAAACCGCGCGTCAAGCACTACGAAAATACCTGGCCTCTGGCGCCCCATTCGTGGGGCGAGCTGCTTCAGCTGGGGGCTGAACATTGCTTCAGTGAGCTGGAGCGTTTGCAAGGCAACGCCGCGCCCCGCGAGGAGGATCGCACTGCCTACCGGCGCAGTGCGTTGAGCGCCGAGCAACTTTTGAACGAGGCGAGACAGAGCGGACGGCTGCAATCGGCGATGATACGTGCGCAAAGCGACAACGATATGCTCGATGCGGTGCTGCGAAAGCAGTTTTACAGGCTCCATCACTGGAAACTTGCCGGCGAGCTCACCAATTATCGGCGTTTCTTCGACATCGACACACTGATCGGTATCCGCACCGAGCTTCCCGAGGTAGCCGCCGCCACGCATGCGCGCATCGAGCAAATGATTGCGAACGACGAGATAGACGGCGTGCGCGTCGATCACCCCGACGGCCTGCGCGAACCGCGGCAGTATTTCGAGCGCATGCGCCGTTTACTTCCCGAGGGGAGGATTTATATCGAGAAGATCCTCGAGAATGATGAGCGACTCAACGCAGACTGGCCGATCGACGGCACTGTCGGCTATGAGTTCATGGCAAAGGTCAATCGCCTGTGGATGGACGACCAACGCATCGACGTGTTGACGGCCACGTATGCGGATTTCACGGGCCAGCCGGTCGATTTCGGAAAGCTGGTGCGCCAGAAAAAGCACGCGATCATCGAATCGACCTTCTCGGCCGCACACGCAGAACTGACCGCCATGGCGCTCATGATTGCGCGCAGCGATTGGCGCACGCGCGACTTGAGCCCGCGCCAATTGAGCGTGGCGTTGGAAAGATTGATCACGGCCTTGCCGATCTATCGCACCTATCGGACTGCCGATACGCTTGATGAAGAGGATAAGCGCGTGTTGCTCGAGGCCCTGCAGAGTGCGCGCATTGGATCTCCCGAGGCCGAGGCGAGCGCCTTTGATTTTTTGGCGGGGTTGTTCACCAAGTTGCCGCTGAACGAAACCGAGGCTGATTTTATCGCCAAGTGGCAGCAATTGACGCCGGCGGTCATGGCCAAGGGCGTGGAGGACACCACGTTTTATTGCTTCGACCGGCTGGTCTCATCCAATGAAGTGGGCTCGCAACCCTCCCTGGTCGGCATCTCCGCGGATAAGTTCCACGAGTTCTGTCACTACTTGAGCGATCGCTGGCCCAACAACATGCTCGCGACGTCGACGCATGACAACAAACGCAGCGAGGATGTGCGCTCGCGCATTTCCATTCTGTCGGAAATCCCCGAGCGCTGGTCCGAAGCGCTGCATCTGTGGTCGCAACTCAATGCCAATGCCTGGCAGAATCGCTTGCCGGACCGGCACGCCGAATACTTGTTGTATCAGACCCTGATCGGCGCGTGGCCCATCGATCGGGAACGTAGCTGGCAGTACATGCTCAAGGCGTGCCGCGAGGCAAAAATCAATACCTCGTGGCACGAGCCGAATATCAGTTTCGAGGAAAAAATCCGCGGCTTCGTCGGCGGTGTATTTGACACGCCGGAGTTCATCGCGAGCCTCGAACGATTCGTCGAGCCGCTGATACTGCCGGGCCGCATCAACAGCCTGGCGCAGACGCTGATCAAAATGGTGGCGCCGGGGGTGCCGGACTTCTACCAGGGCACCGAGTTGTGGGACTTGAGCCTGGTCGATCCGGACAACCGCCGTCCGGTGGATTTTGCTTCGCGTTTGCGGCTGATGCAGCGTGCACGGACTTTGAGCGCGGACGATGCTCTGGAAGAATGGGATTCCGGAATGCCGAAATTATGGATGACGGCACGCCTTCTTGCCGTGCGCCGCGAGCGCGTCGAGGACTTTTCCGCGCAGAGCAAGTACCAGCCCTTGGTGGCTCAGGGTAGGCGCCTAGGCCGCTTGCTCGCCTTTCGTCGCGGCGAGAATCTGATTGCCGTCGTGCCTCGCTTTACCCTGACGCTGGCCGGAGACTGGGACGATACACGTTTGCCGCTGCCGGGCGGCGTTTGGCGCAACTGCTTTACCAACCAAATCATTCAGCGTGAGATTTCACCCGGCGAACTTTTCCAATCTTTTCCGGTGGCGCTGCTGATACGAGAATCCACGTGATTTTTTCCGTGTGGGCGCCGGAGGCGAAGCGCGTCGAGCTTGTGCTCGGGGAGCAACGGATCCCGCTCGACAGGTTGGCCGACGGCTATTGGCAAAGTAATGTAACCGCCGATTGGAGCCAGGGTTATTTTTTTTCCCTCGACGGCTCCGCGCCGATGCCGGATCCCCGATCACGTTGGCAGCCTGCGGGCGTGCATGGCGCCTCGCATGTGGTGGAAGCCGCGGCGCTTGATGGGGGAGTGCCGGGAGGCAAAGACTTCCAAGCCGCGCCGTTGGAGGAAGCCGTTATCTATGAGCTTCACCTCGGCACCTTCACACCCGAAGGGACTTACGCGGCGGCGCAGGCAAAGCTTCCGCATTTGCTCGAGCTTGGCATCACGCATATCGAACTCATGCCCTTGGCGACCTTCCCGGGCAAGCGTGGCTGGGGATACGACGGCGTGGATCTGTACGCGCCGTTTCCTGCGTACGGCACGCCCTCGGAACTGGCTGCCTTCATCCGCGCCTGCCATGCGCTGAAGCTCGCCGTGCTGCTGGATGTGGTCTACAACCACTTAGGGCCCGACGGCAATTATCTCGGGCAGTACGGCCCTTATTTCACGGACCGCTACAAGACCGGGTGGGGCGCCGCAATCAATTACGATGGGGGACAGAGCGATGAAGTGCGCCGTTTCGTCATCGACAACGCTCTCATGTGGCTCAAGGACTATGGCTTTGACGGCCTGCGTCTGGACGCGGTGCACGCCATTTTCAGCTTTGAGACCGGCGTGCATGTGCTTGAAGAATTGTCGAGCGCCGTGGAAGACTTGGGCAAAGAATTGGGAAAGCGGTTTTTCTTGATTGCAGAAAGCGATTTGAACGATCCGCGGCTAGTTCACGCCGCTTCGCGGGGCGGCTACGGCCTCGATGCGCATTGGGTGGACGATTTTCATCATGCCATCCATCGTTGCTTTACCGGCGAAACAGAGGGCTATTACGCGGACTTTCAAGGGCTCCAGGATGTGGCCGCCGCGCTGCGAGATGGTTACGTGTACCAAGGGCAGTACTCGGTGCATCGCAGGCGCCGGCATGGCAGGCCCCCGCTAGGGGTGAGGCCGCATCAGCTCGTGGTATGCGCGCAAAATCACGATCAGATCGGCAATCGCGCGCAGGGCGAGCGCTTGAGCATGCTGCTCAAAATGCCGCAGCTCAAAGCCGTCGCGGCGCTCACGATACTCTCGCCATTCGTGCCGCTTCTGTTTCAGGGCGAGGAATGGGGAGCGCGAACGCCGTTTCTTTACTTTACCGATCATCAAGATCCTGAATTGGGACGCCTGGTTGCCGAGGGTCGCAGCAAAGAATTCAGTGCTTTTCGCTGGCAGGGTGCCGTTCCAAATCCTCAAGATATTGAGACCTTTGCGCGCTCCAAGCTCAACTGGGCTGAGTTGGCCGAGCCGCCTCATGCGGAGCTGGCCAGCTGGTATCGAAAACTCATACGGCTGCGGCGCGATAAGGTGGTCGTCCCGCGCGAAAGCGCCATTCAGCCGGAAAAGGCCGCGACGAACTTCGATGCGCGCGCGCAATGGCTGACCTTCGCTCACAATGGCGTGCTTGCGGTATTTAATTTCAGCGGCCGGCCGCAACCCGTGCCGCTGCCGCGCGGCGAATGGACGCTGGTATTGGCATCCGATTCGCAGGAAGCCTCGCGGGCGGAGTTGCCTGCTTACTCAACATTTATTTTTATCGGAGCTTAATTTCGAATGAATTTACCGGGTCTGCGTCAATTTGTGGAAAACGTCTGGGATAAATCGATCATCGGGCAGCTTGAGGCGTACGTCCGCATACCCAATAAATCGCCCGCTTTCGATCCGCAGTGGGAACGTCATGGGTTTATGGACCAAGCCATCGAACTGATGGCTGAATGGTGCCGCGCCCAGTCTGTGCCGGGCGCGCGTGTTGAGATCCGGCGCTTGCCCGGCGTTACGCCCTTGCTGATGGTGGATATTCCCGGCGAACTTCCGCAGAGCGTGCTTCTTTATGGACACCTCGACAAGCAACCGGAGTTTACAGGGTGGCTGCCCGGCTTAAGTCCCTGGGAGCCGGTGATTCGCGACGGCAAGCTCTACGGCCGCGGCGGAGCGGACGACGGCTACGCCGTATTCAGCTCTTTGACGGCAATCGCGGCTCTGAAGGCGCAGTCGGTTCCCCTACCGCGTTGCGTATTGATGATCGAAGCGTCGGAGGAAAGCGGCAGCGTGCATTTACCCGCACACTTGGATGCCCTTGGGACCCGTATCGGCGAACCCGCATTGGTTGTGTGCCTGGATGCAGAGTGCGGTAACTTCGATCAGCTTTGGACGACCACCTCGCTGCGCGGCAATCT
>JAXDQK010000161.1:0-3381 GCA_034667905.1 Gammaproteobacteria bacterium | reverse complement strand
TGCGCCGTCGGCCGTTCCGGTTGACGATGCGGTGCTGCCGTTCGAGGTGGCGTCGCTCGATCTGCGCGGCCGCCTGACCCGGCTCGGGCCCGCGCTCGACGATGTCCTCACCAAGCATGATTACCCGCCTGCGGTCGGTAAATTGCTCGGCGAGGCCATCGTGCTGACGACCTTGCTCGGCTCGTCCTTGAAATTCGACGGTCGCTTCATCCTGCAAACCCAGACCGACGGCCCGGTGTCGTTTCTGATCGTGGATTTCCAGGCGCCGGATCGCCTGCGCGCCTATGCGCGGTTCGATGCGACGCGGCTCAGGGATGGCCAGGATTCCGGCAGCCTGCTCGGCAAGGGCCATCTGGCGATGACCATCGACCAGGGCGCCGACATGAGCCGCTATCAGGGGCTGGTGGCGCTCGACGGCGGCAATCTCGAAGACGCCGCGCATGAATATTTCCTGCGCTCGGAGCAGATCCCCACCCGGGTGCGGTTGGCGGTCGGCGAGGAATGGCGCGGCGGCGAGGGCGGCCCAAAGCATCGCTGGCGCGCCGGCGGCATGCTGCTGCAATTTTTGCCGAAAGCGCCGGAGCGGGCGCGGCAGCCCGACCTCGATCCTGGCGATGCGCCCGAGGGCGTGGTCACCCATGAGGTGACGGAAGACGACGCCTGGGTCGAAGGACAATCCTTAATAGCCACGGTCGAGGACGTCGAACTGATCGATCCGGATCTGTCCGGCGAGCGGCTGCTCTATCGCCTGTTCCACGAACGCGGCGTGCGCGTGTTCGCGCCATTGCCGCTCCGCGCGCAATGCTCCTGTTCGCGTGATGCGGTCTCGGCAATGCTGAAAAACTTTGCCGCCAAAGACCGCGCGGAAATGGTCAAGGACAACAAGGTGGTGGTGACCTGCGAGTTCTGCTCGTCGGTCTACGAGTTCACGCCGGATGAAGCGGGCGTGGAGTAGGGGGCACGCTCAAGGCGCGCCCAACTTCTCCATGGTCTCCCTGATCCAGCCGTAATGCGCCGAGAGCGCGACTGCCATGGTCTTGTCGTCGGTGTCGCCGACAATGACCGCCACGAGGCTGTGCATGCCGCGATAGGCGAAGACCGGTCCGCCGGAATCGCCGTGGCCGCCTTTCGTTTCATCCTCGCCGACGCGGACGAGCATCACCCAGTTTCGCGTCGCTTGCGCGACCCGCATCAACACCATCCGCAACACCGTTCCCACGGACTTGTCACTGGCCGAAGTCTGGCCGTATCCGGCGGCGATCAGATCGTCGCCCTCGGCGAGGCTGCGCGGATTGATGGTCGCAGGAATAAACCGGTCGGGCAGCGGCTTTGCGAGTTTCAGAATCGCGAGGTCCGGCGAGCCGCCATCCTTGGTGTTGTAAAGCGGATGCTGGACGGCGGTGATGACTGGCGTCAGCGCGGCCGACGGGGGTGCCTGACGACCCATGCCGGCACTGCCGCCGACCTGAAGGTTCGAGGCCGCCTGAATGCAGTGTGCGGCCGTCAGCACGATGTCCTGCGCCAGCACCACGCCGCTGCATCGGCCCTTCGCGCTGGCGACAACCACGGTATAGCGTTGCACCGTGCGGTCGGCGACATCGGCGCCGACCAGGGCGCTGGCAGGTCCGCACAACAGGAACGGCACGGCCGATACGATCAATACTTCTACGAGAAGGGTTCGGCGCACCGGCGTTCAATTCACGCCGAATGAGGTGAGCGTGGTGCAGGGCGTGCGCCGCCCCGTAGCGGCAGCGGCTGGTCACCAAGCAGAGTCTTGACGATGACGTTGCGCGCCTTGCCGGCGTCGAGCGCGTGCTTTGCGATCAGGTCGCTGCATTCCGCAACGATCTGGTCGGCATCCTGCATGATCTTGAGCTCCTTGTAGCGGTCGTGCTGATGCAGCCCCATGCTCTCGCCGACGATCTCGAGGATATTGACGATCCGGAATGGCCAGTCGCGCTCATGCGCGCATAGTTCGCGCTGATCCGAATGGTAGACCGTCACGAGCGCGTCGACGCCGGCGTCGAACGCCGCCTGGAGTTCGTTCAGCTGCAATTCACGCTTGAACGCGGGCAACGCACTGACGCTGACGCTCTGCAAGCCGACCGCCGGCTGCTTGAGGTCGACGAGTTCGATGCCAGGGACCGCCCCGAGGATTTCGGCAGCCGCTTCCATCGCGCCTGATATGCCGGGATGCCGGTGCAGGGCGACCCGCATGTCGACCCGCTTGAGCAAGTGCGGCTTCAACTGATCCAGCCGGCCGTCGAGGAAGCGCATGAACGGCGTCATCTCGAACGGCCGCGCGCCGCGCTGCCGTTCGAGCGTCGGCAATGTCAATTCCGTGAACTGGACGTAGCAGCTCGGGCACCAGGAGATGACCTGCCCCGACTTGGAGTGCGACAGTTTTTCGATTGAGTTCGCGCCCATGCGGCCGGACATCTCGATGTCGCCGGGGCGCAGCTGCATGATGCCGCAGCAATGGCTGGGCCCGCCCATCACCTGATAGGTCACGCCGAGTGCATCCATGATGTCGAGCGCCAGCAAGGCGATATGCGGCGTCTTCAGGACATTGCAGCCGGTGTAGAATACGAAGTCGGGCGCCTCGACCGGGGTCGCCACCGCCGCCGATTTCTGGCCCAGCCGCTCCAACACCTCGTCGTCGAGCTGCAACCGCGAGAGCACCGTCACATCGCGGCTGAGATCGCGATATCGCTCGACGCCCTGCCGCCGTCGTTCGGGCAGTTCATTGTCTGCCTTCGCGATCCCAAGACGCGCCATCGCCAGCAGGAAGCGCGGATTGACACCGTAGTCGCAGGCCTCGATGCATTCCCCGCTCAGCATGCAGGACGCTGCCCATTTGCGCGACGCCTCGGGGCCCGTGCCTGATCGTACGAGGTCGAGCACGCCCGTGATGATGTCTTCCGGCCTCGCATCGGCGATGCCCGCGGGCTTCACACTCGGACAAACTTCGACGCACTTGCCACATCGGGTGCAGGCGTCGAGCATGTCTTCGACGCGTTCGCCGAGAGCGGCTTCGAAAGAGATGGCGTTCATGGCCGGGTCCTGATCTGGGAGCGGGTAGGTGGACGCTGCAACGTAACATGCTTTTGGGATGGGATGCAGGGGCGAATGCCAGGATCTTTGCCCGTCGGGCAAATCAATTCTGTTTTACGGAAAGTCGTGTCAAGCCCCAAAATAAAAAATATTTCGCTTTTCCAGAAGTAGAAATCAGGTGTATACCTATAACCAACCCGTCCCACTCAGAGGGGCGTCGGCCATCGTTACCAACGAGGGACGGGTTGCGGTGGACGTGGAGGTGCCCTGACGATGGGTGCTGAAGCGTACGGCGAAGGCGTGTGGTCCTGGCGCCCCGAGGTTGGC
>JAXDQK010000160.1:0-4584 GCA_034667905.1 Gammaproteobacteria bacterium | reverse complement strand
CGCAGTTCCTTGCCGATGCACCGACGGACGGTTCGACCGTCCTGATGCCGGTATTGGCCTCTCATTTGGGCATCACGCCGAAAAACCCGCGCTTCAGCTACGCGGTGCAGGCGTTTGACGACAATGGCGCCGGCGAGGCGGTGGTCGGAGTCGCTTCGTTCAACGCGTTTACCCCCGCCGTCTCGAATGCCATGTTTGTCGCTGTCGCGCCGAACACGAGCACCGATGTCCCCGTGGCGATCGATCCGGTCGAAATCACCAAGACGCCGCCGCTCGGGTTCATGGTGGTGACCGAAGATAATAAATCGGGTGAGAGCCAAGCCGACTTGCTGAGACTCGAGCACTAGTGCGGAGCGACCGCGCCGAAGCATTGCTTCGGCGCGGCCGCAGCGCTTTTTTAGCGTGGTGATGAAAGCCCACCACACGCCGCGCGGCTTTCGAAATAATTATGCGGGCACGGTCGTCAAATCGTTTGGCGACCTCGTGCGTTGGCAGACCGAGCGGCTGATCAAGCGGCTGCCCCCGGACCCGACCTTGCCGACTCCGGTACAACCGGCGGATCTTGATTTCATCGAGGCCAACGGGAAGGCCGTGTCCATGATTCCCGCGGTGACCTGGATCGGTCATGCCACCGCGCTGGTCCAAGCGAGCGGATTGAATGTGCTGACGGATCCGGTGTTCTCGCTTCGAGCCTCGCCGGTGCAGTTCTTGGGTCCCGCTCGCGCTCAGCCGCCTGGAATACCGCTCGAGCGCCTGCCGCATATTGACGTGGTCCTGATCTCCCACAATCACTACGATCACCTCGATCGCAATACGGTGAAGATGCTCGAAGCCCAGCCCGGCGGGGCACCCTTATTCCTCGCGCCCTTAGGAGTACGAGCGTGGCTGGAACGATTGGGCATTTCTCGCGCGATCGAGATGGATTGGTGGGCCTCGCACGTGCACCGTGGGGTCGAATTCCATTTCACCCCGGCGCAACATTGGTCGGGCCGCTCGTTGAGCGATCGCAATCGCACCTTATGGGGCGCGTGGGCGGTCACGGCTCAGGATTTTCATTGGTTTTTTACCGGCGACACCGGCTATAGCCAGGACTTCGTCGACACCCGGCAACACTTTGCCTCGCGCCAAGCCGAGCAACAAGGCGGCGGATTCGACCTGGCACTGATCTCGGTGGGAGCCTGCCTGCCGCGCTGGTTCATGAAAATGCAGCATGTGGACTTGAACGAAGCGGTGCAGATTCATTTGGATCTGGGCGCCAAACGCAGCATCGGCGTGCACTGGGGCACGTTTGCTTTGGCGGATGACCCGCTCGATTATCCGCTTCACGAACTCGCGGCGGCGCGCGAAGGCAAGGGCGTATCCGAGGAATCGTTTTTTCTGCTGCCCGTCGGCGGCACGCGTCAGTTGCCGCGGCGTGAATCGTAGATTTCCACTACAGAACAGTCGGCACACCGCCCTTTATTTGCGCCCATTCCAAGTCGCGGCGTATCTTGTTTTGCGAATCGAGATGCAGCTTCCCGGTCACGCCCGCGATTTCGCTCGAGACCGCGGGATTGTTCGATTTCAAGCCCGGCACCAATCGGTAGGCGTCGAAACCAAACGCGTATAGGCGATCGCGCCGCGCGGTACGGGCGGGCCAGGCCGCGCGCACCGGATCGCGTATTTGAGCGGTCACGGGATCGTACGAAATCATCCAAGGCATGTCCGGAAACAACATGCCGTCGATATCGGCATTGGCGCTCGGGTCGGGTTCGAAACTATCGGAGGTCGAATACACCGGCACATCGCCCGCGAAGTGAAATTTCAACTGCGGCATGATCAAGCGAGCGGCGCCTGCATTTCCGGCGATGAATACGAACGTGGCGTCGCTGCGGTGCGTGGACGGCTCGCCTTTGACGGACCTGACTTGCAACACTTGTTTGATGATGTCGGAGAAGTCGGGTTGCGAGGGTTCGTAGCGTTGGCTGTCGAGCAGGGTGCCGCCGAGGCTCTTCAATTCATCGGCGAACGCGGCGCTGACCCGCGTACCCCATTCACCGCTGGGAACGATGCTGACACCCGCGAGCCTGCCGTCTGCGACCACGCGCCGTGCCACCATGCGCGCCTCGTCCTCCGGCAACAGCGCAAACTGATAAAAGTTCTTTTCCGGACTGGCCGTGTCGCCTAAAAAATTCAGCGCCAGGATAGGCGTGCGGCCGGAACTCAATGGGGCGAGGGCTGCCACGTGCTCCTTGGTGAGCGGCCCCACGACAAAGCCCGCGCCGTCCGTGATCGCACGATTGTAAGCCGTGGCCACGTCTTCCGCGGCCACGTCATAGATTTTCAGGCGCGGGCGCGTCGCGGCGCTCTGCTGAAGATAAGCGGCAACGAAGCCGTCGCGTACCGCGACCCCAAAGGCTTCGCTGCGGCCGGACAGCGGCAGTAACAGCGCAATCTGATCGGGATATTCGGTTGCCACTTCGATTTGCGTCTGTGCGACGGCGAGCACGCTGGCATTGGCCGGATGCTGCGGAAACATGCGCTTCCAATTGTCCAAAGCCGGCGCCGCGCGCGCGGGGTTGCGCTCGACTTCCACGGCAACGGGCCCTAATGCCAGCCAACCGACCACGATGGGGTCGGTTTTTGGCGGCGGCTTCATCGGTGCGCCGCGTTCGGCGGCCGTTCGCACCCGAATCAATAATTCATCCCGGTTGGCCTTGAGCGCGGCTGGATCGCTCAAATAGCGTTCCCGTTCAACCAGTAGGCGGGTGCCTTCGACTGGATGGCCGGTGAGAAAAGCGCTGCGGCCTCGAATCCAATAATAATTCTGAGCTTGCTCAGGCGCAGTCGGCACCGGAACCTGATCGAGTTCGCGGATGGCGCGGGTGGGATCATTTTCCGCATAGGCAATTTCCGCGGCGACGAGTGCGCGCGGAGTCGCAAGCTTGGTGCGAGCCTCGGGCGAAACTTGCGCCAGCGCCTGCTTGGCCGCCTGGATGTTACCTGCGGTTGCCCATTGCTCCGCGCTCAACAACTGATAGTTATCGCTCTCGGCCGGCACCTGCAGCGCGAGATCGGCATATTCGCGCGCGGCCTCCGCATGCTTACCGTCCCGCGCCAATTTCGCGGCGTGCTCTTGCTTGTCGGCGGGAGTCAAGGGCTTCACCAGACTGCACGCGCCGACCATCAGAACGAGCATCAATACCGCGTAACGCGCCAGCCGTGGACGTCGAGAGATCGGTGCCATACCCTTCCGCTCCTGATTCTTCAAATAGAGGCGCGGATTATAGTGACAAACGAGCGCATAGGGCTGCCGGCCTCGGGGACGCTTTACGTCGTTGCCACGCCAATCGGCAATTTAGGCGATTTGAGCGCGCGCGCACGCGATACGCTCGCGAATTGCGACTTGGTTGCGGCGGAGGACACGCGCCATACCGGCGTGCTGCTCAAGCATTTTGGCATCGGTACGCCGCAGCTATCGCTGCATGATCACAACGAAGCGAGCCGCGCGATTGAAATAATTGCACGCTTGCGCGAGGGCAAGTCGGTTGCACTGGTGAGCGATGCCGGTACGCCGGCCATCAGCGATCCTGGGTTCGAATTGGTTCGGCAAGTGGCGGCCGCAGGCCTCGATATCGTCGCCGTTCCCGGTCCGTGCGCGGCGATCGCCGCGCTCTGCATCGCCGCTTTGCCCACGGATCGGTTTTGTTTCGAAGGGTTTTTGCCGGCGCGCGGCGCTGCTCGGCGGCAACGGCTGGAGTCCCTCGTACAAGAGGTCCGGACCTTGGTGATCTATGAATCGCCGCATCGCGTGCGTGACACGCTCGAGGACTGCGTCGCCGCCTTCGGCGAAGGTCGCGCCGCAGCCCTTGTGCGCGAAGTGACGAAATTGCATGAAACGACATATCGAGGATCGCTGCTCGAGCTGTCCAACCTGGCCAAATCGGATGCGGACCTGTCTCGAGGCGAAATTGTGCTGATCGTTGGCGGCATGCCGCAAACGGCGATCGGCGATGCGGATCCGGAAATGATCGCGGAACTCGACCAAGTGTTAGGTCCCTTGCTCGCCGAACTGCCCCTGAAACAAGCCGCGCATCTCGCGGCGCAAATCACCGGTGCACGCGATAACGAGGCCTACAAGCGCGCGCTGTTCTTGAAACAAAAATCGGCCTCGCATTAGTGTCCGTACCTGCGTATGGTGCTCGGCGGAGTCGGCCAGACAGTCGCTGTGTGCGATGAGCACATGGAGGAAAGTCCGGGCTCCACAGGGCACGGTGCCAGGTAACGCCTGGGAGGCGCGAGCCTACGGAAAGTGCAACAGAAAGATACCGCCTAAGTGCCGCGCAAGCGGCACCGGTAAGGGTGAAATGGTGCGGTAAGAGCGCACCGCGCGGGTGGCAACACCAACGGCACGGCAAACCCCACCTGGAGCAAGACCAAATAGGGAAGCGAGCGGCTTAAAACACCGCTACATGTGGCCCACATGGGCTTCCGGGTAGGTCGCTTGAGCTGCGCGGCGACGCGTATGCCAGAGGAATGACTGTCCAAGACAGAACCCGGCTTAACGGCCGACTCCTTCTTTAGGCGCTTACGCGCCACGTTTCC
>JAXDQK010000159.1:0-5992 GCA_034667905.1 Gammaproteobacteria bacterium | reverse complement strand
GGTACTGTAAGTAAATGCCTCCATCGGATCGAGGGTGAGGGCCTTTCGCAAAAGATCCTCTGCCTCGTCGAAGCGGCCTAGCGTGCCCGCCGTCATTGCGGCCCACCGGTAAGATTCCCCGAGGCCTGGGTCTAGTCGGAGCGCGGTCTTCATTTCGGCGTCCGCCCCTTGCCAGTCCCAATCGAGAAAATACAAGACGCGCCCACGGGTTAAATGCGCCTCCGCGAGTTGTGGATCGAGTTGCAGTGCTTTACCGATCGCGCGATGCGCTTCTGCCCGCGCGGCCGTTAGTGGGAGTTGACCGAGATAGTACTGGCGGACACGTACTCTGGCGATTTCAGACCAGGCAGGGGCAAACGCCGGATCAAGCGCAACCGCCTGCACCAAGTGCTCATAAGCGTTTCGGTAATCGTCCTTGGAGCCGCGCTGGAATAAATCTCTAGCCTGTAAGTACGAGGTGTAGGCGTCCGTGTTGGTCGTTGGGATTGAGCGCGAAGCACCGGCCGCCAGCAGCGACACCTTGAGGGATTTGACCACGGAGCCGGCAATGTCGTCTTGGACTTTGAAGATGTCATCGATCTGCCTGTCGTAAGTTTCCGACCAGACGTGGTAACCGTTGTCCGCGCGCACCAACTGCGCCGTGATGCGAATCGTCTTACCCGATTTGCGCACGCTGCCTTCCAGCACATGCGCTACGGCAAGCGCCTTCGCGATATCGGCGATCGTTACCTGCTTATCCCTGAAATAGAACGAGGATGTGCGCGCTGGCACCTGCAAATCCGGGACCTTGGTCAGCATTTCGATGAGTTCTTCAGACAGCCCATCCGCGAAATACGCCTGATCCTTCTTTTCACTCATGTCCACGAAGGGCAGCACCGCGACCGATTTCTGAGGGATCGCCGCCGCCATAGCTATGCTCGCGGGCGCTATCGCGCCGGCGGGATCTTCCACCGGCGAATGTTTTGACAGCCAAACCTTGTTGACGGCGACGTACGCGAGGGCGAGTACGGCGATAACGCCGGTGACAATCCATTTCCCGCGGCGCACCGTACTCACGGGACTTAGAACCGGCTTGTTGGATTGAATATGAACACCAATTACGGCAGACGGTTCGAGGTGGCGCCGAACGGCCGCTGTTAACTGCGCCGCCGCGGCGTTGGCGCCCCCCGGATGCAGGTCGATCCATTGCGACTCGCTCAGGAAGTACTCGAAGGCTCGATTTAGCGATGCGGAATCTATCCGCAAGGCAATAATACGCCGACGTTTCGACGATGCCCGCTCAATTTCCTTGCCGACATGAGAAGAGGCGACGGCGTGTTCGGAGAGCACCAAGACGACGACTTTGGCGTCGTTGATCGCGCCGACGATCTCGTCTGCGTACAGAGAACCGGGGACGACATTGCGAGGGGCAATCCAGCACCGGAGACCGTGTATTTCCAATGCCTCAACGATCATATTAGCTACCGGCGCATCATGCGAGGCGTAGCTTACGAAGACGTCGGCCTTAAGCGTCTCAGCGCGAGCCGCTGGCTCCTCGCGGTCATTTTCGGCCACGTCGGTCCCCTTCGATATGTGCCCCAAGTTGGCAGGTGCTCACATTGCTAAACGGAGTTTACCCGGTATTCGTCGCTATCCGGGTCGAACGTCGGCTTTGTGTCCGGCAGCCGCTCGATTCATTTAGAATTGCCGCTCATTATTCCCGCGCCGCGTTGTCCAAAAAGGAGCGCTTCGAAGCGCAAGACACGAATTGCTGCCTACTGGGGCGGCCTTTCTAGGTCACCCGCCGGCCGCAGTTGGCCGATCGGAAACCCACGACCGAAAGGCTCGAGCCCGGTATTTCGCTCATCAAGTACCCCCGCGTCGCCCTACGTGGCCCCACATACCGCGAAAATTCACACGCTAGTCACACTTGGCGTCCCGTCATCGCGCCAAACCGCTTGTTTTCAAGCTCCGAAGGCGCCGCCAGTGTGGGTTCGATTCCCCTCGCCGGCTCCATTTTTCGTTGCCTGGCGTGTCGCTAGGTTGTTTTAGGGGTCGGCCTTCCGCTCCCGGCCACGCGTCACTCTACGTAGTCCATCGTCCGGGGATTCGCATTCCACGGGCGTCATGATGAGGGAGCCTTCGAGACCCTTGCCTAATGGCCGATCAGATGCACCGACAGAGCTTTCCAGGTTGGGTTGCCAAGCAGTACTAATGCGGTGATTTGGATGGCAATCATCCAGAAAGCACCTGCAATATACGCGGGGTGCAATCTAGCGCGCGTGGCCAAGTCGTAGACGCCGAGCGCGAGCAACAGGAGATCGCTCCCCAGATAGAGTTCACCCCATTCGCCGAGGGCAAGTGGAGCGGCTACGGCGCCGTTTAGAAGCCGGGCGAAACCAGCATCGCTGATATAAATGAGGGCCAGCAACATGAGACGCTTATGCGCCGCCGGACGCGCGCGCAGCAGCAGTCCTGCCGCTGTAAAACCAGCGAACGCTACAATGTCGCTGAGTTGGACGGCTAGAAATTCCGGCGTCCTGCCGGTCGCCGTAAAGCGGCCGGCATCGACGACCAATGCCGTCGCAGGACCGAGCACGACCATAATCGCCGCGAGTGCCGCGCCTGCAATACCTAGCCGACGATGGATGTCTGCCCGCGCCGTTCGAATCAGCGCCACCTGCACCGTGAACAGCGCAAGGTAGCCAACGAAGGCGACTGCATGAAAGTGGACGATCAACGGGTAGTCGAGACCGTTTTTGCTCAAGTGATTGAAGGTGTCGGTCCCGAAGCCCGACAGCACAGCCACCCAAACTAGGGCTGTGAACAAAAGAAACGCGTTCCGATCCGCGCTCGCGCGCGCAGGAAAGCTTCCAACGGTTATTGTCGTTATTTTCGCATCCCTCGGCCGACCCTAAAAACAGCCTCTACCGAACTTCAAAATTTGGCTCGATTGGGAAGCTCATCGGCAGTCCATGGAAGGAAAGCCGATTTTGGGGCTTGCTAGGTCTGACATCCGGCCCGATTGGAGACACATGACTGAAAGGCGGAGCCCACACATCGATGTATCCCTACGTAGCCTTACGTTGTCCCACATACCTCGAAAATTCACACGCTAATCACACTTGGCATTCGCCATCGCAGCAAAGCGCTTGTTTTCTAGCCCCGAAAGCGCCCGCCGTGTGGGTGCGATTCCCATCGCCCGCTCCATTTTTTGTTGTCTAGCACGAACCGACCGGCCAAAGGGCCGTCATCGCGCCGTAACAATCACCGGCAGTTCGCCTTCAACGCGAACCTGAATATGCGCAAGCGGCCGGCGCTAGTTAAGTTGCGGCCGTAGTCCGGAATGGTCGCGGACCGCAGGCGAGGCGTAGTGTTGGCCGGCGATGACTGCATGAACCGCCTCGAGGAGATCGACGCCCGCCGATGGCTTGAACACGTAGCCCGCTGCGCCCCTTTCGAATGCCTGTTGAACTTGTTCGGGCGATTGCCTTACAGACAACACGACGATTCGCACTTGAGGAAGCGACTTGATGACGGATCGCATGGTGTCCATCCCGCTCAGGCCCGGCAACCAGAGATCCAAGATGATCAGATCGGGCTTCAGCCGGTCGGCTGCGATTATTGCCTCTTCCCCGGTCGCCACCGAGCCAACGATCTTCAGACGGTCCTCGCGCGCCAGGCGACCATTGAGCGCCTCGCGTACGATGTCGTCGTCATCAACCACTAAGATTCGAATCAACTTCATTGGCATGCTTCCTGCGCGAAATGCATCGCCATTCGGGCAATGCAGCGAAGCGGATCGGCATTCGACAATGGAAAGTCCCCTCTTGTAATGCGGCGCATCCGTCACTTTGCGCTGTTGCAATGATCGAAGGTGTGACAAGCCAGCGGTTATAACTAAACAAACCTGCAAAACCGTTTGGGTAACCACTGACGAGCGTGCGCATTCTGTGGTCGATGTGTTGAGGAACTGGACGTCGAGCGCATCGCTGTATCCCTACGTAGCCTCACGTGGCCCCACATACCGCGAAAATTCACACGCTAATCACACTTGGCATTCGCCATCGCAGCAAAGCGCTCATTTTCGAGCCCGGAAGCGCCCGCCGTGTGGGTTCGATTCCCATCGCCCGCTCCACTTTTCGTTGGCTCGCGTTGGCCTATGTTGGCTGAGGGCTAGCAGTCTACTTACTCGTTGTTTCCCACGGGATGGATTCGGCCAAGGCGGCCTTTGGATTCATTTCCTCGAAGCGGTCGAGCCAGCGTCGGGCATCGCGTACGATGCTCGCTATCCCGCACCCGGCTTTCGAATTGAAAGCTGTTTCTCACCGGGAATCTGCAATGCCGGTAGCCCCTCGAATTGGGGTCTACCGAATAGATATCCTTGGAAGAGTGTCACGCCGGCGTTCTTGAACCACCAATACTCCTCGAGCGTCTCCACACCTTCAGCAATGACATCAATGCCGAGATCAACGCACGCCTGCATGATGGCTCGTACGATGGCTTGGCGCGGGCCGTTCCCTTCAATGCCGCGAACGAGAGTCATATCTAGCTTGAGCAGATCAGGCTGGAAGTCGGCAAGCATCGTCAAACCGGCGTATCCGGCCCCGAAGTCGTCAATTGCAAGCTGAAGTCCGGAGCGGCGAAACTCATTGACGACCCGACCGAACGCAGCATGATCGTCAATCACTTCGCCTTCTGTAATCTCGAGTACCAAGCGATCAGGCGTTATACCGGAGCGCTGCGCCGCTTCCAGCGAACTGCGAACCGCCATCGGCGACGTATATAAGCTCCGCGGCAGAAAGTTGAGATTCAGTTTGCACGGCAAGCGCAGACGCGACGCAAGTTCGATCGCGGCGACACGGCTTTCCTGATCGAACCTATGTAGATCATCGGGCGGCACGCGCTCGAATACGCGCGCCGCGGGGGCACCGTCGGCGCCACGCACAAGCGCTTCGTACGAGAACATGGAGCGAGCGGCGACGTCAACAATGGGCTGAAATGCGTAGGAATAGTCTTGGCCCGGTACTAAGCGCGCCTCGATAGCCGCTTCCGGAGTTGCAATTTCCGGTGTCACCACCGTGACTACGCGGCGGACGACGCCCGCCAGCGGCCGTCCGAGAAAGCCGCCAAAAGCTTTTTCGCACGACCGGCACTGAGTGCGTAAAGGCAACTCTTTTTCTGAAAGAAGTCGTTAGCGCCGATGATTCCCTCCACGTCCTTGGATGTCACCGACGCGAACCCCATGGACCAGTCGGCAAACGCTCGACAGGCGATCGGCTCTCGGACGATTAATACGACATTTGTGTGCCGCTTGTCGCGCGCGATTTTTGCGTACAGCGAGTCGATTGCCTCAGCGTCGCCTTCCAGCACCTGAAAATAGCTTCCTTCGGTATGCAGCAAGATGCCCGAGATATCTAGTTGAGTATTCACTGTTCGCGCGCGATCGAGAATGGCGCGGAGTTCTGCGTGGCTCATTTTTGAATCGGCGGAGCTTGAGTAAATAAGATGACTTAGGGTTTTCAAGAGTATCTCCATCGAAATTGTTAAATGCCCAGCGTGCAAGAGGCGGGTGTTCGAATATGTATCGGCAATTCGAAAGCGATCTTGAGTCGCAGTCAGGAGTTATACCTTGGGAAGATCTTGGGTACCGGACTAGAGAGCAGGTGTATGCAATTTCAATGGCGTCATGCGGTCGAACATATCCCATTAGTTTCCGCTAACTAGTTTTATAAACAACTCAACAAAAAAAGCACCTGCAGCCGGTGCCGTTTCTGGCTAAACGATAGCAAGAGTCGCGGCTCCTATATTTATGGAAAGACTCGTTGGATCGGCGCGAGGGGGAACGTCCCCTCTGAGGCGTCCATTTCGCTGCACCCAGTGACCGTAGTTGGCCGAAAGCACTAGCTCGCCGGTCGAGTTGGTTAGCTCTGCTGATCGCTGAATGCAGGCGCTAGAAATGCATTTGCATTACGGTATATACGTATATACAATAAATGGTGGATATCAGCTT
>JAXDQK010000158.1:0-4986 GCA_034667905.1 Gammaproteobacteria bacterium | reverse complement strand
GGCAGCCATCCCTCGCGCGGCTTGAAGAAAGGCGTCGTGGTGAATATCGAATCCACCGTGCAATCCATTCAGCGCGCCGTCGAAGAGGCGGAGCTGATGGCGGGCTGCGAAATCCATTCGGTGTACGCCGGCATCGCCGGCAGCCACGTGCGAAGCCTCAACTCCCACGGCATCGTCGCCATCAAGGACAAAGAAGTCGTGCAGGGCGATGTGGAGCGGGTCATCGATGCCGCCAAGGCAGTGGCCATCCCGGCGGATCAAAAGATCCTGCATGTGCTGCCGCAGGAATACATCATCGATACGCAAGAGGGCATCCGCGATCCCATCGGCATGTCGGGCGTGCGGTTGGAGGCCAAGGTTCACATCGTCACGGGCGCCGACAGCGCCGCGCAGAATATCGTCAAGTGCGTGCAGCGCTGCGGGCTGGCCGTCGACGACATCGTCTTGGAGCAGCTTGCCTCGAGCTATGCGGTGCTCACCGAAGATGAGAAGGATCTCGGCGTGTGCGTGGTCGACATCGGAGGCGGCACCACCGACATCGCGGTATTCGGCGGCGGCGCAATCCGCCACACCGCCGTCATCCCGATCGCGGGCGATCAAATCACCAACGATATCGCGGTGTCCATGCGCACGCCCACGCAATACGCCGAGGACATCAAGATCAAATACGCCTGCGCTTTGTCGCAGCTCGCGAATCCCGACGAGACCATCGAGGTGCCGAGCGTCGGGGATCGGCCGCCGCGCCGCTTGGCGCGCCAAACCCTCGCCGAGATCGTCGAGCCGCGTTACGAAGAACTGTTCGGCCTCATCCGCGATGAGCTGCGCCGCGCGGGCCTCGAGGAGCAGGTGGCCACGGGCATCGTGCTGACCGGCGGCAGCGCAAAAATGGAAGGCGCCATCGAGCTTGCGGAGGAAGTGTTTCACATGCCGGTGCGTCTCGGCATTCCGCAATACGTCACCGGACTGTCGGAGGTGGTGAGCAATCCGATTCACGCCACGGGCGTTGGATTGTTGCTGTATGCAAAGAGCAATTTGGATGGGCAACGTACGGAAGCGCCGCTGCTCGCGGGCGGCATGAAGAGTGTGCTGGAACGAATGAAGGCTTGGTTTCAAGGTAATTTCTGATAGAACTACGAGGAGAATTGGAATGTTCGAACTGATGGATTCTTATAGTCAAAGCGCCGTCATCAAGGTGCTGGGCGTGGGCGGCGGCGGCGGCAATGCGGTCTCACACATGGTCCAAGCCGGCCTGGAAGGCGTGGACTTCATCTGCATCAACACCGATGCGCAGGCGCTGAAGCACTCCAAAGTGCGCACCGCCTTGCAGATCGGCTGCAACATCACCAAGGGATTGGGCGCCGGCGCCGATCCGGAAGTGGGCCGGCAGGCGGCAATGGAAGATCGCGATCGCATCATCGAGCTCATCGAGGGTTGCGACATGCTGTTCATTACCGCGGGCATGGGCGGGGGTACGGGCACGGGCGCCGCGCCGGTGGTGGCGCAAGTCGCCAAGGAGCTCGGCATTCTCACCGTCGCCGTGGTGACCAAGCCTTTCGAAATGGAAGGCAATAAACGCTCGCGCGTCGCCGATCAAGGCATGCTGGAACTGTCGAAGTACGTGGACTCGCTCATCACGATTCCCAATCAAAAGCTGCTGTCGGTGCTCGGCAGCTCCACCACGTTGCTCGATGCCTTCAAGGCGGCGAATACCGTGCTGCAAGGAGCGGTGCAGGGCATTGCGGAACTCATCACGCGCCCCGGTCTCATCAACGTCGACTTCGCGGACGTGCGCACCGTGATGTCGGAAACCGGCATGGCGATGATGGGCTCGGGTACCGCCTCGGGCGATGATCGGGCCCGTGAAGCGGCCGAAGCGGCCATTTCCAGCCCCTTGCTCGAGGACATCAATCTCTCGGGGGCGCAGGGGATCTTGGTCAATGTCACGGCCGGCATGGACCTGTCCATCGGTGAATTCCAAGAAGTGGGCAACGTCATCAAACAGTTCGCCTCGGATGATGCAACCGTGGTGGTCGGTACGGTGATCGATCCGGAAATGGCCAGCCAGATCCGCGTGACCGTGGTGGCCACCGGTTTGGGCAAGCCTGTTGTTGCGCGGGTGGCGCCACAAGCGGCCGCCGTGGCACATCATGCGCCGCCGCTCACCATGCGGGTGATTCGCCACAAATCCCCGATGGCGCCCACCGACTACGCCATGTTGGACAAGCCAACGGTGCAACGGCAACGCGCGGTCGGCGATGGACTGCGAGCCGAAGTAGATTCCGAGGATATGCTGGATATTCCGGCCTTTTTGCGACGGCAAGCCGATTAGCTGACCCAAGGGTTCGACAATCCAATTTGGCGCCCTGTAGGAGAACCCTTCAAGGGCGCCGGTTTGGTGGAGAAGTGTAAAGAACGCGAACTTACACGTGCGCGGCGTAGTCGCAACCTGCTCTGTGCGCGTTTATCCGAATTTCGAGTTCAGGGTGAGGGGCCCCCTGTGGTACCTTTGGCACATAACATAGTCCGGTTTCACTTAATGTTGAATCAAAGAACACTGAAGAATTCGATTCGCGCCACCGGGGTGGGCCTGCACACAGGCAAGAAAGTCCTAATGACTTTAAGGCCCGCGTTGCCCGATACCGGCATCGTGTTTCGCCGCACGGATTTAGGATCGCCCGTCGACATCCGCGCACATGCCGAGAATGTCGGCGATACCATGATGGGCACCACGCTGCATCGGGGCGAGGTCAAGGTCTCAACCGTGGAGCACTTGCTGTCCGCGCTGGCGGGATTGGGCATCGACAATGCGCTGGTCGAAGTGAGCGCCGGCGAAGTTCCCATCATGGATGGCAGCGCGGGACCCTTCGTATTTCTACTGCAATCTGCCGGCATCGAGGAACAGCGGGCGCCGAAGCGTTTCATTCGTATAATGGAAAAGCTACAGGTCGAGGACGGCGACAAATGGGCACGCTTTGATCCGTACGATGGATTCAAGGTGAATTTCGAAATCGAATTCAATCACCCGACGTTCAAGAAGCACTCGCAAGTGGCGTCGATGGATTTTTCCACCACGTCATTTCTGCGGGAAATCAGCCGGGCGCGAACCTTCGGCTTCATGCGCGATCTCGAGAGCTTGCGCGCACGCAACCTCGCCCTCGGCGGCAATATGGACAATGCCATCGTGCTGGATGATTACCGTGTGCTCAACGAAGACGGCTTGCGCTACGAAGATGAGTTCGTGAAGCACAAGATTCTCGATGCCATCGGCGATCTATACCTGCTGGGCCACAGCCTGATCGGCGAGTTCAGCGGCTTCAAGTCGGGCCACGCCTTGAACAACAAGCTATTGCGGGCGCTCATCGCCACCCAGAGTGCATGGCAAGAAGTGACGTTTGAAAGCTTGGCGGACGCGCCGATCTCCTATGTCGCCGCGGCCGCGGCGCGCGCCTGAGGCGGCCCAGCTTAAGGCGGCGGCACCACCCTGATTCTGACGCTGAGGATGGCGAGTCCTGCGGACTTGGCCACGCGCTTTTTCATGATGTCCGTGGAATAGCGCAAGCGAGAGGCCCAAACGGCCCCCGCGACTCCGATGGTCAGCCTGCCCTGATCGACCCCTGCGCTCACCACCGCCTGGGCGAGCCTAAGCGGAAGGGCTGCCCGAACCTGGGTTAAGACTTGCGAGCGCTCGGCAGAACGTTCTTTCAACTGTGAAAGTCGCTTGCCACCTCTTGCCAGTAACTCGCTGAGACTCTTAGAATTTTGCATTGCAGCAGACGTTTTGGGCCCTAATCATAGTGGAGAAACCGTGCGGAAATCCTTGTTTTGAGACAGTTATCTGCATAGTCTACCCCCACGGCTCGTGCATAATCGTGCGCGCGAGTTGACATAAGCCGTTGGAAGAACAATCCGTATGAATGTCATTTTTGTCGGCCGCAAATCGGGCCGAGTGAAACAATTTGACCTGCGACATCCAGTGATTATGTCCACTGGCCTCGCCTTGGTGCTGGGAATCCTCGGAACCGCATTTTCCATTGGCGTGGGGTTAGGTGCGCGGCATGGGAGCGGCAATCCCCTTGATCAGCTGGGCAATTGGTCCGCCGAACTGCTGCATCAGAAAGCCCAAATTGAGGACACCAAGCGGGTCCTGCAAGAAAAAGTCAACGCGCTCGCCATGCGCGTCGGTCAAATGAACGCCAATGTGATCCGCTTGGACGCTTTGGGTAAGCGCTTGACGCGTATGGCTAATTTGGACGATGGCGAGTTTGACTTCGGCCATCCGCCCGCCATCGGTGGCGCCGAGAACGGCGCTGACGGACAACCCGCTCAGATTCCCAGTCTGACCGCCATGGTGGACGATCTACAGTCCCAGCTATCGAGCCGCGAGCAGCAGCTAGGCGTGCTTGAAAACATGATCCTGAGCCGCGAACTCAATAAGCAGGTGTACCCTGAAGGGCGCCCCGTTCAAGAGGGTTGGATCTCCTCATACTTCGGGCGCCGCGCCGACCCCTTCACCGGTTATTCTGCGATGCACAAAGGACTGGATTTTGCCGGTCCCGAAGGCTCGAAAATCATGACGGTGGCCGCCGGCATCGTTACCTACGCCGGTGAGCGGGCTGGCTTTGGCCAAATGATTGAAATCAACCACGGCAACGGGCTGGCAACACGCTACTGCCACAACGAAAAACTGCTGGTCAAGCAGGGCGACATGGTGCGCAAGGGCCAGGACGTCGCACTGATGGGCTCTACCGGCCATTCGACCGGTCCGCATGTGCATTTTGAAGTCTTAAAAAATGGGGTACAGGTCGATCCCGCGCGCTTCATCGGCGAGGAACGCTAAGCCACAAGGCGCCAGGCGGGCAGCGCACTATCTCTTACCAGGCCTTGAAAAAGGCCGCCGGCGAAACGATTTCCAGCTCTCCCGGTCTATCCGTACAATACCCAGTTTTCTCAAGGACTCATAAAGCGTGTGGAAGCTTCTGACGCAAG
>JAXDQK010000157.1:0-13069 GCA_034667905.1 Gammaproteobacteria bacterium | reverse complement strand
TAGTCGACACGTGCGTAATTGAGATCGTAAGTTTCATGAGTGAATCTTACGCCTCCAAAAGCCTTGAACTGACTGGTCAGCGCGTAAGTGATATCTCCGAATACTGCGGCCGTCTTATCACTGATTTTTGCTTGTGTGACTTCAGAGTCGGTTATATAAAGCTGACCCGGCGTCGCGCCCACAAAGGCACCATCCAGCCCCAACGGCTGATTTACCGACGTGTGGATTCGAGCGTTCTGATAGTAGACCCCCACGACCGTGTTGAAAGGGCCGCTGTCGTAATTGGCCCGCGCTTCCTCTGACCAATACTCGGTGGTCGTCGGCAGATGACCAACCGTGCCAAACGTCGAGAAGTACTGAATGGGATAGGCTGAGTTGGGCAGGGTTTCGCCCCTTCCAACGCTGCCACCGGCCGGCGTGAGATCGATATCAAGATCGAAGTCGTCGTGGTAACCGGACGTGCTTGTAATCGACGTTAACGATAACGAGTCGGAGGCCTTCCATATCAAAGTTCCCGACAGGCGCTTCGATTCAAAGATGTCCTGTGCAGGCGTATTTTGGTTCACCGTCGTGATGCCGCGTCCATATCCAATCCCGGTTATCGCTTGCTGGAGCGCCCCGATGACGGGAGCTCCGATCGGCGCATCTTGATTGGCGCTGCTATTTGTGTGGGCAAAGGTACCGTCGAGCGTGAATGTGATAGCTGAAGAAAAATCCACCGCCAACTTGGCATTCACACCATAAGCTCTTTGTCCCAGTGGCGCCGGCTCGCCCGATAGATTGGTAAATAGCGGTTGTTGGTCCTGGTAGAAGGTATTGACGCGGATGCGGACAACGTCCGTCAGCGGCACATTGATCATGCCCCGAGTATAGGTTTCGTGATCATTGGTGACGAACGACTCGACTTCAGCCTCGAATTTATTCGAGGGTTGTTTGGTCACGATATTGATGACGCCCGCAGTCGAGTTTTTACCGAAGAGTGTGCCTTGCGGCCCATTGAGCACCTCTATTCGTTCGACATCGCCAAGGCGCGATATGAACTCGCCCTGTGAATAGATCGAGACTCCGTCGATCACCAAGCCGGTGCTGGGCTGAAAACCTGACGCGGTAGCCGCCGAGCTGACCCCTCGCAGGGAAAACGAAGAATTGACGACACTGGCGCCATTTTGGTAATTGACTGTCGGAGTAATTGCAGCCAGGTCGCGTGTATCGACCACAACGTTTCTCGAGAGAGAATCGGCGCCGATCACTTGCAGCGAGATGGGGACATCCTTAGCGCTTTGCTCACGACGTTGAGCGGTCACCACGATCTCTTCGAGCCCTCCCTGCGCTTCCGCACTCTTGGCGGCCGCGTCCTGCGCGCTGGCCGGCCGCCCTCCCATGATGAGCGCACTGATAGCTAACACACAGGCAAATGTGCGTGCATTGGACTTGAGCTTGATGGACATTAAACCCCCCATTTTAGTCGATAGTCCTGCGCAATCTGCCGCCTCCAAATGCACAGGTCGGGAACAGGGTGGCAGAACTACCTGGTCACAGCCATCAAGAATTGTGCGAACGTTAGTTGCACAAATACGAGCGCTCGCGCTATGTGCCGCTCAGCATTAGGAGGTTTTGTCGCGCGATTGGCCGTAGGCGCATTATTGCGAAGGCGCGTTGCATGATTTCGTCTTTAACCTAAGCGAAAGGCGGGTCACTGTGGCCTCAGTCTGGTGGGAGAGCGCCTGTGTTCAAAATGGTAGTCTTGCTCAAGAAGAAGCCCGGCATGAGTGGTGCGGCCTTTAAGGATTATTACGAGAGGCATCATGCGCAACTCGTCAAACGCTCCGCTCCGAGAATGCGCAAGTATGTTCGTAACTACCTTACGCCGATCGGCAACGAGGTCTACGCAGCCGATGAAGGCGGAGCGGTCAGCTGCGTCACCGAAGCCTGGTTTCAAAGCAAGGAAGAGTTTGATCAGACGATCGCCGGCATCCTGCGTTCGGATATCGCTCAGGCGCTCGTGCGCGATGAGGAGAATCTGTTTGACCGACCTTTCATTCGGTGGTTTGCCGCCGACGAGATCGAGTCGGACCTCAGTACAGGCGACGTATGATCAAGGTCGTGGCGGCGTTTAACCGCAAGGTCGGCTGGTCGGTGGATGAGTTCCTGTGCCACTATCAAGAGCGTCATGCGCCATTGATCGCCGGGACGGCGGGGTTTACACGGCACTGCCGTCGCTATGCTCAGAACTATCCCGAGCTTCGCTTGGACGCGCGACCTGAGCCTCACTTAGCGCGGGATGCGATATCGGAGATGTGGTTTGAAAGCTTGGGAGCGATGGGCGCCACTTACTCGGCTCCTGACTACCTGGAACGGGCACGACCGGACGAGCAGCGGTTCGCGGATTTCAACTCTGCGCTGGTGTACGTCTGTGAGGAGCATGAGCTCAAGCGGCACGTGGGTTCGGGTGAACCCGACAAGCAATGGGCGCATTTGCCGCCGGTCAAGCTGTTCATCTTTTACTCAGCCGCGGACCCCTCGCGCGTGAGCGCTTGGCAGGCAGCTCTAATGCATGTGGAGCTAGAAAAGCCTGACGCTGAAATGGCACAGCTCGTTCGCGGCCATGTGTTTTCTCGACGGCTAACTGCTTCGGCCGCTGACCTACCGTCGCAAGGGCTTGACACAACCGCCGGAGTCGACGAGTTTCGCTTCGCTTGCATCGGCGATGCACGGGTGTTCGCCGATCAGTATGGGGAACAACACGCGAAGGGAGGGGAGACCCATGGCGTAGACATATCGGGTGTGTTCCTGGCGCATACGCACCTCGTGTTCTCTTGCGACTAACCTGTGCTATTGGCATGAAGTTAGGATCGCTTCGCAATGGAACACCGGATGGAATCCTCGTACTGGTGGATAGTCGATTGCAATTCTATGTGCGCGTCTGCGACCTGGCCACAACGATGCGCGATGCACTTGACCGGTGGGATGAGATCCTTCCTGAGCTACAAAACCGCTCGGGTTTACTGAACAGCGGCGCAATCTCGGGTGCAGAAGCCTTGGATGCATCAAGCCTGCTGGCCCCGCTACCTCGCGCCTATGGGTGGATCGACGGCACGTCGTATTTGAGTCACATGAAAAGAGCCAGGGCGCTTCGCGGTGCCAAGATGCCAGAGAATTTCTCCTCGGAACCGCTCATGACCGAGCGCATATCCACTTTTATGGGCGCAAGGGACCAACTGCCCTTGGCGGACCCCGCGGTGAATATGGATTTCGAGGGCGAGATTGGCGTGATATTAGGTGACGTACCGGCTCGATGTTCCGTCACCGCGGCGGGAAGCAGGATTCGACTCGTCACCTTAGTTAACGACGTCAGCTTAAGAGAAGTCCTGGCCCAGGCTGTCCTAAGGGGGCGCTCAGTTACCTTACTGGCTAAACCTTATCCCACGATGGCGCCGGTGGCAGTCACGCCGGACGAACTCGGGCAGGCGTGGGAGGGGGGATTGCTCCGACTACCCTTACTATGTCACGTGAATGGGCAGCTCGTAGCGTCCCCCGATGGCAGTCAGGATGCAACGTTCACGTTTCCGCAACTAATTTCTTATTGTGCCAGTTATCGCCCTTTGCCAAGTGGAACCGTGCTGGCCAGCGGCACGGTATCGAATGAGGACGATGAACGCGGCGGCGCCTGCATCGCGGAACGGCGTCTCATTGAACAGAAGCGTTCAGGACAGCCGAAAACTCCCTACCTTACCTTTGGTGATCGCTTGAGGATCGAAGTGTTCGACGCTGGACACTCAATTTTTGGCGCCATCGATCAGCAAATCGTAGCGGCCTGACTTTGGTTGTCAGTCGCCGACGATGTGAGCTACACCTTTTGCATAGCGAATCTCACCGAATACGAGAGTCGAATTCATGAACTCGCCGACCATGATTTCCTTCATAACTTCCGTTTCACCGATATAGGGCTCGTGACCGGCATTCTCTATCAATGGACTCACGGAATACCCGAGTTGGATGGCGCGCTTTCGAGCTTCTTCGATATCAACAACGCCAAATATCACGCCCAACAGGCCTTCTCCTCGCGCAGCCAGTTGATCCTTGAGCGGCTTACTGTAAATAGTTGTCTCCTCAAGAGGCGCAATAACTTCCAACCCGCAACGCCAGCTGAGATAGATGCGGGTCCCGAGATCCGGCCGATCGACTGGCCCGTGAAATTCCGTGTCGCATATCGCCGCCAATTGGCGGACGTAGCGCTCCTGATTCTCCAGTTTGCAGATCCAGAAGACGTGATCGACGTGTTTGGTGTTTTGCGCCATTTCCAAATCCCCTGTTTCGATCTAAAGTTACGTGAGACCTAATAACAATCGCTCTCGGATCAAGATGTCCTCGCTGTCTCGCCGAGATTGGAGCAATCGAACACCCAGGCCGCCACCCAGCGGCGTGGCAATTGCCGTCAACACATCAAATGCGACCTTCCTATCCGCAATCTTCCATGAACCCGCGCGCCGCTCAAATCGGTCAATGTAACGCCCTGAGGCGTTGAGCTGCACCGTTTCATCGTCTGCAACGTATACGTTGCCGAAAGCCTTCTCGATTGCCTCTGCGGACTTCAGTCGCTGCTGACAAAAATAGTAGCTCTCCACCAGTGCGGTACTCTCGCCTACCAGTTCCACGGTTACGTTCGTGATGAAGTGGATCGATTGCTCGATGTTGACGTGTCTTTGCACGAGATACTGAATGAAATCATCGATGTTGCCTTGAAATTCTCCGTGCTGATCGGTCGCATCTTCGTGGTACACCGACTTGACCAGCGCCCAATCCTGACGATCGACACCCCGAGCGTAACTGAACAGCGCACGTTCGATCTCTGAGCGCGCCGAATGATACAGCGAGTTCTCAGTGCCACTCATGAGGCGCATTCGTGGTTAAAAACGTAGTCTTCGCTCTTGCTGCGCATGATTGATCCTTAATCTTTCGCGCTGCCTGGGGCATCTTGAGGAACGGTGGTGTAGTCTGCCGGCAGGCACATTTCTATGACATTGTAGCCGCGCTTGATGTTAAGGACGTTGTGGCGCATTTCTCTCCCCAGAGTCATCGCATCGCCGAGCACCATATGAAAGCTTCCATAACCCTCAACGTCGATATCTGCAGAACCCCCGAGAATGAAGAAGAATTGGCTCATTGAGTGGTTATGCCAACCAGTGCCTCCGTCAATGTCCGCCGCAGCTCCATCACCATCATGGGTTTGAATTCGGCGCTGCGTTGTCTTGGCAGACCCTAAGTCACGATAAGTGAAGAAAGCTCGGGGGCCATCGCCGCGAATAAACAATTCGGCGCGGTTTCGTACGATCGCCTCCTCCCAATCACCCTGATGGACCTCTGGGGTCATCTGTAGAAGCGGCACTAGTCCACTGCCAGGATCCTGCGCCCATATTTGGACGACATGTAAGTCCTGCGGCCACTCGGCAGACTTTACGCCCAGCATGAAGGGCAGATGCACCGCCTCCCTGGGGTGTAGGATGAAGACCCTACCATCTGACATCGTGAACTTGAAATTTCCATTCATTACGTAGAGCAGCAAGAACGCCGCACCCGCAACTTGCGGCCAATGGTCTGACTTTCCCGCCGTCAGAGCTTTTAGCTCCAGCGCAGTGAGTTGGCCCGCACTGGCTTCTCGCAGCAGCAGGTCACGCTCGTCGAACCCCTCGAAGACAGCACTCGGATTCCAAATAGCTGAGGCCTGGGAGGAATAAGAGAACTGCATCGGCACGGCTTCATAGCGACTCGCCGGTGAAGTCGCTTGCGTCATATCCCACCTCGGTTTTTGGCCTTCGTCATCTGCGAAACGCTACCGCAGGTCGGCAAGGGATATCACAGTTATTTGTGCGATTTGTGGTTGCAGAGTCGCGAGACGTCATTGCGTCCGCGATGCGGCGCCTCAAGTTGCCGCAAGAGAATCATACCGCTTCGTTCTACAGAGGATCGCCCGCGAAAAGCTGGCGATTCTCCGAAAACACCTTTACCAAAAAATCCGCAACAGCCCGGTAGCGAGCAATATCCTTAAGGTCCGAATGCATGGTCATCCAGATCTTGCGCACCGTTGATACTTCGCGTGGCAGGACGCGAACCAAGGGCGTGTCGAGGGTGATTAAATACGCCGGCAGCATGCAAATTCCTGCGCCCGCAAGCACAGCATGATAAAGGGTGACCAAGCTGGAACTCAAAAATCGGTAGGGGCTTGCCGACAAATGAGGTGGCATATCGAGGCCGTGGACGAACGGCATGTCATCGAAATAATTGACGAACCGATGCTCGCGAAGGTCTTCTGGGGTCTTGATCTCGGGTGCCGAGCGAAGATACTCAGGAGAGGCATACAAATACAACTGGCAGTCCGCCACCTTGCGAATTACCTGCCGACCCTTCGCTGGCGGCGCTATCGAGATTGCGATATCGGCTTCACGTTTGGCTAGATTGAACGGTTGCGTACGTGCATCAATTTCCAATTGAAGATCGGGATGGGCGACCGCGAACCCGGCCAAGTGACGCGCCAAGAACAAACTCCCAAGGCCATCGGGGACACCCAGCCGGACCGTGCCCGACAGAGCCGTGTCCTTCCCGGCAACGGCGGTCTCGCCGTGCATGGCGAGAGACTCGATGGCCTCCGCTGTTGTGACCAACCGCTCTCCGGCGTGCGTCAGCAAAAAGCCTCGATCACGTGGCTCGAAGAGGCGCGCATTCAAAGCATCTTCCAGCGCGCTAATACGCCGGCGAACTGTCGTGTGATCCACCTTGAGCTGCATGGCAGCACTTGTCGGGTCCCCGGTGCGTGCCATCGCCAGGAAAAAGCGTAAATCATTCCAGTTGAATGGATGCACTTAAACGATCGCGAATACGCGATACCCCCTGACAGCCAGATCAAATTGTAACACTTCAATGTCCCATACTGAGGGGCCTACATGCCGCATTTCGATGCAAAACCACGACCAATTATTCTTGCGATCAGACGTTGCGCATTCTCCCATTGGGCAAGCTGCCACAGCTTGGTAACGTCGCTCGCTTAAAGGCAGCACCTTTGATGTCTGTCCCGACTATTGTTAGAAGGCGGAACTCTTGGCCACTGGTGACGCACTATACGACGAAGCGGCGAAGATCCGCCTTAAAGAAACCGTGATTCGACGGCGCGGCTATTGGCATGCCTTTCATCAGGGTCTGCTGGACTATTCTCCAGCGTATCTGCAGGCGTATCTCGACTTCCACGAACCGCCCTTCACTTCAGGCCGCCTGGGTGAAAAGCTGTGCGAGTTCATTTACATCGCCGTCGATGCCGCTGTGAGTCATCTTTTTGCCCCCGGTGCCGAGATGCATATCAAAAAGGTGTTGACTCTGGGAGCCTCACCTGAGGAAGTGGTTGAGGTCATCGAATTGGCAATGATGGCGGCGCACTCGACTCATATAGCGGGATTACCGATACTGGTGGAGGAACTCGAGCGGGCAGGTTTGTGCTCGGAAGAACTTCAACGGGCGTTGACGACGAGCGAGACCACGCGCAAGCAGCGCTACATTGCGACAACCGGCAGCTGGCCTGACGGCGGCGATGCGCTATTTAGGTTTGCCCCGGCATTTGTCGAGGGATTTTTGGCTTATGGTGAAATCCCTTTTGGCTCAGGTCCGCTCCCGGAGCGCTCTAAACAGCTGATCCTCATTTCGGTGTACGCCTCGCCAGTGGCCCCGCAACCGCGGCCGCTACGCCAGCATATTCGACGAGCCCTTGAAATTGGCGTAAGCCCGCAGGAGATTTCTGATGCCATGCAGCTCTCGAGCGGAATAGCGATCCATACCTGCGTATCCGCCATACCCATGCTGGTGGCGGCGGCATCGCAAGAAACTGTGAAACCACCCGGGTAGACTTGACGAGGAAATGCCCGCGCGCCCTCGCCGCGATTGTTTACGGCGCTGCGTTGAGGCTCGGCAGCCGAAATACCCAAAGGGTCGTCGCAGGCGCACTGTTTCTGATCTCTGGGGTGATTTCATCGGAGGAACTGTCTTGAGGGCCGCCGCCGCCGGCCACTACTGCCACATACTGCCTCCCGTTCACGGCGTAGGTGATGGGCGATGCATCGGGCACTGCATTGAGCCGCACCTGCCATAGCGTCTTGCCGCTGCGGCTATCCAGTGCTTGGAAACTGCGATCTCGGTTCCCGACAAATACGATACCGCCGCGAGTCGCCAGCATGGAGCTCGCTGGCGGCGTCCGATATCGATTAGTCCAGAGCGACTTTTTGGTGGCAAGATCGATAGCCTGCACTCGTCCATAGTTGCCATCGGAGTGCGGTCGAGGCGCAAAATTCCAGCCGATATCAAATGGCATGTCATTGGTGTTGGGCGAGAAGGTGATATTCATGCACGTCTCTTCCATCGGCAGATACATGACGTGTGTGTCCGGGTCGTAGGCTGTGGTCATCCAGTTTCGGGCGCCGCGCAAGCTCGGGCATATGAACTGGGATACGCCGGGTTTCGGATCGAGTGACTGCGATATCGTCCGAAGACCTGTTTTCGGGTCTATTGTGGCGTGATTTTGAAGACCCAGGTCTATAGTGAAAAGGTGGTTGCCCTTGGTCGGCTCAATGGCGTCCAATATCCCCGATTTTCCCACTGTGACCAGCGCGTTCTGACTATGTCCGCCCGCCGCGGGAAGCGTGACCCGAGTTCGCTCGAACGCCTCGTCCAAATCCCATATATCTCTTCGCAGGTGTTGATGAAACCATGCCAACCGACCCGTGTCGGCGTCCAACGCAAGCGTCGAATCCGTATAAAGTGCATCGCGGGTTGATCCCTTATCTAGGGGAGCTAAGAGAGGCTGAATTTTGTATGTCTGGCCAACACCATAAAATGCGAGATTGAGGCCCGGGTCATAACTCCCTGCGATCCAAATTCCTCCGCCCGATCGCTTTTCGTTTGTCAAACCGTTCCACGAATTGCCCGCGCCAGCTCCCTCAGCGGCGATCGAATTGAAGCGCCAAATTTCGTTACCGGTGTTCGCATCCAATGCGATTATTTGGCATCCCCTGATACAACCAGGGCCGCCGCTCGAACTTTGAATGACTTTACCGTGTGCAATAATGGGTCCGGCCGACAGCACAACGGTGGGTTGATAATCTGGAACGACCGATTTATCCCATACAACCGTGCCCGTCTTCGTGTCGAGCGCAACGACGTGTCGGTCGTTGGTGGATATGTAAATATTTGTGCCGTAGAGCGCCATATTGCGATGGATGCCGCTGATGCTTCCGGCGTACTGCTCCGGAATCTTGCGACGGTACGCCCAAAGCAGGTCGCCGGATTCCGCATCCAACGCCTGCACGTCGGTGCCGCTGTTGACGAACATCACGCCCTGGTGCACCAACGGTTCTATTTCGTTAGGTCCTATAGCGAGCGACCAAGACCAAGCGACATTCATGGCCGCTACGTTGTCTTTGTTGATGAAACTTAGGCGGCTGAAGCTTTGGCGACCATTGTTGCCTCTCCACGCAATCCAGCCTGCCTCGGGGGATGACTGCAGTACGCTATCGTCGATGGGCGTTAGCCGCGACAGAATCTCCTTCCGATGTTGCTGCGTGACACGGAATTGATCATCCTGGAATAGTTCCGGCGGCGCCGGCTCAACTCCGAGATGAGACCGTCGAAGTTGATCCATGACGCCTTCGGCATTGTGCTCGCCGCCGGATGGGCCATCCACGCTTGGTTTAGTCGAGGACCCTATGAGTTCCGTCATACTCGCGTACTGCTGATGGGTTAGCACGCCGGGATTCGCCGGGGGCATGGAGTGCTCAATAAAATCGAGAAGCGCTGCTTGATTGCCGGTTGACCACTTACTTTGAAAGGCTGGTCCTTTCAAGGTGGGCCCGAACTGCCCTCCCTCCATGTTCTGACCGTGACAAGAGGCGCAATTGTTGCGATAGGTGGCCTGCGAATCGGTTGAGTCAGGCGCCGATTTTGCCGCGCCAGCCGGGAGGCTCGCGATGGCGATTGCGCAAAAAGGAGCAAAGAACTTAGCCAGCATATTCATCTCCGTAAGGCTACATATCCACGCACAGAAGCGACTCTAGGTTGGTAAGCTTTCAGGGCGCGGTCCTGAGGCCCTTATCGTTGTCCCAACAGCACCGATATCGATTAGGCGGGCCATCCGATGATAGTTTCTCCACACCCGCCACTGACGCGTGTTTTTGCAAAGCGCTTTCGCACAGATGAGCTTGGTCAGCAAGAGAAAAGTGCCACCTGTTCAGCAGGTCAGGTGGACAGTTGGAGTTGATATAGAAACAAGGCTTCGAATGCCTGCCCGAGATTCAGTTCAAACGCACCTTCCCCTTGTCCGAGTGTATGCGCTCGATCTAGACAGCGCGCAACGTCGGCCGGTGCATTTCGCAAGTCCCGTTCTGTTGCGGCGTACTCAAAAGGTCATATTCTGGAGCGCCGAGGGGGCAGATGGCGCACATTGAAACCGTGGCGGATCGTAAGTGTGGTGGTGAAGATGCGGCCGATGCTGCGGAAATTCACGAGCGTCTGATTCGGCGTCTAAGAGAGCATGAGGGAAAATCTCTACATGCGCACTGTCAGCACCGCGCGTCTGACTCTGGCCAAATCTAGACAGACGTATAGTCGACCGTGGGGCTCGCCCATTCGCGAAGGGGCGTAGACCAACACACCCGGAATCAGTACCCTCAAACGTTGTCAACCGGGTTTGAGCATAAATGCCAGTGAAAGCGACTTCGACGTTACAGGTGTTTTGCGAATTTCTGAAAAGAGAGCGCGGACTGAGATTCTCCGATTTTGAAGCGCTGCATCGGTGGTCCGTTGAAGACCAGTCGGCATTTTGGGAAGCGGTGTGGCGTTTCGACGGCTTTGACTCTCCTACGCGCTACTCCTCCGTTCTGTCGAATGCCAACATGCCGGGGGCCAGCTGGTTTCCGGGGGCACAGGTCAACTATGCCAGGCAAATATTCCGCCATGTACAGCGGGCTGAAGCGGCAGGTCAGCCTGCCGTCATCGCTGAGGATGAACGAGGCCCGGTAGAGACGGTCGGTTGGAGTGAACTGCAGCGTCGCGCTGCCTCTATGGCGCTGGAACTGCGTCGGCTCGGCGTTGCGCGTGGAGATCGCGTCGTTGCCTACCTTCCCAATCGCCCCGAGGCGATCGTCGCGCTTCTGGCCTGCGCGTCAATTGGCGCGATCTGGGCGATCTGCGCTCCCGATATGGGCGTACCCGCGGTTATCGACCGATTCCGGCAGATCGAACCCAAGTTACTCATCGCCACAGACGGCGTCACCTATGGCGGCAAGTCGATCGATCGCACGAGGGTCGTGGAGGATATCAGAGCGAGTCTGCCCACCGTCGAGCATCTAGTGCTAGTTGACAGCCGGATCGGCAATGGCCGTTTCGAGAACGCTATTTACTTCAGCGATCTCATTGCCGGTGACGATGCGCGCGTTCGTGCTTTCGACCCCGAATGGCTTCCCTTCGATCATCCACTTTGGATCCTTTACTCCAGCGGAACTACCGGCAAACCTAAGGCGCTAGTCCATAGCCATGGCGGCATCCTGCTGAATGAGGCGGCCGCGCGCCTACATTTCAATATGGGCGCGAGCTATAAGGCAGACAGCTTTGGCGAACGCTTTCACTGGTTCTGCTCGACCGGCTGGATGATGTGGAACGCTCAGGTTGGCGGATTGCTCGGCGGCACGACAATCTGCATTTATGACGGAAATCCCTCGGGCAGCAAGGATAATATGGACTGGGCAACATTGTGGCGCTTTGCAGCGCGTAACTACGTCACCTTCTTCGGCGCCGGCGCGGCCTTCTACACCATGTGCGTGAAGGTCGGACTTAATCTTGCCTCGGTCGGCGATCTTTCGGCGCTTGCAGCGCTCGGCAGTACCGCCTCGCCGCTGCCGGCCGATGTCCAGCTCGCTCTCTCCGACCGTCTTAAGGCTTCCGGTTACCCAGATATCTGTTGGTTCAACAGCTCAGGCGGCACCGATATTTGCGGGGCTTTTTGCACTGCTAATTCGGACTTGCCGCCGACGCCCGGCAAGCTCCAGTGCCGCCAGCTGGGCGCTGCCGTCGAGTCGTGGAGTCCGGACGGCCGACCAGTAATCGGCGAGGTGGGCGAACTCGTCTGCACCCGCCCAATGCCATCGATGCCGCTGTTCCTTTGGGGCGACGAAGACGGATCGCGTTATCACCAATCCTATTTCGATATCTATCCGGGTGTCTGGCGTCACGGTGACTGGATCAAGATCGAGGTTGACGGAACATGTGAAATCTTTGGGCGCAGCGACGCTACGATCAACCGCGTGGGGCATCGGTTGGGCACGAGCGAGATATATGACGCGGTCGAGCGCTTGGATGCAGTGGCGGACTCAATGGCGATCGACGTGCGTGTCGGGGGTGATAGTCAGTTGCTGCTGTTCGTCGTGCCGGCAAACGGTATGCGCGGCGCGGCACTGGCGAATGCCGTCTGCCAAGCCATCCGTAGCTCGCTGTCGCCGCGTTTCGTGCCCGATAAGGTCATCGAGGTCTCAGGGATCCCCCGCACTCTGTCGGGCAAGAAACAGGAACTCCCAGTCAAACGCCTGTTCGAAGGACGCGCGCTCGCCGAAGTCGCCGATCTGTCCACGATGGCCAATCCCGACGTGATGCAGGAGTTCTTGACGCTCGCTTGCAACTTTCGCGCGGCGCAGACGAGAACCACAATTGCCTGAAGGACGCGCCGTATCGATCGTGCTCTTGCAAAAATGGGGGTCGCCTCATTTTGAGTACGATAACGCTAAGCCTTATCGCGAGTAGTAGCGGCGGCTTGAACCCTTGGTTTCGCGCACGAAATTGGACTATCGCCGCCAATTATCGTGGGTAACGCAAATTCCGTCGCCTCAGCCCCCGTTGCGCTGAGTCCCTGATTGATACAACCTATGAGCAGTTATATATTGGATGAGAGATCGCCAGGTGAATTTCAACATCTATCTCGATACCAAGATCGGAGCAGCGCTCAAGCGCTTGGCAAAGCGCCGAAAATTAACCCGCAACGCCCTCA
>JAXDQK010000156.1:0-4225 GCA_034667905.1 Gammaproteobacteria bacterium | reverse complement strand
ATTATGACTCCGTTCTGGGCATCTACCGCGAGATTGAAAACTGGCAGGGCACGCCCGACCCGGCCCGACGCGGACAGAATGGTCTCCTTTACATCACGCCTCCGATCGAGCCCAATCCCGTCGCAGTTGCGATGCTCGGCGCAGCTGTTGAACTTGGCATTCCCGTTTTTGACGATGCGAACGGTTCTATGATGGAAGGCCCCGGGGGGGCTTCGTACTTTAACCTACGCATTCGCGACGGCCGGCGGCAGTCGATTTTCCGGTCCTACACATTTCCGGTGATGAACCAGCCCAACCTGACGGTGCTGCCTGGCGCCCTGGTCACGCGCGTGCTCATTGAACGCGGCGCGGCAACTGGCGTGGAGTGTCTCCTCGATGGTCGTCTGCAGCGATTTCACACGTCGCAGGAAGTGATCTTGTCTCTGGGTGCCATTCACACGCCGAAAGTATTGATGCAGTCCGGTGTGGGTGATTCTGAAACGCTTGCATCCTTGGATATCCCGTTAGTCCAACATCTCCCGGGCGTGGGCGCCAACTTTCAGGATCACATCATGGTCTCAAGTTGTATTTGGGAGTATCCGCAACCTATTGCCCCCCACGGCAATGGCGGTGAGGCGACCATCTTTGCGAAGAGCGCGCCGGAGTTGGACAGCCCGGATATCCAATTGCTCCAAATCCAGTTCCCCGTTCCGACACCGGAGCTTGCAGCGCGCCACTCCATACCAGCCGGATCCTGGGGGATCTTTCCCGCACTGCTGCGCCCATACAGCGTGGGCCGGCTGCGCCTGACAGGTGCAAATCCTCAAGATCCGATCCAGATAGATTCGCAGATCCTGTCCGATCCGGCCGACCTCATCGCAATACGGCGGTGCGTGGAGCTCGCGCGCGAAGTCGGCAACGCCAAGGCACTTCGGGGCTTCGTGAAGCGGGAGGTGATGCCAACGGCGCTCACCGCCACCGCCATGGACAATTTTATCCGCGACGGCGTGACGACTATTTGGCACCAGAGTTGCACTGCGAAGATGGGGCAGGACGGCATGTCCGTCGTGAACAGTCATCTCAAGGTCTACGGTGTCGACCGCCTACGCATCGCGGACGCTTCCGTAATGCCTCGCGTTCCTCTGGCTAACACCATGGCGCCCAGCGTCATCATCGGCGAGCAGGCGAGCCGGGCTATCGCCCGTGAACGTCGGCTCTAATCCTCGACATCCCGTTCCGAGAAGCTTCAATGAATGATATCGCGCGATCCACCCGACGGTCTTTCCTAGGATCCGCTCTTGCCTCTCTTGCACTTTCTCAGACGGGACTACTCGTTCCACGGACGGCCCGCAGCGACGTTGGGCAGAGTACTCCGCCGAATGGGCTGCTCGATAGGCGTTACGGTGCCAAGCGCGTCTTAATTTTGGGTGCGGGGTTAAGTGGGCTAGCGGCCGGACACGCACTGGCGGAAGTAGGGCACAACGTGACAATCCTCGAAGGACAGCAGCGGCCGGGGGGCCGCGTGCTCACCCTTCGCCAACCATTTTCCGACGGACTATATGTTGAGGCGGGCGCGGGCCGCATACCCCCAAATCACGCCTGGACACTCACGTATGCAAAGCGCTTTGGCCTCTCGATGGAGCCATTTTCGCCGGCCTCACTGACGCCCGTTGTGTATATTGGCGGAAAATCGATACCCCTTACTGCAGGCATTGATCTGACGCAATACCTCAGTTTCTCCTCCGAGGAAAAACGGCTCGGAATCGCGGGGATGTTACAGAAGTACATTCTTGGTCCATCGCACGAAGTAGCCGCCGCGGGGGATATGACTGCTCCTGGTTGGCCCCCAGCTTCGCTGCGACCGTTCGATCAATATACTTTCGCCGACTTTCTCCGCAGTAAGGGCGCCTCGGCGGCTGCAGTGCAATTCTTGCAGCTTGGGGCTTATCCCATGGAAGCCTCCGCTCTATTCATCCTGCGCGTTCTGGCAACGACCGACTTCAAAGGCCTGACCAAGATTAAGGGCGGCAACGACTTGTTGCCGGCGGCAATCGCCTCTCGGCTGGCCGATAGAATCATCTACGACGCACGCGTTGTCCGCATCGAGCAGGATGCAAGGGGTGTCAGCGCCATCGTCTCGCAAAGCGGACTACAACAGTCGCGACAGGCGGATGCGATGATCTGCACCATTCCGTTTAGCGTTTTGAGAGGCATCGACATTCATCCACGGTTTACGTCGCTGAAGCATCAGGCAATCGAGCAGCTTCGCTATGCGCCGGTTGTGAAGGTCGCCTTTCAGACCAAGAGCAGGTATTGGCAAAAGCAGGGCTTAAGCGGCTTTGCAGAGATGGATCATTCCGCTGAAATATGGAATCCCGGTTGGGATCAGCCGGGTCAGTCAGGAATCCTGCAATTTTACCAAGAGGGCGAGCGGGCTCTGCAGCTGGACCAAATGAGCGAGGACGGGCGCTTGAAGCGCGCAGCGGAGTGCGTCGGTCGCATCTTCCCTAGCATCCAAACCGAAACGGAGCGCAGCGTCTCGTACTCCTGGCAGCGCAATCCGTGGGCGCGCGGCGCGTATTCTGAGTTGCGACCCGGGCAGGTTTTCGGTCTCTCCCCCGCACTTGCGAGTCGTGAGGGGCGACTCCACTTCGCCGGAGAACACACGTCGACTGAGCCCGGTTGGATGCAAGGTGCGCTCGCCTCCGGATTCCGGGCAGCCAAAGAAGTGAACGAAATGCTCAGCTATACGGCGTAACTCATCATGAACGCGCAATTCGCTGGGCGGTTGAAAAGGCTCGTATTCGCGCAACCGGCATCGTGGATTACGGATGAGCTTCCGGCGTTCCGCTCCGCGCGGACGAGAATGGAATCGGAAAGCACGATGTCAGAAGCGCGCTCGTTCAGCGGATCACGGAGGTCAGTGATGTTTGGGACAACCCGATGGATAGTGGCTCTGCTCAGCGCGAGTGTGGCATTGGTAGGGACGGCGGTCGCCGGCGTGGCGAAGGAGTTCCACATCTCGAGCACGACCGTCGTGATGAATCATGTGACCATCGAAACGTCCACGGCCTATCAACTCGTCACATCTCGGCTCAACAGCGAGGTCAAGTGGTTCGACGAGAGTTATCGTATGCTGCTCAAGAATAACCAGATCGACGAGCTTCGTGCAAAGCTGATCCACGGCTTGGAGCCAGATGGCTTCATGCTTCATTTCGTGGCAGAGCAGGGTGATCTGTCAGCGCTGGAAGGAAGACGCCGACAGGGAAACGTCTACTATCTTGGCAACGTCGTTGCTGCCGCCCAGATGACAAAGCGCGACTTCAGTGCTGCCCTATACGCTCCCCTGCGACTCAACGTTTACGAAAACGCGAATGGTGGAACGACCTTTGAATACGACAAACCCCCAACGCAATTCGGACAGTTCCGCAATTCCGATATCGATAAGATTGCTCAGAGCCTCGATGATCACCTGCTAGATCTAATTAAGAAGGTGAGCACTTGAAGCGATCGCTTTCGCCAGACAAGCGTGGAACCACATCGGTTGGGCTGATCGTAACCGATCCTAGTTTTCGCTTTGCTCACGACTAGCAACAGCACTGCATTTGCGCTACGACGGTGGGCTGCTGCTATGCCTTTACCTCAGACATTTGACCAATTCCTACTGAAGAAGGAGACAGACCATGATGATGAATAGGCGTACTTTCTCGGCCGCTCTGGTTGCGGGAGCCGGCGCATCATTGATCTCGACCCGCGGCATGGCCGCCATCCCGGCGCCTGTCAGGGCGCGCAATGTCGTCCTTGTCCACGGCCTGTTCGCCGACGGATCATGCTGGTCCGAGGTGATCGCACGATTGCAGGGAGCGGGATTCAACGCGACGGCCGTGCAAAATCCTTTGACGACGCTGGCAGAAGCAGTCGCCTCTGCTCAGCGCGTGCTCGATCGACAGGAAGGTCCGACCGTGCTGGTCGGGCATTCCTTCTCAGGCATGATCGTCACCGAGGCAGGCGTACATCCGAAGGTCTCATCATTGGTGTATGTGGCGGCACGGGCGCCGGACGCGGGCGAGGACTACACGGCTCTGGCCAAAACCTATCCCACCCCGCCGGCGTCCGCCGGTATTGTCTTCGACGGCGATGAAGGACGCCTCACCGAGGCAGCTTTCCTTCGTGACTTCGCGGGCGACCTGCCGGAAGCGAAGGCGAAGGTACTTTACGCTGTGCAAGAGCCGTTCAATAAGGCGCT
>JAXDQK010000155.1:0-7197 GCA_034667905.1 Gammaproteobacteria bacterium | reverse complement strand
CTTGCGGCAAGCGAACAGGCGCTGCGCGCTGACCTTAGGCGGCAGGGTGTCGCACCCACTCGGGTTAAAACTCAAAGCAAAATGAGAGGCGGCGGGAAACCGAATGCTCAAGACATCTCGGTATTCTCACGCCAGCTTGCGACCATGATGTCGGCTGGCATACCCATGGTCCAAGCGTTCGAGATCATAGGCAACGGGCATGAAAAGCCTTCGATGCAAAAATTGGTTCTCGATATTAAGAATTCTGTCGAGGGCGGTAGTACATTGCATGAGTCATTGGCAAAGCACCCGTTGTATTTCGACGATCTGTTTGTGAACCTAGTGGAGGCGGGCGAACACGCGGGTGCTCTAGAAACATTGTTGGACAAAATCGCGACTTACAAGGAAAAAACCGAAGCGCTGAAAAAGAAAATCAAGAAGGCGTTGTTCTATCCCGCTGCCGTATTGATTGTTGCCGTCATTGTCAGCGTCATTCTCTTGATCTTCGTGATTCCGCAATTTGAATCGCTGTTCAAGGGCTTCGGCGCCGATTTACCGGCATTCACGCAGATGGTCGTCAACATGTCGAAATTCATGCAACACCAAGGGTGGATCGTGGGTGTGGTGGTAGGTGGCGCAATATATGCCTTTCTATATTTCCATAAACGATCGAGAAATATGCGGCGCGTTCTTGACCGCGCGATGCTGAAGTTCCCGATCATTGGTCCCATCTTGGTCAAGTCGGCGATTGCGCGTTTTGCGCGAACTCTGTCGACCATGTTTGCGGCCGGTGTTCCTCTCGTCGAGGCAATGCAATCCGTGGCCGGTGCGACCGGAAATATTGTGTATGAGGAAGGCACGTTACGCATGAAAGACGAAGTATCGACGGGCCAACGCTTACAACGCGCCATGGAGAACACCGGCTTGTTTCCTAACATGGTGGTGCAGATGATCGCTGTGGGCGAGGAATCGGGCTCCCTGGATACGATGTCGGCCAAAGTAGCGGAATTCTACGAATCGGAAGTCGACAATGCGGTGGACAGCATGTCGAGCTTGATGGAGCCGTTGATCATGGCGGTCCTCGGTGTGCTGGTCGGCGGCATGGTGATCGCCATGTACCTGCCCATCTTCAAACTCGGCGCCGCGGTCTAAATCGTCTTCGGCCGCGCGACTGGTTTTGTTGTTTAGCCCATGCTGAACGACATCGCCCTGCTCTACTCATCCAGCCCCGCGCTTTTCGCGGGGTCTGTTTTTTTGCTCGGCTTGGTCGTGGGCAGCTTCCTCAATGTCGTCATCTACCGCCTGCCCATCATGCTGGAGCGGGAGTGGCAGTCGCAGGCGGCGGAGGTTCTCATCACGAGCACCGCTACGACCAACATCCCCGCCCCGACTGAGCGGTTCACCCTAAGCACCCCTCGCTCGGCCTGCCCGGCGTGCAAATCACCCATCAAGGCCTGGCACAACATTCCGGTCGTGAGTTGGCTGGCGCTGCGGGGCCGGTGCGCCTCTTGTAAGAGCAAAATTTCCGTGCGCTATCCGGTGGTAGAGCTTGCCACCGCCGTGCTGTCGGCCTGGGTGGCCTATCACTTCGGCTTTGGTGCGCCGGCGGCTTGCGCGCTGATCATTACCTGGACTTTGATCGCTCTGACCGGCATCGACATCGATCATCAGTTGCTGCCCGATAACATGACATTGCCGCTGATGTGGGCGGGATTGGTGGCGGCGGTCGCCATCGGGCCTATGGCGGGTGCGGCGTTACCGGTATCCCCTAAGGAGGCCATCATTGGCGCGGCGGCGGGGTATTTGAGCCTCTGGCTGGTGTTCCACGCCTTCAAGCTCGTCACCGGCAAGGAGGGCATGGGCTACGGGGATTTCAAGCTCTTCGCGGCCTTGGGTGCGTGGCTGGGCTGGAAGGTGCTGCCGCTCGTCATCATCTTGTCCGCTGCCACCGGCGCCGTGCTGGGGATCTTAATGATCGTGTTTCGGGGCCGCGACCGCGCCGCGCCCATGCCCTTCGGGCCCTACCTGGCGGCTGCTGGGTGGCTGGCCATGATGTACGGCGATTCGCTGGTCAATGGCTACCTGCGCATCTCGGGATTGAAGCACTGATGAGCCTGCTGCGAATCGGCCTCACCGGCGGGATCGCAAGCGGCAAGAGCATCGTTACTCAGCGCTTCGCCGAACTTAAGGTTCCGGTGATCGATGCCGATATCGCGGCCCGTCGGGTCGTGGAGCCGGGAGAGCCGGGCCTCGAGCAGGTGGTGCGGCGCTTCGGTTTGGGGGTGCTCGACGCAAGCGGCAAGCTTGATCGGCGCGCGCTGCGCGAACTGATTTTCAGCGATCCGGCTTCACGCCAGGCGCTCGATGCCATCCTGCATCCCCTAATCCGCGCGGCCATGGAACAGCAAGCCGCCGATGCGAAAGGCCCCTATCTGGTCATGGCCATTCCCTTGCTGATCGAAAGCGGCCGCGCGCGCGAACGGGTGGACCGCGTGCTCGTCGTCGATGTAGCTGAAGCGCGGCAGCTCGAGCGCGTGCAGGCGCGGGACGGCAGCTCGGCCGAACAGGCGCGCGCCATTCTCGCATCGCAAGCCAGCCGTGAAACGCGTCTGGCAGCCGCAGACGATGTGCTTGAGAACGACGGAAGCGTCGCTGATCTGCGTCAGGCCGTGGATGATCTGCACGAGAAATATTTACATCTGGCCAAAACCGCGGCCCACCCTAAGATTTAATCTAAATCCAAGGTTTACCATCGGCCTTGGGTTGGCTCACAATAGGGGCATGAACTCGTACCCTGACATTTCTGCCGAAATAGAGCCTGAGGCGGCGCCCATCGTTTACGAGCAGCCGCTGAACGAGCGCATGCGCACCTTCCTGCGCCTGGAATTTCTCTACACCCAAGCCCTCTATCACAGCGAGTCGGAGAGCGCCTGGAGTTCCCGCGCCGCGGTCTCGAGTTTGCTTGAAATCCTGGCCATTACCGCGCGCGGCGACTCGCGCAGCGACGTGCTGAAGGAGCTGGAGCGCCAAGTGAACGTGCTCAAGGAATACCAAACCAAATCCGGCGTGGATCCTGCGAGGCTCAAGTCCCTGATGTCGAACCTGGTCAAGCTGCGCAGTGACTTGTCCTCCATCGGCGGCAACTTCATGGCGCCCTTGCGTGATTCAGAGTTCTTGAGCGCGGTGAAGCACCGCAGCGCGATCCCGGGCGGCACCTGTGATTTCGACTTGCCGGACTATTCTTATTGGCTGAACCGCCCCGCCGACGTTCGAGCCGCGGAATTCGACAGCTGGCTGGCCTTGATCCGGCCGCTCTGCGACGGCATTGCGGAGCTCTTGTGGCTGACGCGTCAAAATGCCAAGTGCAAACCAGAAATGGCCGCCGGCGGAATCTTCCAACTGCAGTTCGATCGCGAGAATCCGTGCCAACTGGTGCGCATTACGCTGCCTCCCGACACCGACCTGTTCCCGGAGATCAGCGGCAATCAGCACCGCTGCACCATCCGCTTCTTGAACTGGCTGGATGCCACCGCGCGTCCCGCGCACATCGAAGTCGACGTGCCGTTTTTCCTGACCTGCTGCGCATAAGGTTGGGTTCAGGGGTTCATGGCCGCGAAAGTCAAATGTCCCACCTGCCGGCGCGATGTGGAATGGTCATCGGCTTCGCAATACCGGCCATTTTGCAGCGATCGGTGCCGGCTGATCGATTTGGGTGCCTGGCTCGCCGAGCAGCACAAGATACCGGACGAAGCTGGAACCGCGGAAGAGCAACTGCATTCGGATCCTTCCGAGGAATTCTAGCGCGTGAAGGCTGATTTTTGGCTGGATCGATGGCGCGCGGCGCAGATCGGCTTTCATCAATCCACGGTCGATCGGCACTTGAAGTCCCACTGGCCGAAGCTGAAAGTCGCTCCCCGGAGCCGCATCTTTGTTCCCCTGTGCGGCAAGAGTCTGGATCTGCTCTGGCTGCGAGAGCAAGGCCACGAAGTGATTGGTGTGGAACTCTCGCCCGTCGCGCTGGAATCATTCTGCCTGGAGCACGGCATTCCCGCCAAACGGCGCTCATTGGAGAATTTTGACCTGTACGAAGCTGAAGGATTCACTCTGTACTGCGGTGATTTCTTCAAGCTCACTGCGGCGCTGCTGGGGAATGTATCCGCGGTCTACGACCGGGCGTCGCTGATCTCGTGGACCCCGAACTTGCGGCCCGCTTACGTGGAGCACATGACCGCGCTGACCGCGCCGGGTACCCGGACTCTGTTGATTGCGGTCGAATATCCAGAGGCTCAAATGAGCGGGCCGCCTTTCCCCGTGACCACCGATGAGATTGAAAAGCTCTATGCACCCCATCATTCGATCACGCAGTTGGACCGCCATGACATCTTGGAACTCGAGCCTCGGCTCAAGGCGCGCGGACTCAAAGAATTGCACGAGGTTTGCTACGAGCTCACGCGGCTGTAATACTTTCGACTCCCTACACAAAGAATAACAGCGCTATGACGGACTCCCGTAACTCCGGCCGATACCTGGCCCCGGCACTGGTCGCCTGCGCGGTGGCCACCGGGGCAAGCGCCGCGGAACTCACCATCGATCGTCTGTTCGATGCACCGGCACTGGCGGGACCGACCATCGTGGGTCTGAAGATCTCCCCCGACGGCTCGCGCGTCACGTATCTAAAAGGCAAAGCGGACGACAAAGATCGGCTCGATCTGTGGGAATACAACATCCGCGACGGGCAAGCCCGAGTGCTGGTCGACTCCAAGGAGCTCGGCTCCAAACAAGAAAAGCTCTCGGATGAGGAACTGGCGCGCCGCGAACGCCAAAGAACCGCGGCCCTGTCCGGCATCTTGGAATACACGTTTGCACCTTCAGGCGATTCCGTGCTGTTTCCCTTGAGCGGCAAGCTTTATTACTACCCGTTTCCTAAGCTCAAAGGCAAAAAACCCGCGGTGGAATTCATCGATACGCACGGCTTCGCGACCGACGCGACGGTCTCTCCGGCGGGCGGCCACGTCGCGTACGTACGCGATCAAAATCTCTATAGCTATGACCTTGCCGCCAAACAGGAAAAAGCGCTCACGAGCGATGGCGGCGGCGTCATCAAGAACGGCATGGCGGAGTTCGTCGCCCAAGAAGAGATGGACCGCAGCACCGGCTATTGGTGGGCACCCGACGGCAAGCACATAGCCTTTGCGCGCGTGGACGAATCGCCCATCAAGGTCACGGAACGCTTCGAAATCGCGGCAGATAACGTCACGACCTTCTCCCAACGCTACCCCGCAACCGGAGAGCCGAATGTGCTGGTGCGTCTCGGCATCGTCGACATCGCCACGGGCGCCGTCACCTGGGTCGATTTGGGCGAGGATCAAGATATTTATCTGGCCCGCGTCAATTGGCTGCCCGACGGCAAAACCTTGAGTATTCAGCGCGAGAGCCGTAACCAGAGAAGGCTCGACCTGCTGTTTGCCGACATCGATACGGGCAAGACGCGTGGGGTCTTGACCGAAACCAGCAACACCTGGATCGATCTGAATGACGAACTGACCTTTCTCAAGAACTCGCGTGAATTCATATGGGCCTCCAGCCGCGATGGCTACACGCACTTGTATCTGTACGACTACGATGGCCATGTGATCCGGCAGCTGACGGCGGGCCAGTGGGTGGTCGACAATTTCCGCAAGCGCGCCATCATGGGCGTCGATGAGAAGTCGCGCACGGTGTACTTCACGGCGACGGAAAAAAGCCCGACCGAACGGCATCTTTACAGCACTTCCTTCGACAGCCCGGATCCGCACAACGTGCACCGCATCACCGGGGAAGACGGCGTGCATGGCATCGCCATGTCGCCCGATGCGCGCTTCTATATCGACACCTTTACCAGCAGCACCCAGCCGCCGCAGGTGAGCTTGCGCGCGGACGACGGCTCGCTGAAGGCGTGGCTACTCGAGAATCGCCTCGATGCCCATCACCCGGACGCCCCGTATCTCGCCGACAACGCCGTCCCCGAGATCGGTACCTTGACCGCCGCGGATGGGCAGACGCTTTACTACAAGCTGTTCAAGCCGCTGCACTTCGATCCGGCCAAGCGCTATCCCGCCATCCTCGATGTGTATGGGGGGCCCGGTGTGCAGCGCGTGAACAATGACTGGCAAGGCAGCTCCTTCACGCAAATTCTGACCCGCGCGGGCTTCGTGGTATTCACGCTCGACAATCGCGGCACGGCGCATCGCGGCACGGCATTCCAGGCTCCCATCCACGATAAGCTGGGCGATGTCGAGGTCGCCGACCAGGTGCTAGGAACGCGCTGGCTGGGGTCGCAGAGTTTCGTTGATCCCAAGCGCATCGGGGTTTGGGGTTGGAGCTACGGCGGCTACATGACGCTGAACCTGATGTTCAAAGCGCCGGAGCTTTTTCCGGCCGGCGTGGCCGGCGCGCCCGTCACCGATTGGACGCTTTACGATACCCATTACACCGAGCGCTACCTCGATCGTCCGCAGGACAATGCTGCCGGCTATGCGGCGAGTTCAGCGCTGCCTTATGCCAAGGATCTGAAAGGCAATCTGTTGGTCATGCATGGCATGGCGGATGACAACGTGCTCTTCCTCAACAGCACCAAGCTATTTCGCAAGCTGCAGGACCTCAACAAACCCTTCGATGTGATGGTGTACCCGGGCGGCAAGCACGGGCTGATGCGCCAAAACGATGGGAGGCATGGTTATAAGATGATCAAGCGATTCTTCGAGGAGAATTTAAAGCCTTGAGCTCGCTCACCCCGGTCGCACCGAGGGCCCAGGCTTCATCGAGGGTGAGCTGCGGGACGTACACGGGGATGCCAACCAACTCGCATATCGAGGTGATCTCCGTGTGCGAGAGTTCGTTGCGCAGCACCAGAAAATCCGCGCCCGCATCGCTGCCCGCCAGGGCATCGGCCATGCCGGCGCACAAGACCCCGCGCAGCCGCCCGCCGGCATCAGGGGCGCAAACTTCTGCGATGGCGTAATGCGTGCTTTCTGCTTGCGTCAAAACTTCAGGCAAGCGCAAAGCCGCCACGATAGGCCCGTCCGCAGGCAGCAATTCCACGGCCTCGAGCTCATCTGGGCGGCACCATCGAATCGCTTGGCCGTCGAGCCCTCGGGGTTCTCCGTGGTAGCGGCGCACCACCCACATGTCCAGCAGCACCTCGCCATGCGGGTAGGTGTGACGTACGCGAATCAGCGG
>JAXDQK010000154.1:0-2780 GCA_034667905.1 Gammaproteobacteria bacterium | reverse complement strand
GGGGCGACGTCGAGACGGCCGTTGAACCAGGGTTTGACCGTATGCTGATCGGTGGACACCACGTCGATCAAGTGATCGCCCTGCAACGAGCGCAAGTGCGCCGACACGACGTCGCCCACGATGCGCTGATCGTCTTGGGTGTGCACCACGAACAGCACCAGGCAGGCGGCCAGGGCGGTGGAGACTACGCTGCCCATGGCGAACCCCTTGAACCAGGGCCGGCGGCCGTGAACGATCGCGCGCGGCGCCGGCAAGGTTGTCGTCGGCAGCGCTGTCGCGATGCGGGCGCGCAAGCTTTCGGGCGCATGGTAACGCATGGCTGGCGTCGACATGGCCTCATGCATCCCACGATAGTCGCGCAGCTGCGCGGCGCAACGCGGGCAGCTCGCTACATGCACCTCCACGTCGCGGGCGTGCCCGGCGTCGAGCTCGCTGTCGACGAGTGCGTGCAACATTGTATGAGTTTCTTCGCAAGTCATTTGAACTTCTCCTTATCTTCCCCCGTCTGTATTGTTTTATTTTCCGCCTTGAGCCATGCTTCGCGCAGCATCGCGCGGCCGCGCGCCAGGCGCGACATCACGGTGCCGATCGGCGCGCTGACGATGGTAGCAATCTCGCGATACGACAGATCGTCGATCTCGCGCAGCACGATCACCTCGCGGAACGCATCGGGAAGCGCTACCACCAGTCCTCGAATCGTCTCAGCATCCAATTTACGCAACATCTCCGTCTCCGGAGTGTCCTGCGCCTCTTGCCACAACGGAATCTCGCTTTTCGGCTTGTCCGGCTCCGCATTGACGTCGTACAGCAATACGCGCGAGCGCCGTCCATATTCGGCGTGGCAGACATTACGCAGGATCGCGAACAGCCACGGCTTGACGTCCGGGCTTCGGAGCGTGTCGAAATGGCGCAGCGCCCGCAGGTAGCATTCCTGCACGGCGTCGTCCGCATCGGCGGCGTCGCGCAACAGGTAACGCGCAAACGTGTAGAGCGCGTTGAGATGCGGAAGCGTGGCGTCGCGAAAGCGCCGCGCTCGTTCCGGATCATCGGCTGTCGTCCTGTCCGACATCACGTTTCTTCCAGCTTCCCAGGTCGGGGGCGGTCGGCGTTCCGGATGGCTCGTCATGGCGACGTGTTGCTCCCGGTCGCCGCCTCGACCACGAGGGTTCCGGTCATGTGCGGATGAAGGGAGCAAAAGTACTCGTAGATGCCCGGGGTCGTGAACGTGAACGAGAACTTGTCATCGCTGTCGAGCACCTTCGATTTGAACGCCTTGGTGCTCGAGGCGACGGTATGCGGAATGTCGTCATCGTTGGTCCAGGTGACGGTGGTTCCCGCTTTCACGGTCACGCGTTGCGGAGCGAAGGTGAAATTCTCGATCTTCACCGCCGTATCCTCCGCCCCGGCCGGGGCCGCCTTGACGGCGACGCCCGCCAGCAGGCCCAGCAGGCCGCCGAGCAGGGCACTGCGCACCAGCTCTGTTGCCAATGGGGACTAGATCGGGCGAGCCCGCCGTTTATTCCCGGGTAATAAGAAACTCCAGGAGGCAAGGCTTCCAACCGCTCCGGCGACGGCGGATCGGGCTGTCCGCCGTCTTGGCGCGGGAAATTCATCGCGTTTCAGCCGGTGATCATGCGCATGAGGACGCGGTCCTTGCGCACCAGGTGATGGTAGAGCGCGCCGCCGATATGGACCGCCACGAGGCCGGCGATGACAGTGCCGATGAGGCCATGAATCGCGAACAGCTGCTCGGAGAACAGCCGGTCCTCCGGCCAGATTGGCGGCAACTCGAACCCGCCGAAGACCTCGATGGGCTCACCATAGGCGGAGTTGGCCACCCACCCGACGATCGGTTGCACGAGCAGCAGCGCGTAGAGGCACCAATGCATGGCGTGGGCAGCGAGCTGCTGGATCGCCGGAATGTCATCGGGCAGCGGTGCGGGTGGCGTTGCCCAACGGTAGACGAGGCGCATAAGGATGAGGGGCATGATCAGCGCCCCAATCGACTGGTGCAGGCCGTAAAGGAGCTCCTGCAGCGGTCCGCCCCAATCATTCGCGATGACGAGGCCGAGCGGAATCATGGAGAGAATCAGGGTGGCCATGACCCAGTGCAGGATGCGCGCGATGATCGTGTAAGCCGGAGGCGCCACTGCGTCGGCGGTCGAGGTGCCGGCCGAGTGCCGAGGCACGGGAAGAGCGATGATGCCCGTCGTCTGAACCGTCATCGGCAAGCCGAGACGATCGACCTTGCGTCCAGCGCATGTTGCATCCGACATGAATCTCTCCTGACAGTGCTTGGATAATCGCGACGCGCGAGTGGCGCGCGGCCCGATGCCTGTTGATCCGCTCATCATGGCGATTATTCCCGCACCAACGGAAATATCGTTCGGATTTGGTCGGCAGCCCGAGCAAATACGAAGAGAGAGAGTGTGCCCCGGCGCCTTGCGTCGGGGCCCTCGCTTACCTGACCGTTCGCCAGAACGTCATCGGGCTTCCTGGCATAGCGAAGATGACCCGCTCAAGCGGTCCGCGACATTCTGCGACCATAATAAGAAAAGCCCCGGGGGCGTCCCGGGGCTCTTCGCGACCGCATACGATGAACTAGCGGCTCTGGCTTCGCTTGTGGATCGGCGCCGCGGCGTAGCCGTAAGCACTGCCGGCATTGGCGGAACTGCCGGACCACGTCAGATGATTGACCCCAGCCACACTGCCTCTATCCTCATCCTGGTGGTTCTCCCCGGAATCGTTCGCCAGAGCCGCGGAAGCGGTACCGAGAATGA
>JAXDQK010000153.1:0-2605 GCA_034667905.1 Gammaproteobacteria bacterium | reverse complement strand
CCTGTCGATTTCGCGCAAGGTCGCGTCGATATCGTTGAGCGGCAACGACGCGATGAACGTCGGAAACCGCGCGGGATGAAGGCCGCATAGCTCCGCCAGGCCGTCATTGGCCATTCTGGCGAGCTCTGATGTGAGCTCCGGTGGGCCGAGCAGCTCCAGAGGTGGATTGGCGAGCGACAGCACTTGCTGGTATTCGCCGAATTGGTCGAGCAGCCGCAGACGGGCATCGATGTCCCAGAGTGTCCGAAGCCGCGGGAACATCGTGGCAGCGGGCAGCGCCGGCGCCAGCACCTTGAGGCGATCGTAATACGCACGCGGCATGAAATGGTTGAAGACGTCGATAATCACGATCCAGCCCTCGCAACGGCAAGCCCAGGCGCGCACTCGGCATATCAATTCGCATTCATCTGCCACACTGCGCAGCGCTTGTCACAAAATCGATTTCTCTATCTACTTCCCGCCGATGCTGCCGCAGTGCAAGAAGCAGCAAGAATATGCGGCGACAAGGGGGGAGTCATGGCGGGCAACGCGGGCAACGCGGACAGATCGGCGGAATTGGTCGGCCGCCTCGAGCGACTGCCGTTCTCGCGCTGGCATCGCAATCTATTCACGCTCTGCTTCGTCGGCGTCCTGTTCGACGCCTGTGACTTCGCGCTGTTCGGCATGGCGCTTCCGCCAGTTGCGCGGGAGTTCGGCCTCAACCAGGCGCAGGCAGGTCTGCTGGCGACCGTCGGCCTGATCGGCGCTTTCCTGGGAGCGTTATTCTGGGGGACCGTCTCCGACTACATTGGCCGGCGCACGGCATTTGCAGCGACCATCGGCATTTTTTCAATCTTCACGGGCCTGGTCGCAGCGTCGTGGAATGTGGCTTCACTCTCGGTCTTTCGCTTCTTGTCGAATTTTGGCCTGGGTGGCGAAGTGCCTGTCGCCTTGACCCTGACCGCCGAGTACAGCCCGGGTCGAATCCGCGGGCGCATGACCGGCTCGATGATGGCTGCGTTTCCGCTCGGGCTCGCGTTAGCGGCGTTGCTCGCCTACTTCATCATTCCCAGCTACGGCTGGCGCGCCGTGTTCATCATCGGCGTGGTGCCGGCAGTCCTGCTGTTCTTTGTGCGGCTCGTGATGCCCGAGTCGGTGCGCTACCTGATCAGCCGCGGAAGGATCGATGAAGCCGAGCGCACTGTTGCGGAGATCGAAGCCAAAGCGTCGGGAGGACGGACGTTGCCGCCGGTCGTGCCCGTCCCGGCTGGCGTTGAAGAGCGCGGGGTTACGGTCTTCGAACTTCTCACGCCGGACCGACGCAAGCGTACCATCCTGCTGTGGGTTGTCTCGTTCTGTTTCCTGTGGTCTTCGAACGGCATCATTTTCATGCTGCCGCAAATTCTGGTGCAGCGTGGCTTCGAACTGAAGCAGATTTTCATATTTCTGTTTGTGCAGGCGATTGCGGCGTTCGTCGGCTACACGGCGTGTGGTTTTCTGATCGACCGGTTCGGTCGCCGCCCGGTACTCTTTCTCTATTATTTCGTCGGTGCTTTCTTCCATCTCTGGTTCGCGGAAGCGACCGGGATCTGGATCTACTTTGCAATTGCGGCGGTGGGTTGGGTAAACCCAGGCGTCTACGGCTCCAACGGCGTCTATGTGAGCGAACTTTATCCCACGCACCTGCGCGCTACGGCGGTTGGCTGGTTTTTTGGTGTTGGTCGCATCGGCTCGTTCCTGGCTCCCGCCGTGGTGGGCCTCATGCTCCAATATGGACTCGGCGCCTACGTGCTGCACACGTTCGCACTCACTTTCCTGATCGCGGCAATTGCACTCTGGCTGGTGGGTATCGAAACCAAAGGCCGTGTACTGGAACAAATCTCCGCAACTGGATAACCGACGCTCCGAGCGCGATACATTGAATTACTGGCTGCTCTCAGTTCGCGACTTGAGAAGAGGAGGTACGGCACTCGCCAATTCAACGTTAGCCATCTAAGCAGGAGGAAGCTGGCGACACAGTCCCACATGATCGAGGGATATAGAATGATCGAATGGTTCGAAGACTTGTCTTTAGGAATGCGTTTCAAAAGCGAGACCGTCCAGATCTCGGAAGATGATATCAAGCAGTTCGCTGCCAAGTTCGATCCGCAGCCATTTCATCTCCACGATCAGGCGGCCCAAAAAACGATTTTCAAAGGCCTCGCGGCATCGGGGTGGCATACCGCCGCCGTTGCCATGAGCCTTGCGGTAAAAGCTCGCCCGTTTGGTCCTCACCCCCTCATCGGTCTTGGCGTGGACGGTCTGCGCTGGATGTTGCCGGTAAGGCCCGGCGATCTTCTCCATATCGAGGGAGAAGTTGTCAGCCTGACGCGCTCAAGGACCAAGCCTCAGGGAACCGTCTTGGTTAAATGGACGCTCTATAATCAGACCGGCGATGCCGTTTACACCTTCACCCCGATCGGCTTTGTGCCGTGCCGCCCTGGAAAATCTGAATGATAATGTTTCTAGGCCCTCTGCTGCTGATCTTGCTGGCCTTTGCAGCGCTTGAGGCAAAAAAGCGTGGCCTATCCGGCGGTCGTGTCGCCCTGCTTGTCGTGGTCGGTCTCATTTGTATTGTCGTCGCGAT
>JAXDQK010000152.1:0-169892 GCA_034667905.1 Gammaproteobacteria bacterium | reverse complement strand
GGTTTCAACCGCGATTAGGCGGCTAGAGCGTAGTTGTCTTGATTGGCAACTATAAGTTTGCAAATAGTTTAACGAGGAACCTGCACCTCGGTACGCCCCTGCAGTTTCGCAACCCATGTCGAAACCGGTCGGCCCCAATCGAAACGGTAGTTTACGCTTTTCCGCCTCCGCCGTCAGCGGCGCATTGCTTTCATGATTTTGGCTTTGTCGCGCTGCCAGTCCCGATCTTTTTCATTGGCGCGCTTATCGTGCTGTTTCTTGCCCTTGGCCAGGCCGATTTCAAGCTTGGCCCGGCCCTCTTTCCAGTACAGCTCGAGGGGCACCAGCGTGTAGCCGCGGCGCTCCACCGCACCAACCAGGTGATCGAGCTGGCGGCGGTTAAGCAGCAGCTTGCGCGTGCGGGTGGGATCGGCGATCACGTGCGTTGAGGCCGAGTTTAGGGGATTAAGATGCGCGCCAAAGAGGAACGCCTCGCCATTTTTTACATAGACGTAGGCTTCGGCAATTTGCGCCTTGCCGGCCCGCATGCTTTTTACCTCCCATCCCATCAGAGAAATGCCAGCCTCGAAACGCTCTTCGATGAAATAGTCGAATCGCGCTTTGCGGTTGACGGCAATGGGCGGCAGCTTTTCTGGGGTTTTCATGTTATTTCACAATGACATCGGACGGGGCCGCTTCTGCCCCGTCAATAGGTGCGCGCAGCGCATGAGAAGTCTACTCGATCCGCTGATGGCGGCGCCCGCGCTTTTGCCGGACAATGCACGCCATGCAGGTAGTTGAGCGCAGCGCCCTGGTGATCTTTTCGCCCGCGCAAATGTTTGCCTTGGTGAATGACGTGCCGCGGTACCCTGAATTTTTGCCTTGGTGCATCGGCGCCCGGGTGGATGATGTGTCTCCCACAGAGCGCATCGCGATGATGAAAATCGCGCACGGCGTGCTGCAAACCGAATTCACTACCCGCAATACCCTGACCCCGGACACGCAGATCGATATGCGGCTGACGCACGGTCCGTTCCGCGACCTGACGGGCGCATGGCGCTTTGATGCCATCGGCACGCGCGGCTCGCGCGTCCACTTCAAAGTCGAGTTCGAATTCAAGAATCGCTTGACCTCCGCGGCCTTCAATACCATCTTCGAGTCGCTGTGCGGCAGCATCGTCGATGCCTTCGTGGCGCGCGCGCAAAAGGTCTACGGCTAGATCGTGATCCGCATCGAGATCGTCTACGCGCAGACGCTAAAGAGCGCCGTCAAGTGCGTGGAATTGGCGCAGGGAGCCATGATCTGCGACGCGCTTGAAGTAGCTGCCTCGGACCCGGCGTTCCTCGGTGTGGACCTGGCGAACTCCGCGGTGGGGGTTTTCGGCAAGATTGCCCCCCGAGATCAGATTCTCAATGACGGCGATCGGGTCGAAATTTACCGCCAGCTCGTGGAAGAGCCGAAGCTGGCGCGCAGAAAACGCGTCAATAAACCCGGCCGTTCTTGATTTTCGCAGCGGAAGCGTCTTGGGCTGCCGCTTCCGCATCGGTGGGCTTATCCAAGCGCGCGACTTTATCGCCGTCGAAATACACGGTCACGCGGCGCGAATCGACGTGCCGGGACCGCCCCTTCTTGAGATAGTAAATATAGTCCCAACGATCCTTGTTGAAAGAATCCGCCACCATGGGGGTCCCCAAGAGGTATCGAACTTGACTACGGGTCATACCCTCTTTAACCGTATCGACGGCACTTTGATTGAGGAAGTTGCCTTGCTGAATATTGATGCGGTACACGCATCCGGAAGCCAGCAGAGTGATCGCGGATCCCAGGACAAGGCACTGAATTATTTTCATGAATGTGGTGAATAGCCGTCAAATGATTGATAATCGGAACCCATCATAACCCAAAGGCCCAGCATGCCGCAGCGCCTGAAATCCGACGCCACCGGCGACAGCAATGACCTGCGCAACGCGGGCCTGAAAGTAACGCTGCCGCGCCTCAAAATTTTGGAAATCCTTGCGGATGGCCCGGCACGCCACATGAGTGCTGAGGACATTTACAAAAAGCTCATCGTCTCCAACGAGGACATTGGGCTTGCCACTGTTTATCGCGTGCTCACTCAATTCGAGGCCGCCGGTCTCGTCACCCGCCATCATTTTGAGGGCGGCATGGCGGTGTTCGAACTCAATCACGGCGCGCACCACGATCACATCGTGTGTGTTGACTGCGGGAAAGTCGAAGAGTTCATGGACGGAGGCATCGAAGAACGCCAACACGCTGTCGCCAAGCGCTTGGGTTTTGAGATCAGCGATCATGCGTTGATTCTTTACGGGCACTGCCGCAAGCCCAACTGCTCCAATCAGAAACGCGGCAAGTCGGCCTCGTGAGGCCGGCCTCTTAAGACTGCTCCCTAGCGGGGTGCGCTGCGGGATGTCTTTTTCTTAGGCGTTTCCGCAGAGTGGCCTCGCCCCAGCATTTCCCGCGCATGCGCGCGTGCCTGCTCCGTGATATCGATTCCGCCGAGCATGCGGGCGATTTCATCCACACGTTCGCCGGCGCTCAAGGTCTTGACCGCCGTGCGGGTGATCTTCCCGTCGCTCAGTTTCGTCACTCGAAATTGGCTGTGCGCCTGAGAGGCGACTTGCGCCAAATGGGTCACGCACAGCACCTGCGCTCGCTCGCTTAAGTCCCGCAATTGCCGGCCGACGATTTCGGCCACGGCGCCGCCGATGCCGGCGTCGACTTCGTCGAATACCATGCACAATGGCGAAGTTTGCGCTCGCCCGGCCACTTGGACCGCAAGGCTGATGCGCGACAGTTCGCCGCCCGAGGCTACCTTGGCAAGGCTTTTGAGTGGCTGGCCGGGATTCGCGCTGACCAGGAACTCCACATCATCGCTGCCCAAACGAGAGAACTCCTGCTCGCTGGGCGTTACTTTCACGGCAAACTCTCCGCCAGCCATCCCCAAGGTCTGCATCAGCTTGGTGACCTGGACACCCAGTAGCGTGGCAGCCGTCCGGCGTGCATGGCTCAAACGCTCGGCGGCCGTTCGGTATTGGCGGGTGAGCTGGGCGGTTTGGGCTTCCAAGTCCGCCAAACTGGTTTGCACATTATCGAGGGCCGTTACTTCTTGTTCGACGCGCAGCAATTGCGCGGGAAGCTCCGGCACGGCCACTCGATGTTTGCGCGCGAGGGCTTCGAGCGCCGCCGCTCGGCGTTCGATCTCCTCCTGACGCGCAGGATCGACATCCAAATCATCCAGGTAATGCCGCAGCGACTCGGCCGCTTCCTGGGTGAGGATGGCAGCTTCGGCCAGCAGCTTGCCGGACTCGTTCAGTTTCGAATCCAGCTCCGATACGCTGCGCAGGGCGGCGGTGGCTTTGCCCAGCAAATCATGAGCGCTGTCGGCGTCCGATTCAAAGGCCGCGGTCAGCGCCGTACGTGCGGCCGAACCCAAACGGCCGCGGCCCGCGAAGCGCTTTTGCTCCGCGAAGAGTTCCTCGATTTCACCGGCCGTGCCGACTTCCTCCTTGAGCTCGCTCAAGTGATAGCGCAACAGATCAAGGCGCGATTCACGATTTTCGGCGGCGCTTTTAAGCGATTCCAGATCGCGGCGGCAGGCATTGAATCGATCGAAGAGTTCCGCGACCGTGCTCAATAAAGCGGGCGTGCTCAAGCGTTCATCCAGGAGCTCGCGTTGCGCTCCGCGGCTGACCAGGTGCTGAAACTCTTGCTGGCCGTGGATTTCGAGCAGCAGCTCCGCCAGTTCGCGCAAAGCTTGTAGGGGCACGACCTGGCCGTTCACATAGGCGCGCGAGCGTCCGTCCGCCCCGATCACCCGCCGCACGATGAGCTCGCCCTCATAGTCGATCGACTGGCCTTCAAGCCAGGCGATGGCCGCAGCGGGGAGGGCGGCGAAACTGGCCGCAATCTCGGCGCGCTCCGCGCCTTGTCGCACGATATCGCCGACGGCGCGGCCGCCGGCGATCAGCAGCAGCGCATCGACTATGATGGACTTTCCCGCCCCAGTCTCGCCGGTGAGCGAGCTGAAGCCCGCGCCGAACTCCAGTTCCGCTTGATCGACGAGAACCAAGTCCCGCAATTGCAGATGCGTCAGCACGGCTGGCTCCTTGGCCCCTAGGCGTCAGGCCGGTCATGCCCGGCGCGGCCCCAATGCAGCTTGGAGCGCAGCAGCCGGTAATAGTCATAACCCGGCGGATGCAGCAATGTGATTTGCGCATCGGCGCTCTCGACATACAAATTGTCGCCTTGCTCCAAATCGCCGATGGCGGTGCCGTCGCAGGTGACCTGTGCGCGGGACTCGAAGCGATCCGACATGCGCAGTTGAATCTTGCTGCCGGCCCGAACCACGATGGGACGGTCGCTCAAGGTGTGCGGGCAGATGGGAGCCAGCACCCAAACATCGAGGTCAGGCTCGACGATGGGTCCTCCGCATGACAGCGCATAGGCCGTCGACCCAGTAGCGGTGGCGATGACCATGCCATCTCCGCCATGCGAGTTGACGAAGCGGCCGTTGATGGAGGTCTCGAAATCCATGGTGCGGCCGGTTTCCCACTTATTGACCACCACATCATTCAATGCCAGCGCGCGCACGCTTTTGCCCGTGTGGCTATCGAGCCTCGCCGCGAGCAACGAACGTCGATCCTCGCTGTATCGCCCCGCCAGCACCGAATCGACATCCTCGAGCATGCAATTTGGACTGACGTCGGTCAAGAATCCGAGACGGCCGCGATTCACGCCAAGCAAGGGCACCGAATGTCCGGCCACCAATCTTGCCGCGTAGAGCAGGGTGCCGTCCCCGCCGATGGCGACGATCAGATCCGCGCGGGTTGCAAAAGCCTGCTCGGCGCAGAGCACCACGCTTTCCGCTTTGAAGGCCAAACCGACGCTCGGGTCCACCAGCACCGGCACGCCGCGGGAGTGAAAATGTGCCGCAAGTCCCAACATACACTCGGCGACGCGCAAATCTTTGGCGTTGCCGACGAGGGCGACAGACTGGAATACGTGAGGCATGTCGATTCCTTGTAGCATGACCGCGCCAAGGCGGTCACGCATGAAAACGAGTTATTGGCGCCCCCGCTGGACTTGACTTGGGCCAGATGCGCTAGGTAGCTTCAAACATGTTATATGGACCTACTATGACAGAAGGTGCCGAGGAGGGACTCAATGAGCGGGCGCAATTGCTCCTCAAAGCCCTCATCGAGAACTATATTCGCGACGGCCAGCCCGTGGGGTCTCGGACTCTGTCGCGCGATTCCGGCTTGAGTCTCTCATCGGCCACCATACGCAACGTCATGGCCGACTTGGAGGACTTGGGCTTTGTCTCCTCGCCTCACACCTCAGCCGGCCGCATCCCCACCGACAAGGGCTATCGGTTTTTCGTCGACACACTGCTCAAGCTCAAGCCCTTGCATCACGAGGAGATCGAGGATATCGAACGGCGCTTAGGCTCGGATGCCGCGAACGGGCGCTCCTTGGTGCAGACCGTGTCGCAGATGCTTTCCGCCGTGTCGCACATGGCGGGCCTGGTGACCTTGCCGAATCCGAATTACATCTCGCTGTCGCGGATCGAATTCATCGCACTCTCCGAGAATCGGGTGCTCGCCATCATGGTGATGAGCAATCGAGAAGTGCAAAACCGGGTAGTACAGCTCGATCGCTTCCACTCGTCCGAGGAGCTGCGCAGGGCCGCGAATTACCTCAACGAGGCATTTTCCGGCCGCTCCCTGCCCGATGTGCGCGCACAGCTGCTCGCGCAGCTGCAGGAGACGCGCGAGCATATGGACCAGCTCATGAAGGATGCGATCCACGTAGCGCAAAAGGTTTTCGACTCTCCGCCTTCGGAGCGCGTGGAATATGTCATCGCCGGGGAAACCAACCTGATGGGATTTGCCGAGTTATCCAATGTGGACCGCCTGCGCCGTTTATTCGAGGCCTTCAACGAGAAGCACGATATCTTGCGGCTGCTGGATAGCTGCCTGCGGGCCGATGGGATCCAGATTTTTATCGGGCAGGAGTCCGGCTATCGGATTCTGGACGATATCAGCGTGGTTACGGCGCCCTACATGGTGGATAACCAGGTGGTGGGTGTCTTGGGCATCATCGGCCCTACCCGCATGGCTTACGAACGGGTCATCCCCATCGTCGATATCACGGCCAAATTGCTCGGTTCGGCCTTGAACGCCCGCAAATAGCCCCCACCTGAACGCTTCGAGCGGCGAACCCAAGGCCGTCATTTTTTCGAGGGTGTAATCGCGTGAATGACAACAACCAGGCTCCAGGAGTCAATGGCACAGAGGCGAGCGCGTCTGGTCCCGTTGAAATGCCCGCGGCCCTGGCCGCGGCGGAGGCGAAGGCCACCGAAAACCGCAATAACTATCTGCGGGCCGTGGCCGAGATGGAGAACTACCGCAAGCGCACCGAGCGCGAGCTCGAAAATGCGCGCAAATACGCGGTCGAGCGCTTCGCTCAAGACTTGGCGATGGTGGGCGACTCGCTGGAAGCGGGCATCGTCGCCGCGGCCACCAATCCCGGACCGGCGCTGCTCGAAGGCGCCAAGGCCACGCTGAAGCAATTGCACAGTGCCTTCGATAAGGCGGGAATGAAGGTGATCGACCCCGCCGGGCAACCCTTCGACCCGGAATGGCACGAGGCGATGGTGGCTCAGGAGAGCCGCGATCAGCCGGCCAATACCGTTCTGTCTGTCATTCAAAAGGGTTACGCCCTGAACGGGCGTTTACTGCGTCCGGCAAGGGTTGTGGTCAGTAAGGCGCCCGCGGGGGACGCCGATTGAAAAACACGTGACACGTCCCAAAGTACGGTCGCAATGTTCGAATTCTTAGAGGATTTTCACAATGGCTAAAATTATCGGCATCGATCTCGGCACCACAAATTCATGCGTCGCGATCATGGAGGGCGGCAAGCCCAAGGTTATCGAAAACAGCGAGGGTGATCGCACCACGCCGTCGATCGTTGCCTTCACCAAGGATGGCGAGGTGCTGGTAGGCCAGTCCGCCAAGCGGCAAGCCGTCACGAACCCGGCCAACACCGTGGCCGCCGTGAAGCGCCTCATCGGCCGTAAATTCGATGACGCGGTCGTCAAGAAAGACATGGGCATGGTCTCTTACAAGATCGTCAAGGCCGACAACGGCGACGCCTGGGTCGAAGTGCAGGGCAAGAAAATGGCTCCGCAGGAAATTTCCGCGCGCGTGCTCATGAAGATGAAGAAGACCGCCGAGGACTATCTGGGCGAGACCGTCACGGAAGCCGTGATCACGGTGCCGGCGTATTTCAACGATTCGCAGCGCCAGGCCACCAAGGATGCCGGGCGCATCGCAGGCTTGAACGTCAAGCGCATCATCAACGAGCCGACCGCGGCCGCGTTGGCCTATGGCCTGGACAAGGACGGCGGTGATCGCAAGATTGCCGTTTACGACTTGGGCGGCGGTACGTTCGACGTGTCGGTCATCGAGATTGCCGAAGTGGATGGCGAGCGCCAATTCGAAGTGCTGTCGACCAACGGCGATACGTTCCTGGGCGGCGAGGATTTCGATCTTCGCGTCGTCAATTACCTCGCGGATGAATTCAAGAAGGAAAGCGGCATTGACGTGCGCAAGGATCCCCTTGCGATGCAGCGCCTCAAGGAAACGGCCGAGAAAGCGAAGATCGAGTTGTCTTCCGCCCAGCAGACCGAAATCAACTTGCCGTACATCACCGCCGATGCAGCGGGTCCTAAGCACTTGAACATGAAACTGACCCGCGCCAAGCTCGAGTCCTTGGTGGAAGATCTGGTGCAAAAGACCATGGAACCGTGCCGCATCGCGCTCAAGGATGCGGGCCTGTCCATGAAGGATGTGGGCGAGGTCATTCTGGTGGGCGGTCAAACCCGCATGCCGCTGGTACAAAAAGCGGTGAAGGACCTGTTCGGCCGAGAGCCGCGTAAGGATGTGAACCCCGATGAAGCCGTGGCCGTGGGCGCCGCGATTCAGGGCGGTGTTCTTTCCGGCGACGTCAAAGATGTGTTGCTGCTCGATGTCACCCCGCTGTCCTTAGGCATCGAGACTCTGGGCGGCGTCATGACCAAGGTGATCGAGAAGAACACCACGATTCCGACCAAGGCGACGCAGACCTTCTCGACGGCGGACGACAATCAGACCGGTGTGACCATCCATGTGCTGCAGGGCGAGCGCGACCGAGCCTCGGACAATAAGTCATTGGGCCGCTTCGACCTGACGGATATTCCGCCCGCGCCGCGCGGCATGCCGCAAATCGAGGTCGGGTTCGACATCGATGCCAACGGAATTTTGAACGTCTCGGCGAAGGACGTGAAAACCGGCAAGGAACAGCGCATCGTGATCAAGGCCTCCAGCGGTTTGTCGGAGGCCGAAATCAAGCGCATGGTCTCCGATGCGGAAACGCATGCCGAGGAGGACAAGAAGTTTCGTGAACTCGTGGCCGCGCGCAACAAGGCGGATGCGACCATTCACACCGTCGAAAAAGCGCTCAAGGACATGGGCGACAAAATCTCCGATGATCAGAAGAAGACGGCCACCGAGGCGGTGGCGGACGTCAAGACTGCGATGAGCGGCGATGATCGGGAGGAGATCGAGCGCAAGACCGCCGCCCTGGAGCAGGCCTCGAGTGCGATCATGCAGAAGATGTATGAGCAATCCTCGGCCAATGCGGGCGGGGCGGGGGCCGGGGCCGAAAACCCTTCGGCCGGCGGCCGCGCCGAACAGCCCAAGGATGACGTGCTGGACGCCGAGTTCGAGGAAGTGAAGGACAGCGACCGCAAGAAGGCTTAACACTTTGACGATTGGTAGATTGTGATCTGAACCGCCGGTATGCATAGTACCGGCGGTTCGTTTGTATGGGCTTGAGGCTAGGTGAGCAATGGCGAAGCAGGACTATTACAAGCTGCTGGACGTGGCAAGGGACGCGACCGAAGCAGACATCAAAAAGGCCTATCGCCGCCTTGCGATGAAATTTCATCCCGACCGCAACCCCGACGATCCCGATGCCGAACATCGCTTCAAGGAGTGCAAAGAGGCTTACGAGGTCCTGTGCGACGCCCACAAGCGCGCTGTCTATGATCAGTTCGGCCACGCGGGTCTCGAAGGCAACCGCGGCGGCGGTTTCAGCGCCGGCGAAGCTTTCGGCGATATTTTTGGCGAGATGTTCGGCGATATCTTCTCAGGCGGGCAACGCGGCCGATCGCAGGTGTTTCGCGGCGCCGATTTGCGCTACGAGCTGGATCTGGATTTGGAGCAAGCGGTGTTCGGCACCGAGACCGAGATCCGCATTCCCTCCATGGCGGAGTGCAAGACCTGCAAGGGCTCGGGCGCAGCCAAAGGCTCGACACCGAAGACTTGCGATACCTGCAACGGCCAGGGCCAAGTCCGGGTGCAGCAGTCCATTTTCACCATCCAGCAACCTTGTCCGCGCTGCAAGGGCCGCGGCAAAATCATCTCCAATCCGTGCGATACCTGCTACGGGCAGGGAAGAGTCCGTCAGGACAAATCGCTGCCGGTGAAAGTGCCCGCGGGCGTCGACACGGGCGATCGCATTCGCTTGAATGGCGAGGGCGAGGCGGGCCGAAACGGCGGTCCGGCCGGGGACCTCTACGTCGAGATCCGCGTGCGCGAGCATGCCATTTTCGAGCGCGAAGGCAGCCATTTGTCCTGCGAGGTGCCCATTACCTTTGCAACCGCGGCGCTCGGCGGCACCGTCGAGGTGCCGACGCTCGACGGCGAGGTGGTTTTAAAGATTCCCAGCGAGACCCAATCGGGCCGGGTATTTCGCATGCGCGAGAAAGGCGTGCGCCCCGTGCGCGGCGGCGCCCCCGGCGATTTGTTTTGCCGTGTGGTGGTGGAAACACCGGTGAGCCTGCGGGCCGAGCAGAAAGAGCTTTTGAGGAAGTTCGAGGTCTCGTTGGAGCAGGGCAGCCATCATCCCAAAGAACAAACGTTTTTCGATGGGGTCAAGAAATTCTTCACGCGCGCGGTCGAGTAGGTGCCCTCGCAGCCGCTGGTGGTTTTCGGCATTACCGGCCGCATGGGACAAGCGCTAATTCGGGCCTTGCGCGAAGGCTCGCCGTTTCATCTGCACGGCGCGATTGCCTCGCCGGCCAGCAGCCGCTTAGGGTTCGATGCCGCCGCTGACGGGCAGGCGACCGGAGTCACCGTTAGCGCAGATGCCGCGGCGGGGCTGACCCCGGGCTCCCTGGCGCTTGACTTCAGTCTCGGCAGCGCCGTCGCCGCCCATGCACAGGCTTGCAGTGCGGCGAGTGTCCCGTTGCTGGTCGGCGCCACTGCCCTGGACGCCGCGACGCATGCTGCGCTCGAGCGCGCGGCAAGCAGGATTGCCGTCTTGCTGGCTCCCAACACGAGCGTCGCGGTGGCGGTCTTGAGCAAACTGGTCGAACAGGCGGCCGCAGCGTTGGACGCCTCCTATGACATCGAAATCTTCGAAGCGCATCACCGATTGAAGCGCGATGCGCCCTCAGGCACGGCTTTGAGCCTTGGGGCGGCGGCAGCCGGGGCACGCGGCGTTGATTTGAGCGAGGTGGCCGTTTACGACCGGCATGGTGTCAATGCCGCGCGGGGGCCGGGAAGCATCGGTTTTTCCGCCTTAAGGGCGGGGGACATCGTGGGCGAGCACACCGTGACCTTTGCAGCGGCGGGAGAGCGGCTGGAACTGACCCACCGGGCGACCGACCGCATCACATTCGCGCGCGGGGCCTTGCAGGCCGCCGCTTGGCTCTCCACACAGCCCAAGGGTCTGTACCGCATGCGCGATGTGGTCGGACTTTAATGAAGAAACATGGACAGTGATCGCGGGCATCGTTAATATTCGCGCCCGGAAACGACGTGCGAATTTACCCACAAAGCGGGAGACGTTCTCAAGAGCGCCTCCCGCTTTGCGCATCTGCGTCAAACGCGCCCTAGCGCAAAGCGAGGAACCGGAGTGTCGACACCTGCAGTGCTAGCTCTTGAAGATGGCACCGTGTTTCGCGGCGTCTCAGTCGGCGCAAAAGGCAACACGACGGGTGAAGTAGTTTTCAATACGGCGATGACCGGGTATCAGGAAATCCTCACCGATCCTTCCTACTGCCGGCAGATCGTTACCCTGACCTATCCGCACATAGGCAACACCGGCGCGACGCCCGAGGATTTGGAATCCGGCGCGGTCTATGCCGCCGGGCTCGTCATTCGCGACCTGCCGCTGCTGCATTCCAACTGGCGTTCCACGGAGTCTTTGCAGAGTTTTCTGCTTCGCTGCAAGGTGGTGGCCATTGCCGATATCGATACGCGCAAGCTGACCCGGTTGCTGCGTGAGAAGGGCGCCCAATCCGGCTGCATCATGACGGGCGAGAATATCGACCAGAACGCGGCGGTGCGCGCCGCCAAAAAATTTCCCGGCCTCAAGGGCATGGATTTGGCCAAAGCTGTTTCCACCAAGAAGGTCTACCAGTGGAATGACGGGCTGATTTGGAAAACCGGTGCCAAGCCGCCGCGCCCGCAAAGCCGCTTGCACGTGATCGCCTACGACTACGGCATGAAGCGCAGCATTTTGCGGATTCTGGCGGAGCATGGTTGCCGCATGACGGTTGTTCCCGCACAAACTCCTGCTGATCAGGTACTTGCGATGAATCCTGATGGTATTTTCTTAAGTAATGGTCCGGGTGATCCGGAACCTTGCGACTATGCCATCGCGGCCATTGCGCGCTTCCTGGAGACCGATGTCCCGGTCTTCGGCATTTGCTTGGGACATCAGTTGTTGGCGCTCGCCAGCGGCGCGAAGACGGTCAAAATGAAGTTCGGCCATCATGGTGCGAACCATCCGGTACTGGAAGTCGATTCGGGGCGAGTGTTGATCTCCAGCCAGAACCACGGTTTCTCGGTGGATGAGTCGACGCTGCCCGATACGCTGCGGGCAACGCATCGCTCTTTGTTTGACGGCTCACTGCAAGGCCTCAGCCGCACGGATCGGCCGGCATTTAGCTTTCAGGGGCACCCCGAGGCCAGCCCCGGGCCGCACGACCTGCGATTGCTGTTCGAGCACTTCATGTACCTGATGGTCAAACGCGTGCAGGCCAATTCGCGCGGGCGCACACCCGTGAAACAGAAATCGGCGGAAGGCTAGTGCCGAAACGTACCGACCTTGAGAGCATCCTGATCATCGGTGCGGGGCCCATCATCATCGGCCAGGCGTGCGAGTTCGATTATTCTGGAGCTCAAGCCTGTAAGGCGTTGAAAGAAGAGGGATATCGGGTCATCCTGGTGAACTCCAATCCGGCGACGATCATGACGGATCCGGAGACGGCGGATGCGATTTACATTGAGCCCATCAACTGGCGCACCATCGCCCGCATCATCGAAAAAGAACAACCCAGCGCGCTGCTGCCGACCATGGGCGGCCAGACGGCGCTCAACACCGCGCTCGATTTGGTGCGCGAAGGAGTATTGGAAAAATTCAATGTGGAGATGATCGGCGCGTCGCAGCGAGCCATCGACATGGCCGAGGACCGAGAACTGTTCCGGCGCGCCATGACCGACATTGGGCTCGAAACGGCGCGAGCGCGTATCGCTCACAGCATGGAAGAGGCCCTGGCGGTGCAGTCGGAAATCGGCTTTCCCACCGTGATCAGACCCTCTTTCACGTTGGGCGGCAGCGGCGGGGGCATCGCCTACAACCGCGAGGAATTCGAAGGCATCGTGGCGCGTGGGCTCGATGCCTCGCCCACCAACGAGGTACTGCTCGAGGAATCGGTGCTCGGATGGAAAGAGTACGAGATGGAAGTGGTCCGCGACCACGACGACAACTGCATCATCGTGTGCTCCATCGAGAACATCGATCCGATGGGCGTGCACACCGGCGACTCGATCACCGTCGCTCCGGCGCAAACCCTCACGGATCGTGAATACCAACGGCTGCGGGACGCGTCCATTGCGGTGTTGCGCAAAATCGGCGTCGATACCGGCGGCTCGAACGTGCAGTTCGCCATCAATCCGGAAGATGGCAGAGTGCTGGTCATCGAAATGAACCCGCGGGTGTCGCGTTCCTCGGCGCTGGCTTCCAAGGCCACCGGATTTCCCATCGCCAAGATCGCCGCCAAGCTGGCCGTGGGCTATACCTTGAGCGAGCTCAAGAATGAAATCACCGGTGGTGCGACGCCGGCCTCATTCGAACCCACGATCGACTATGTGGTCACGAAGATTCCGCGCTTCACGTTCGAGAAATTTCCCGGTGCCAACACGCGCTTGACCACGCAAATGAAGTCGGTGGGCGAGGCGATGGCCATCGGACGCACCTTTCAAGAATCCATGCAAAAAGCGCTGCGCAGCCTCGAGACCGGCTACGACGGCTTCAACGAGCAGGTGACCCTGCCGCTCACCGACGAGGCGGCTGAGAAGCTTGCCTACGAATTGCGCTGGCCGGGGCCCAATCGGATTCTGTATGTGGCGGACGCGTTTCGCGCCGGCTGGACCTTGCAGCAGGTTTTCGATACCACGTGCATCGATCCCTGGTTCCTGTCGCAGATCGAGGATCTGCTGCGCGAAGAGGCAGAGCTGGCCCGCGACGGATTCGATTCCTTGAACCTCTCGCGCTTGCGTGCCTTGAAGCGCAAGGGCTTTTCCGATTCGCGCATCGCGAAACTCGTCGGGCGCGATGAGCCGGACATCCGCCGCGAGCGGCGCAAGCTTGGGCTTCACCCGGTTTACAAGCGCGTCGACACCTGCGGCGCCGAGTTCGCCACGTCAACGGCGTACCTGTATTCGACCTACGAAGAGGAATGCGAAGCGGCTCCCACGAATCGGCGCAAGATCATGATCTTAGGGGGAGGGCCGAATCGCATCGGCCAGGGAATCGAATTCGATTATTGCTGCGTGCACGCCGCCATGGCGCTGCGCGAAGACGGCTTCGAAACCATCATGGTGAATTGCAATCCGGAAACCGTGTCGACCGACTATGACACGTCGGACCGCCTGTACTTCGAACCACTGACGTTCGAGGACGTGATGGAAATCATCGAGAAGGAAAAGCCCGAGGGCGTGATCGTGCAATACGGCGGCCAGACGCCGCTGAAATTGTCGCGGGCGCTCGCGGCCGCGGGCGCGCCCATCATCGGCACGACGCCGGACAGCATCGATGTGGCGGAGGATCGCGAGCGCTTTCAAAAGCTGGTGGCCAGCCTGAAATTGAAACAGCCCGCCAATGCCACTGCGCGTTCGGAAGACACCGCCATTCTCATGGCCCGCGATGTCGGTTTCCCTTTGGTGGTGCGCCCCAGCTACGTGCTCGGCGGACGGGCCATGGAAGTGGTGTTCAACGAGGATGACCTGCGCCAGTACATGATCGATGCGGTAAAGGTGTCGAACGATAGCCCGGTGCTGCTCGACCGCTTTTTAGATCTCGCCATCGAAGTGGATGTAGACGCGGTCAGCGATGGTACCGACGTGCTGATCGGCGGCATCATGGAACACATCGAGCAGGCGGGCGTGCACTCCGGCGATTCCGGCTGCTCGCTGCCGCCCAATGGCCTGTCGCAGGAAATCCAAGACGAGTTGCGCGTGCAAACCCGAAAACTGGCCAAGGCGCTCAATGTCATCGGCTTGATGAACATTCAATTCGCGATTCAAAGCGGGGTGATCTATATTCTGGAAGTCAACCCGCGCGCTTCCCGTACCGTGCCGTTCGTTTCCAAGGCCACGGGTATTCCGCTGGCCAAGGTGGCGGCTCGCGTCATGACGGGGAAGACTCTGGCCATGCAAGAACGCACCGTGGAGCGCATTCCACCGTACTTCTCGGTCAAAGAGGCGGTTTTTCCATTCATTAAATTCCCTGAAGCAGATCCCATCCTAGGCCCCGAGATGAAATCCACCGGCGAAGTCATGGGCACCGGCAATACCTTTGGCGAGGCTTATGCCAAAGCCCAGGCCGCCTCCGGTGTCATACTGCCCACACGCGGCTTATGCTTCGTCAGTGTTAGGGACCGCGACAAGCCGGGCGCGGTCATCCTGGCGCAGATGCTGATTGCGCGCGGATTCGAAATCGCTGCCACGGGGGGCACCGCGCTGGTCCTCGAGGAAGCCGGTGTGACTTGCCGCCGGGTCAATAAAGTCCGCGAGGGTCGCCCGCACATTGTGGATATGATAAAAAATGACGAGGTGGCCTTGATCGTCAACACCACCGAGGGCAAACAGGCGGTTCGCGAATCTCGGTCCATTCGTCGCGAGGCCGTCGCGCGACGGGTAACGTATTACACAACCGTGGCCGGTGCGCGCGCGACATGCGACGCCCTTGACCACCTAGGCGACATTGAAGTGAATCGACTGCAGGATTTGCACAAGGAATTGGCGTGACGCGGACTCCCATGACGTTGCGCGGCGCTGAGCGTTTGCGCGCGGAACTCAAACAGTTGAAAAGCGAGGCGCGGCCGCACGTGATCAAGGCTATTGCCGAGGCGCGCGCGCACGGCGACTTGAGCGAGAATGCGGAATACCACGCCGCGCGCGAACAGCAAAGCTTCATCGAAGGCCGCATCAACCAAATCGAAAACCGTCTGAGCAACGCCGAGGTGATCGACGTCACCAAGCTCACCGCCAATGGCCGCGTAGTATTCGGCTCGACACTGCAGCTGGAAGACCAGGACGGCGGCACCAAGGTGGTTTATCAGCTGGTGGGCGATGATGAGGCCGACATCAAGCAGGGCCTGCTCTCTGTCTCATCGCCCATCGCCCGCGCCCTGATCGGCAAATCCGAGGGCGATATCGTCGATGTGACCACCCCCGGCGGTACGCGCAGCTACGAGATCGTCTCGGTCCGCTACGTGTAAAGAAACGTGAAGATTCTGCGAGGAATCTCCCGTATTCTGCTGGTGCTCTGGGCCGGCAGCCTGTGGTCGCTGCTATGGGTCGCGGCCACGCTGTTCAACCTACTAAACGATCGGCATCTCGCGGGCCTCATCGCCGCCAGGCTGTTCAGTATCGAGACATACCTGGGCGTGGCGGTGGCGACGATGGCGCTGTTATCTTCGCAAAAGAGGCGCTTCGCTTGGGGTTACTTGGCCGTGTTGCTGCTGGCGCTCAACGAATGGATTTTGAAACCCTTCATGACAGTGGCGCGGGAGAACGGCGTTGCAGCTGGACTTAGTTTCGGCGCCTGGCACGCGGTCTCCGCCGTGATTTATTTGCTGGCCTGCTGCGCGGTCCTGGTATTAGTTTGGCTTCAACCCGTAGACGTCCAATTCGCCAAGAACGGATGAAGTCCCGTTGCCCGTGTCGTTGCCGCGGGTGCCGATGTAGACTTTGCCGTTGGCAACCGTGGGGACCGCAAATTTAACCGCATTGCCGGCTTGGTCCGCAGCGACTAACCCGCTATTCCAAAGTTCCGTCGACACATTGCCCGCATCGAGTGCATAAAGCACCGCCGCCCCGCAGCTGTGAGACTGTGGCGTGCAGTAGGGGCTGTTGTCGGCGGCCCAAACGATTCCGCCGGTTGTGCCCGCCGCCGAAATAGAGGGTGAGGTACCCGGGAAGCTGAATCCATTGCCACTGGTGTGCACAGCTCCCGTATTGAACAATCCCGACGTGGGATCGAAATTGTAAGTCGCCAGCTTTTGACCCACGGGGGCAATGTAGAGCGCATTGTTCCAGAATCCCGCCGTGGAGAAGATTTCGCCCCCCACACTGAATTCTTGACGGGCGTTGGAATTGGCCGGGTTGGAATTCGCCCCGTAATGCCCCAACGAGGCTTGCGATAGGAGGAATAGACTGCCTTCCTTGCCGCCCGCGATAATGTAGTTCCCGGTGCCAACATTGAGCAAAATCGTCGCACCCCCGGCACCATGATCACTGTCCGCCTGATCGAGCGCGCTTTGATCCGCGGGCGTGAACCAATCCGCGACGGTGAGGCCGCCGGAGGTCCCAAGTCGCAGCGTGCTGTCGCCGAAATTCGAGCCGCCGGAATCCGCATCGAAGCTGCCGTTTCCGGTGGACAGATACAGGCTGCCACCGGCATCGATGGCCGGCGCACCCCCGGACATCCAAATACCACCGGCAATGCCAACGTTGTTGGGCGTGGTGTTGAGCACCGTAGCGGGAACCGTCCCCATCACCGATGCATTGAAACCCATCACCCAGCCGTGATAGGGACCCACGTCTTCGTGAGAAGCCCAGGTGACATAAACGATGCCATTGACGAGCGCCAGCCCACCGCGTTGGTTTTGGGTCTGGGGATTAAATTTGACAGTGGTCGATCCGTCGGCGGTGCCGGGCACGGAGATCGTGGCGTCGATATTGCTGGGCGATCCGGCTCGCTCGGTGCCGTCGAGTAGATTCAGCGCATGCAGGCGTTGAAAAATCGGCAGTGCGTTGGATACCGCAGACTTGCTAACGACATAAAGGGTGCTTGCCACCGGGTCGATGACAGGGGTCCCGGTGACGCCCACTTCAGGCTTGATGTCGCCGCTACCACCGCCGACAAGACCGTTGGCCGTTCCGGAGGGCACTGTCGTCTCCCCCGCTGTGCCGCCGTGATTGGCATCGAGCAGCGCAGCGTGCCACAGCGTGAGACAGGGGCTGGCATCGGCGTCGAATGCATAGACGCTGTCGTGTTGGGTCGCGACGATGACCACGTTGTGCTTGGCGCCGTTGATGGTCAGATTGGCCACCCAGAGCGGCTGAGCATAAATGGCGCCATCGACGGCACAGGAGAAAAGCTTGCCGAACGTCGATGTATTCACATTCGCGGGCGTGAGTGCGAATTCTTGCGTATTGGCGCCATCGCGCGAATTGTCATTGTGGAAGGTGCCGACGAGGCCAAGGTCGGTGATGCCAAAAGTTGCCGAGGCACTCTTGCTGGCATCCGTCACGCTAGTCGCCGTGATGGTAACCGTGCCTGTGGTGCTGGGGGCTACATACGTCGCGCTCGTCGCCGATTGCGCACTGAATGAACCGAGTGTCGTCGACCAGGTGACGCCTGCGTTGCCGACATCGTTGGCGAGCGTGGCGCTGACGTTGAGCGCCTGAGAGATTGTCAGTCCTCCGCGGGCCGGGGTTAGGCTCACAGTGATGTTCGCGACGGGAGTCACGGCGCTGCCGACACCGCTATAACTGCTCAGGTTGCCGGCGGCATCGGTGGCGCGCACGCGATAGGAATATGACGTGGCGGAGGTCAAGCCGGTGTCATTGAAGCTCGCGGCGGTGGGCGTGGCAATTTGCGCGAAGTTCGCGCAGCCCGCACCCTGGCAACGCTCGACCATGTAGCCGGTAACCCCAACGTTGTCGGTCGAGGCGCCCCAGGCAAGATTGATTTGCACGATCGAGACCGCAGCGGCGGACAAATTCGCAGGCGCCGTGGGCAGTTGGGCATCGACCGTCCGAGTCGGGCTCGGTGACGATGACCCGCCGCCGCAACTCGCCAACAGCAACGCCATACACAACGAAACCACTCGCAGGTGAGTATTAATGTTCACGGCTCAATCCGGAATGAGGACTTTCGGTAAGTCTTGATTGCGGCGGTAGAAGACGCCGACGTTGCCGATGCGCTGCACGATCTCGCTGGAGGTCTGCGCCGCCAAATCGTCCAGCGCGGCATCGCGCGCGGCGCGTTCGCCCACGCGGGCAGATACTTTGACTAATTCATGGTCGGTGAGCGCACGATCCAATTCTTTAACCACTCCAGGCGTCAAGCCGGCATTTCCCAGCATCACAATGGGATTCATGGGATGTGCCAGACGCCGCAAATGCTTCTTTTGTTTCTCAGATAATGGCATCTCGCGATTATAGTCACAACTTAAAATGCCCAAGCGTTCAAAAAGCAGTTCCCGCTGGCTCTCCGAGCATGCCAACGATGAATACGTTAAACGCGCGCAGAAGGAAGGCTGGCGCTCACGCGCGGTATTCAAACTGGCGCAGATTCAAGAAGCCGAGCGCTTGTTGCGCCCGGGAATTCGCTGCGTCGACTTAGGTTCTGCGCCCGGCGGCTGGAGCCAATACGCGGCGCGTATCGTCGGCGGAAAGAGCCGCATCGTGGCCACGGACATTCTGCCCATGGATGCCATACCGGGCGTGGATTTCGTGCAGGGGGACTTCCGGGATGAGAGCGTCTTAGGGCAGGTTTTGCAGCATGTCGGGACCGACAAGGTCGACCTTGTAATGTCGGATATGGCCCCCAACATGGCTGGCATAGATGCTGTGGACCAACCTCGATCCATGTACCTCGCCGAACTGGCTTTCGAGTTTGCCGACCGCGTCCTGGCGCCCGGGGGCGATTTGCTTGTGAAATTATTTCAAGGCGCTGGATTCGAGCAGATCATCAAAGATGCTCGCACTCGTTACGGCCGCGTGGTGACAAAAAAGCCGAAAGCGTCACGAACCCGCAGTCCTGAGATCTATCTGTTGGCGCGGCAGTTTAGGATGGTGTAACTTGAGGAAACGCCCGTCAGTTGCTTGTCTAATGTGTGACGGGTTGCAGGTGAAAACTTGAACGATTTGACGAAACAGATTCTCTTATGGGTCGCCCTGGCGGTCATTCTGCTGGCGATTTTCAGCCAATTTGGCATGCGCACGGGCCAACCGTCGCAAATCATCTACTCCCAGTTCTTGACCGAAGTGAAGAGCGGCACGGTCGAATCCGTGACGCTGAAGGGCGAAATCATCGAGGGTAAGCGCCGTTCCGGGGAACAGTTCATCACGTTCAATCCCGAAACCAACAACGCTGCCCTGATCGGGCTGCTTCAGGCGCAGAGCGTGAAATTCGGGGGGGAACCCCCGAAGCAACAGTCAGTGTTTCTGCAGCTGTTGATATCCGCGTTTCCAATATTGATTCTCATTGGGTTTTGGGCCTATTTCATGCGCCAGATGCAAGGGGCGTCCGGCGGCAGGGGAGCCATGTCCTTCGGCAAGAGCCGTGCGCGCCTGCTGGGAGAGGACCAGGTCAATATTACCTTCGCCGATGTGGCGGGGGTCGAAGAGGCCAAGCAAGAAGTCGTCGAAATCGTCGATTTCTTGAAAGATCCCGGCAAGTTCCAGAAACTTGGCGGCAAGATCCCCAAAGGTGTGCTTATGGTCGGGTCTCCCGGCACCGGCAAGACCTTACTGGCCCGGGCCATCGCCGGCGAGGCCAAGGTACCGTTTTTCACCATTTCGGGCTCTGATTTCGTGGAAATGTTCGTCGGCGTGGGTGCCTCGCGCGTCCGGGACATGTTCGAGCAGGCCAAAAAGCACGCACCTTGCATCATATTCATCGATGAAATCGACGCGGTGGGCCGGCATCGCGGTGCGGGCTTGGGCGGCGGCCACGATGAGCGTGAACAGACGTTGAACCAGTTGCTGGTCGAAATGGACGGTTTCGAGGGCAATGAAGGCATCATTGTCATCGCCGCGACCAATCGCCCTGATGTGCTCGATCCGGCGCTGTTGCGACCGGGCCGCTTCGACCGTCAAGTGGTGGTACCGCTGCCCGATGTACGCGGCCGCGAACAAATCCTCAAAGTCCATATGCGCAAGGTGCCGCTCGGCGACAACGTCAAGCCTTCCGTCATCGCGCGCGGTACGCCCGGCTTCTCGGGCGCGGACCTGGCCAATCTTGTCAACGAGGCGGCGTTGTTTGCCGCGCGCGGCAACAAACGTTCGGTGACCATGGAAGAGTTCGAACGTGCCAAGGACAAGATCATGATGGGGGCCGAGCGCCGCTCCATGGTCATGACCGAGGAAGAGAAGCGCAATACCGCCTATCACGAATCGGGACATGCCATCGTTGGCTTGAGCGTTCCCGAGCACGATCCTGTCTATAAGGTCACCATCATTCCCCGCGGGCGGGCTCTCGGTGTGACCATGTTCCTGCCTGAGGCGGACCGTTATAGCACCAGCAAGCGCCAGCTCGAGAGCCGAATTGCGACCCTGTTCGGCGGCCGCATCGCCGAAGAACTGGTGTTCGGCGCCGACGCCGTCACCACAGGCGCATCGAACGACATTGAGCGCGCCACGGAACTTGCGCGCAACATGGTCACGCGGTGGGGCCTCTCGGATCGCTTGGGCCCGCAGACCTACAGCGAAGAATCCGGCGAAGTGTTCTTGGGCCGCAGCGTCACACAGCACAAGCAAGTCTCGGACGTTACCGCGCATGTGATCGATGAGGAAGTGCGCCGCGTAATCGACAACAACTATCAGCGCGCTTACAAGATTCTGCAGACCAACATGGACAAGCTGCAAGCCATGTCCGAGGCCTTGATCAAGTACGAAACCATTGATGAGGAAATGATCAAGGACATCATGGAAGGCCGGGAGCCGCGGCCACCGCGCGATTGGGACGATACGCCGACGCCGACGCCGCGAGGACCCTCGGCTGAAAAGCCCGCCCCTCCGTTGGTCAATCCGGCGGGACAGCACTAAGAGCGGTTCGATCGGGCCCCATTTCCCGGACCGCCATAAATCCTTCCCTGGAGGCCTGCGGGAAAAACATCCTTAGTTTTTCACGCTCCGGGAAATGGGGCCCCGATTGAACCTTGAGAGTCGGGCCGAATAACTAGAATGAGCCGAAAGGCTGAGTATTTGGATGCTCTGGCGTTGCCGAAATCGCAGCATTGATCTAACCCGTCCCATCGTCATGGGCATCCTCAATGTCACGCCGGATTCATTCTCCGACGGCGGCCGCTATGCGGCGCTCGATGCCGCGCTGGCTCGTGCGCGGCAAATGCTCACCGAAGGGGCCGCTATCATCGACGTCGGCGGTCAGTCGACTCGTCCCGGTGCACTCGAGGTGGACGAGTCGATGGAATTAGGACGCGTGCTCCCCGTCATCGAAGGCATCGCGGCGAGTTGCGATGCGGCCATTTCCATCGACACTTCGAAGCCGGCGGTGATGGCGGCCGCGACAGCCGCTGGAGCCTGCATCATCAACGACATCTATGCACTGCGGGTCCCCGGTGCACGCATGCTGGCCGCTGAGACACAAGCCGGCGTATGCCTCATGCACATGCAAGGCGAGCCGCGTACCATGCAGGAACGTCCGCACTATAATGACGTGGTCGGCGAAATCAGCGAATTTCTGCAGCGCGAACGAGAAGCGTGCCTCGCTGCGGGCATCGCCGTCGAGTCGATTGCATTCGACCCGGGATTTGGATTTGGAAAAACCTTGGAGCACAACTTGACGCTACTCAGGGAATTGCCGCGCTTTGCGGCGCTCAATGCGCCGCTGCTGGTGGGCGTCTCGCGCAAGCACGTGATCGGCAAGATTCTGGGCAAGCCGCTCAACGAGAGGCTGTACGGCGGCTTAGGCCTGGCGGCACTGGCCGTGAGCGGGGGCGCCCGCATCATCCGCACCCACGATGTGGGGCCGACCTGCGATGCCATCCGCACGGTCAGCGCAGTGCTGCAAGGAATGGAACCTTGAATTATTTCGGCACCGACGGTGTGCGCGGACGAGTGGGCGCGGCGCCCATGACTGTCGATTTTGCGCTGCGTCTGGCAAGTGCTGCAGCGCGCGTGCTCGCGCCGGAAGGCGGGCGTGTGCTCATCGGCAAGGACACCCGCGTTTCAGGCTACATGTTCGAGTCGGCGTTGGAAGCGGGTTTTGTCGCCGCCGGCGTCGATGTCATGCTGATCGGACCGCTGCCAACGCCGGGCATCGCCTACATGACGCAACGCCTGGGCTGCAGCTTCGGCGTGGTTATCAGCGCCTCGCACAATCCTTATCAGGACAATGGCATCAAGTTCTTCGATGCCACGGGCAGCAAGCTGTCGGACCGGATAGAGCAGGAGATCGAGAGTTTGCTCGACCTCGCTGTGCTCACGCAGGAATCGCAGCGCTTGGGCAAAGCCATACGCATCGACCGCAGCCGGACTCAGTATCAGGATTTCTGCGCTTCGACCATTCCGACCGGCATGAACTTGAAGGGCTTCAAAATTGTGATCGATTGCGCCAACGGTGCCGGCTACAAGGTAGCACCGCGCGTGCTTGCCGATCTGGGTGCCGAAATCGTTCCCATCGGCTGCTCACCGAACGGCCGCAACATCAACGACGGCTGCGGCTCGATGTCTCCGGAGTTGCTGCAGCTCACCGTGCCGGGAGTGCGCGCACAGGTCGGCATCGCCCTCGACGGGGACGGCGATCGAGTCGTCATGGTCGATGAGCTCGGGCGGTGCGTGGATGGCGATCAGTTGATGTTCATTCTCGCCACGGCGGCGCGCGGCGGCAATGCGCTCAAAGGGCCGGTGGTGGGCACGGTCATGAGCAATCTTGGACTGGAACACGCGCTTGCCGAGCGTGGCATCAGCTTCCTGCGCGCTCAAGTGGGCGATCGCAATGTGCTCGCCATGCTGAATGAAGCGGGCGGTACCTTGGGCGGCGAGACCTCGGGCCATATCTTGTGCTTGGACAAGACCACGACCGGCGATGGGTTGATCAGCGCGCTGCAGGTCCTTGCCGTCATGAAGCAAACCGGAGCCGGACTGGCCGAGTTGGGCGCGGGCATGAAGAAATATCCGCAGGTACTCTTGAATGTCCGGGTGGCCAAGCGCTTCGATCCGCTGACGGACACGAAGGTGGCACAAATCGTAGAAGACGTGGAACGGCGCCTCGAGGGCCGTGGCCGTATCGTGTTGCGCGCATCGGGCACGGAACTCGTGATTCGGGTGATGGTGGAGGGTTCGGATGCGAATCTGGTCAAGAGGGGTGCCAGCGAGATAGCCGCGGCAGTCGAAGCGGCTTCCAGCATCAATCCTTAGGGGGCTTGCAGTTACGAGGCGGCGCGGCTAATCTTCGCCGCCTTTCCCGCAGGGCAATTGCCCGAAGGTTGGCTATGCGTCGTCCGATGGTCGCGGGCAATTGGAAAATGCACGGGTCTCAGGCCTCCAATCAGGCATTGCTGGCCGAGTTGGAGCGCTCTATACGGCCCGACTGGCCGATCGACATCGTGGTGTTTCCGCCTTATGTCTATTTAGCCGATGCGGTCCGCGTGTTGGAGGATGGCCGCATCATGGTGGGCGCGCAGGATGTGTGCGCCGAGTCCGGCGGCGCGTTCACCGGTCAAGTGAGCGCCGCCATGCTCAAGGACGTGGGATCCACCTATGTCATCGTCGGTCATTCCGAGCGGCGGCGCTGGTATCACGAGGACGATACGTTGGTGGCGCGCAAGTTTGCGGCCGCGCTTGCGGGTGGTTTGAAGCCGGTGCTGTGCGTCGGGGAAACTCTCGAAGAGCGCGAGGCGAAGCAGACCGAAGCGGTCGTGGGACGCCAAGTTGAGGCGGTGATCGCCATGCTCGGCATAGGGGGCTTTGCGGAGGACGCCGTGCTGGCCTATGAACCCGTGTGGGCCATAGGCACTGGCCGTACGGCGACGCCGGAACAGGCTCAGGCCGTGCATGCATTCCTGCGCAGCCGCATAGGGGCGCATGATGCTAAGATAGCGGGCCAATTGCGGATACTGTATGGCGGCAGCGTAAAAGCCGGCAATGCGGCAGAGTTATTCGCGATGCCCGACGTGGACGGTGGATTGGTGGGCGGCGCTTCGTTGAGCGCGGATGAGTTTCGACAGATTTGCGCGGCTGCGGCCGCGCGTCAATAACGTACGTCGAACGTGCGTCACTAAAGAGATTTTCTATGCTGCGTGGTGTGATCTTAGGCGTGCATGTGCTGCTTGCTCTGATGATTATCGGATTGGTGTTGCTGCAGCGGGGCAAGGGCGCGGAGGCGGGCGCGGGATTCGGTTCGGGCGCGTCGGGCACGGTATTCGGTGCGCGCGGCACCAGTACGTTATTTTCCAAATTGACGGCAGTGTTCGCGGGCTTGTTCTTCGTGACCAGCTTGAGCTTGGCCTACCTCGGGTCGCATGCTCCGGCGCAACCGACTTCTGTGTTGGAACGCGCGGCACAGGCGGCCGCTCCATCCAAAGCGCCGCCCCCGGCGCTGACTCCCTCAGCGCCGCCGACGCCGGTAACTGCGCCGGCAACGCCGCCGCAAGCGGCGCCGGAAACGACGCCGACAGCACCGGAAAAAAAGTGATCAAAGCCGACGTGGCGAAATTGGTAGACGCGCTAGTTTGAGGGGCTAGTGGGGCAACCTGTGCCGGTTCGAGTCCGGCCGTCGGCACCAACAATGTCGTGCGGAACTTGAGTTGTTCCGCGCGACGCAACAAGCTCGCGCCTGATACAATTATGGTCAATCCGTGTAGCGAATGGCGCCGATTATGTTGCGACAGTATTTACCGATATTGATTTTTTTGGGATTGGCGACGGTTCTCGGTCTGGCGTTGTTCACCGTCGGTTGGATATTGGGTCCGCGCCGTCCGGATCCTGAAAAACTCTCTCCCTACGAATGCGGTTTCGAGGCATTCGAGGATTCGCGCATGCGCTTCGACGTGCGCTACTACCTGGTCGCCATTATTTTCATTGTCTTCGATTTGGAGATCGCGTTTTTCTTCCCTTGGGCCGTTTCCCTTAAAATCACCGGTACCTTTGGCCTCGTCTCCATGCTGGTTTTCGCCTTGGTGCTCGTGGTCGCGCTGGCCTATGACTACAAGAAAGGGGCGTTGGAATGGGATTAGAAGCCGACAATACCGCGCGCGGCTTCGAAGTGACGAGCATCGACAAGCTCATCAATTGGGCTCGGACCGGATCACTGTGGCCGATGACCTTCGGACTGGCCTGTTGTGCCGTGGAGATGATGCACGCCGGTGCTGCTCGTTACGATCAGGACCGCTTCGGCATCATCTTCAGGCCGAGCCCGCGCCAATCCGATGTCATGATCGTGGCCGGCACGCTGGTCAACAAGATGGCCCCCGCGCTCCGCAAGGTATACGACCAGATGACCGAGCCGCGCTGGGTGATCTCCATGGGCTCATGCGCCAACGGCGGCGGTTACTACCATTATTCCTATGCCGTGGTTCGCGGCTGCGATCGCATCGTGCCGGTCGATGTGTATGTGCCGGGGTGTCCGCCCACCGCCGAGGCGCTGCTCTACGGCATTATCCAGCTGCAGAACAAGATCAGACGTAACAAGGCGATTATCCGATGAGTTCGGATCCGCTCGTCACGGCGGCGGTTGCGACACCGACCCGCCTGCAAAGGTTGGCGGAAGCCATTACGTTGGCTTTGCCGGGCAAGGTGGCGAGCGTCGGCAATCACACCGGCGAATTGACGTACGAAGTGCCCGCCGATGAGCTATTGGGTGTTGCCTCTGCGCTGCGCGATGGCGCGGATTTGAAGTTCCAAATGTGCATGGACGTGTGCGGCGTGGATTATCTCTCGCACGGGCGTGACGAATGGAATACCCAGAGCGCAACGTCGTCCGGATTCAGCCGCGGCGTCGCGCGCGGAGCCCAGCGCATCGGCCCCGTGCCGCCGGGGCGCCGATTTGCGGTGGTATACCACCTGTTGTCGATTTCCTTGAATCAACGTTTGCGTCTGCGGGTGTTTTGTGCGGATGATGAGCAACCCATGGTCGATTCCGTCACCGCGATCTGGGCGGGTGCCAACTGGTTCGAGCGCGAGGCTTTCGATCTGTTCGGCATTCTCTTCAGGGGGCACCCGGACCTGCGCCGCTTGCTCACCGACTACGGCTTCATTGGGCATCCGTTCAGAAAGGATTTTCCGCTCTCGGGCAATGTTGAAGTCCGCTACGATCCGGAAAAAGGACGCGTGGTCTACCAGCCCGTGACCATCGAGCCGCGTGTGCTGGTGCCGAAGGTCATCCGGCACGACAATCGCTACGACCCGCAGTTGACCAACGCGCCGGTCGCAACCACGAGCATCGCGAAATCCGATGGCTGAAATCCGCAACTACACCATGAATTTCGGCCCCCAGCATCCCGCCGCGCATGGCGTGCTGCGCTTGGTGCTGGAACTCGATGGCGAAGTGATTCAAAAGGCCGATCCGCACATCGGCCTCCTGCATCGTGCGACCGAGAAGCTCGCAGAGAGCAAGCCCTTCAATCAGTCGATCGGCTACATGGATCGATTGGATTACGTGTCCATGATGTGCAACGAGCATGCCTACGTCATGGCCATCGAAAAGCTGCTGGGACTCGAGCCGCCGCTGCGTGCTCAATATATCCGCGTGATGTTCGATGAGATCACCCGCATCTTGAATCATCTTATGTGGCTCGGCGCGCACGGTCTTGATATCGGCGCGATGACCGTATTCCTGTATTGCTTCCGCGAGCGCGAAGATCTCATGGACTGTTATGAGGCAGTGTCCGGCACGCGCATGCACGCGACCTACTATCGTCCCGGCGGCGTGTATCGCGACCTGCCTGATTCGATGCCGCAGTACCAGTACTCGCAGTGGCGCAGCAAAAAGGATGTGGATCGCTTGAACAGCCGGCGCTCCGGCGGCTTGCTGGATTTCATCTTGGATTTTACCAAGCGCTTTCCGTCGTGCGTCGATCAATACGAAAGCTTGCTCACCGACAATCGAATTTGGAAACAGCGCACGGTCAATATCGGCGTGGTCAGTCCCGAGCGCGCGATGCAGCTGGGATTCTCCGGCCCCATGCTGCGCGGTTCCGGCGTCGAATGGGATCTGCGCAGGAAACAGCCTTACGACGTGTACGACAAAGTGGACTTCGACATTCCGGTGGGAGTCAACGGCGATTGCTACGACCGCTACTTGGTCCGCGTCGAAGAGATGCGCCAATCAAACCGCATCATCGAGCAATGCGTGGCCTGGCTCAAGGCCAATCCTGGATCCGTCATGATTGACGATCGCAAAGTACGGCCGCCGCGCCGCGAAGAGATGAAAGGCGACATGGAGTCGCTCATTCATCACTTCAAACTCATGACCGAGGGCTACTGCGTGCCGCAAGGCGAGGTGTATGCGGCGGTGGAAGCGCCGAAGGGAGAGCTGGGCGTGTACCTGGTATCGGATGGCGCGAATAAGCCGTACCGGCTGAAAGTGCGCGCCCCCGGATTCCCGCATCTGGCCTCGCTGGATGAAATGGTCCGCGGCCATATGCTCGCGGATGTCGTCGCCGTCATCGGAACCCAGGATATCGTCTTCGGCGAGATAGACCGATGAGCGCGAAATTATCGGATCATGTGCGAGAAGAAATCGACCGGTGGCTGGCTAAATTTCCGCCCGACCGCAAGCGCTCCGCGGTCATTGCGGCCTTGCATGCGGTGCAGCATGAGAACCATGGCTATTTGACCCCGGAGCTGATGGACGCCGTCGCCGCCTACCTCGAGCTGCCGAATATTCTGGTGTACGAAGTGGCCTCCTTCTACTCCATGTTCGAGACCAAGCCGGTGGGGCGTCATCACATTTCCGTGTGCACCAATATTTCTTGCATGCTGCGCGGCTCTCAAGAGATGGTGGACTATGTCGAGAAGAAGCTCGGCATCAAAACGGGCGAGAGCACGCCGGATGGACGGATTTATTTGAAGCGCGAAGAGGAATGCCTGGCGGCGTGCTGCGGGGCGCCGATGATGATGGTCGATCACGTATTCCATGAGAACTTGACGCCGCAAATCATCGATACCGTGTTGGACGAATTGAAATGAGCAGGGGCCGCTGATGCCTTATGAACAGAATCTGGTGCTATTCGAGGCCTTGAAATACGAGCGGTCGTGGACGCTCGAGGTGTACCGTCAATTCGGCGGCTATCAGGCGTGGGAGAAAATCCTGCGCGAGCAAACTCCGCGCGAAAAGATCATCGATGAGGTGAAGGCCTCCGGACTGCGCGGCCGCGGGGGCGCGGCATTTCCGATGGGCGTGAAGTGGAGCTTCATGCCCCGCACTTCGCCGGTGCAAAAATACGCGGTATGCAACTCGGACGAATCTGAGCCCGGCACCTGCCATGATCGGGAAATTCTGCGCTACAACCCGCACTCGGTCATCGAGGGTATGGCCATCGGCGGCTACGCGATGACGGCGACGGTGGGATACAACTATATCCGCGGAGAATTTTTGGCCGAACCCATTCCGCGATTCGAAGCGGCACTGGCCGAGGCGTACGCCGCCGGCCTGCTCGGCAAGAATATTTTAGGCTCCGGCGTCGACTTCGATCTACACACCTTCATCGGTGCCGGGGCGTATATCTGCGGAGAGGAAACCGCGTTGCTCGAGTCCCTCGAGGGCAAGCCCGGCAAGCCGCGCTTCAAGCCGCCGTTCCCCGCCAATTTCGGGCTGTTCGGCAAACCGACCACCATCAACAATACGCAAAGCTTCGCGTCGGTGCCCACCATCATGCGCAAGGGCGCCGCCTGGTTCGCAGGGTTAGGGCCGGTCAATTCCGGCGGCACGATTATTTTCTCGGTCTCCGGACACGTCGAGAAGCCCGGCAATTTCGAGTTGCCCATGGGAATTCCCTTCAAGGAGTTGATGGCGCTGGCCGGCGGAGTGTGGAAGGGCCGCAAGCTAAAGGCGGTAATTCCCGGCGGTTCCTCTTGTCCCGTGGTGCCCGGCGACGTGATGTGGGGCACCAACATGGATTACGACTCGGTCAAGAAAGCCGGCTCCTCCATCGGCACCGGCGCCGTCATCGTGATGGACGAAACCACCTGCATGGTGCGGGCGCTGGAGCGCCTGGCGCGTTTCTATATGTCGGAGTCCTGCGGCCAGTGCACCCCGTGCCGCGAGGGCACCGGTTGGCTCGATCGAATGCTGAAACGCATCATCGCCGGCGAAGGACGCAGTGAAGATTTAGGATTGCTGCTCGATGTGGCCAACCGCATCGAGGGACACACTATCTGCGCCTTGGGCGATGCGGCCGCCTGGCCGGTACAAAGTTTCCTGAAGCACTTCAGGCCTGAATTCCAATACATGATCGAGCACAAGGGCCGCTCCATCACGGAAGGCGTCACTGATTTGGACGGCCGTCCGGCCGTTGCGGCTTGAGACATGGCAGACGACACAGTCAATATCGAAGTCAATGGCGTTGCGCTAAAGGCCCGCAAGGGCCAGATGATCATGCAGGTGACGGATCCGGCGGACATTTATATTCCCCGGTTTTGCTATCACGAAAAATTGACCGTCGCCGCGAATTGCCGCATGTGCTTGGTGGAAGTGGAGAAGGCGCCGAAGCCCCTGCCGGCGTGCGCCACACCGGTAGCCGAGGGCATGAAGGTGTTCACGAAATCTCCCAAGGCGGTTGCCGCGCAGCGCGCGACCATGGAATTTTTACTCATAAACCATCCGCTCGATTGCCCGATCTGCGATCAGGGTGGGGAGTGCGAGCTGCAAGATCTCGCCTTAGGTTACGGGCGCGACATTTCGCGATTCAGCGAGCGCAAGCGCGTCGTCAAGGACAAGAACATCGGGCCCTTGGTTTCCACCGACATGACGCGCTGCATTCATTGCACTCGCTGCGTGCGCTTCGGCGCGGAAATCCAGGGCTACCCGCAAATGGGCGCCACCGGCCGCGGTGAGCACATGGAAATCGGCACTTACATCGAACATAGCGTCGATCATGAGTTGTCCGCCAATATCATCGATCTGTGCCCGGTCGGCGCGCTCAACAATAAACCATTCCGCTATCACGCGCGCGCCTGGGAAATGTCTCAGGCTGCGCTGGTCTCGCCGCACGATGCTTTCGGCACGAACTTGTACGGACACGTGCTGCGCGGCAGGTTGTTGCGCATGGTGCCGCGCGAGAATGAGGAGATCAACGAAACGTGGATCGCGGACCGCGATCGCTTCGGGTTCGAGGGCATGTATTCGAGCGAACGAGTGTCGCAGCCCATGATGCGCATGAATGGCACGTTGCAGGTGGTTGATTGGGAAGTGGCGCTCACCGCCGCCGCTGATGGATTGCAGAAGGCCGCGGCGATGAGCCCCGCCGCAACGGGCTTTCTTGCCTCGCCCATGGCCACGCTCGAGGAACTGTACTTGCTGGCGCAAATTGCGCGCGGGCTAGGCTGCAACAACATCGATCACCGCTTGCGGCAGCTGGATTTTCGCGCACAAGAAAGCGAGGCGCCTTATCCCAACCTCGGTATGAAGATCGCCGATGCCGGGCGCCTCGAGAGCGTGCTCATCGTCGGTTCGGATCTGCGCCACGAGATGCCCATGCTGGCGCATCGCATTCGCCAAGCGGCGGTGAAGGGCGGGGCGCACGTGGCCTTCGTCAATCCGCGCCGTTTTGAGTATATGTTTCCGATCGCCGCTTACGCGGCCGTGAACGATATGGTGGGCGAACTGACTGCCCTGGTGCAGGCCGCCGCCGGTGCCGCGGGCAAGCCTCTGCCTCAGGGCGTAGGAGCGGCCCGGGTCAGCGACGATCACCGCTCCCTCGTCGGTGCGTTCTCACATGGAACGCGGCGCGCGGTCATCTTGGGCGCCCTGGCGCAGCGCCATCCGGCGTACTCGCAATTGAAGGCTCTCAGCATCGCCCTTGCGGATTTGTGCGCGGCCAGCATCGGCTGCATTACCGAAGGCGCCAATGCCGCGGGTGCGTACCTCGCCGGCGCGGTGCCGCATCGTGGGTCGGGCGGCGCTCCGCTTCAGACGCCGGGCCTGTCGGCTCGCCAGATGTTGGACTCACCGCTCAAAGCCTACGTGCTTTTCGGCGGTATCGATCCCGCCAACGATTTAGGCGTCGATGCGTCGGCCCTAAAATCGGCTGATCTGGTCGTTGCGATCGGCACGCACTTGCCGGAGTCTTTGCGCGACACCGTACACGTGGTGCTGCCCATCGGCTCCTTCGCCGAAACTTCCGGTACGTATGTGAATGCGGAAGGGCGCTGGCAAAGTTGGGCCGGGGCAGCAAAGCTGGAGGGCGAGAGCCGGCCCGGCTGGAAGGTATTGCGGGTGCTCGCCAATTTGCTCAACGTGCCGGGGATTAACTACGACAGCTCGGATCAAGTTCGCGAGGCGCTAAAGGCGCTGTGCGAAGATCGCATCGACGCGATGCGCCCGAGCGCCGGCGCCATCCCCGACGGCCAGGTGCCCACAGGCGTCTGGGTCGATATCCCGCCCTATCAAACCGATGTGCTGGTGCGCGGCTCCGAGCCTTTGCAAAAAACCAAGGACGGGCGCATGACCCGCACCGTGATCTGATCATGTGGGATTGGACGCCGCTGCGCGAATGGCTGTCGGGGTATATCACGCCCTATTGGACGTTCCCGTTGCTGACCGTGGTACAGATCCTGATCGTCATGATCAGTATCATTTTGGTCATGGCGGTTTACACGCTCGCGGAGCGCAAGGTGATCGGTTGGATGCAGTTGCGCCGCGGCCCCAACCGCGTCAATCTGTTTTGGATTCCGGGCTTGGGCCAGCCGTTCGCGGACGTGATCAAGCTGGTGTTCAAGGAAATCTTGATTCCCGCGGACGCCAATGGCTTTCTCTTTCGAGTAGCGCCGTTTCTCGCCCTCGTTCCCGCGCTGGCCATCTGGGCGGTCATACCCTTGAGGCCCGAACACGCTTTCGCCAACATCGATGCGGGCCTGTTGTACGTTTTGGCGCTGACCTCGATGGGCGTGTACGGCATCATTTTGGCCGGTTGGGCGGCAAACTCGAAGTACGCTTTTTTGGGCGCCATGCGCTCCGCAGCGCAGATCGTCGCCTACGAAATCGCCATGGGCTTCGCCATGGTGGGCGTGCTCATGGCCGCAGGCAGCCTCAACATCGGCGAGATCATCCACGCGCAGCGCGGCCTGTTTGGCTGGAACTGGACCTGGCTTTTCCCGCTGTTCATCGTGTATTTCATTTCCGGCGTCGCAGAGACCAATCGCGCTCCCTTCGACGTGGCGGAAGGCGAATCGGAAATCGTCGCGGGCTTCCATGTCGACTATTCGGGCATGGCATTTGCGCTTTTTTTCATCGCCGAATACGTCAATATGATTTTGATTTCGGCGTTGACCTCGATCTTTTTCTTCGGGGGTTGGCTATCCCCGTTCGATGGTTGGTTGGAGCCGGATTCCTGGCTCGCGCAGCCGAGCTTTTTCTGGCTGGCGCCCAAAGTCTTTTTCTTCATGTTCGTGTTTTTGTGGTTCCGGGCGACTTTCCCGCGCTATCGCTACGATCAGATCATGCGCTTGGGCTGGAAGGCGCTGATTCCGGTCACTCTGGTTTGGCTCGCTGTCGAGGGCATCATGGTGTACGGCCATGTGGGTCCCTGGAAGGGGAATCCGTAATGCAAGGTATTCGCAGTTTCATTAAAACATTCCTGCTGTGGGAGCTGCTGCAGGGCCTGTGGGTCACTTTGAAGAGCATGTTTCAGACCAAGGTCACGCTCAATTATCCGGAAGAGAAGACCCCACAGAGCAACCGTTTCCGCGGGCTGCATGCGCTGCGCCGCTATCCGAACGGTGAGGAGCGCTGCATCGCTTGCAAGCTGTGCGAGGCGGTTTGCCCGGCGTTGGCCATTACCATCGAATCGGACGTGGCGGCGGATGGCACGCGGCGCACCACGCGCTACGACATTGACCTGTTCAAGTGCATCTACTGCGGTTTTTGCGAAGAAGCTTGTCCTGTGGATGCCATCGTCGAAACGCGGCTGCACGAATACCATATGGAGAAGCGCGGCGAGAACATCATGAGCAAGGATAAGTTGCTCGGCATCGGCGAACGCTACGAAGCCATGATTGCGGCGGATCGCGCCGCCGATGCGCGGTACCGCTGATGTTTCCGACGATTCTATTCTTCATTTTCGGCATTGTGCTCATCGGCGCGGCCTTGGGCGTCATCCTGTCGCGAAACCCGGTGTACTCGGCGCTGCTGCTGGTGCTGTGTTTTTTCAACAGCGCGGTGATCTGGATTCTGCTCGATGCCGAGTTTCTAGGAATCGTCTTGGTTTTGGTCTATGTCGGTGCCGTGATGGTGTTGTTCCTGTTCGTGGTCATGATGCTGGATGTGAACCTCGAGCGGTTGCGCAGCGACTTCGTCGGCTACTGGCCCCTGACCGTTGCCGTCGCAGGCTTCGTGGTGTTCGCCATCATCAATGTCATCGTGGTGAAGCATTTGGGCGGCGCGGCCTTGAAGACCGCACCGGCGCTGGCGGCGAATTATTCCAACACGCGCAGCTTGGGCGTGGAGTTATTTACCCGCTATGCGTACCCCGCGCAGGTGGCCGCAATCATTCTGCTGGTCGCCAGCGTCGCGGCCATCGTGTTGACCTTGAGGCAGCGCAAGGGCGGTAGGCCGCAGGACATTGCCAAGCAAGTGGCCGTGCAGGCCAAGGATCGGGTCCGAATCGTCAAGATGGCCTCCGAGAAAAGACCGTGATCACCCTTACCTATGTACTTGCCTTGTCAGGGATTTTATTTGCCATTGCGGTGGCCGGCGTGTTCTTGAACCGCAAGAACATCATCGTGCTGCTGATGTGCATCGAACTCATGCTGCTCGCCGTGAATTTCAACTTTGTCGCGTTCTCGAGGTTTCACGGCGATCTCAGCGGACAAATCTTCGTATTCTTTATTTTGACGGTCGCCGCGGCGGAGGCGGCGATCGGTCTCGCGATTCTGGTCGTGTTGTTCCGCGAACGCAGCAGCATCGAAGTCGAAGATCTCGATACGCTCCAAGGCTGAGGTCAATGCAATCCATTTATCTGACGATTGTCTTGGCGCCGCTGATTGCGTGCATTGTCGCGGGCCTGTTCGGTAAGAGTATCGGACGGGCGGGCGCCCACAGCATCACCATTCTGGGCGTAGGCATCTCGTGCCTGTTGTCATTTTATGTGCTGTACCGGTTGACGTTCGAGGACATGGCGCCCTTTAACGGCACGGTCTATACCTGGCTGCTGAGCGACGGGGTGCAGCTCAATGTGGGCTTTCTGATCGATCGCCTGTCGGCACTGATGATGGCGGTCGTGACCTTCGTCTCCTTGATGGTGCACATCTATACCATCGGCTACATGGCCGACGATGATGGCTACCAGCGCTTCTTCAGCTATATCTCGCTGTTCACTTTCTCGATGCTGATGCTGGTGATGGCGAACAACTTCCTGCAGTTATTTTTCGGTTGGGAAGCCGTGGGCGTGGTCTCGTACTTGCTGATCGGGTTTTGGTATCAGAGGCCTTCGGCCATTTTTGCCAGTCTCAAGGCGTTTTTGGTCAATCGGGTCGGGGACTTCGGCTTCGTGTTGGGCATCGCCGCCGTGCTGCGATACACCGGATCCTTGGACTACGCCAGTGTGTTCTCGCACGCCAACCAAATCGCCGCCGCCCAAATCCACATCGCGGACACGGTGACCTGGTCGGCGATTACGTTCACTTGTATCTGCTTGTTTATCGGCGCCATGGGCAAGTCCGCGCAGGTACCCTTGCATATTTGGCTGCCGGATTCGATGGAAGGCCCGACGCCCATTTCCGCCTTGATCCATGCGGCCACCATGGTGACCGCCGGCATTTTCATGGTGGCGCGCATGTCGCCGCTGTTCGAATTGTCGGAGACGGCCCTCTCGTTCGTTTTGATCATCGGGGCGACCACGGCGTTCTTCATGGGCCTCATCGGCATTGTCGCCAACGACATCAAGCGGGTGATCGCGTACTCGACGCTTTCGCAGTTGGGATACATGACGGTGGCTCTGGGGGCGTCGGCCTACAGCGCCGGCATTTTCCATCTCATGACACACGCGTTTTTCAAGGCACTGCTCTTCCTGGCGGCGGGCTCAGTGATCATTGCCATGCATCACGAGCAGGACATGCGCAAGATGGGGGGCCTGAAAAAATACATGCCTATCACATACTGGACCTGCCTGGTGGGTTGCCTTGCGCTGATTGGGTTTCCCGCAACCTCGGGATTCTTCTCCAAGGATTCGCTCATCGATGCCGTGGGAGCCTCGCATCGTTGGGGCTCGCCATACGCCTATTTTTGCGTGGTCGCCGGCGTGTTTATCACGGCGCTCTATACCTTCCGCATGTTCATCATGACCTTCCTCGGCAAGGAACGCATGGATCAGCACACCCAAGAGCACTTGCATGAAAGCCCATGGGTGGTGACCGTGCCGCTGATTCTACTGGCGGTGCCCTCAGCGCTCATCGGCTGGTTCACCGTCAAGGCCATGTTGTTCGGCAATTTTTTCGAAGGCGCCATCTATGTCGCGCCCGCCAATAACGTGCTCGAGCATTTGGCGGAGGAATTTCACGGCCCCGGCGCCTTTGTCTCGACTGCGTTCACGGCGTTGCCCGTGTGGCTCGCAGGATTGGGCGTGTTAACAGCCTACGTGTGCTTCTTATGGAGACCATCGCTGGCCGATGCGGCGCAAGCACGGTTCAAGTGGCTATACACGATACTGGTGGAAAAATACGGGTTCGACTGGTTCATGGAACACGTGATCATGGCCGGTGCCCGCCGGATCGGCAGCGGCTTGTGGCGTTTCGGCGATCAAGCCGTGATCGATGAGACTTTGGTCAATGGCAGCGCACACACCATAGGCTGGCTCGGCTCGGTGATGCGCTACGCGCAATCCGGCTACCTGTACCACTATGCCTTCGCCATGATCTTAGGTTTGGCCGGTTTTCTCATGTGGCTGATTTGGCGATGAGCCTGAGCGCACATCTATTGTCGTGGTTGATCTGGCTGCCCATTGTGGGCGGATTCGCGGTGTTGGCTTTGGGCCATCGAGCCACGCTCGCGAAATGGGTTTCCTTGGGAGTCAGCGCACTTGCGCTGCTCTTGAGCATTCCGCTTTGGAGTTGGTTCAAGACCGGCACGGCGCAGATGCAGTTCGTGGAGCGCTCGCCGTGGATCTCGACTATTCACTCGGAGTTCTACATCGGCGTGGACGGCATCTCGATGCCGCTGATCCTGTTGACGACCTTCACCACCTTGCTCATCGTCATTGCCAGCTGGCAGAATGTCGAGAAGCGGATCGCGCAGTATTTCGCCGCCTTCTTGATCTTGGAAGGCCTGATGATCGGCGTCTTTGCCTCGCTCGACGGCGTGCTGTTCTATGTGTTCTGGGAAGCCATGCTGCTGCCGATGTTCATCATCATCGGCGTGTGGGGCGGTCCGCGACGGGTATACGCCACGATCAAGTTTTTCCTCTACACCTTTATCGGCTCGCTGCTGATGCTGGTTGCGCTGATTTACTTGTACCTAAAATCCGGCAGCTATGAACTGGCGGTGTTCCAGCGTATGCCCCTCACGCTCAATGAGCAGATACTTATTTTCCTGGCCTTCTTTGCGGCCTTCGCGGTCAAGGTGCCGATGTTCCCGGTACACACTTGGTTGCCCGATGCGCACGTCGAGGCGCCCACCGGCGGCTCCGTGGTGCTGGCGGCTATCATGTTGAAAATGGGCGGATACGGTTTTCTGCGTTTCTCGCTGCCCATCGCGCCCGATGCCAGCCGGCAATTGGATTGGCTGATCATCGCCTTGTCCTTGATCGCAGTGGTGTATATCGGCTTCGTGGCGCTGGCGCAGCGCGATATGAAGAAGCTGATCGCGTATTCATCCATTGCGCATATGGGCTTCGTGACCTTAGGCATGTTCATCGGTTTTCAAATCGTGGCGCACACGGGCAGAACCAGCGGAATAGCGATGGGCATCGACGGCGCCGTGACACAGATGCTTTCGCACGGCTTGGTCTCAGGTGCCATGTTCTTGTGCGTGGGCGTGATGTATGACCGTGTGCACAGCCGCGAGATCTCAGCCTATGGCGGGGTGGTCAACACCATGCCGAAATTCGCCGCCTTCATGGTGCTGTTTGCGCTCGCCAATTCGGGCTTGCCGGGTACCTCAGGATTCGTTGGAGAATTCTTGGTGATATTGGCCGCCTTCAAAGCCAATGTCTGGTATGCATTTCTCGCGGGCACGACGTTGGTGCTCGGCGCGGCCTATACGCTCTGGCTGGTCAAGCGCGTCATTTTCGGCGAGGTTGCCAATGACAAAGTGGCGGCACTCAAAGATATCAACGGCCGCGAATTCCTGGTGCTGGGCGTACTCGCCGCCGCCGTGCTGTTGGTGGGGGTGTGGCCGGCGCCGCTGCTCGATGTCATGCGCGCCTCGACGCAGCATTTAGCCGAACAACTGCTGTTCTCCAAGATTGCTCCGTAAGGTACTTATGATCTCCGGCCCATTCGATCCAAGTATCTATAATTCCGGCCTGGTGTATGCGCGGCCCGAGATCTTTTTGTCGCTGGCGGCTTGCGCGATTCTGATGCTGGACTTGGTCCTGAATGATGCGCAGCGGCGCTGGACCGGCGTGTTGTCAGTGATTAGTTTGGTCATTACCGCAGTATTGGTGATCGCACAGCCGGTCTCGACCAAGATCATTGCGCTTGGCGGTTTATTCGAGCTCGACCGCATGGCGCAAGTACTGAAGTTCGTGATACTGCTCACCGTTGCCGCCGTGTTCGTCTATTCAACCGATTACCTGCAGCGCCGTGCGATTCTCAAGGGTGAATACTTCGTGCTCGGTCTGTTTGCCACTTTGGGCGGCATGGTGCTGATTTCCGGCGCGAACCTGATCACCCTTTATTTAGGCCTGGAACTCATGTCCTTGTGCCTTTACGCCATGGTGGCATTCGACCGGGATTCCGGCATCGCCGCCGAGTCTGCGATCAAGTATTTTGTGTTGAGTTCCATGGCCTCGGGCACCTTGCTGTATGGCATGTCCATTGTGTACGGCGTCGCCGGCAGTCTGGACCTTGGCGAAATCTCGGCGGTGGTCCGCAGCGCAGGCATCGGCGACAACATCGGACTGCTGTTCGGCATCGCCTTCATGATCGTGGGCGTGGGTTTTAAATTCGGCGCGGTGCCGTTTCATATGTGGATACCCGATGTGTATGAGGGCTCGCCGACCTGCGTCACGGTGTTCATCGGCACCGCCTCGAAACTCACCGCCTTTGCCTTGGCGATGAGGCTACTGCCTGAAGCCTTAGGCGGCTCTCAGGCCGACTGGAGCCAGATGCTGGTGGTGCTGGCTGTGTTGTCGATGGCAATCGGCAGCATCGTCGCGATTGCACAGACCAACCTCAAACGCATGCTTGCCTACTCCACGATTTCGCACGTAGGCTATGTGCTGCTCGGCATCCTGTCTGGTACCGCCCAGGGGTATCAGGCCTCGATGTTTTACATGATCAGCTACATCGTCGTCGCGGCGGGTTCCTTCGGCATGATCTTGCTGCTGGCACGGCAGGGTTTTGAAGCCGACAAGCTCGTGGACTTCAAAGGCCTGAACGCGAGAAGTCCGTGGTTTGCCGGCATGATGGCCATCCTGATGTTCAGCCTTGCCGGCTTGCCGCCCTTCATCGGCTTCTGGGCAAAACTCGGCGTGATTCAAGCCGTTCTCGGCGTGCACATCACGTGGCTCGCCGTCGTCGCCGTGCTGTTCTCCGTGGTCGGCGCGTTTTTCTATTTGCGCATCGTCAAGCTCATGTACTTCGATGAGCCTACTGATACCGAAGTGATCGGCGGTTCGATGCTCATGCGCACGGTATTGAGCGCGAACGCCCTATTGGCATTCGCGCTGGGTGTCATTCCCGGGACACTGCTGCAGATATGTCAGCAAGCCCTGCAACAGGGCCCTTAAATTAGAAGCGAGGAGGGTTAATGATTACGCTCTATCACTGCCCACAAACCCGCTCGGGAAGCATCGTCTGGCTTCTCGAGGAACTCGAAGTTCCCTATCAAACCAAAATCGTGGATTTTCGCCGGGCGGACGGCACCGGCTCCCGCGATGCATCGAATCCGCATCCTCATAGCAAGGTGCCGGCGCTAGTCGACGGCCACGATACGGTATTCGAAGGCAGCGCGATTGCGCTGTTTCTCACCGACAAATACCGCGGAAAGAAATTGGGTCCCGCGGCTGGAGAGCCGAAGCGCGGCGAATATCTTTCGTGGCTCGCGTACCGTCCAGGGGTCATGGAGCCCGCCATCATTTCGCGCCGTTTCGAGATCAAGCATGTGTACGGCGCCATGGGCTGGGCACCGGCCGATGAAGTGGAGGAGGTGCTCAATATGCACCTCGCATCGCGCCAATATTTCTTGGGGGACTCCTTTTCAGCGCTGGATATTCTGCTGGGCGGCGGACTGCACTTCTTAATGATGGCCAAGATGGTCAAGGAAACGCCGGTGCTAAAAGCGTACGCCGCGCGCATCACCGACCGGCCTGCCTATCGCAAAATGATGCAAATCGATAAGGGCTGAAGTCGTGCGGTTCCGGCCGGTTGGAGGCTTGCTTTAGCCGAATCGCCAGGTACAATGGGCGGCTCTTCCGGTGCGGGGTGGAGCAGTCTGGCAGCTCGTCGGGCTCATAACCCGAAGGTCGTAGGTTCAAATCCTACCCCCGCTACCAATGAACGCGTAACTGATTGATTTATAATAATATTTTATCTGTGGTAGTTTCACCCGCTACCAACCAAGATCTAATTCAGTTCATTAGCAGTCGTCCAGGATTTCGGTTCTACTGATTCAGCCTTAATCGCTGATAGGCTCATCGTACTTCGGGGCAAGACGTACTTTGGATTCGGACCGATGCGCCGGGTATCACCGATCAAGATGTACTCTCGCGCAGTGTAGAGGATGCTCGCGTGCTCCCCCGCAAGCCTTGCCGGGCCACGGTTAAACAAGCGCCGTTTCGTCCCGGAGAATACGTGTGTGCGCGCCGAGGCCTTTTGGCACGATCCCGTAATCCCTCATCCACGCCAGCTCCCTTACTAGCCTGGTCTGGGAGAACTTCGTCTTCTTGAGATGCCAAAAGGCAAAGTGGCAAAATGCAGCTCAAGTCAAGCGGCAGTATGCGACGGCCAGTATCGTATCCTCGGATCGCGTCGTGTTCAACATTAAAGGGAATGACTATCGATTGGTGGTCGCCATTGACTACGAGAAAGGTATAGTTTGGATCAAGTGGATCGGAACCCATAAAGAGTACGATGACATTGATGTTCGAACGGTGACTTATGAAAAACCTAAGACCTCTGCGAACTGAAGCCGATTACGAGGCTGCGCTCCTGGAAGTAGAGCATCTGTGGGGTGCAAAGTCCGGCACTCCCCGTGGCGATCGTCTAGACGTTCTCGCGACGCTCATTGACGTGTATGAGACGGAGCACCATCCGATGGCAGCCCCGGATCCTATTGGTGCCATCAAATTTCGCATGGAGCAGCAGGGACTCACTCGCAAAGATCTGGAGAAACTACTTGGCTCCCGCATGCGCGTATCAGAGGTGCTCAATCGTCGTCGAGGGCTATCGATCGAAATGATTCGCAAACTCCACGCCAAATTGCGCATTCCGGCAGAAGTCCTCATTGCTCCGATCGGTAAGCGCAGGCGACTCGCCGCATGACACGGCCTCGCGTCATTCGCAGGAGCACCATCTCCGATGGACTCAAGGCGCGGCCCCGTTCACTACAGCAGAAGTTGCGGGCGGGTGAGATGGCGCGCTCGCCGTATGAGATTTACCGCGAGTTGGATTTTCGTCCGGGTGACTATGCGATCGCGCCCTCCACTGAAGTGCGCTCTGCGCTGAGACGCGGTTGAACGCGAAGTACGCGCGACGATCTTGATCGACAGCGGTCCCCTGGTGGCAATCGGGGGCTGCCTTTGCCGTAGGGATCAAGAGCACGAGGAACCTTAAGATGAGCAAGTTAGGCGGTGAACTGGTTCGATCGATGGCGCAGGCGTTGGCGCATGCGGAAGGCAAGCGCACAGGCGCTCCCGTACACAGAGTCGAGATTGGTCCTGAAAATCGCAATCTGGTGCGGGCACTGAGAAACAATGAACATGGCGCGCGCACCCAACGAAAAGATCGCTGAACTCCTGTTCAGGCGACCGAGTCCGATGCCCTAACCTCGCAACTGGTTGAGTTCGGGTTTTGCAGATCATCTCATTTCGGAAGTTGGTGAGCTCGGTTCGAATTCAGGATGATCCGAACGCGCCAGCGCCCGTGCAGTATTCTCTCAATATGGAAGTGGTGGTCTTGGTAGAAAATGCCAACAGGGACGAGTCACTGATTTGCTGGATATGTCGAGGTCAGTTCGGAGCGCCATTTCCCGAGGAAGGCGACAACTTTATCGTTGACTGCTGCAACTGTGGTGATTACAAGATCAGCAAATCGCTTCGAGCCTCACGATTAATGCTGCCCGATTTGGAGCGCTATCGATTCAGTTTTTGGCAAATGCAGCAACAACTCGAAAGGCGTCAGCTGCCCATCCTCAACTCGTACACGATTGACGGCATTCTTGCTGGACTACCTAATCCACCTGAGCATGCCAAGCCGGGTATTCTCCTTCGGTCTCTGTCATTGCTGCACCCGAAACCGGGTAAGACGTTCACGATCGATACTTTTCGCCAATGGTCGCTCGCGGCGGCGCGCGACATGGACGAAATGGCCTTTCACGTGAGAACGTTGGTTGATCGTGGGGATCTAAAGCAACGCGCGGGCCCAGATTTGCAGATTACAGGTCCAGGTTGGGCACGGATCGGGCAAATGTCTCCACCGACGGCAGGATTCTCGAGATCGGACTCTCATACTAGCGCTGTGCTGACGGCGACCGCTTCGAAAGTAGGCACAGAGGTGGCCAGTCATGGGCAGCTGGGCGGCATCACGGCCCATACAGTGAATGTGAGCTCCCCGCCACTGCCCGAGGGGACATGTGTCGAGGTGAGAAGTAGCCAATACCCAACAATCTCATTGAGCAGGATCATCGAGCGATCAAACGCCGATGCGCCGCGATGGTGGGAGGCTTCAAGTCTTTTGCGAGTGCGGCCATTACCTTGGCCGGTATCGAGCTTGCCCATCGGATTCGTAAGAGACAAGTTTCGTTCGGGCGCGGTCGATATCAAAACTTCGGGTCACTAAAGCAAATCTGGGATCGAGCACTCGCCTAGCACTTCGCCAGGAAGCGAGTTCTCGAATGTGCCGGCCGGACCAGATTTTCGCCCGGATACCCCGATTTGAACGCCTTTAATGCACCAGTTCCTGTAAACCATTGTCTTGACGCCGTTCTAGCGCTCACGGACATGCGCATCGTCACGCGTGAGGCGGCTTACATCTATTCGCAGTCAATGCGCGTACTGTGGTCCGCACTACAGGCGATATCGCGATGATCGGGTGTTGCGTTGAATGTTCACGACACCTCAATTTTGGACTCAGTCTGGAGTGCATTCGAGAAAGTTGCAGCCGACTTCCCCGAGAGCGCAGACGTGAGGATGACTCTGGAGTATCACGGCTGGTACTCGGCCCAATGCCTGCGACTTCCACAGCGACCCGAATAACCGACCAAAAACTGTCCCGTAGGAAGGTTCGCCTATGATATCTCCGAAGAAGCGCTACGCGCTCCCGTGCGTGCGCTTCGAAGCCTCGCCAGTGACCTTGGAAATCCCTCAAGGCTCTCTACAGGAGAGAGCCAATGGTGTCGTATGAAATCGACGGCTCGATACTCACTTTCCGGGCGTCTGGTACTACGACACGTGAACAGCGTGAACCAGTATTCGCCGCTGTGCGGGCCGATGAGCGTGTCCCGAATGGGGCGCTGCTTCTGCTCGACATGCGCGAGGTTGATGTTGGTATGAGCACGCCCGTCGTAGTCGAACGCCTTCGCGTGCTGCTTGATCTACTCGGGCGAAAACTAGGCACTGCCTGTGCAGTGATCATAACTCCGGAACTCGGCGACCAAGCGAACTCATTCCAGACGGAGGCGACTCGTTTCGGCCTACGGGTCAAACTTTTCAGCGAGGAGCGAGCCGCTCGCCGCTGGCTCAAAACGAATGAGACTGGCCAGTCGCGCTAGCGATCGACGACCTCTTGCCGTCCATCGATGATGCCAAACGCGCGTGGCCTGATCGCGAGCCCCATCGAGCGCGTGCTGGTATTCCAGATTCACCCTGACGTGGCGAAGCGCCATCCAGAAGCTTCCCTGCAATTCCCAGCGCACGCGGCCCAATCGATACTGCCACGACGACAGCAAAGTCTTCGTTGTTGGCTTGCTCAATACATTGTCTCGACGTGACAATCTCTTAAGGCAAACTCGCATCCGAATTGCTGAGGGCATCTCGCGCGGCTGCCTTGTCCGCGGCAGTCAGGCAAACCAGCCGATGATCTCGCGCATCGTCCGCTCTTTCAGGAAACCCCGGTAGCGCCCGCCAACTGCCGAAGAATATCCAGCTCAGTCCAAGCAATTCCACGGCTTGCCAGTAGGAAATGGTGCGCAGCCCAAACACGGCGGGTACGACGTCATTCCAAAGATAGAGAACGGCGTTACCGAATCCAGCCAGCACAATCGTGATGACCAGTGCAATACCGAAGCCACGAATCAACCAGGGTCGCAACATAGTTCCTCCAATCAGTCAGTGAAATAGCGTTCTTGGAATGGCGCCAACTTCTTGCGAAGGTGTAGAACGGCATAGCGTTTGCGAGCCAGCGCGGTATTGATTCCGATGCCGTCGCGCTGTGCGATCTCTGCGATGCTCAAGCCGTCGATCTCATGGGCTACGAATACGCTCCGCTGCTCTGCAGATAGTTCCTGCAGCGCCGAGACCAGATGATGCACAAATATGGAATGTCCATGGGCGGCTTCCGGACCAGCGGCTTCGGACGCGGCGATTGACTGATCCATGCCGGACGCGATCGGGTCCGGCAACGATAGAATTGACACTGCGCGGTTGAGCGGTTGACGTTGCCGCAAGGCGTCAGTAATTCGGTTGCGCGCCACCCGGAACAGCCACGCTCCCGTATCTTCGATTCGGCGCGCCGCCCGATTCGCTAGAACCAATTCTAGAAACAGATCCTGCAGGAGATCGTCGACATTTTGCCAAGCTGCAGCGTTGCGCCGCAGCCAGGCACGCAGTCGCGGTGTCTCCTGCCTAAAGGCTTCGACCGTGCGCAGGTCACCATCACCTGCTTCAAGCTGATCGGGGGCGGATTTGCTCATTGCTTACGTGAAGACGGACGGTGAGGGAGAATATTGTAGGAGGTCTTCAAATTGGCGAACAGAAACGCGTTTGTCGGGCCAGGGCGGATCCGCGTACTTCCACATTTCATCCGCACCTCGGTCCTCCACTCGTAAAGGCGTAGGCGCAATAGGAACTGAGCTTCGTGTTTCACAGTCTCATTTCTTGAGATCGAAACGCGTTGGCGTACCTGGATTCCGGGGCCGGAATCCGACGGGCGACGACGAGCGCCGCAGCTTATTCCATCGGCGCCGATTATTGAGTTGGTGGTGTTATGCAAAATCGAAGTACTCTCCGTTCATCTCTCTTATTTACTTGTCTCGGGGCATTGGCGCTGGGCAGCGGAGTCGCGCTGGCTGCAGGCCACGACGGTGGTGGGTTCCACGGCGGCGGTGGTGGATTCCACGGCGGCAGTGCTCATGGCTTCCATGATGGCGGTCACCGATTCCACGACGGCGATCGCGGGTTTCACGATGGTTTCGGGCGGCGTGGCTTCGGTGGTTTTGGACTTGGGCTGTATTTCGCGACGCTGCCGTTCTATTACTCTACATTTTGGTGGGGCGGCATCCCGTACTACTACGCGGATAACACCTACTATCAATATGACGGCACGGTAGGTCAGTACGAAACGGTCGCGCCGCCGCCGGAAGTGCAGCAGCAAGCGACCGCCCAAGGATCGGTGGGCACGGACGTCATCGCGTATCCGAAGGGTGGCCAATCCGCCGATCAGCAAGCCAATGACAAAAACGAGTGCCATAGTTGGGCGGTGACGCAGAGCGGATTCGATCCCGAACGAGGGGCAACTGCGAGCGCCGGCGAGCGCGACAATTACATGCGGGCACAGGCCGCCTGCCTGGACGGACGAGGCTATAGCGTCAAGTAGATGCGCAACAGTGAAGTTGGTGTCCGACGAAGGTCGGACACCCTCTCACGTCGGTGTCGCTCAGTTGGCACCCGCGGCAGCGGTCAGCGGAAGCCCGAAGTCTCTTGCCGCGATCAAGCGGCCAGATTGGCTAGGAACGACTCGGCGAGGACGAGGCGCCTTCGTTCTCGACACTCTCTTTTGGGAGTTGCGGCTCTGCTGCGCTCGAAGTTGCTATGGATGCTGCGGCCGACAGCGAACGGAGGACAAACTCCTCGGCCACTTGTGCTAGTTTCTCGTAGAGCGCCGCCAGGCCAAGCAACTGGTCCTTTACTTCAACCGACGTTGCGCGCTCTGCCAGAGCCCTCATGGACTTTGCCTGAGCTGCATAAGTCTGCGCATCCGGCGGCGCCTCTTTCAGCATGAATGTGACCCGCCGCAAAGTACAGTGGACAACGTTATCTGCGATGTAGATCGGTATTCATGTCCCAATTGCCTAATGCCCCGTCGGAATTATCTTACGGACAGGAGAAATGCTTAATGCAGCCGCGCACCACCCGGATTTCACCCAAGAGCTGCTGCACAAGCCGATCCGAATCGCGATTAACCCCACGGTGGACAACTCCTCGCCCTAAGGTCATGATTTACCCCTCGCCATTTTTCATGGAAGGAGTGCAGGACAATGAAGAAGGAGCTTCTCGCCACTTTCGCATTTCTGACGATTGGAGCATTTCAAATTGCGGCGGCTGACGAACCGACCACTGCCGCGGTCAACGCAGCGGATCACGCAGCGCTGATGCAGTGGGCGACCGAGCGGGGCTTTAAACAAGACCACGGCAAAGATCGCTACTGCAGATCAGTTACACCTATCGGCACGCGCTTCTCGAAAACGACATGCTTGACCGAGGTTCAATTGGCTCAAGCCAAGGAAAGCGAGCCGCCCACTACAGGATGGTCGCCGGCGGCAGCCAAGCCATAGGGATTTCGTGCGGGCGTTCAGCGAGATATGGAAATCCTAGCCGGCGCGGCGCGACCGACCCCTAAGAGGTCAGCCGCGCACGCCCCTTAACGGAAATGCAGCGGAATCACCACACGGACGCCGGGTTCGGGCCGGGGAGGCGCATAAACGATCGGCGGGGCGTAGCCCCCGTCATTGTACCGGCGGTCGTAGTAATACCGTTGGTCATATCCGTAATCGCGCCCTCGGTGGTATCCGCGATCGCGATGCACGTCGCGGCGTTGCTGCCGATAGTCGTCATGCCTGCCACGGTCGTGTTCGTCTGCCAGGGCGGATTGTGCTACTAGGCTGCCAAAAGCGCCGAGGACAGCGGTGGCCGCTATGGCGATGCGCCGGCGGCGGTTGATGTGGGTCATGTAATTCTCTCCTTATTGATTCGGAATTTTCACTAGGCAGAGACATCACACGTGGTGTCGGCTGTGGCCGAATATCTTATCTGCTTTCGCTTTCTGCTCGTCGGATAGGCTGGCATAGAGCTTTTCGAAGGTAGGAATGAGTTTTTCAAGCGACTTGGTGTGGGCCTTCGCGATGCCCTCGTACGCCTTCAGATCATCGATTGCCGTCATGGTCTTGGCCTGCTGGCGCCGATCAATGGCTTCCTGCATCTCGCGCTGATTTTCGCGCATAACCTCGGCGACGTCGTGCCAGAGCGGTTCCTGGGCGCTCGTGATTGCGAGCTGTTGATGCATGGACTTGATCCGTTCCTCGACGTCCTCGGCGTTATCTTTTGCAGAGTTCTCTTTCGCAGTGTGCGCAGCTAGGCGAGTTTGGGGGGTCTGACTGCTCGCTGGGCCGGCCAGCGCCAAGGCAAGGATCGAGACGCCGAGGGCCGCCACGTGGGCGGGCGTTCGTATAAATAGAAGGACAGGCATGAATGAGACTCCTACGTGATGGCAGCGATGAACTACTGTGCTCTTTTGCATCCTGTTTAGCTGTGCGCTGGAGAACTGACATGGCGTCAGATGTGGCTTACAGCGGCCTCATCGATCACCGCCGGCGCGGCGTAATTGTTCATCTGACAATTCATCTCTCTCTGTACGTTAGCGCACATAAGGGGATGCATGCCTATGGTAAGATTCCCGAACTGCTCTCAGCGCTCCGCCCCAGGCTTTTTCGACCCTCTTTGCCGAAACATCTCGCCGCCCCCTGAAGGCGAGTCTTAGCTCTTTGCCCAGAGGTCCTTATGACCGAAGAGAACCATTTCGCCGCGATAGCACTATCGGCGCCAACCGTCGTGCCCAAATCGTGGTTGGCAGCCTTTCAACGATCCTCCGTGGGCCGTGCTTACTGGCAACTTGCGAACTCGATCATCCCTTACCTCTTGTTGTGGTACCTGATGGTGCACGCACTGCGGGTCTCCTATTGGTTAATGCTGCCGATCGGCATTCTCGCTGCTGGCTTTCTCGCCCGAATCTTCATCATTTTCCACGACTGCGGCCACGCCTCGTTTTTCAAGTCGCGCAAGGCAAACAACATAACCGGTGCGATCACGGGACTTCTCAACTTGACGCCATATCGCCACTGGCGCTGGCAGCACGCGCTGCATCACGGTTCGGCCGGCAATTTGGACAAGCGCGGAGCCGGGGATATTTGGACGTTGACTGTGCAAGAGTATCAGGAGGCTTCTCAGTGGAGACGCGTTGGATACCGCTTCGCGCGAAATCCCATCGTGCTCTTCGTCATCGCACCACTGTATGTTTTCTTGATTCATCAACGATTCTCTTCTGGCGCCGCCCCGCCGCCCGAGCGTCGGTCGGTCCGTCGCACCAATATCGCCATAATGGCGGCGACGCTGGCGATAAGCGCGCTCATTGGCTTCAAAGCCTTCTTGGTCATCCAGCTGACGGTATCGGCTATTGCGGGCGCACTCGGACTTTGGCTCTTTTACGTGCAGCATCAATTTGAGGGGGCGTATTGGGAGCGTTCCACCCATTGGGACTATACGCACGCAGCGTTGCAAGGCAGCTCGTTTTATAAGCTACCTCGCGTCCTACAATGGTTTACCGGCAATATCGGCTATCACCATATCCATCATTTAAGTCCGCGCGTGCCCAACTACTATTTGCAGAAGTGCCACGAGGCGCGACAGGAGTTTCGCAGCGTGAGGCCTGTCACTCTGTTGTCGAGCTTAAAGGCACTGACCTATCGTCTGTGGGATGAACAACGCAAAATGTTTGTCGGCTACGGGCGACGAGCCTACGTGACCGAGGGGGTGCGGCCACGGCAATAGGCGCGGCTAGCGGTAACCCCACCTCGAGCAGGGCCCGCTAGCGCTAGATCCGGTTCTTCGCATCGTCCTAGCGTCTGCCGCCGCCCACGTGGCCGCCGTGCCCGTCCCGCATTTCATTGCCTCTGAAATTGTCGATGTGATCGACGTGCTGATCGGGTTGATCGCCACGATTCGGTAGCGCCCCCCTATAACCGCGGTTGACATCAAAACGGTTATTCACATGACCGTGAAAATGGTCGGGACCGCGAAACCAAGGGCCGGCTCCGATGAAGATACCGCCGCTGAACCATTCCGGGCCGTAGTAGCCGTAGGGAGCACAGGCGTATGGCGCGGTGTCATAGTAGCCGTAAGGGCATGTGGGTTCGGCTCCGATGTCGATGCTGACGTCAGCCTCCGCCATTGCGGCGATCGCTGTGGTGCCGACTGCAACCGCAGCAAGCGCGAGAGTACGGGTGAATCGATTCATGACTGCTCCTCGATGTTGTGTACGCACAGTCAAGGTACGGCAGGGAAATCATCCCGCAATGTCGGAATTCGGAATGCCAGTTACAGCTGTAAACGGCGCTGTCGCGAAGCCCGGGCGGACCCAATCGCAGATACTGGCGAACGGTCATTTAGCCTCGCCGGTGGTCATCTTCAATGCGCGTGGCCGAAAGGGTCGGTGATGCCGGGAAGCCAGGGGTCGTGAGTGGCGGCGCGCCAATCTTGCAGCTGTTTGCGCAAATCCGCCAAGACGGCCGCATGTCCGGGGTCGGCCGCGAGATCGACTACCTCGTCCGGATCAGCCGTGAGATCGTAGAGTTCTTCAGACGGACGATGTTTGAACGCTTCCAGCGTGCGTTTCCCGAGCTTGGCTCCGGAAGTGCCGATGATCGCCTGCCACGATGGCGAAAGCTGTACGTCGCTCGCCACTGGGACGGCGAGCGAGGGTTCGAGGTTGAGGAAATAACTGTACTGCCGAGTGCGTATCGATCGCATGGGGTAATACTGATTGATCTCATGAAAAGAATGCGTGGCAAAGATGCGATCGAATCCAGCAGAATCGGCCTGCTCGAGAATTGGCAGCAACGAGCGGCCGGGAAGGGGTGCATAGCGGTAGTCTCGCGGAGTCGATGTGCGGGTCCAATCCAGAATCGTCGGCGCGACGTCGATCCAGCTCACCAGCGCGCCGTTGCGCACGCCCTGTTTACTTTGTTCCGGTGAGCGAATGATTAGCGGCAAATGCAGACCGGGTTCATACAGATTGTCTTTTGCGCCAGGAAACGGCCGCCCATTGTCGCTGAGGTAGATGACAAGGGTATCGTGCTCATGTCCAGCACCGCGCAATTCCCGTAGCAAAATCCCGACTCCGCTGTCGAGGCGACTGACCGACTCATAATACTGCGCCAAATCTTGGCGCACAGCAGGAAGATCCGGCAGGTGGGTGGGAATCAACACCTCCAAAGGCGAGTAGATTTCGCGCTCGATCTCGGGCCATTGGCGCGAATTGCCGAAATTGAGCGCATCCCGGTGTGGATCGCTATAGCCCACGGTGAGGAAAAACGGCCGGTTTTTTTGCTCGCGAATCCACTGCCCCGCGAGGTGGGCCATCCGAGCGACGTCGCGGATACCAGGCAGTTCGGGAGCTAACCAAGCGTCGTAGGGCAACAACGCCGCCGGTTTAACATGTTTCTTGCCGACGAGCGCTGTGCGATAACCTGATTGATGCAGCATCCAGGGCAGCGTTCTTATGTCGTCGAGCAGCGAAAAATTGTGAACATCGTGCGCAAGTCCATACATGCCGTTGGTATGCGAATACAGGCCTGTGTACAACGTCGCTCGGCTGGAGCTACAAGAAGACACGGTTGCGTAGCCTTGCGTGAACAAAGTGCCCTGGGCGGCCAAACCGTCCAAGACGGGTGTCTTGACCCTTCCTCCGCAGCAGCTCAAGTCATAGCCTTGATCATCCGCGATGATGAGCAAGATGTTGCGGGCATGGCCGCGCGAACCATTTCCCGCCAACGCGCCATCCAGCAAGGCGCCGGCCGTCAGGCCCAGTCCAGTCGCTGCGGCAAGCAAGTCTCGGCGTCTCACGCCCAAGCTCCTGCAATCGTCATCGGAACAACCGCGGCACGAAGTCGTTCAGATCGCGGCGCCAAGACTGCCACTCGTGCGCTGTTCCGTTCGATTCGAAGTACTCCACACGCACGCCAGCGGCCCGTAGTGCTTCAACAGCGCCGCTGATCCCAACCCGGAACCGCTCCGGCTCCTCGCTCCCAACGCCGAGCCAAAGGAGCTTCACACGCTTGTTGAACGCAGTCGGATCTGCGAACGCCCCACCGTAGGCCGTTTTGGTGTCGAATGTTTCTGCTTGAGCATTGTCTGCAGTTATGTTGCCGGCGTTGAGGCGGGGAATGATTGGGCCGCTGAACGAGCCGATGTAAGCAAATTTGTCCAGGTGTTGAAGAGTGATAAAAAGTGTTTGCATGCCGCCCATCGATAAACCCGCCATCGCTCTGTGCTCCCGATCGGCAATCGTCCTGTAAGACGCGTCGATCATCGGGATAAGATCATGAAGGACAACCTCTTCGAAGGAGCTGAAGGCGAGCTGCAAATTTTGCAGCCACGCGTTCGATCCGACTATCGGCGCCTGCGTTCCCGGCCTCGTCGCATAACCGCGATCCATGACGACAATCATCGGTCGCGCCTTACCGGCGGCAATGAGATTGTCGAGAATGAATTGGGCTTTGCCTTGCCGGGTCCAACCTGTTTCGTCCTCACCCGACCCGTGTTGCAGGATGAGTACTGGATAGCGAGTGCCCGGGCTTTTATCGTAGCCGGGTGGTGTGTAGACCAATGCGCGGCGCCACTCGCCGGTCGTTTTGGACAGATACCATTTAACGCGAACCTCGCCGTGCGGAACATCTGTGGTGGCATAGTAGTCTGCGCCGGCCTCCGGCACTTCTATGCCGCTGGTTTCCTTGCCATAACCGAAGTACGTCTCGCTGGAGGGATCGTTGACCGAAACGCCGTTGAGGACAAGCCAGTAATAGTGAAAGCCTGGAACGCTCGGGGGTGTCGTCACACTCCACGTGCCATCTGCCCCTTTGGCCATCGGGAATGGGCCCAGGCCGAGTCCGTCGCCACCCGCCACCTGCAGGCTGCCGGCATCGGGCGCTTTGAGCGTAAAGGTAATACTACGGTCCGGATGAATGCTGGGGGTCAGTGCACCCGGCACATTAGAGGCGGCGGGCGAGGATTGTCCCTCCGCTCGTGCCAACAGTGCCGACTGACTAAGCGCGACGTAGGCAATCGCAGCGCCCGCCAAGAGAACTTTCATACTCATCCCCCTTTGATCGGCTTCGTCTCGCCGTTAGGTATCCACCTACGATGATACCAATGACGCTCTGATCCGGGTGCTCAAAAGCTCGACTGCGATAAGGAACCAGCCGGCAACGTGAGTGCTACTTGGAGAGCGAAAGGTTTCATCGTCTAAGAAAATACAATGCCGTACTCCCGTGGCTACAGTCTTCCCTATGAGGCGATGGGGATATTGCGGTATTTGCAGGTTCTTCGGATAACCCTAACGTGCAGATCAAAGAGCACAGGGGTGAATAATCTTGCGAAACGATCTACTCGTCGACGGTCAATCCTTCGGCCCCAAACAACAAGCGAGAGGAAGAGCCGCTGCCGTGGCGACGGCACACCTGGCTGCACTCATCGTGGTTTTATCGAGCGGATCGGCACAAGCGCTGCCGAGCTTTGCGCGACAAACAGGAATGCCTTGTGCGCAGTGTCATACGGTTGCCTACGGTCCGGCACTCACTGCCTACGGCCGGCAATTCAAATTGAACGGCTATGTATGGGGTGATGCGAGCACAGCCATTCCGCCGCTCGCGCTGATGGTGCAGGGCGGATTTACTCACACCTCGAAAGACCAGGTAGATCCACCGGCCCCGCACTTTTCCACTAACGACAATTTGTCGGTCGATCAAGTCAGCGCCTTCTACGGCGGTCGGATCACCAAGAGCGTCGGCGCGTTCGTGCAGGTCACCTACAGCGGCCCGGACCGGCACACCAGTTGGGACAACCTTGACGTGCGATACGCGCATTCGTTCAATTTGGGCGAGCACAGCGTGGTGTTTGGGGTCTCGGTGAACAACAGCCCCACAGTGCAGGATCTATGGAACTCGACCCCAGCTTGGGGCTTCCCGTACATTTCCTCCGCGCTGGCGCCCACCCCCACGGCGGCGCCGATCATCTCCGGTGGCTTGGCGCAAGCGGTGCTCGGCGCGACCGCTTATGCCATGATCGACGATCACCTGTATTTGGAGGCGGGCGGCTATCGCGGTCTATCCGATCGCTGGCTAAGCAGAACCGGCGTTGGCGCCGATTCGAGCCCGCACATGGATGGTGTATCCCCGTATTGGCGCGGGACTTGGCAAATGGATCGAGGCGCGCACTATTTTTCAGCCGGCGTGTTCGGCCTAAACACAAAACTGCATCCCGATCCAACTTCACCCGCGACCGATCGCTTTGATGATGTGGGTTTTGACGCGACTTATCAGTACACGAAAGACTCTCATGGGCTCGCCGCCAACTTCGCGCTGATACATGAAAAGCAAACCCTGGATGCGAGTTTCGCAGCCGGTGATGCCGAGCGCAATGACAACCACTTGAACACGGTGAGTCTGGACGTGAGCTACACGTATCAGCAAACGTGGTCCACGAGCATCGGGCTATTCAACACGAGCGGCAGCACGGACATGGGTCTGTATTCGCCGGCTCCGGTATTCGGAAGTCTCACCGGCTCCCCCGACAGCCGCGGCTACATTCTGCTGCTCGAGTACATACCGTTCGGAAAGCTCGATTCCTTCGCCCGGCCCTGGCTGAATCTGCGGGTGGGATTGCAGTACACAGGCTATACACGGTTCAACGGTACCGGTGCGAACTACGACGGATTCGACCGGTCCGCCTCGGATAACAACACCTTATTCGGCTTCTTTTGGTTTGCACTGTGAAGGGAAACCCGCCATGAAATGGATCTACACCGCCGCTTTTTTCCTGGTCTCATCCGCTGCGATGGCGGATTCGTGTCAGCTAATCATCAACGCGACCGACCTCATGCGCTTCGAACAACAGACGTTGCAGGTCGAGCCGCAATGCGCCGAGGTGGAAGTAACCCTCCATCACACCGGCAAATTACCCGCGAGTGCGATGGGGCACGATTGGGTTCTCACGAGGACCGCAGATGTGGCCTCGGTCGCGAACGCTGGTATTAATGCGGGCCTCGCAAACAACTACCAGAAGCCAGGCGATACGCGCATCCTCGCTTCCACGAAGATTATCGGCGGCGGTGAAAGCAGCACGGTTCGATTTTCGACTGCGCGGCTCGAGCCTGGAACCAGTTACAGCTACTTTTGCTCCGCGCCCGGACATTTTAGCCTCATGAAAGGACGACTGGTCTTCAACCCGACGACCTCGACTTCGGTGGCGAAAAACGTATCGAAGTAGTCACGTTAGGCTAGAACTCGCGACATCGCGGCTAGCCCGCTAGGGACACGACGAAGCAGCCGCGGCCGTCGGCCATGGCCGTGCATCTCGCGTCACCGCCGTGACGGCGCGCAATCTGTCTCACCAGCGAGAGGCCCAGCCCATTGCCCGTGCTATTGCCGCTATCGCGCCGGCGATAAAAGGGAGTGAACAACTGTTCGAATTCCGCCGCCGCGGGACCAGGACCGCGGTCCCATACGCTGAGGACGATGGTACCTCCATCGTGCTGTAGTCGAACTTGCGTGGGCGGGGACCCGTGACGCTTGGCATTTTCCAGCAGGTTGCGTAGCAGACGCCGCAACAATCGCGCATCGCCACGCAATCTGACCGACTCACCTTCCAGTTGGACGTCGTCATAGCGCGAACATTCCTCCGCAGCGAGCGCAAGCAGGTCGACATCCTCGCTCAGCTCGGCTTGCTTAATAGCGTTGAGCCTGCTGGCTAACAATATCTCATCCACCAAGGCATCCAATTCGGCGATGTCCCGTTCCAGTCCGGCTTTTAGCTTCGGATCGGCCCCGCTCTTCAACATCTCCAAGGCGAGGCGGATACGCGCCAACGGCGTGCGCAATTCGTGCGACGCATTGGCCAAGAGCGTTTGGTGGGCGCGTACCAACTGCTCGATTTGACCCGCGGCGCGGTTGAAGCTTTCCGCCAGATGCGCTACTTCATCTTGGCCTTCCACTGCGACACGCGCCGCAAGATCACCCGCACCTAGCGACTCAACGCCCCGCTGCAGCCGCTCCAAGCGCCTCGTCAGTTGCCGCACGATTGGAAAGGCGGCGACGCCGATTGCCGTCGCTACTAGCACCAGCATGAAGTGAAAAATAATATGTGAGTTTGCGCTGCCCATCGGCAGGCGGGCGACGAGCAGCCGGCCGTCGGCCAAATGCACGCCCGAAATCGTGCCTTGCCAATGGGCAAAGGCGAGCATGTGATTGCGTGCCGCAGTCGGTGGAGGCAGCGGGCGGCCAATGGCCGCGATAACCTTGCCGTCCTTCGCGAATAGGGTCACATCACTGTTGAGGCCCGCGGACAATCGACGCAATGCGTCTTGCTGTTCCTCGGGAGGCGAGTCAGCGGGAGGGAGTACGTTTTGCACGACCCTGCCCAGCGTGATGCCGGCCTGTTCCATCGGACCGCCGGCGAGACGCCATAACATTGCGGCAGCCAGCACAAAAAGCCCGAGACTGGCCAGAAGCGCTATATAGAAACGTAAATAAAGACGAAACACTACTCTTGCGCCTTGGCGAACACGTACCCGGCCGCTCTCACGGTAATGATGCGACGCGGTTTTTTGGGATTGTCCTCTATGACTGCGCGGATCCGCGAGACGTGTACGTCGATGGAGCGGTCGAAGGATTCGAAACTCTCACCCTTCACCAAGTCCATCAATGTCTCGCGGGACAACACGCGCCCGGCGTTCTTTGCCAGCGCGACAAGGAGGTCGAACTGGTAGGCGGTCAGTTCGCAGGCCCTGCCATCCAAGCGCACGAGCCTGGCCGCGGTATCGAGTTCCAAGCGGCCGAAATGCAGCGCCCTTTCACCTGGGCCCCGCATGCGCCGACGCACAATGGCGCGTAGGCGCGCAACCAATTCACGCGGCTCAAAAGGCTTCGGCAAATAGTCATCCGCACCGAGTTCCAAGCCCACAATCCGATCGATCGCATCGCCTCGAGCGGTCAACATCAGCACCGGTGTGTCGTTGACGCCGCGCAGCCGCCGGCACACTTCCAGTCCATCCATATCAGGCAGCATCAAATCAAGCACGACCGCGTCGAAGTCTGTCTGAGCCAGGCGCTCAAGCGCAGAGATGCCTCGTGACGCCACAGTCAGGATAAATCCCGCCTGGCCGAGATACTCCACGAGCATCTCGGCAAGACGAGGATCATCTTCAACCAGCAATATGCGCTCGGCCATCGCGGCGACTCTAAAGACAGTCAGTCGCCAATGCTATAGCGTTAAGTACCCGCTTTGCCGTGCATTTTAGTCAGGTGGGTCGCGAGCGCATTGCGTTGCGTGGCCGTCAGCAGGTCACCGACATCGGCGATGAGTTGCACAATTCGCTTGGAGGCTTGATCGGCCAGCTGCAGATGCGCCACGCGTGCCGCCTCCAGCGCAGAGCGATCGATCGGGCTCTGCGCAAGTCCCTGCGTAATCTGAGCGTGCGCAGCTTGCAACTGAGCATGTAAAGGCAGCAAGTCATTCACGGCCTGTTTCACCATGGGCGTGATTTGCGCTTTTTGGGCGTCGGTTGCGTCGATCTCAACATACAAGTGCTTCAGCATATGATCGACGTGAGCGGAGACATCCGCAGCGCTGTGTGTGCCGCTCATCATGCCGTGATGCCATCCGCACATGCCGGCCCCATTCGCGAGTGCGGCGACGCTGCCAACCAGGGTGGCGCCAGCGACAAGGACTGCAAAGGTCATGCGGTTGAACAGCGAACGCTGTAAAAGGCGGTTCGAGGAGTTGGGTTCGACGGGAGTAGTCATGGTGGCCTCAAAATGGGTGAAGAACACAATGAAGACTCTGCGCGTCTATTGTTAGCCGTTGTTGCAGACCAGGTAAAGAATTGTAAAGTAACTTTCGGGGGTCAAACATTGCGGTGCCGGATCACGGCTTAGAGACCTAATTTGTCGAGGATCGGTTTTTCGTATACGTCGTCTTCAGCGGGGTACCGCAAGTGCGGAACTCTCGCTTGTTTGGCGAGCGACCATAAGATGCTCTCACCGGCGGGCAGGACTGCCGGCTTCATCGAATACAGCGGATCGCTAAATGCTTCCGCTGGAGAGATAATTGTCCATCCTTTCGATCGGAACATATGGATCATGTCTGGAAGGAAATCCGCATTGATTCTACGAGTGTGCAGCAAGATCACGTACTTTGCGCTTCGCCTCAGGAGTTTTCGCGAGAGACTATCGTAGTAGAGAGATCGAGCCCATATGTGCTGCAAGTAGGCGTCGCGGTATGCTCCGGAGTCTGCCTGCGGATGAAGGGCTCGCCATTTTCGATATCGCTCGTCGTAGTACCAATCGCTGGTGTCTATGCTGACGGCGCCGCTCTCATAACGGCGAGCGCTCTGCCATGCCCGCATACCGTCACGTTTAAGGGCCGTATTACCTTCCTTCAGATAAGGAAATCGCAGACGTGGCGTCCAACCGGGATAATTCTGTAGCAGCGCCTCGTCACGCTCGATATCGGCTATAAACCTCTCAAGGGTCATGCGGTGGCTATCGAAATTTGAATGAGTATAAGTATGATTGCCAATGGAATGACCTGCTAGCCCCCAGTCTCTGACCAGGGCCATCCCCTGCGCACTATCGACTCGTGCGCCTGCGGCAAACAACATCGACTTGACTCCGTCCGCGGCGAGCGCATCGAGAATAGCCTCGTTCCAAGCTGCCGCCTGCGGCTCCTCGCGAGGGTCGAGACCGTCGTCGAAAGTCAACGCGACGCTTTGCGCATCTGCGAACCTCGGAATAGCGGCGACAAGGGCCGCGGCTAGAAGCCAGGGGAGGGGACGCAGGGAACGAACTAGATTGTGGATGAGCATTCGATTTATTTTCTCAGGTCATGAACTTGGCCGCCGCTTGGGAATCGCACTGCACAAGATGCAATAAGCTGGGGCAAGTTTCCGCGAAAAGGTCATGAAAAGACTCATGAAAGGTTTGGGCGTCCGCTGACGAAAGTTCGGTAGCGCACAGACGAGGCGCCTCAATTAAGTTAGGTTTGCTGCATCATGGCAGCCATCAAGGAACGCCAAGACGACGCTCAGCGCATCGCAAAGGACGACGATGATCCGAGAGTCAGGACCCTGCTCGATATGCGAGCTAAGGCGGACGTCGCGGGGGACTGGGAGCATGTGGCGCGAGCTGAGTGGTGTCTTGAGTGGCTAGCCTTTAAGCGCTACACAACGGGTCGGGGTTGACTCGTCAGTGCGTGAGCGTTACGCCTGCTAGCTTGCCGACCGCGCCCAGCGTGGTCTGTGCCGCGTTCAGGCCTAAGCGAAAGTCAGCGTCGTTATACGTTGCGTAGACATCGCTGGGCTGGTGCCACTGCGGATCCCAGCCCGCGCCGATTTCTCGTCCGCGCTCATTCTCCCGGAGGCTGATGGCAGGCACGAGGTCCATAAAGGGTGTGCTATCCGTATTGGTCATGTGCGGGCCCACGGCAGCGGGATAGTCGGCGGCGTAGGCTTCGTTCGCAGCATAAAAGGTCCACGCCAGCTTTTGTGCGCCGTCCGCCGCCTTGGCGAGTGATTGAAATTCGATGTTGACGTCGGCTTCCGGGCGCTGTTGCTTCGACATGCTGCCATCCGCCCGCGGCATGCCGTGATCAAAAAGCATCATGTCGTGCTGGATCATTCCCAGCCACTTGGGCTCGGGGTAACGACCCGACCCGGCAGGGTCTTCCTTGCCCTGCAGTGCCGCGCGTTGGTCGACGTAGGCGCGAGCGCCGTTCAGACCCGTTTCTTCATTGTTCCAGAGCGCAAAACGGATCGATCGATCTGTCTTGATGCCGGGTGCCGACAGAATTCGCGCTAACTCCATAACCAAGGCGGTTCCCGAGCCGTCATCGTTCGCAGCTTCGCCCCAACCATGTCCGTCCATGTGGGCGCCGACGATGTACATTTCATCCGGGTGCGTGCTACCCACTTTAGTGCAATACACTTCTTCGCGAGTCCCAGGCTCGGAGGGCTGCGAATTGAGCTTGCGCAGCTTTTCATCGGTTTGCAGCTGGGGATCGACATTCACGCCGGTGTGGCCGCGAGCGCCGCGGTACCGTCCGCCGCCGACTGCGGTTTCGCTGCTCTGTGAAATGGGGGGGCCGCTTGGCCGTTGCTGGTCGGTGGGCGAATAGGTGTATTTGATCCGCGCGATGTTCGAGCATCCATAGCTCTTGAGCTGCGCTTCGATCCAATCCACGGCGGCGCGATTGCGGTCTGTTCCCTGACGCCGATCACCGAACTGCGTCAGACCTTTGATGGTCGCCTTATACCTCTCAAGGTCCAGGCGCCCGACGAGGACCTTGATCGGATCCGCCGGCGTGGATTTGGCGGGAACGGCCGCCGCGAGAACCATAGAAATCGCAATTGCCGCAACAGTTCGGTCCATGGAACCTCCTTTAAATTGGCGCATAGTCTACACGGCGCCTGGGATTCCTTGATGGCGACCTTTTTCGATCCTCGCAGATTGCAAATTTCCTCATGACCGGCGGTCATAAGCCCGCGGGGTGAGAGATTCGTCGCACATTCCAAAAATTATCGTGCGGCCGCAGTGGGGCCGGCTTTTATTCGTCATGATGGACGGACCATAAGGTCTTCGAATGAGGCACGAATATGAAGTTATTTTCCTGCGTCGCGCTCACTGCCGCGCTAGCACTTTTCAGCTCTTCGAGCAACGCTCGCGGGGCGCCTCCCTCTTCTTTCGTTCCTCGCAGCTCGCACGAGCCGCGCGCCACGCTGAACCATAAACACAACTCCAAGGCTGGACATTACGGCACGAGGCGCAATCACTACACACCGCGCACTGCGCCTTCAAAATAGCTCTACTGAATAAACTCTCAGCAATTTCGCGGCCAAATTTCGCTGCCATGAGGCGGTCCCACGCTCGTGGCTTAAGATCCGATAGAAGCTCCAAGCGGTCAGCCGCGCTATTTCGCTCGACACTGGGGCTCAAAACAGTTTACCGTCGAGTTATTCGGTGCGGAGATAAGGCTTCTAAGCGTACATAGTACCGGCGCACCCAGACCATGGCATTGAAGGGGCAGGGCGCGATGGCGTTAGCGGAGGAGGTCATCCTTGAGACGCACAGTCTGGTCAAGGAGTTCAATGGGTTCGTTGCGGTCGACGGCGTGTCGGTGCGCGTTCGACGCGGCGAGATCCATGCGCTGATCGGTCCGAATGGCGCCGGTAAGACGACCTTCTTTAATCTGCTGACGAAGTTCCTACAGCCCACGTCGGGCACGATCGTTTATCGCGGCAGGAACATTACGCGCGACAAGCCGGCGGATATTGCCAGGCAGGGCATCGTGCGGTCTTTTCAGATTTGTGCCGTGTTCCCGCACCTGACCGCCTTAGAAAACGTGCGCGTAGCTCTGCAGCGCAAATTGGGCACCTCATTTCATTTCTGGCGATCGGAAAAGAGCCTGACGAAGCTCGATGACCGGGCGATGCATCTGTTGGGCGACGTGAACCTGGGCAACTGGGCCCGAACGCTCGCTGCAGATCTCCCGTATGGGCGCAAGCGGGCGTTGGAACTGGCCACGACGCTGGCCTTAGAGCCGGACTTGATGCTCTTGGATGAACCGACGCAGGGTATGGGGCATGAGGACGTGTCGCATGTCACTCAGCTGATCAAGCAACTGTCGGCGAACCGAACCGTGCTGATGGTCGAGCACAATATGAGCGTCGTATCCAAAATCGCCGACACCATTTCAGTACTGCAGCGAGGCCGCGTAATCGCGGCGGGTCCCTACGCCGAGGTATCCAAAAACCCCCAGGTTGTGGAAGCGTACATGGGTAGCTCGAGCATCGAGCTTTCGGGATCTGCCTGATGGCCCGCGACATGCTGCAGATTTCAAATCTGGAGGCGTGGTACGGCGAATCGCACATATTGCACGGTGTGGAATTCGGCGTGCAGGAAGGGGAGATCGTGACCCTGTTGGGCCGCAACGGCGCGGGACGTACCACTACACTGCGAGCCATCATGGGGCTGGTGGGCTCGCGCACCGGATCCGTACTGATCGAGGGGGTGCAAGCCATCGGCCTGGCGCCGCATAAGGTCGCGCGCCTGGGGGTAGGCTATTGTCCCGAAGAGCGCGGCATTTTTGCGGCCTTGTCGACCGAGGAGAACCTGCTATTGCCCCCGCGCCTGAAAGGCGCTCCAGGGATGCAGCTTGAGGAAATCTACGATATTTTCCCGAATCTGCTGGAACGGGCGGCGAGTCCCGGCACGCGTCTGTCCGGCGGAGAGCAGCAGATGCTGGCCGTGGCGCGGATCTTGCGTACCGGTGCGCGATTGTTGTTATTGGACGAGATTTCCGAGGGCTTAGCGCCGGTCATTGTGCAAAAGCTTGGCGATGTAATCCGCACCCTCAGGGGGAAAGGGATTACCGTGGTGTTGGTCGAGCAGAACTTTCGATTTGCAGCGCCCTTGGCCGATCGGTTTTACGTGATGGAGCATGGCAAAATCGTGAAAGAGTTCGGTCAGTCGGAACTTGCCTCGCAAATGGGATTGTTGCAGGAATTTTTAGGCGTTTAGTTGAACACTGAAGAAGGATAACGAAATGAAGCGCAAATCAACATTCGTGGCGCTCGGAGCGCTCCTTGGCCTGTATGCATCCTCGCAAGCGAGCGCCGCTGCCGACCAAGTGGTTATAGGCGACATTGATGACATGTCGAGCGTCTATGCGGACGTGATTGGGCAGGGTGGCATCGAAGCCATCAATATGGCGATCACCGAATTCGGCGGCTCGGTGCTCGGTAAGAAGATCACTTTGCTGAGCGTGGATCATCAGAACAAACCCGATATCGGCGCCTCGAAGTTCCGCGAATGGGCGGATCAGAACGGCTTGACGATGGTGCTCGGCGGCTCGAATACCGGCGTGAGCATTGCCATGTCGAAAGTGGCGGCGGCGAAGAAAGTACCCTTCATCGCCATCGGCGCCGGCGGCGCCTCTCTGACGGGCGTCGACTGCACCCCCTACACCATTCACTACGCGTACGACACCACGGCGCTCGGCAATGGCACCGCGAGTGCTATCGTCAAGCAGGGCGGCAAAACCTGGTTCTTCGTCACCGCGGACTATGCGTTCGGTACCCAGCTGCAGGAAGCAGCGACCCGCGTGGTGCTGGCAAACGGCGGCAAAGTATTGGGAGCGGTGCGTGCCCCCTTGGGCACGACCGATTATTCCTCGTTCCTGTTGCAGGCGCAGGCTTCCGGCGCACAGGTGCTAGGCCTTGCAAACGCCGGCACCGATTTTTCAAATTCGCTCAAGGCGGCCAATGAATTTGGCATTACCAAGACCATGAAACCTGCCGCGCTGCTCGCCTTCCTCACCGACATTCACGCTCTGACGCTGCAAACGGCACAAGGCTTGTACTTGACCACCGGTTGGTATTGGGACCTCAACGACCAGACGCGCGCCTTCGCCAAGCGCTTCTTTGCCAAGGTCAACAGGGAACCCACCATGAACCAAGCAGCCTACTATTCGGCCACATTGCAATACTTGAATGCCGTCAAGGCAGTGGGAAGCACCGATTCGGACAAAGTCATGGCGCAGCTGAAGAAAACAAAGATCAACGATGTTTTCGCCAGCGACGGCTACATTCGCGCCGATGGTCTAATGGTTCACACCATGTACGTCATGCAAGTGAAGACACCGGCGGAGTCGAAGTATCCGTGGGATTACTACAAGGTCATCAAGGTCATGTCGGGCGAAGAAGCGGATGGCTCACAACCCGACCCGTCGTGTCCCATGATCAAGAAGTAGTGACCACCGTATTCGGCGTGCCGTTGCCGGCGATCCTCGGGCAGCTCATGCTCGGGCTCGTCAACGGATCCTTCTATGCGCTCTTGAGCTTAGGATTGGCCGTCATCTTCGGGCTGCTGGGCGTCGTCAATTTTGCCCATGGGGCCTTCTACATGCTCGGCGCATTTGCGGCCTACATCGGCTTGCAAGTGCTGGGGATCAACTACTGGTGGGCGCTGCTGCTGGCGCCGCTCGCGGTAGGCCTTTTGGGCATTGCCATCGAGCGCCTGCTGTTGCGACATCTGTATCAGGTCGAGCCGGTATATGGCTTGCTCTTGACGTTCGGCATTGCTTTGATTGCCGAGGGCATCATGCGCAGCATATTCGGCGCGTCCGGCAAGTCCTATCCAGTGCCGGCATTGTTGCAGGGGGGATTGAATCTTGGCTTCATGATGTTGCCGATCTACCGCGCGTGGGTGGTGCTCGCATCGGTAACGGTGTGCGCATTGACCTGGTTCCTGATCGAGCGCACCCGCTTAGGATCGAGATTGCGTGCCGCGACGGAGAACGCTCGGCTGGTGCAGGCCTTCGGAATCAACGTACCGCTCATGGTGATGTTCACCTACGGCGCGGGGGTGGCGCTCGCGGCGCTTGCCGGTGTGCTGGCGGCACCGGTGGTTCAGGTAAGTCCTCTCATGGGCTCATCGCTTGTCATCGTGGTATTTGCGGTGGTGGTGATAGGGGGCATGGGTTCGATCGTGGGCGCCATCGTCAGCGGCCTGGTGCTCGGACTGATCGAAGGACTCACCAAGGTGGTTTACCCCGAAGCCTCCAACATTGTCGTCTTCATTATCATGGCCTTGGTGCTGATCTGGCGGCCCGCCGGGCTGTTTGGCAAAGAACCCTAATGCGCGCCCGTATCGCGGTGTACGTCGTTCTCCTGGTGCTGGCTTTGATCGCGCCGTTCCTGGGGCTCTACCCGGTGTTCCTAATGAAGCTGTTGTGTTTCGCGATGTTTGCGTGCGCTTTTAACTTGCTGCTCGGCTTTACCAAAATGTTGTCCTTTGGACACGCGGCCTATTTCGGCGCGGCCGCCTATATCACCGGTTGGCTGGTCACCGTGCAGGGCTGGGGCACTCTTGCAGGCATCGTGGGCGGGGTCGTGGTAGCGATGCTGTTAGGCCTGATCATCGGTGCGATCGCGGTTCGGCGTCAGGGCATTTATTTAGCCATGATCACGCTGGCGCTGGCCCAAGTGGTGTACTTCATCTGTTTACAAGCGCAGTTCACAGGCGGCGAGAACGGATTGCAAGGCATCCCTCGCGGCAGCCTCTTTGGCCTGATCGGCCTGGGTGAGGATAGGACCATGTACTACTTCGTACTGGCGATTTTCGTTGCGGTGTTCGTATTCATCCGGCGCATCGTGCATTCGCCCTTCGGCCAGGTTCTCAAGGCGATTCGAGCGAACGAACCGCGCGCGACTTCCTTAGGATACAAAGTGGATCGCTACAAGCTCATTGCCTTCGTCTTGTCGGCAAGCCTTGCGGGCCTGGCCGGGTCTCTCAAGGCGCTGGTGCTGGGTTTCGCGACGCTGTCGGATGTGAGCCAGGGGAATTCCGGAGAGGTCATTTTGATGACTCTGCTTGGCGGCAGCGGGACCTTTCTGGGACCTGTCATCGGCGCCAACGTGGTCATCACGCTGCAAGAGTATTTATCGGGACTGGTGGGCTCGTGGGTCTCGGTCATCATCGGCGCTATTTTTGTCGTCTGCGTGCTGATTTTCCGGCGCGGGTTCGTGGGCGAGATCGAGCGGCGATTCGCGCAACGTACTTAAAGTTCAGCGGCTGCCCGCCGCTTCCAAGCCATGTCCTTTCGGCCCCGTCTCGCGCTGCCACAGAAGTACGGCGGCGAGCAGCGCCGCGATGCTTAAGATGAAGAAGAATTCCAACATTACGGCATAACCCCCCGGGTTCTGGGAGCCCGCATGCGCCCAATCGGCGAGCCAGCCGGCAGCGAGATTCGAGCCTGCCATGCCGAGCGCCTGAATCAGCGTGATCAGCCCTAGTGCGGTGCCGAGACGGCGCGGTTCGACCAGGAGTGTCGTGGCGGGCCAAATAACCGCGGGCACGAGTGAGAAACTGATTCCCATCATGACGGTCGACACCCAAAGGTTTAAGTTCGTGAGTCCGAGCACCACAAAAGTCAGTGGCAGGAGCAGGGTGCCGACGGTGAGCATGAGAGCGCGAGAACCCCATCGGTCAGCGAGCAGGCCGAAGAAAGGTGTGGCAAAAATAGCAGCAAAGAATACCCAACTATTCGCGACTCCTGCCTGCTGCAGCGTGAGCCCCTTGGCATGCTGGAAATACTCGATGGCATACGTGGTTCGAAACGGGAAAAAAACCGCGGCGTACAGCACGTGCAGCGCGAGAATGTACCAATACGACAAATCGAAGTTTACAGCCTGACGCCACGTCACTCTCTCGAGGGTTACAGTCACGTTCGCGGAGCGGCGGTGGCGGTCCATCCAGTACAAGGTCGCTGCTGCGATAAGCCCGGCGATCGTCACGGCCGTCCCGAGCATGAGCGGCGGTTGCCAGCCGCGCTCATATAACGGGTGTGCCCACGCCGTTGACGTATCCACGGCATAGGATCCCACTCGCGCGAGACTCAAGTACAGTGCCGTGGCCAGGGCGATGCCACCGCGCGGGAACCACTGCGCCAAGGCCGCGATCAAGGCGATGAAGATCGCGCCCTCACTAATGCCGAAGATGAAGCGTCCGACGACCATGAGCTCGTACGGCGTGCCAATCGCCGTCAAAGCCGCACCCGCCACACCGACGGCCGCCGCCCAGAACGCGACGCGGGCGGGCCCACAGCGGTCGATGAGCACACCGCTGACAAGGGCGAGAGCTATATTGGGAATGCTGATGACGCCATTCAGCATGCCGAGCTGCGACTGGCTGAATCCCCGTTGTCGATGCAGCAGATCAGCGATGGGCCCGATGACATCGTCTTCGTAATAACTGCTCGACACCGCAATCGCAGCGAGCGCGAGCACCCACCAGCGCGTCCGCGAGGCAGGGCCGCTCAGGCTCACTGGAAACGTGCGCCTTGCCGAGTGAGTTCCTGATGAACTGCGTTCATGTCCAGCTGATCCAGCGCCTGGTCAAGGCGTAGGGAGATGGCTGCTGCCACACCCGCGCCTTGGCCGCTGACGGCGCAGCACATCATGTTGCGCGCGGAGGCATGCGAGAATTTGTCTCCGCCGATGCATCTGCCGGCCACCAGCAAGTTACCGACACCCTTGGGCACGAGCGCGCGATAAGGAAGGTGCCAGTAGCGGCCCGTGGTCGGCAGGATCAATACGCCGTATCCGTCGAGAAATTCGGGAAAGATGCCAATGGCATCCTCGAAACGCGCTTGCTCGCGCACATCGCGGCCGGTGAGATTGTAAAGGGCATCGATTTTGCGAGTATCGCGAATGCCTAAGGTCATGCCGAAATTGCGCAGCTTGGCATCCTCGCACCCCGGCATGAAGCCGCGCAGCGCCTGAAGCGCATAGATCGCCTCGCGCCGGCCGCGCATCTCGCCCGTCGTTAGGTCATTTGGGTCGGTGCCGTCAATTTCCGGCAAGTGCACCAGATTCAAGTAGGTCAGATCGCCCTGGTCGCTGACCGAACCCCAGGTGCCGGCAATGGTGTGCAGGTTCGGCGGAATGATACCGGCGGCGAGCGCCTGCTGAAACGGTTTACGCAGAAACGGCGAGAAGAGCTTGTCCTCCTTGCCGGTGGTCTCGTAGTCCCATTCATTGTTGCCGGCCCAATCTGCGTAGGTCTGCGGATCCGCCTTGATGGCATCGATAAAGCGGCGCTTGTTCACGCCGCTCATCGAAAACATGACCGAGGCCGACATCATCTCCTTTTTCGGCAGCTTGTGGACGGGCGCGCCGGCGCGCGCAGCGATGTCGGCATCTCCGGTCGCATCGATCACGCGTTTCGCGAAGATGGCCTCGCGGCCGGCTTTACTTTCGGTGATCACGCCGACAACCGCGCCGTGCTCCACGATCGGCGTTACGCACAGACGATGCAGCAACGGGGTAATGCCGGCTTCTTGCACCAGCACATCCGCCACCCATTTGAACATCTCCGCATCGAGCGCGTGACTCATCGACTGCGGCTCAGGGCGCGCGGCGCCCATGGCGGCGGCGCGTTTTTCCAGCTCAATGCCGATGCCCTCGCAATCGACGGTATGCTCGTGTCGATACCAAGCAAAACCCTCCACACCCACTTGAGTGATGTTGCCGCCGAAACAGCCGTTGCGATCAATCAAGGCGGTTTGCGCGCCGGCACGGGCCGCCGCCAAGGCGGCTGCCAGCCCGCCGGGGCCGCTGCCGACGACGAGTACCTCGGTTTCCAGAATCACATCAAGCGAGCGAGCAGGTTCATGGATCGTTTTCATGCCCGCGATCATCGCTTCGAAGCTTGCGCGCTTGCAACCAGTTTCGTGGGCGGCTGGTTTTAATTCTGTAATCAGCCTGTCATAACAGGCGGGCTCGACGCCGCCGGCGCGCCGTTCAAGGATGCGCTGGGTAACGCGCCGGTTCGATATCGTACGGGGTGATTGGCGCGGCTTTGCGCATGAAATACAGCGCCGAGAGGCCCATGAGCAGCATCCCTACGAGGCTGGTGCCATACGCGCTCGCCGTAAAAACCTGCAGCCAGTTCAGCCGCACCATGCCGAAGTTCCGCCACAGCAGGAGTGCGCAACTGCCGAGATATCCTGAGGCATCGGCAATATAAATCAGAAAACCGGCCGTACCCACCGTACCGCTCGCGGCAATCAAACGATCGAACAGCATGGCATTGAATGGTACGTAAGCCATGTAGAGTCCCGCGCCGCTCAAAATCATCCAGGCGAGCGGCGACAGCAGTCCTGATTGAAAGGCCAGGGTTGAGGCACCCAGCAGCAACAGTCCCGCGAAAACTACGCCGTGAATGACCAAGAGAGCTTTCACGTTGTTGCGCACGACAATGATCACGCCCAACACGGTCAAGGAGAGCACTGCGACCGGCACCTCGCTCGCAGTGAACACGGCCGCCGCCTGGCCGAATCCCAGCGCGGTCCATATTTCCGCGGCAAAGTTGTCGCGGAAATCCCGAATGGCGGTGGTCAACACGTACGACAGCACAAGCAGCGCAATCCCCAAGCCATAGCGGCGCAGGAAACGCTTACGCGCGGCCGAATTCATGGGTGCACGGCGCACACGTTCGGCCTCGTCTCGGGCATTGGGCGGAGGCATCTGCGCGAGCCCCCAGACTGAGAGTCCCAGCAGCGGAAAGAAAATCGCGCCTGCCGCGGCCGGCATCCAAAACGGGCTGATGTGCCAGGTATCCATCAGCAGTTTGCCAACGGATTTGACCGCCCCCGAGGAGACAATGAAGCTGGCACACAAAATAGCCCCGAGTACTTCGGATGTGCGTCGGCCTTCCATGAAGCCAAACACCAAACCCCAGATCAGTCCCAAGGGCAGACCGTTCAAGAACATGGCCAGCACGTTCCACGGCGCGGGAACCACCGCGAAGAGCAGTAGCGCCAGCCACGAGATAAATATGAGTACGAGGATGGCGGCGGCGCGTCTATTCGGCGTGACTTCCGCAATCAGCTTTACGCCGATCAATTTGGAAACGGCGTAACCCAGAACTTGCGCAAGCACCAGCGCGATTTTGTAATCCAGTACGAAATGCCATCCAGGCACTGCGGTGAAAATGGCGGCTGAAAAAGGCTTTCGAAATGCATACATGGAAAAGTAAGCTGCAAACCCCGATAGCCCCGCGAAGATGGTGAACAGTATCGGGTTGGCCTTTTCGAGTACTTGGCGGAGCTGGGCAGACACGCGATCGAGTATATGCCAGGCTGCCGGTGCTCACGCCGCCGCTTTCAATGCGCTGTTCCGTGCCTGCGCATTCGCGAAGTTCCACACCTGATTTACTTCGATTGCCGCGGCATTGAGCCAGGCATAGCCTTCGGCCTTCACTTTCAGGCGCAGCGTGCGGATCTCGAGCAACGGTCATTACACCTCAAAACATGCAGAAATGCGGAACGAGAGCCGCGTGAGCCAGTATCATTTGCGGCTCGCGGCTCTGCTTGCGCAACCCGCCGCCGCTGGGTCGCGTCTTCCGTGACGCTTCGTAGTAATAAATGAGGAGTCCAAGCATTTCATCATGAGCCAGCCATAAAATCTCAGTCTGCCGTCTCCGGCGTGTTTGACCTGGCGGTTATCGGTTCGGGAATCATCGGTTTGTCGTGTGCACGTGCTGCCGCCCTTCAAGGGCTGCGGGTGGTTGTCATTGATCGCGATTCCCGGCCGAATGGAGCCTCGGTGCGCAACTTCGGCCTCATCACCGCAACAGGCCAGGAACGCGGTACCTCATGGGCGCGCGCCAAGCGTACGTGCGCAATATGGGAAGAAATGGCGGAGCAGGCCGGTTTTCCGATTCTGCAGCGGGGTCTTTGGATGATGACGCGTCGGCCCGAATCGGTCGCTGTTCTGGAGTCTTTTTTGAAAACCGAGATGGGGGAGGGGTGCGAGATTTTGAGCCGAGCCGCCGCGCGCGCGTGCTGTGGTGAAATCGTGAACCAACAAGTGACAGCGGTGCTTCGAAGCTCCGTTGACCTGCGCGTCGAATCGCGGGAGGCTATCCCTAAAATCGCTGCATGGCTCGCTGAGCGTCGGGGTGTGGTGTTTATGCGAGAAAGCGTCGCGCTATCGGTTGAGCCGCCGCGGATCGAGACTTCCCGAGGTATGCTGGCGGCGGGGGCGGCGGTGGTATGTCCCGGCGACGATATGGTATCGCTTTTTCCGGAGCAGATCGCAAAGTACAACGTGACCCGCTGCAAATTGCAAATGTTGCGCCTGGCGAACCCCGGCTTTCGATTGCCGGGCGCCTTGATGTCGGACCTGGGACTGGTCAGGTACGCTGGCTATTCCACGCTTTTCGAAGCCGGGCCGCTGCGGGTGAGGCTTGAGAGGGAGCAGGGCGAGCATCTGCGACGCGGGATTCATCTCATTGTGGTGCAAAGTGCCGATGGCAGTCTCATTGTCGGTGATAGCCATCATTACGAGTCCGCACCGGATTGCTTTTCAGAGGACCGCGTCGATCAACTCATTCTCGATGAATTCAGCGCAGTAACCGGGCGCACGCCGCCGGCGGTTCGCGAGCGGTGGATAGGCACCTATGCGGCCGCTGCCGCCCGCCCCATGTTCATTGATGCGCCCGCGCCCGATGTGCGCCTCGTCATGATCACCAGCGGCTCAGGCGCGTCCACCGGATTCGCCATTGGCGAGGAAGTCATCGCCGATCTTTTTGGCGGGAGGGCAAGCTGATGGCCATACATGATCGCTTTGATCTGGTGATTTTTGATTGGGCCGGCACCATGGTGGACTTTGGCTGCCAGGCGCCGGTCAGAGCGCTGCGTGAGGCCTTTGCGCGTCAAGGCGTTGCAATCACGGACGTCCAAGCGCGCCGCGACATGGGCAAGACCAAGGTCGAGCATGTGCGCGCGCTGTTGCGCGATCCTGACATCGAGAACGCTTGGATCGAAGCCCACGGTCGAGGGTCGGCGGATTCGGATATTGCAGAACTGATGAAAGACCTGGTTCCGCTGATGCGCGATCAAGCCGAGCGCGCAGCGCTGCTAATCGATGGCGCGCGGGCGGCGGTCGAAACCCTCCGTGGCGAAGGAATCAAGGTGGGCTCATCCACCGGTTATACCCGCGAGATGATGGCTCCTGTGCTGCGCGAAGCGGCGGCGCAGGGCTATGTTCCCGATCATCTGGTTTGCTCGGGCGAAACCCCGGCAGGACGCCCGGCACCCTTGATGATTTACAAGGCTTGTGCCGAACTCGGCGTGTGGCCCTTATCGCGCGTCGTCAAAGTCGACGATACCGAGGCGGGCGTCGCCGAGGGCTGCGCCGCCGGCTGCTTCACGGTGGGTATTGCGGCCTCGGGCAATGGTGTGGGGCTTTCTCAGGACGCTTTGTCGAAGCTGCCTGCCGCCGATCGCGCGGGACGCCTCGCGCTTGCGGAGAAGTCATTGCGTGAAGCGGGAGCCGACGTTGTGATCGACACGGTGGCTGGACTCATCCAAGTGCTCCGATCAGCACCCTAAGGCGGCATGCAAGGAGCCGAGCTGGTATCCGGCATGACGCAGCACGGCGGCACACTCTGGCGAGTTCATGTGTAAGCGGGCGAAAGAGTTGACGCCGCGGGTCTCGACAGATTGCGGTGCAGATTTATGCAAGATATTCGCCAGCACAACGCTGACCACGAGCACATCGGTCAGATCTGGTTCGCTACGACCGCCGCGTTCATGATCGTCCTGGTCGCCGACTGCCTCGCACATCGCATCGTCGAAGCCCCAGTTCTGCAGTACCGCTTTGCCTATGGCCGGATGCCAGCCGGCAATCATGTCTCGAAAGGACGGATCTTGGTGCAACTTTCCCGCGGTTCCCACCGAACGCACCATGATGTAGAGGCGGCCGATGCCATGCAGCAGGCCGGTGAGAAACGCCTCGTCCGAACTGAACTTGGTGTGCCGTGCAACCACCTGGCAAATGGCTGCCACGGAAATACTCTGTTCCCACAAGACGTTCAACGGTTTGGAAATCGAGCGTAATGCGGGCGCCAAGCGCAATTGTTTGACGGCGAAGGCCATTACGGCGCTTTGCACTTGGCGATGGCCCAAACGGGTGATGGAGCCGGGCAGATCCGTCAAATGTTTGCCCGATGGATTGAACGCCGCCGAATTCGCAACTTGCAGCAATCGAGCCGTGAGACGTGGCTCGGTGCCGACCAACTTCACGATTTCCGCCAGCGTCACATTGGGCTGGGCCAGCGCTCTGCGGATCCGCATGACCACTTCCGGAAAGGAGGGTAGATTTACGGTTCCCTTCGACACCTCGCTGGCCAGACTTCCAAGAAAGGCGAGCGCGGATGCCTTCTCCTCCGCCGTGGTGGCAGCGCTGTTTGGCGTGGCGGAGGCGATCCGTTGGCCCGCGGGTGATGATGCGACATTTGTCATGAGTAATCACTGCTAAGAACTGCCGATCCCTAGCCACAGGTCCTGTCCTTAAGTCTTCGGCGGCATTCGAGGATTCTTGACAGAATATTTAAGGTTAACCCGCAAGGTCCCCTGTACAGACCTCGAAGCCGCAACCGGCAATGTGATACGTGGCACGTTTTATCGGTAAATTCGGATATTTGCTGCAATGCACAAGTAAAATCGGTCGCATTGTGGTTTTGAGGCTGCTCAGCCACCATCCCAGGATGAGAATCACATTCGACAAATTGACGGCTTTGTTGGCGATCTGCGGTGCTTTTGCCACCTCGGCGTTTGCCGCGGGCTACCAGGTCTTCATCACCAATGAAAGGTCGGGGGATGTAACCGTTGTCAACGGCAGCGACTTCAGCGTGGCCGCGACCATTCCGGTCGGCAAGCGGCCCCGCGGCATCCACGCGAGCCCGGATGGCAAGACCGTCTATGTGGCTCTCAGCGGCACACCGATCGAAGCGCCGCCGCAGATCGATGCCAACGGCAATCCGGTATTCGACAAGAAAAAGCGCCCTGATGATGATGATGCGGCGGCGGACAAGGCCGCAGACGGAATCGGCATCTTGAACACTGCGGCGAAGAAGCTGACGGGCAAGCTCAATGCGGGATCCGATCCCGAGGAATTTGCCTTGAGCAAGGATGGCCGCCACATTTATATTTCGAACGAGGATACGAAAACCGCGAGTGTGATCAGCATTGCCGGCGCGAAGCTGGAACACATCATCCCCGTAGGCCCCGAGCCCGAAGGGGTGACGACGACGCCCGACGGTAAGCAGTTCTACGTGACCTGCGAGGCGGGCGGCGACATCTACGTGATTGATACCGCTTCTTACTCCGCGGTAGCGAATTTCAAGGTGAAGGGGCGGCCGCGCAGCGTGGCCTTCATGTCCGACAGCGGGATCGGGTTCATCCCGTCGGAATCGGCGGGCGAGTTGAACGTCATCGATTCGGCGAACGCCAAAGTGTTGAAGACCATCCCCTTGCCTTCAGGGTCGCGGCCGATGCGCGTCGCCTTGTCACCCGATGAGAAGAGGCTGTTTGTCAGCAATGGTCGTGCCGGCACGATTGCGGTATTTGACACCCACAGTTATGAATTGCTCGACACCATCAAAGTGGGAACGCGGCCGTGGGGGATTGGTGTGTCGCCGGACGGAAAATTTCTTTTCAGCGCAAATGGTCCTTCCAACGATGTGTCCGTCGTGGACCTGTCGACGAACAAGGAAATAAAGCGCATCAAGGCAGGCGCCAGCCCGTGGGGTATCGCGATCACTTCCCGATGATGAAGACCTGCTGTTCGGTAATGCTGCGGGTGAAGCCCTCCTTGAAGACTCGCGCGCGTAGCACGCCAGGGCCCCTGAGCTTGATGGGCTTTTCATAGCGCATATCCGCGGCGCTCGGCACGCTCCCGTCCATGGTGTAGCGTATGTCGGCACCCGGTTCGCTCGAGGTCAAGGACACCTCGATGGGTTGCGCGAATGTGCCGCCGGCCGGCGAGATCACGGGCGGTGCGAGCACCCGCCGGCCGGGCATGCTATTGATCCAGTCGCGGAGCAATTGCACGCCTCCCTGATCGATGGTTTCCCGGGCCAGAGGCGGCATCTTGATATCCCCGACGGTATTGACACGCATGTATGCAATGGAGCGCCAAATGTCGTGCGGTGAAATAACGCGCGGGTGTTCAATGCCCTGATCGATCAGGACCGGACCATCGATTAGGGCCTGATCCGCCAGAGGTGTGTCATAGCGCGCGTCGAAGTTGGCGACGGTGCCGCCGGGGCGATGGCACTGGGCGCAATTTGCATCGAGATACGAGCGTGCTCGCTCTTCGAGCGTCCGTGATGCGTCGTCGGTCGGGGCGAGCGCCGCAAAGGACCGCAATTGCTTCTCTTTCAACGCAGGGTCGAAGAGTCTCAAATGATTCCAGGTCCTAAGCTGATTATCCGCAATCCCCGAGGGGTAGGCATAAACCCTGTTCATTTGACGCGTCTTCACGCCAAGCACACCACCGGCCTTGGCGTTGTGGCAGGTGAGACAATCTTGTCTGCCGGGGTAATACCAGGTCTGCAGGTGGGTTTCTCCATTGGCCGATTTGACCGCGATGTCTTCGGTCTGGCTGCCGGGCAGCAAGTCAGCGTCGCTGCCATCCGTTCTCCACTTGTAGACCACGCCGTAAACCCCGCCGCTGGAATCGCAGACCAGCAGACGTGTCTCGAGCCGGCGTGCCATGCCGGGATTCGCGGCATCGGTCGGTAGATCAAAATTCTTCACGAATATGGTGCCCGGTGGAAATCGCCACTCGCCGGTGGGCGAAAAAGCGATCGCCCCCTTGGGCAGCGCGATCCAACGCGACTTGTCGGCCCCGTCCGACCAAAAAGCGACGTTAAGCTCGTACGGGATCATTCCCTTGCCGGGGATCCGGTTAGCGGTATCGCTGAAAACACCCGTCTCGGAGAGCAGCGGCGGAAGTTTGCCGTCGGCTCGAGAAGGCATTTGCAGGAAAGGTTTGGTTGCGACCCGTGAATCGATTCCATAAGGAGCCGTGCGCGAGCAGCTCGAGACAGCGCCCAGCACGACCACAAGACTTGCGCGCGCCGCGCGCTTCAATTCGAATCCGTGCCTTTGCATCGATATATAGTAACCAACCCGTTAGCTGCAATTCCACGAGATGACCATGAAACCCAGTTTGCCGATCGTATTAGGCTTGAATGGCGGATACGTCGATGCCGCAGGCTATCTCGCGCTGCATGGGCTGTTCACCACTCACGTCACGGGCAACTTCGTCACCCTTGGTGCCGCCTGGGTGCTGGGAACCGGCGGCGCGATCGCCAAACTCTTGGCTCTACCCCTGTTTTGCCTTGTCGTGTTCGGGGTGCGGCTTCTCAGCGGCGTGCTTGTCGCGAGACGCTTGCCGGCGCTTCGCACCGTATTGGGATTGAAGATGGTACTGCTCAGCGCTGGGGCAGTCTTGGCCATCGTCTACGGTCCGTTCGACAACGGAGACGGATGGGCGGCTCTCATGACCGGTATGGCGCTGGTGGCGGCGATGGCCATTCAAAATGCCGTTCACCGCCTGCACATGGGGGCTCTGCCGCCTACCACTATCATGACTGGCAACACCATCCAAATCATGATCGATCTTGCTGACTTGACGCGCGGCGTCCCCGCGGAACTGCGCGCGGCGATTCGATTGCGCCTGTCGCGGATGTCCTCGAGCGTGGCGGCGTTTGCAGCAGGCTGCGGCGCCGCCGCGCTCATTTATGCCAAGCAGGGCATTTGGTGTTTTGCCATTCCGCCGTTGCTTGCCGCTTGCAGTTTGTGGTTGGGAGAGTCGGCGCCGGAAGCGCGCTGATGGACGTGCGCTATAATCACGAGACAACAAGCATACTTAAGGGGAGTCTGATGTCCAAATCGCTTCTCGCGCTCGCCGCGATTTTGCTCTCGAGCATGGCAGCCATTGGGTGTGCCAATGCACAAGATGTGAGCGCTGCGCAGGTTGCTTCGACCGACTACGGCAATCCAGCCATCTGGCTGTGCAAGCCCGAGCGCCAAGATGCGTGCACGGTTTCGCAAGACGCAACCATCGTCGCGGTCAATGGCACCTTGACGCGCGAGGCGTTTCATCCAGCCAAGAACCCACCGATCGATTGCTTTTATGTCTATCCCACGGTCTCGAATGAGGCGGGCGGGAATTCCGATTTGACCATTACCGGCGCCGAAAAATTGGTGGTGAGCGCACAATTCGCGCGCTTTGCGGCGAAGTGCCGTCTATTCGCGCCCATGTATCGCCAAGTGACGCTGACGGCGCTGCGCTCGATAATCGCAGGAAAGCCCATGCCGTTCGACCGGGACTTAGGCTACAGCGATGTCCTGGCCGCATGGAAATACTATCTGTCGCACGATAATAATGGTCGAGGCGTCGTGCTGGTGGGGCACAGCCAGGGCTCTTTGGTTTTGACACGTCTGATCGCAGAGGAAATTGACGGCAAGCCCGTACAGGACAAGCTGATATCCGCCATTTTGATGGGCACCAATTTGCCGGTTCCGGCAGGAGCCGATGTGGGCGGTGCGTTCAAGCATATTCCCGTTTGCCATTCGAGCACGCAAAGCGGTTGCGCCATTGCATTTGCGGATTTTCGAGCCAACATGCCGCCCCCGGCCAACACCCGTTTCGGCAAGGCGCCGGATGGCATGCAGGCGGTGTGCGCCAATCCGGCCGCGCTGGGCGGCGGTTCCGGCGCGCTCGAGGCCTACTTATCCGTGGGCAGAATTTCCAACGGCTCCGATGGACCGCGAGAACCTTTCGATTGGACTCACCCTGCAAAGCCCATAGGCACGTCTTTCGTCAAAGTGCCCGGCTTGTTGAGCGCTGCTTGCGTCTCGGACGACCATGGAACTTATTTGGCCGTGACTGTGCACCCGACGCCGGGGAGCGCGCGTACCAACGACATATCGGGTGATGTGATGGTGAATGGGCAGGTATATGAGGATTGGGGATTGCATCTCATTGATGCCAATCTCACCATGGGCAACTTGATCGCTATTGTGGGCGATGAGACGAAGGCCTATTTGGCCAAGGCAAAAAAACTCACCGGGGCGGCCTCGCCGATTGAATATTCGATCGAGGCAATACGTTACGGCATCTCGCCGGGCGTTCCTGTCGGAGCCTTGATAGTAGATGGCCCCAAAGACGAGCAGGTAGATGTGAATTTTGTCATTTGGCTCATTCGCGGCGGCGGCCGCAACATTCTTTTCGACAGCGGATTTCACCGCGAGCGCTGGTTCAAGCAGTGGAAAGTCACGGACTACTTGCGGCCCGACGAGGCGGTGAGGCAAATCGGCATCAAGCCCGAAGACATCACCGATGTGGTCATCAGCCATGCACATTGGGACCACATGGGAGGCATCGACTTGTTTCCCAAGGCGACGGTGTGGATCCAGGCAGAGGAGTTCCGATATTACACCGGGGATGCATGGCAGGCGGGCGGGCAGAACGGCGGCATCGACGCCGATGATGTTCAGCAGCTGGTTCGACTGAACACCGAAGGACGATTGCGGCTGGTGAATGGCGACAATGTGGAAATCATTCCCGGCATTCGTATGTACGTCGGGTCCAGGCACACTTTTGCTTCGCAATACATGCGCGTCGACGGTACGCGGCCCTACGTGCTCGCCTCGGATAATGTCTACTTCTACCGCAACCTGAGCGAGCATAAGGCAAGCGCCACTTTCGCCGATGCGGATCACGCGGCCAACATAAAGGCCCAGGAACGCATGATTGAACTCGCCGGTTCGGTCGAGCGCGTCGTGCCGGGGCACGACGCGCTGCAGTTTCAGAAATTTCCAACCCACGGTCGCGTCGCTAAGATTGAATAGCGGGTCGCGTCGATAGGCGATCCAACGCTGCCTGAAACGTCGGAACGGGTTCGGCGCCTAAGAACGCGGGGTGCATTTTCGCCAGGAACACACTCGGCTGCTCGCGAAGATCGCACAGAAGAAGCTTCGTTCCCTCGCTCTTGGCTTGGCGAATGAAGGCTTCCAGCGCGCCCGCGCCGCTCGAATCGATGTAAGGAACGCTATCCATCCGGAGAATGATGGTTTCCGGTTGCCGGCCGATGCGCCTCAGTGTATCGAGCATTTCTCGGGCGACGCCGAAGAACATGGGTCCCGCGAAGCGAAACACTTCCACCCGCGGGGGCAGCGAGGCGCGCTGCGCTGGGTCATCGACGCTCAATTCATCGGGCAATAGGCGTGCCGTTTCGCTCATGCGCGCCATGAAAACGAGCGAGGCCAGCGTGACGCCGACGCCGATTGCCACGGTGAGATCGACGAACACAGTCAGCCCGAATGTCAGCAGCAGTAAAGCCCGTTCCGCGGCGTCCATTCTGAGCAGGCTCTTAAAGCGTTCGACCTCGCTCATGCCCCAAGCGACTATGAGCAGCACGCTGGCAAGCGCGGCCATCGGCACGTGCGCGATGTACTTACCGGCGACCAGCAGGAAGATCAGCAGAAACAAAGAGTGGAAAATGCCTGCCAAAGGCGTGCGTCCGCCGGCGCGGATATTGGTCGCCGTTCTTGCAATGGCGCCGGTGGCCGGCAGGCCGCCGAACAAGGCAGAGGCGAGGTTGGCGGCGCCTTGCGCAACCAATTCTTGTCCCGAGCGGTGGCTGTACCCGGTCATGCCATCCGCCACCGTAGCCGAGAGCAAGGCTTCCAGGCCCGCTAAAAAAGCGATGGTGAAGGCCGACGGCAGCAGATGTTCAATCAAGGCCAACGACAGGTGTGGCAAGTGGGGCGCTGGAATGCCGGTAGGCATGGCGGGGAAGCGGTCACCCACCGTGAGCACGGGCAGATGCAGCAATTCGACCGCCAGAGAGGCAATCAACAGTGCGATCAGGAAGGCTGGCAGTCGGGGTGCGAAACGTCTCAGCAGCATGATCAAAGCCAGGGTACCGCCTCCCACCGCCAGCGCGAATGGGCTCGCCGTTTTCATCGACTCGAGGTATACCACCCACTTCGCGATGAAACCCGCCGGCACGGCGCCGGTGGCAAGCCCTAAAAAATCTCCCACCTGACTCGATGCGATAATAACTGCAATGCCCGCGGTAAATCCGGTGACCACCGGCATCGGTATGAAGCGAATAAGCCGGCCGAGCCCGGCATAGCCTGCGGCAATGAGGATAAATCCCGCCAGCAGCGTGGCGACGACGAGCCCGGCGTACCCTTGCACGGCAATGATGCCGGCAACGATGACCACAAAAGCACCCGTTGGCCCGCCGATTTGAACGCGTGAACCGCCGAGCAGCGAGATGACGAATCCGGCAATCACCGCAGTGACCAGACCCTGGTTGGGCGAGGCGCCGCTGGCAATACCCAGTGCCATGGCGAGCGGCAGCGCGATGATGGCGACCGTCAGGCCTGCGAGGGCATCCTGGCGCCAGCATTTTCTGATTTGGCCTTCGCGCCAGGCAGTGACCAGCTTGGGTGTGAAGGCGGCCCAGGGCATGGCCATTTTTCTCGGTCCCTCCTAGATCAACGCGAGCGCGCGCGCATGTTCGATGGCCCAGGCGCACAGTCCGGCACACACAACGCCGATGGTGAAAAACATCACAGCGTGTAGCTGCTCGCGCTTCACCAGGTGACTCGAATCCATGGGGGCAATGAGAAACGGTTCGCCATGCGTCGGCTCGCTGATGCAGCTGGTACGCACGATCGCCGATTGCAGCGCATTGGCCTGCGACTCGCTTGCGGCAGCGCGTCGCACTTCCTCCCACTCCTCGGCCTCTATCTTGCCGTCGTGGTTCTTGTCAAAGCGCGCCAGCAGCGTCGATTGATCGGATTTCCATTGGTGCAAAAGCGCCGCGGCCGCGGCATCGCCGTTGTTGATCTCGGAATTCGAGCGCAGTTCGCCGGTCACGGATAACTGATCGCCTTCACGCAACAATCGCTCGGTGTACCGATATGATTCGCCCAGCATGATCCCCGACGACGCGGGCGGGCCTGAAGGCGTGGGCTCATCGCCGTACCAAACATCGTGAATGCTGGGCGTGATCTCGGCATTTACGGGGCCGACCAGGCATTCTCCGTCCGCGTCCGCCAGCACAAAGGGGGTTACGCTGCTCGCGCTGTTGATCGTATCCCAATAGGTCTCGCCCTTGGCGTTACGGCGTTTTTCCTCGACGCTGTAACTCCACCACACGCAGGGACGCGAGCTCAGCGGCGAGGCCGTGCCGTCGGATTGCGCCGCCTTCGCACGCCCGAACACCTTGACGTAACCTTGCGCGGCCGATCGAATCTTGACCAGCGGGGTATCTTGGAGAAGCCGATCGCGGCGAATGCTCGCGGCGAATTTATACAGGGCCCAGCACGCGGTCGCGCCCAGGGCCCCGGCAGCCAGCCAGAAATGCAGAATTGTCGAATTTTGCATGTTGAGCGCGAGACATTAGTGCGCGAACAAAGCCTTCACGTCCACATCAGCTTTTTCATCGCTGGAAAATTGCAGCAGCTTGGCCACGGGGAAATCGCCGAAGCTCGCCACTAGCACGTCCGGAAAAGTCTTCAGGCGGACGTTGTTCGCGTTTACCGAATCGTTGTAAATTTCCCGCCGATCGGCGATCGCGGTCTCCAAGCCGCTGATTCTTGCTTGCAGCTGGCGAAACGCCTCGTTCGCCTTGAGGTCCGGGTAACTCTCGGCCACGGCGTAGAGGCCGCCGAGTCCTGCGCGCAATTCTTGCTCTGCCGCGCCGACGGAATTGACATTGCCTGAACTGCGGGCGACATCGACGGCGTTCCGCGCCTTGGTAACTCGTTCCAGCGTACCACCCTCGAACTGCATATACTGCCGGCAAACTTCCACGAGCTTGGGCAACTCGTCATGGCGCTGAACGAGCAAGACATCGATGTTGGACCAAGCCAGCTTGACCGAAGCCCCGACGCGCACCAGGCCGTTGTAAATGCCGACCACGTAGCCCAGCAGCGCGAGGACCACGAATAACAGAACGATGAGGGTGATCATGAATTGCTCCCTTGTTGCGCGAATTCTAGCCGGATGTCCGTCAAACCACAGCGCGGTGACATAATACTGTGAGGTTCGTCTCCTTAGCCGCCTTTCTTGTGCTGCGCCTGCCAGTTTTCAATGGCATTCATCGTATTCTCCACATGCTTGTCAGGATTTAGAGCCGTATATTCATAAATGATGGTGCCGTTCGGTGCGATTACGTACGAGGTGCGGCTCGAGTAGGAAGTGAAAAACAACGTGGCATCGTAAGCCTTGGAGATCGTCTTGTCGGCATCCGAGGCGACGGCGAATTTATTGCGGCACTCGCTTACCGAGAACTTATTGAGCGTGTCGATGCTATCGTGCGATACGCCGATGACGGTCGCGCCAAGCGCCTTGAATTTGTCGGTGGCCTCGGCGAACTCATGCGCCTCGACCGTGCACCCCTTGGTAAAAGCTGCCGGGTAGAAGTACAGAACCACCGGCCCATTTTTCAGCGCATCCGCCAAGGAGAACGTGAAGGGTTTTCCGGCGAGAGTGGCTTGCGTGGTGAAGGCGGGCGCCCGCGCCCCGGGCTTGAGAGCCGCATATACGGGCGAGACCAGCAGGATTGAGCTCAAAGCCAGAGTGATGGATTGGCGCATCGTGTCCTCGTTTGTTTAAAATTGTTTCCGAGATCTGCATCTGTCGCGCTCAGTGCGTGGCCGCGCACCTGGCCGGCGGCGGTAGCTTGGGGGCCGCGCCGACGGGCGCCGCGCCGATCGGCGCCGCGTTAACCGCCGTCGCGCGCAGTGCGCCTTCGGCCGCCAATTGGTCAAAGGCCACTTGCTGAAGCGCGTCGACTTGTGCGCCTGAAAGGCCTAATTCGAATCCGGAACACTCGTTCTCGCCAAGCGAACGTGGGTCGCGGCCGGTGATATGGCCGAACAGTACCAGGGCTTCCAGGTAGTAGCCGTAAGTGCTGGCGTGATAGCTGTCGTAAGTCCACAAATTCATTTTATCGGCATCGATTCCGTCATATGGATTCGGATCTGCCACGCCCGTACGCATCGCCCGTATCCAAGCATCGCCCACAGGTACGACCTTGATCGCTCCGGTGGCCGCGGCCGCCCGGTTATATCCGTCCCGAACGTCCCTGGCCATGGCTTCGACCGACTTGCCGTACCATGCTCCCTTGTTGAGATAAACCTGATCGGCTCGCGGCCAGGTAGCCATGAGGCGAAGCGCCACTTTGGCATTCTTGGTGCGTAAAAACTCTGCCAATTGCCGCACGCTGGAAATCAACAAGGTGGGATCACCGGGTTTGGCGGCATCCAGCGTGCTGAATCCGTGCATCACCACGGCGTCCCATGCGCGCGCGCCGATAACGGGTAGCTTGTGGTTCACGTGCCAATCGATGCCGACGCCGGGCTCGGTTTCCAGGAAAACCTCATAAGTTAAGCCGGCCTGAGCGGTAAAAGATTTGAACAAGGCCGGCACGCCGCCTTGGCCGCTGCTGTTAAGATCGGTCACGGTATCGGCGCGGTAGTAGCGCACCGGCGAGCCGTACGCGAAGGTAAAGCTGTTGCCGATGAACAGAATGCTGGCGCCGAGGGTGGGGCATGCGGCGAGCGATAGGAGCAGCGCTGCCGCCCACTGTGTACGCAGGGCGCGACGATGTAAAATCGCTTTGATGAGTGTTTCCCCCTTCGTCCTGATGTTGCCACTTTAGAATATGCGACACCACCTGATATGAGCCGAGACGACGAAGATCGCATCTTGCACGGTCTGTATTACTACCGCGAAAGTATCGACGAAGATGTGCAGGTTTCTAGCGAGCAGCTTCTTTGGCTCGCCATGCATCCCTTACGCGAGGGGGATGCCTGGCACAAGGATGGAAAGCTGCAAAGCCTCGATCCATCCGATTTCCCGGTGGAAATCCGCGGCAAGCTCATTACGGCGAAGCTGGAGTTGCCGCTCCGATATCTGCAATATCGGCGCCTGATCACCTATGCCAGACGCAGCGACGGTATGCTTTACGCGGCCGTAACCTTTGCCGGCGCGGACCGCGCCATTCGCCTTCATACATGGCGCGGCCGAATGGATTTGTGGTACCGGGAACACCGGGACGGGGTCGTGGGTTTGACGTTCACGGTCTTGATATCGCTGATCACCGCGCTGCTCACGGTTCTCGTGGTCATCAAAATATCGAGGCCTTAAAGCGCGTCGACTGTTTCACATTTGAATTTTCGTTATGTCGCGCGGCGATTCCTCCATATCATGGGTCGCGGCCGCAGCATTTGCTCCGGTGTTTACATATACGGAGCGGGTGCGTTATTTGAGACATGTATCACGGGCGTTATGGTGAGTGTCGCTATTTCTAGACGGCCCACATGACTGAGAATGTTGCGCATTGAAACGCGCTGCTTTTGCAGCTGGAAATGCTCAACATGTCACGAAAGTCCCTGCTCCCGCATCGGCTACTAACGGCTGGCGTCCTCGGTTTGGCGCTGTTTCTCACGGCCTCAAACGTGCATACTGATCGTTCCCAGGTAGCAAATTCTCCCGAAGCGCGAGCGACGGCCGCGAAGCCTCGAGCTTATGCATCGCGGTCCCCACATCTTGGCGTCGAGGCGGATCAGCCCCGGCATCGATACATCGTTCAGTCCGAGAGCGCTGAGGCGGCCGGTGCTGCCGTATCGCTTGCGGGCGGAGTGATAAGCGCCGATCTGAGCGTCATCCACGCAGTTGCCGCGTCGCTCGACGAGCACGAGATGGACGCGCTGCGCGCGCTGGGGCTTGCGCAACTGCATGTCTACAAGGACACGGCCGTGGTTGCGAGTTCCGTGGGTGCGTTGCCCGAGACCAATTATCCGAGCGAACTGGACGCCGCCAATTTACATCTCGGCGGTATGACCGGCCGCGGCGTGACCGTAGCGGTTCTCGATTCGGGTCTATGGAACCAGCAGGGTCCGCTGCAAAGTGCGCCGGGGGAGAGCCGCAGCCGCGTGCTGGCACAGTACGACGTCATTGCGGCGCGCGAGAATCCACGCTACGCCTCGCAGTCGCTGTTGCAGTCTTACGGCGCAGGCATCGACGATACTTACGGCCATGGCACTCACGTGTCCTCAATCATCGCCAGCAGCGGCAGGGCAACCACGGGCAAGTATCAAGGCGTTGCGCCGGGCGTAAACCTCATCTCCGTGCGTGCACTGGACAGCAATGGCCAGGGGCGTTATTCGGATGTCATCAGCGGCGTTCAATGGGTCATCAACCAGCGCCAGCGGTACGGTATTCGCGTGCTGAATTTGTCTTTGGGCGCGCCGCCCTCCGGGCCCTACTGGCAGGATCCGCTCAATCAGGCTGTGATGGCCGCTTGGGCCTCGGGCATCGTAGTCGTCGCCGCTGCCGGCAACCGCGGTCCGGACCCCCTAAGCATCAATGCGCCAGGCAATGTTCCCTATGTCATTACCGTCGGCGCCGTGACGGACAATTATCATCCGATGCAGCCAAAGCAATATCGACTGGCTTCGTTCTCCTCTGCCGGTCCGACCTTTGAGGGATTCGTCAAACCCGATGTGCTCGGGATGGGCGGCCACATCATGGCCTATGCTCCCGACAACGGCACGCTCGCGAAAGAATACCCGTCTTGGATCACCGAACCCTACAGCGATATGACCATGTCCGGTACGTCGCAGGCAGCCGCGACGGTCAGCGGTGTGGTGGCGTTGATGCTGCAGGTGAATCCCTCGTTGACGCCGGATCAGGTGAAGTGCCACTTGATGTCCGGCGCACACCCGGCGGTCAATTCAGCCGGAAACTTGGCTTACACGGTATTCCAGCAGGGCGCGGGGCTGGTTGACGCTCACGACGCCGCCTACAGCAATGCTTCGGGATGCGCGAATCAGGGCCTCAATGTGCTGCTCGATCTGGCCGGTTTGCAACATTACGGCGGCCGCGCCAACGAAGATTCCAACGGCAATTTCTACATTATGCAAGTGTCGGCCGCGAAATCCAATCCGGTGCGATCATTGCTCGGCGGCTTGCTGGGCGGCGTTAGCAACTTGGTATCAAAAATTCCGTTGGTCGGCGGACTCTTGAAGGGCGTGCCGCTGCTCCTTGACGGCCTGCTGTGGAATGGCTCATACACGATGAGCAGCGGTTACTCCTGGAGCGAAGGCTATTCCTGGAGCGAAGGCTATTCCTGGAGCGAAGGCTACTCCTGGAGCGAAGGCTACTCCTGGAGCGAAGGCTATTCCTGGAGCGAAGGTTACGCGGGCGTCGACGTTCCGCAGCCAGAATAAACAGCCAATTTCATGCTGGATCGCGGGCACATTGTCGATATTCTGGTTGCCTGCGTAGCGACAGCGGCCGCTTGCACCGGCGCAGTCGCAGGCGCGCCCATTCCGCCGATACGGCCGATGTATTTCGAGCATCTGACCATGCGCGATGGGCTCTCCATGAGCACCATCAATAACGTCCTGCAAGACTCGCAAGGCTACGTTTGGCTTGCCACCGAAGCCGGCCTGAACCGCTACGACGGCTATAGTGTTCGTCAGTTCCGCCGCGAGCGCGGCAATCCGCATGGGCTCGCCAGCGATTACGTCTGGTCGTTAGCCGAGGACTCGCATGGCGATCTCTGGCTTGCGACAGATGGCGGCGGCGTGGCGCGCTGGGACCGGCGTACCGAGACATTCCAGCAATTCAGGCACGATCCCGAGCGCCCGCAATCGCTGGCCGGCGACGGCGTGCGCGCGCTGTTGATCGACTCCAAGGGGCTCGTGTGGGCTGGAACCAAGGATCATGGACTCGATGTGCTCGACCCACGGACCGGGTCGGCTCGACATTTTCGACATCGGGATTCCGATGAGCATTCTTTGCCCTCCGATGCCATCGGCGCGCTGTTCGCCGATCATGCAGGCCGAATTTGGGTCGGTACCGACGGCGGACTCAGCCGCTACGATACGCAGACCGACGGCTTCATCAATTTCGGCGAGGCGATGAGTGCGGCGCGGATACGCGACTCACGCGTTCGCGCCATCCGGGAAGATCATACCGGGGCACTTTGGATTGGCACCGCCAACGACGGTCTCGCTCGGCTCGACCAGAACGGCAGCATATTTACGGTGTTTCGGCATGACGCGAGCAATCCCCATTCACTGAGCCATGACCACGTTTGGGCGGTGCTGGAAGACGATGCAAAGCGTGTGTGGGTTGCGACCGCCAATGGATTGGACTTGTTTGATCGTGATTCGGAGTCCTTCGTCCGTTATGGCCACGATGCCGACAATCCTCAAAGTCTGCGCGACAGCGGCGTCCTGTCTCTCTACCAAGATCGCGGCGGCGTGCTCTGGGTCGGGACGCGCGAGGGGGGCGCAAGTCACTGGAATCCACGCAGTTGGCTGCTGGGTCACTACTTCAGCGACGCGTTTCGCGCTGCGCAAATAGAATCCTTCGCGGATGATGGCGCGGGAAAAGTCTGGGTGGGGACGATCGGCGGGGGATTGATCGAAATCGACAGCCGTAGCGGACGCGAGCGCCACTATGGCGCTGATAAATCCAGCGGCCCACAGCTTTCTGACGACCGCGTCATGGCGCTGCTCAACGATCATCAGGGTTCCTTGTGGATCGGTACCATGTCCGGCGGACTTGACCGGCTCGATCTCGCCAGCGGCAAGCTTCGCGTCTACCGCTCCACGGCGGCCGATGTGAATACGCTGCCCGCCGATGGCGTCATGACGCTTTACCAAGATCGCCTCGGCACGCTGTGGGTTGGCACGTTTCGAGGCGGCTTGGCCAGCATTGATGTGGCGACGGACAAGATCACGCGCTATCCATTCGGATTGGCCACTCCGCGCTCACTCAGCAGTTCCAAGGCCAGTGCAATCGTGGAGGATGCACTCGGTAATCTCTGGATTGGCACCGACGGCGGAGGCCTCAATCTTCTGGAACGCAAATCCGGCCGCTTCTACGCTTACCGACGCGACAACCGGGATCCCAAGAGTCTCAGCGACGATACCGTGTATGCGCTGCATATCGATATGCATGGAGACCTGTGGGTTGGCACGGCGGGAGGCGGCCTTGACCGTGTCGTGGGCACTTCCGCGCAGCCCGAAGCAGTGCATTTCGAAAACCAATCCGGACTGAGCGGGATGCCGAGTCAAGTGGTCTACGGTATCGAATCGGACCGGGAATCGCGCTTGTGGCTGAGCACCAACAATGGGCTGGCGCGATTCGACCCCCATATGCATTCCGTCAAGCTGTTCCATCAAGTGCAGGGTCTTCAGGACGACGAATTCAACGTCAATGCGCACTTCCGCAGTGCCGAGGGCATTTTGTTTTTCGGCGGCAACCATGGTTTCAACGCTTTTTCGCCTGACCTCATGGCTTCCGAAGCACCGGCGCCGCGCGTCGTTCTTACCACCGCTTCGAAGCTCAATCGGCCAATCGCCGCACAAGAGCTTCCCAACGCGACTCGCGCGTTGGCGTTGGCCTACGACGACAAACTGGTCACGTTGGATTTCTCCGCGCTAGATTTCACCTCGCCCGCCGACAATCACTACTCCTACCGGCTTGAAGGTTTCGACAACGGCTGGATCGATGCAGGAACCATGCATCGCGCCACATATGCGAACTTGGATGCCGGGAATTACGTCTTCAAAGTGCGCGCGGCGAATGCCGACGGCATTTGGAGCGATGATAGTTTGAGCATTCCCGTGCGCGTGGCGCCGGCCCCCTGGAATACACTCGCGGCACGCATTGCGTACCTACTGATCGGCGTCGCGATTCTTGCGTACTTGTGGCGCTTTCAGCGGCAGCGGCGCGAACGCGAGCTGCGTTACAGCCGCGAGTTGGAACACACCGTGCGAATCAGAACGCATGAATTGGAAGAACGCAATCTGCAGCTGCAAGTCCTGAGCCGCGCCAAGAGTGAGTTCGTGGCTCGCATGAGTCACGAGCTGCGTACGCCGATGAACGGCGTCCTCGGGATGACGAGCCTCCTGCTCGACACCCACATCGACCCGTCCCAACGAAGATTTGCCGAGGCCATTCATCGCTCAGCCGATTCGCTGCTAGCCATCGTCGATGACGTGCTTGATTTCTCGAAGATCGAAGCCGGCCGACTGCAGCTCGATTCCGTCGAGTGCGACTTAGTCGAGCTGCTGGAGCAGACGGTGGAAATGCTGGCCGCGCGCGCCGCAACCAAGGGGATCGAGCTTTTATGCGATTCCCCGCCCGCCAGGTTGCCTAGGCTCAAACTGGACGCCTTGCGGCTGCGTCAAGTCATTGTGAATCTTGGCGGCAATGCAGTGAAATTCACCGAACGCGGCGAAGTCATACTGCGGCTGTGTGCGCTGGGCGCCGAGGACGGATCGCTCAAGGTGCGGGTCGAGGTGGCAGATACGGGAGTAGGCATCGCGCCCGAAAATCAGGCGAAGATATTTGATGAATTCGCGCAAGAAGACGCGTCGACCACTCGCCGTTTCGGCGGCACGGGCCTGGGCTTGGCCATTTCGCGCCAGCTCATCGAGCTCATGGGCGGGCGCCTTGCCGTCAGCAGCGCGCCCGGCAGGGGTTCCACATTCTGGTTCGAGTTGTCTTTCCCGCTCGCCGATCCTGCATCGCAGATGCCGGCGCCGCCGCGTAGTCTGAACAGCGCGCGGGTGCTGGTGGTGCATGAGAATGCGGCGGCCCGCATGCTGCTGGGCAAGGCCTTGCGAGCGTGGTCGGCACGTCCTACCGAGGTCGCATCGTTGGCAGAAGCGTTGAGTGCCTCTACGGGCGCGAACTACGATGCGCTCGTAATCGATGACAGCCTGATTGCCGAGTCGGCGAGTCTGTGGCAAGAAGTGCGCGGTCGTCTGGGAAAGAATTTGCGCAGCATTCGCCTGTTAAGTTTCGTCAGCTTAGGTTCGAGCGCCGCCGCCGGCGACTCGCTGCTGGACTCAGAACTCACCAAACCAGTGCGCCTCGCAGAACTGCATAAGGCGTTGATTGGCAGCTTGGATGACGGCACAGCGCTGACGGAGCGCACCGTCGCGTTGAAGAAGCCTGCCGGGGCGTTGCCGGCGCTTCACGGCCGCGTTTTGGTCGTCGAAGATCAACCTTTGAATCGCGAAGTAGCCATCGGCATGCTGACCTCGCTGGGGCTGGAGGTCGAAATCGCGCATCACGGCCAACAAGCGCTCGACGTCATGCAAACACGTTGCTTTGATGCCATCTTGATGGACTGCGAAATGCCGGTGATGGACGGCTTCGCGGCGACGAGGGCGCTGCGCAACCGCGAGCCGGCCGGAACGCATGTCCCGATCATTGCCTTGACGGCGGACGTTACCAGCACCGGGCGCGCTGCATGTCTCGCCGCGGGAATGGACGATCATTTGGCGAAACCCTTCAGGCGAGAGGCGCTGCGCGCCATGCTGGTGCGTTGGCTTGCCTCGGCCCGATCCGCCGCATTGTCCGCGCCGGCGAATGAATCGCTTCTCGACGGCGCGACGCTAGAGGCGCTGCGAGCGCTGCCGCGAAGCGGCCCAAAAGACATGCTGACGCATATTGGCGAGCTGTACCTGTTGGACTCTCGCGCACTCATCGCCTCGATCGAACAATCGCTGGATACCGGCAATGGGATCGAACTGGCACGCGCGGCCCACGCTTGGCGCTCGTACAACGGCAATGTCGGCGCCAATTGCCTTGCGCAGCTATGCAGAGAGCTGGAGGACGCCGCACGAGCGGGAAACCTCGATACCGCGCGCACTATCTATACACGGATCGAAGCGCTGCACCGCCGCGTCCGCGCTGAGCTGCAATCCGAAATGCGTAAATCCGCATGAACAAGCCGATAACAACGCTGCGCGTGTTGATCGCCGATGACGATGCGACATTACGCGAGATCGCGGGCGTCATGCTCAAGGCCGCGGGATTCGCGGTGCAAACCGTTCCCAGCGGCGACGCCGCGCTGGCAGCTTGCGCTCAACGCATGCCGGATATCGCACTGCTCGACGTCGAGATGGCGCAGGGCGACGGATATCAAGCGTGTACGAACATTCGATGTTTGCCCGGCGGCGCTGACCTGCCGATCGTGATGGTGACCGGATGCGACGACACGCCCTCAATCGATCGAGCATATGAGGCCGGTGCCACCGATTTCGTGGTCAAGCCCATCAACTGGGCGCTCTTGGCGCACCGCATTCGGTACGTGATGCGGGGCGCACGCACTATCGAAGCGTTGCGCTTCAGTGAGCAGAAAAATGCGGTATTGCTCAGGGCAATTCCCGACGGCATCTTTCTCGTCAACAGCGCCGGTGCCATCGGCCATTGCTTCAGTCCCATTGAAGGACTCCGTCGACCCACCGAACAAGGGACCGATGAGCGGCTGTTTTTCGATCTGATCCCCGAGACCATCCGTGGCCACGCGATTGACTGTTTGAACTCCGCGCTGCGCGGTGAACCGGCCGTGTTTGAGTTTTCACTCGAAGGCAGCGCCCGGTCAATGCGCCACTTTGAATGCCGCTACTTGCCCAATTCCGCCGGCCAGGTGCTGGCCATCATCCGAGATGTAACGGCGCGCAAGGAGACCGAGGCCCACATACATCGGCTCGCCTATTTTGATGCGCTAACCGATCTTCCCAATCGGGAGTGGATCCGCGATTATCTATCGCAGTCGCTTGCCGAGGCTCGTCGCCGCCACCGGCGTGTAGCGGTGTTGTACGTGGACCTGGACCAATTCAAACGCATCAACGACACATTGGGTCACGCGACGGGCGATGTGGTGCTGCGCCAGGTCGCCGAGAGAATGCAGGCGGCGTTCGACCAGGACGGCAACGCAGGCATGCAGGCGCAGATCGCTCGAGTGGGGGGCGACGAATTCATTGTGGTGCTCACCGGGCTATCCGATGCCGCGCAGCCGGAACAGGCAGCGCAAAGAATCTTGTCAGTGCATGCCGCGCCGTTCCTGCAAGCAAACTACGAGCTCGTGGTGACGCCGAGCATCGGCATCGCGGCGTTTCCGGAACATGGGAACGACGTGCAGAGCCTGCTCAAGAATGCCGAGGGGGCAATGTACGAGGCCAAGACGAGCGGCCGAAATCAGCTGCGAGTTTACGACAGCGCCGTGAATGCACGCGCTCTGAAGCGATTGTCTTTGGAAATGGAATTGAGACGGGCGGTCGAGAATTCGAGCCTGGAGATGTACTACCAGCCGAAGTACGAGGCACGAACTCTAAAGTTGATGGGCGGAGAAGCGCTGCTGCGTTGGTTCCACCCCGAACGAGGACAGATTCCGACGGCCGACTTCATTGCAGTGGCCGAGGAAATTGGAATTATCGGCGACATCGGCAAGTGGGCGCTGCAGCGGGTGTGCCGCGATCTTGACCACTGGCGCGGCGAAGGATTGGCTTTGCCGCGCGTTGCGGTAAATGTATCCGGCCGCGACTTCATGCACCCCGAGGCAGTCCTGCGGTTGAGCGACACTGTCGCTCGCGCTAAATTGTCGCCATCCCTTTTCGAACTGGAGCTAACCGAAGGCGTGCTGATGCGCGACGCGGAGGCTGGGCGGCGCTCCTTGCTGGCGTTGAAGGAATTTGGGTTTGCGCTTGCCGTCGATGACTTCGGCACCGGCTACTGTTCCTTGAACTATTTGAAGCGCTTTCCGCTCGACACCTTGAAAATCGACCGCTCGTTCGTCGCCGACATCAGCGATGACCCGGACGATGCGGCGATCGTGCGTGCCATTATCGCGCTAGGTCACAGCCTCGGTCTCAAGATCGTGGCCGAAGGTGTTGAGACGTTCGCGCAGCTGCAGTTCCTCCAGGCGGAGGCCTGCGATTGCATTCAAGGATTTCTGATGAGCGCCGCGGTTCCCGCCTCCGCATTCGCCGACCTGTTGCGATTGCCGCAGCCCTCTCTCGCCGCGCACGAAAAGCGGCCTATGCGCTATGCCGGATGACTTGCCGGCGCGCGGCGACGCAAGAGATGAAGGCCGCATAGCTCCAGGCGAGTTGCTGCGCCGATCGCTGCTCACCGGTGCGTTGATCGAACTGTTCTGAGAACTCGCCGCTGGGCGGCGTAAACGCACGCACGGTTTCGAGAAATGCATCACCGTGTTCCGTAAGCGTGGTTTTTGCCGTTGAATGCAGCGCGGCTCGGAAACAGAATTCCGCCGCTGCCAGGGTGGAAAAGTAATAGGCGCCGCCCGAATAGTACACATCGCCGGCGTAGCGTCCCATCGCCGGCGCGCGTCCCGCGCGGCCGTGATTGATGGGATATTCGCCGTCAAACAGCGCTTCCAGCTTTGCGAGCGTGGCATGCATGCGAGGGTCCTGCACCGAATGGGTGTCCCCATCGCCGTCCGCATGCAGGGCAGCGAAAATGACGGAGATGTCCAGTTCTTTGGCGGAGGGCACACCCGATTCCAGTATCCGCGAGCGATAAAACTGAGCATCTTCCCGCCAGTACCCATCGAGAACCTTGATTATTGCCTTCGCATCGCCGCGACAGGTGGCCGCATCGCCGCGGTCTCCCTGTTCTTCAAACCAATCGGCACCCGCGGCGAGTGCCGCAGCCGCCATCCGCAGCGTGTAGTAATGAAATCCCTTATCTTCTTCCCATATGTCGAAGCAGGCGTCGCGCCAATGCCGCAGCGTAAATTGAAGATCGGCCCGCAACAGGGCGTCTACCTCCATGCGCAGTTTCTCTTCCAACCGTGCGCTCCGGCGCCACCGCAGCACACTGACCGCGCGGGCAAAAGGTCCGTCGTTCTGCGGGCGGGGCCACTTGGAGATATCGAGGGTGCCATCCGGGTTTACCCGCGTCTCGCTCGCCACCGCATCTCCGTGCACCGCCGAAAGATCTGCATCGCTGCGCACGTACTGCCGATATTCGGGCGCAGTCCGCTCTCGCCAGGACGGCGAGTCGAGCAAGCGGCGGCCGTCCAGACCCTCGAGCGACAGTGAGAACCGGACGAAGTCGGCAAAATGGGATGCTCCATCGAACCCTAAGCGCGCATCGTCCGTCAGCAAGCGCAATGCGTCGATGACGATGGCGGAATCACGCAGCCAGTGGAAGAAATAATCAGGTTCGGGGTCATAAGCGCCCAATACGGGAGATGCCACGATGGAACCTTTACGGGGTTGCACGGTTTGCCCGAAACCCGGCCTGACCTTGATGATATCGACCGCCGAGACGCTGCGCATCAGGGCGACCGCGCTGTGCCGATACTGACGATCTATCCAGCGTTCTAGCGGCTCTACGGGAGGCATTGCTTAGACCGTAAAGCTCAATGCGCGCAATCCGGCCTGCACTTCGGGCGCGCGCATGAACAGCTTCCACAAAAGACCGGTACGGTAATTCTCGATCATCAAAATGATGGGGCCTTGGTCGATGGCAAGATACGTATCGGCGTACCAATCCTTGGCTTCGCAGAACGCATCGACAAAACCAAATCGACCCCAGATCCCATCGCCGTGCGCATTGAGAAAATGGCGCATGGCGGAAATGGCGTGCTTCGGCGCGTACGGCATGCTCGAGAGCGCGGCGGTGGGGGAGATGGTGCCGTTGTCCTCGTCCGGGGCGTGAACTGCATAGCCGCCGGGATCATCGCTCGAGGTGAGTCCCCAGCAAGACGCACTGTAGCCATCGTGATGCAGAGGATTGCGCTCGCAATGCGCGTGATTGATGCGCACATGATGTAGATTTTGTTCCCAGTAGTCTGCGTAACGGTCCTTCAAGCCGCGCGGATCGATGCCACAAAAGGAATAGTGCGTGAAAAATAAGGGGCCGCCAAAGGGCGGCCCTAGGGGCAAAGGGATGCCGTAATAGGAATTGCCGTTAAGGAAGTGGCGGCCGACCGTGAAGCCTTTGTGATAAACCGCGGCGTCGACGGAATAGCGCGGAGCGGATGCGGCCAAGATATAAGCGATTAGACACTCGTTCCAGCCCCGAACGTCCAATTGGATCGCCCAGCCGTTAGTGGGGCTCCAGTGCCAGCACAGCACTGAGCTGCCGCGTGTGTACCAATCCCATTCGACGTCAATCCATAAATAATTGACCAAGCCCCTGATCTTGGATTCTTGCGGGGTCTCGAGGGTGAAATATTCCCTCGCGCACAATAATCCCATCATGAGAAACGAAGTCTCGACCAAGTCGCCGCCGTCATCCTTGCGCGTAAAGGGAATCGTCGCGCCGGTGCGCCCGTTCATGAAGTGCGGGAAGGCGCCGTGAAAGCAAGTCGCTTTGGTCAACAAATCCAGCATCGCGCACAGCCGCTCGGCGGCCGCGGCGCGCGTTACCCAGCCTCGCTCGGCGGCCACGATGATGGCCATGATGCCGAAGCCGGAGCCGCCAATGGTTACCAAATCGTCCGCCGGACCCGCGACAACCTTGCAGCGATCGGGCGCCAGCCCGCTCCAGGAATGTGCTCCGTCCCAGAAAAAGCCGAAGGTTTGCCTTTGCACCGCCTCGAGCAACTCCTCGTCGGGCAAGGCGGCAAGCTTTAAGGGGCTCAAAGATTGATTCTTGTGCATTAGTGACTCGTCGCCGCTACCGGCGCAGGGGAAGGGTTCGCGGGAACGGGTAATTTTTTTGCCGTGGAATCCATCAACAAGTGCAACGTGCGCGTGAACATATGGTGAGCATCGCTACGTCCGATGTGAATGACGCTGGTTTGCGGCAGATCTTTGGCGAAGATGTCGACGAAACGCTGCAAGGCCCTATCATCCAGGGAATCGAGCACTTCGTCGATCAGCACCCAGGGTGCCTCGTGGACCAGCACGCGGGCCAAGGCCAACGCATGTTGTTCATCTTCGTTCAATTCCCTATCCCAGCGTTGCGTCGACTCGAGCAGCCGACTCAAGCGGTCCAGCCCGACGCGCACCAGCGCCGCGGAACATGACTCTGCGGTGAACATCGCGGCGGGTTTCGGATAGGCAAGGACCTCGCGCAGCGTTCCCGGCGGCAGATAGGGAGTACGCGGCGCATACAGTATCTCTTCACCGCCAGGATAAGCGATGCTGCCCCTGCCCCAAGGCCATAACCCGGCGAGCGTTCGAAATAACAGCGTCTTGCCGGTACCGGAATCTCCTACGATAAGTACGCGCTCTGCGCGCTTGATCTGAACTTGCTTTTCCTGAAGCAGGGTACAGCCGCTCGACGAACTAATCTGTAAACCATCAATTGAAAAAAGGCCTGCCGGCCCTGCTTTATATTCAATGCGGCTTTCGACATCATGCATGACATCGGTGCCAATCACCGCGCGCCGGAAGCCCGCCACGCGCAACAAGGTCGCCCGCCAATCGGCAATTGTGCTGAAATTATCGACGAACCAGCGCAACGAGGACTGCACTTGCATGAAGGCGCCGGAAGCGAGCATCAGGCCGCCGAAGGTCAAGTTCCCGGCGAAATACAGCGGCGCGGCGACCAGAATCGGCGCAACCAGCGTAAACCATCCATAGCTTGCGGTTATCCAGGTCAGGTTGGTCAGGCCGGTGACCAAGCGCGCCGTGGCCTTGAGCACTCCCTCAAGATCTATTTCGATGCGCCGGGCTTCGTCGGCCTCCCCACCACTGAGGGCTATGGCATCAATATGCTCGTTTACGCGCACCAGCGAGAAGCGCAAATCGGCCTCGCGCGCGTAGCGCTCCGCATTCCGGTCGACGAGGGTACGGCCCACCCAATAGCTTACCAGCGATGCGGAACCGGAATACAGCACCGCCGCCCACACCATATATCCTGGGATCACGATTTGTCGTCCATCAAAGTGAAAGGCAAAATTGTTCGACAGTTCCCAAAGAACCTTCACGAAAGTGGCCAGCAGGATCGATGATTGCAGCAGTCCAATTCCCAGATCCGCGGAAAGTTCGGTGAGATGACGCGCATCCTCGTGCATGCGCTGGTCGGGATTCACCCCCATGACCCCCGCACTGGTCAGCCGGAATGCCCTCCCGGGGACCAGCCAATTCTCGATGAGGTCGTGGACCAATCCTTGGCGCAGCTTGAGTTTTAAGGTCTCCGTGAGCCATCGCTGGCCAACATTGAGAACCAGCAGAGTGCCGGCAATTAGCCCAAACACCCCCAGTTGATCGAGGAATTGCGCAAAGTTTCGATGCGACAGCGCATCATAGAAGGGTTGATTCCAACTATTAAGGCGAATCTGACCGTACGCCGTGGCAGCAATGACGAAAAACAATGAGCCTGACAAGACAATCAGAGTATTCCGTACCGGTGCCGCCCAGAGGGCCCGTGCCATCGTTTCGAGTTGCGGCAGCAGACGCGAATTGGCGAGCTCTTCGGCGTCGGGCTTGGAGCGTGCCTTATCATCCAGCCTGTCCTGTTGCATGCGTTTCTCTCAACACTTTAGATCCTGCCATTATCATTCACCGCACCAGTCCTAGGGGAGCTTAAGTTAGTGAGCCGTGTCGAGAGTTTAATAGCCCGTATGACGTTAACCGAGAAGCTCGGACAGCTGACCATGACGGCCTGTGGGCAGGCGGTGACCGGTCCGACCATTGCAGGCGATTCCACCGAGGCGGTGAAAAGCGGCGCAATCGGCAATCTGCTCAACCTGGTTGGGCCCGAAAACGTGCACGGGATGCAGCGCCTGGCGGTGAACGAGTCTCGCTTGGGGATTCCGCTGCTCATTGGATATGACGTCATCCACGGGCATCGCATTTTATTTCCCATTCCTTTGGGTGAAGCATCGTCCTTCGATCCGCAGTTGTGGGAGATAAGCGCGAGGGAGGCGGCAAAGGAAGCGGCTGCCGATGGGTTGGCCATGACCTTTGCGCCCATGCTCGATGTTGCGCGCGATCCGCGTTGGGGGCGCAGTGCCGAAGGTCCGGGGGAAGATCCCCTGGTCGGCGCTCGCATCGCCGAGGCCAAAGTCCGAGGTTTTCAGGGAACCGAACTGCGCCAAGCAGATTCGCTCGCCGCGTGCGTCAAACACTATTGCGCGTATGGGTGCGTGACCGCGGGACGTGACTACGCTCCCGTGGATGTCTCGGAACGTACCGTGCATGAAGTGCATATGGTGCCGTTCGCTGCCGCAGTGTCCGCCGGCGCGGTGGCCATCATGCCCTCGTTCACCGATCTCAATGGAGTTCCGATGACGGCAAGCAAGACCATGCTTCGAGACTGGCTGCGCGGCCGCTTGGGTTTCGATGGAGTGATCATCAGCGACTATAACGCCATCGCTGAGCTGATTCGGCACGGTATCGCCGCGGATTTGCCGGAGGCCGCGGCGCTGGCACTCAAAGCCGGCGTCGATATCGACATGATGGCTGATGCTTACCGCTACGGCTTGCCGGTGGCCCTGCAGCGAGGCGCCGTCACCATTGCCGATATCGATGAGTCGGTGCGGCGCGTGTTGATTTTAAAGGAGCGGCTGGGATTGTTCGAGGACCCGTATGGTCGCGGCAAGTCGCCTGAGTCCGCTGCTGCGCTGAGCAATCGCCGGCATGTTGCCAGGGTCATCGGCACGCGTTCCATTGTCATGTTGAAAAACGAAGGCGACACCTTACCGCTCAAGAGCACCGTGCGCCGGCTGGCGCTGGTGGGTCCCTTGGCGGATGCCTCTTCCGAAATGCGCGGGGTATGGTGGGGCGCCGCACCGCCGGAGGGTCACGTCACCGTGCTTGCTGGATTGCGTGAAGCGCTTCCCGAGGTGCAGATACTGCACACATCGGGCGTCGACATTGAGAGTGCGGATTGCAGCGGCATTGCAACAGGTCTTGATCATTGCAGCACCGCGGATACCATCATTCTGTGCCTGGGCGAAGCCGCGGTCATGAGCGGAGAAGCATCCAGCCGTGCATATCTCGGGTTGCCGGGGGCGCAACGGCGGCTGGCGGAAGCCGTATTCGAGCAGGCTCAACGCTCCGCCACGCCTGTTATCGTGGTTTTATTTTCCGGCCGGCCGCTGGTGGTGCCTTGGCTGATCGAGCAGGCCACCGCCGTGCTGGCCGCTTGGTTCCCAGGAAGCGAGTCGGGCAATGCGATTGCCGATCTGATCACGGGGCGCGCAAGTCCCAGCGGACGCACGCCGGTGACTTGGCCGCGAGCGTCCGGTCAGGTGCCGATTTTCTTCAGCGAGCGCCCGAGTGGCCGGCCTTTCAACGCTCATGATCGCTTTACCAGCAAGTATCTCGATGTCGCCAATGAACCCTTATTTCCCTTTGGATTTGGCCTTACCTATGGCCGATTCGAGTTTTCCAATTTGCGCATCTCCACTGCCACGCTCGGCATCGGCGATACGCTGACGGTGCAAGTGGACCTCGTGAACAGCGGTGCACGCGAGGCGCAGGAAACCGTATTCTTGTTCACGCATGACAAGGTGGCCAGCGTCTCTCGCCCAAAGTTGGAGCTGAAAGGATTCGGTCAGATCACATTGGCACCCGGCAAGAAGGGCACGGTCAGTCTTTCGCTGCGCGCTTCGGAGCTCAAGTTTCTTGGGATCGACCTTGAAGCGGTATTCGAGCCCGGCGAGGTCGACATCTTGCTCGGTCCCTGTGCCGATCGAACACAGCTGTTGGTTGCGACCATTCGCTTAGTTTGAGATTTAGTGCGTCTTGCCGCCGGCGAGATCGCACGCCCATCGATAGACCTCTTCACTGTGGGTGCCTGGCACGATAGGGATCCAGGCGGCTTCTTTGACGTCGGTCGCTTCGCTGGTCTGGCTGCCGGTAATGTTGTTTTCCGAATAGTAGATGATCAAAAAGGCGCGAGCCCGCTCATGGGCGCAGTCGTATTGGATCTTTTCCACATAGCTCAAGTAAATGTCGCCTCCGCCGCTTCGCTGCGGTTCGGGATATTCCTCTCTTAGCCAGACCGTCATGAGGCGACCGGCGCGCTTCATTTGGTGCTCGGTGCTGAAACTGGCCCACGAACCATCCGGCGCGACGGCCCTGAATTGCCAGCCTCCGGCAGCTAACGGGTTGAGCGTACGCACCCAAGCCATGGGATCGGCCTTGCGCGCCGCGCGTTGAGCTGCCAATTGTTCGGTCTTGAGCTTCGCATCGGCCTGCGAAGCCGCGCGCTGCGCATCCCACATCTGCTTTTGTTCAGGGGTCTGCGCTGACCCTACGGATCCTTGCAACAGAAGCACCCCCACCGACAAGGCGCTCGCGATGAAGCGCGAAAAATTTAGCGTCATAGCTGCCATCTTAGGTCATTCGCCCCGTGTCCCGACAGGTCTATAGTCGAAAGCCAAACGATGATAGTAATGGCGGATGATAACGCCGTTGCGGTCCAAGACCTCATCGACGATGGGCCCTAAGTCCGCTACCTGCGCGGCAATCGACTTATCCTCAAGCTCCTGTGGGCTCCAGGCGACCAGGAGCAGATTACGGTGCTCTTGCGCCTTCGGCGGCACCCATAGGCTGTACATGAGGCCCATTCCGCCAAAAAGAAAGCTGTTTGCCGTCTCGAGGCCGATAGCGCGATGTGCGCCCCCATAAAAGGCCAACTCGCTCGCAATCGCGTAGCGGTCCATGCCGACGATCAGCAGGTCAGTGCCGTGATCGCGCCCATACGTGTCGGCGATGTCCGTAATGCGTGCACTCAAATCGCGCCAGCCGACGGGAATCACTTCGATGTGTTTGCCGTAGCCAGCACCTGGGAGCCCAAGAACCAGGTAGTGCAACCCCGCGCCATACACGAGCAGCATGATCACAAGCGTGGGTATCCAAGCGCCGCGAAGCTTTCCGGCAAAGCCCTGCAGAGTGGCATCCGTGGCGATCATGGTGCACGCCAAGGCAGGCAGCGCGGCCGTCATCAAAGCACCGGTCCAGTCGAGCTTCACTTCATGGCGCAAGCTGAACGCGACCACCACGGCCAGCGGAATGAGAACGGCGAGGCCGACAAAGCGCCGGCGGCGTGCCGCATCGGACGCATCCGACGCGCCGGCACGGCGCCTCAGTAGCACCGCGACGAGCGCCACGACGCCGGTGGGCGTGATCAATACAATCATGGACCCGATTAGCTTGTGGAGTGCGAATTGCGGGGTCTCCGCCAGCCGACGCGAAGTTTGAAAAGCAAAGGAGATCCACCCGTGCTGCGCGTTCCAGATGAGAACGGGGGAAAAAATTAAAAGAGCGAACAGCGCCCCGACATACGGCTCCGAACGTCGCCACCAGCGGCGGGATTCGGGGTCCCACAACATGAATGCCAAGGTGACGGGCACGAGCAGCGCAATGGAATACTTGGAAATCATGCCCACTCCTAAGCAGACACCGGCGAGCCACCAGGCGCGGGGTTGGTGCGCAATCAACGCGCGTTCGAGAAAGAAAAGTGAGGCGGCCCAGGCCGCGGTCAGCGGGGCGTCGGGAGTCATCAGCAAGCCGGAAAGAAAAAAGAACGGCAACGCTTGCACCAGAAGCAGCGCCGCGAACGCCGCAGTTTGCCCGAACAGGTTGCGCGTTAGACGATACATGAACACCGAGGTCACGGCACCGCAGCACAGCGCGCCTGCGCGCACGCCGAATTCGGTCTGTCCGAACACCGCGGTGCCGAGCCTTATCAGCCAAGCTACCATTGGCGGATGATCCAGATATCCAATGTCCAGATGCCGAGAATAATTCCAGTAATACGTCTCCTCGGGCAACAGCTCGACGCTGCCCGCATAGACCAAGCGCAGCACGAAGGAGTACACAATCAGCCCGAGGGTAAGGTTGCGCCAAGAGAGTGTGGGTACACTGACCGCTGCGCTCAAGGCGACGGCGATGAAGATCGCGAGCTGCGGCGCCCAGCCCCAGCGTTGCGCAAGCAGCGCCAGCAAGCCGGCGCGCAAGAAAAGCGCCATGACCGCGCTAATCCCGAAGCGCAACCAATCCCGCCCCTCGGCCTCGGTCTTGCCTTGAGTTCGCCAACGCCAAAGCGCGCTGCAGGCAAGTCCGATTGCGAGGGCGTAAGCGTTCGCGGCCCGAAGCGACAAACCCGCGCCGAAAAGTACGCAAAACGAGAGTACGTCGATAAGGGGCGGTAATAAAGCTACGATCCGTCGGTTCATGTAGCTTAGATTAAGCAATCCCCGCTAAAGCCACTGGGCTTTTTTGAAGCGAAAGTACAGATACACGTCGATTGCGCCCATGAACAGCAGCGAAAGAGCGTAGCCATATCGCCATTTCAATTCCGGCATGTGCTCGAAATTCATGCCGTAGATTCCGGCAATCATGGTAGGGACGGCCAACAGCGCCGCATATGCCGCCAAGCGCTTCATGGTTTCGTTTTCTTGCAGGGTCACTATCGACAGATTCACCGATATGGCGGTTGCGATGGTGTCGCGAATGGAGTCGGCGGTCTGATTCAGCCGCTGCAGGTGATCGTAGACGTCGCGGAAATATTCGGCAAGCCTGGCGCACAGCGCGGGCACGCGGGCGCCGGACAGATTTGATATGCCCTCCAGCAGCGGTGCCACGGAGTGCTTCATGACCATTAGTCTCTGCTTCAGGGCGTAAAGGGATTCGATATTTTCGCGCGGCTTGCTCTGGGGGGCAAATATGCGCTGTTCGATGGTATCGAGCTCGTCCTCCAGGCTGTCGAGAATCGGGAAGTAGCGATCGACCACCGCATCGATGAGCGCATACAAGACAAAGCCCGGACCCTGGCGCAGCAGCTGCGGCTGCCGCTCGCAGCGGACGCGCACTTCGGAAAAGCCCTTTTGCGCTTTTCTTCGCACCGACAGTACGTAATGAGGGCCCGCGAAGATGGCCAGTTCTCCCAGACGATATTCGGCCCCTTCAGGCTCGACAAGATGCAATACGGTAAAGAGACAGTCGCCATACTCCTCGACCTTTGGCCGCTGGTGGCCGGTCAGCGCGTCCTCGACGGCCAAGGGATGCAAGTCGAATAATTTCTGCATCTCCGTCAGTTCGGCCGCCGCCGGTTCGAATAACGCCACCCATACGAAGCATTGCGGCCGATGCAAGTATTCGGGAACCTGTGCGAGGGCAATGTCGCCGAGTTTGGTGCCATCCTGGTATGCGGCGCAGCTGATGAGCATTTAAGAACTTAAGGCAAAGGAGCCAAGGTCGGCGGCGCGGCGATATTTGCCTCCGCGGCGGGTAGCGGCTTAGGCTCGCGCGCCGCCGCATTGGATTTATCCAGCGCCAGCGTGAGCGTGACGTTCAGGCCCGGATTGTTATCCTCGAGCTCCAGCGCACTGCCGTGCAGCTTTGCCACCGCCTGGACCAGGCTTAACCCAAGTCCCACACCCGGGGTGCCGCGGCTGGCATCGCCGCGGTAGAAGCGCTCGACTACTTTGGTTTTTTCCAGTTCGCCGATTCCGGGACCATTGTCGGCGACCGATATTTCGGCGAATCCCTCGAGCTTTTGTATGGCCACCTCGATCGTGCCGGACTGCGGCGCGTATTTGAGCGCATTGTCGATGAGATTGCTCAAAGCTTGCGCCAGAAGCACCGGATCCCCCGATACCCACAGCGGTCCGCTCGATCGGAACTTAAGGTCGATACCCTTCAGTTCCGCGGCCGGTTCGTAAAATTCAACCGCATTGGCAGCCAGATCGGAGACATCGAATGGCACGAAGCCGGAGCGGCGCATACCGGCATCAATTTCCGCGAGCCGCAGTAACGCATCGAAAATTCGGATGACACGATCGACATCCGCCACGGCGCCGTCGATCTCGGCATACGTGTCTTCCGTGGAAGGCCGTATCAGGGACAGCTCCTCCAGCCTCGAGCGCAGTTCTGCCAGCGGTGTGCGCAAGTCGTGCGCGATGGAATTGGACACATTACGCACGCCATGTACGAGAAGCTCGATCTGATCGAGCAGGCCGTTGATCGTGCGCGACAGCGTGTTGAGCTCATCGTCGCTCAGGTGAGTCGGCAGTCTGTGCTTCAAATCGCCGTGGATGATCGCCGACACGGTCTGGCGGATGCTGTTCACCCTCGACATCAATGCCCGACGCGTGATGACGCCCACGAGCAAACCGGCGATACACAGCACGGCAACGGCGGCCGTCAGTCCGTACCAGAATCGAGTTTGCAGCGGCTGAAACAGAGCATTGTCTCGGCCCACCAACAGGGTGTAATTACCGAGCGTCGCGACATGCACCAGGGCGTTCTGATTGCCGTGGTCGCGGACTTGTACCTGAACATAATAATCGCCGGGCTTCGCCGGCACCGTGGCCGGCCAATCCTGCAGGTTGCCGGCTAGCGAGTGCCGAGAAGCGTCCGTCAGAAGGAGAATTCTTTCCCCCACGATTTGCATGCCCACGCGCGCATCGATAAAGCTCTTCAATGCATCGACGCCATTGCGGCGGTATAAATCGGTGAGGCGCTGCGCATCGGCCTGCAGAATTTCGGCGCGCTCGTCTTGAATGGTGATTTGCCAGGCATACCACAGCGGCGCAGCGAACAGCACCAATGCCGTCAATCCCAGCGCGACATAGCCCAGCGCCAGCGATAGCGCGGACGAGCGCATCATGCTAGTCACTTGCCGTCACCGTGTACCCGGCGTTGCGCACGGTGCGAAGCAACGGACGCTCGAACTCCGCGTCGATTTTCTGCCGCAGCTTGCTGATGTGCACGTCGACAACATTCGTTTGCGGGTCAAAATGGTAGTCCCAGACATTTTCCAACAGCATGGTGCGCGTCACCACTTGTCCGGCGTGCCGCATCAGGTACTCGAGCAGCTTGAATTCACGCGGCTGCAGCGTGATCGGCCTGTCGCCCCGCGTAACCTTGCGCGTCAACGGATCCATGTGCAAGTCGCCAACCACCAGCGGGGTTTCGTGGTTGACGCCCTCGGCGCGCCGATGCAGAGCGTCAATGCGTGCCAGCAATTCGCCGAAGGCGAAGGGTTTGGTCAAGTAATCATCTCCGCCGCTGCGCAGCCCGCGAATGCGATCGTCCACTTCGGATAGGGCACTCAAGATGAGGATGGGCGTGCGCTTGCCGGCTTTGCGCAGCACTTCGATGATGGCGAGACCGTCGATATCTCCAGGCAGCATGCGATCCATGATAATGACATCATACGGCTCGCTCGCGGCCAGGAACATACCGTCGCGCCCATTACCCGCATGATCAACCGTGTGCCCCGCTTCTTGCAGGCCCTTGATCACGAATTGGGTCACCCGCTCGTTGTCTTCGACCAATAAAATCTTCATGGATGATCTCGGAGCGGCGCGGGCGGAGCGGCCAACGCCGCTTCGGCGTGCTTCTTCCTGCGCCGGCCGCGCATCTTCGCACTGAACTCATCCAAGTACAGGTAGATGACCGGTGTCGTGAACAGCGTCAGCGCCTGGCTCAGAATGAGACCGCCCACCATGGTGTAACCCAAGGGCCGGCGCAGCTCCGAGCCCGTGCCGTGTCCGAGCGCCAAGGGCAGCGCCCCCAGGAGGGCCGCCATCGTGGTCATCATGATGGGACGAAATCGCATCAAACAAGCTTGCCGGATGGAGTCATGCGGCGACAAATGCTGTTCGCGCTCGGCCTGCAGCGCAAAATCCACCATCATGATGCCGTTCTTTTTCACGATGCCGATCAGCAGGATGATGCCGATCAAGGCGATCACCGAGAGTTCGATATGCAGCATGAACAGCACCAGGAGTGCGCCCACGCCGGCCGAAGGCAGTGTGGAGAGAATGGTCAGGGGATGAATATAGCTCTCGTAGAGCATGCCGAGAATGATGTACACGGCCACCAATGCAGCCAGAATCAGGTAGGGCTGGCTCTTCAGCGAAGCCTGGAACGCCTGCGCAGTACCTTGGAAATTGCCCGTGATGGTGGCGGGCAAGTGCACCTGCAAGGAGGCTCGGTTGATCGCAGTCACCGCATCGCCAAGCGCAGCGCCCGGCGCCAGATTAAAAGATAAAGTAACTGCCGGAAACTGCCCCTGGTGGTTTATCGACAAGTAAGTCACATGATGCGTGTCGTACTTGGTCATCGCGGACAGCGGCACCATCTGGCCTGTCAAGGGCGATTTTAGATATAGCTTCTTCAACGAATCCGGATCGCTCTGCAGCGAAGGCGTGATCTCCAGTACCACGTGATAACTGTTGGCTTGGGTAAAGAACTGGGCTGCCTGGCGTTGTCCGAAGGCATCGTAAAGAGCGATATCGACAGCCTGCGGTTGAATGCCGAAGCGCGCGGCCTGATCGCGGTCGATCTCGAGCGACAGCATACCGCTGCTGGTTTGCTGATCCGAGGCCACATCGCGCAATGCCGGCAGGTTCTTCAAGACCTCGAGCAGTTTCGGTGCCCATTCGTTCAGCTCTTCGATGTTCGAGTCCTGCACCGTGTACTGATACTGTGTACGCGAGGTGCGGCCGCCGACATTCAGATCTTGTGCTGCCTGCAGAAACAACTGGATGCCCGGTACCTTCGCAAGCTGGGGCCTCAGCCGAGTAATGATTTCATCCGCACTGGCGCTGCGCTCATTGCGCGGCTTCAAGGCCAACATGGCCCATCCGGTGTTGAGCGGCCGATTGCCGCCGATGCTGGTGCCGTAACTGGCGACATCCGGATCGCGCGCCGCCACGTCCATCAAGGCGTGCTGGCGGCGTACCATTTCATCGAATGAAATGTCCTGAGGGGCATCGCTCAATCCGGAAATGATCCCGGTGTCTTGTTGCGGGAAGAAGCCTTTAGGGATGTAGACATACAACACCACGGTGGCGGCGAGCGTGATGAGAAATGTGACGAGCGTCGCCCGCTTGTGATCGAGCACGAAATCGAGCCCGCGCGTATAGCCAGCCAAGATTTTATCGAAGCCGCGTTCGATTATCATGTAGGCCTTGCCGTGCTTGGCGTGCTTTTCATTGCGCAAGAATAATGCGCACATGGTCGGCGACAGCGTCAGGGCGACAAACGCGGAGACAACGATGGTCATCGTCATGGTGATCGCGAATTCGCGAAACAAGCGTCCGATGATGCCGCCCATCAGAAGCAACGGAATGAATACCGCGATCAGCGACACGCTGATCGACAGAATGGTGAAACCAATCTCGCCCGCGCCCTTGAGCGTTGCTTCGAGCGGGGTCAAACCCTCTTCGATGTGCCGGTAAATGTTCTCGAGCATCACAATGGCGTCATCGACGACAAAGCCGACTGCGATGGTGAGCGCCATCAACGACAGGTTATCCAAGCTGAAGTTGAGCACGTACATCATCGCCACCGTCCCCAGCAGCGCGAGAGGCACGGTGACCCCCGGAATGATGGTTGCCCAGGCATTGCGCAGAAACAGAAAAATCACCATCACCACCAAAACGATGGTTATCCCCAAGGTGATCTCGACATCCTCGACCGAGGCCTTGATCGTGGTCGTGCGGTTGGCGACCGTATCGACCTTGATCGAAGGCGGCACGGAAGCGAGCGCATGCGGAAGCAGCGCCTGCACGCGTGTCACCGCGTCGATCACGTTGGCTCCAGGCTGTTTGAAAATCAGCAGCAAAATACCGGTGCGGCCGTTCTGCCAGGCGCTGATCAACCGGTTCTCCGGGCCATCGACCGCAACCCCGATGTCGCGAATGCGCACGGCGCCGCCGTTCTTGTACGCAACGACCACATCATTCCAAGGGGCGGCTTTGAGCAGCTGGTCGTTGTCGTAAATCGTCATGCTGCGCGTCGGGCCGTTGATCGACCCTTTAGGGGCGTCGACCGTGGCCGCGGCGATCACGCCGGCGACATCTTCCATTTGCAAGCCCAACGCGGCCAATTTGATCGGGTCGATTTGCACCCGTACCGCGGGCTTTTGTTGACCGCCGATGCTGACCTGCGCTATGCCCGGAATCTGGGAAATCTGCTGCGCGAGGATGTTTTCTGCATAGTCATCCACCTTGATGACAGGCAGCACGTCGGAGTGGACCGAAAGCAAGAGAATGGGTGAATCCGCAGGATTGACCTTTCTATACGTCGGCGGCGTGGGCAGATTTTTCGGCAACTGGCCGCCCGCGGCGTCGATGCCGGTCTGCACGTCCTGGGCGGCCGCATCGATGTTGCGATTCAGGTCAAATTGCAAGGTGATTTGCGTCGAGCCCAGGGCGTTAGTCGAGGTCATTTGCGCAAGGCCGGAGATCTGCGCAAATTGCGTTTCCAGCGGCGTTGCGACCGAGGAGGCCATGGTTTCCGGACTGGCACCAGGCAGCGACGCGGACACCGAAATGGTTGGGAAGTCCACTTGCGGCAAGGGGGCCACGGGCAACAAGGGGGCCACGACCAGCCCGAGCAAAAAAATGCCGCCCATGAGCAGCGATGTGGCAATGGGCCGGCGGACAAACGGTTCCGATATGCTCATGAGGTCTTAGCCGGTGCCGCCGCGCTGGTTCCGGCCACCGCATTGGCGCCGCCGGGCGCATCGACAGCGTTGTCGCGCACCAGCACGCCTGGCTGCAGGCGGTATTGATTGCTGGTCACCACGCGTTCGTTCAAGGCGAGGCCGCTCTTGATCACGGTCATGCCGCCGCTCTCCGCACCGATCGTCAAGGGCCGCATTTCAACCGTCGAATCGCTTTTGACCACGTAAGTAAATGGGCCATTCGGTCCCAGTTGTACCGCAGAACTCGGCACCGTCAGCGCGTTGCGCTCGGTGCGCACCAAAACACGCGCGTTCACGTATTGGCCCGGCCAGAGCGTGTTGCGAGCATTGTTGAACGTGGCTTTGAGCTTGGTCGTGCCAGTAGTCTGATCGATCAGATTGTCGATGAGCGTGAGGGTGCCTTGATCGAGCTCGGATTGTTTATCCCGCGACAGGGTGGTTACGGGCACAGGGCCCGCGGCGAGCGCCGCGCCGATGGCGCTCAACTCCTCCTCCGGCAACGTGAAAATGACCGAGATCGGTTGGACCTGCGTGACCATGACGATTCCGGTGGTGCCAGCGGCATGCACGATATTGCCCGGATCAATCAATCGAATACCGGTACGGCCGTCGATTGGCGAGGTGATGCGGGTGTACTCCAGCTGCGTGCGGGCATTGTCGATGAGGGCTTGATCAAACTGTACTTGGGCCGTGAGCTGATCCACGGCAGCCCGTGCCGTGTCGACGGTTTGCTTGCTCGCCAAATTCTCGGGCTGAAGCAAGGTGTAACGATCGAGATCGCGTTTCGAATTCGCCAGTTGCGCCGCATCCTTGGCCTTGGTCGCCACTGCTTGCTCATAGGCTGCCTGATTGGGGCGAGGGTCGATTTGCGCCAGCAAGTCTCCCTTACGAACTGTCTGACCTTCCGTGAAGGCAATTTTCTGCAGCTCGCCATCGATCCGTGCGGTCACGGTGACGGTGTAGAAGGCCTGCACGGTCCCCAGGCCCTCTAAGTAAACCGGTACGTCGGTGCGATTCGCTGCGGCCGTGTCGACCGCGATCGCGGGCGCGGCCGCATGCGGCGCGGCCTTGCTCGGCTTGTGAATAAAGGTGCGCCACGCAATTACCAGCAGGACGGCCAGAGCAAGGCTGCCCAGCAGCATGCGCGTTTGGAGGCTCGAAAATCGCTTCATCTATTTATCCTTGTTGCCATCCGCCGCCAAGCGCGGTGAACAGATTCACCAGCGATTGGAGATGCAAATATTGGATCTGCACCAGCTGGTCCTGCGCGCTGAATAAGGCATTTTCCGTATTCAGAACCGTCAGTATATTCACCGTTCCCGCCGACATTTGAGTCTGGGCAAACTGAAAGGCGCGGCGAGCCCTTTCCACGGCCTCTTGCTGCCGCTGCTGCTGTTCGGTGGTTTGTTGTGCCGCCACCAAAGCATCTTCCACATTGCTGAAGGCTGAAATAACGGTCTTGTGATACGCGCTCAATAATTCTGCGTAGCGTGCATTGCTGAACTGGACTTGGCCGCGCAGGGCGCCGCCATGAAATATGGGTTGGGTAAGCCCGGCGGACAGAGCCCAAACGCGCCCGGCCGGACTGATGAGTGAGGCGAGCGCCGCGCTTACGTACCCACCGCTTGCCGTCAGTTGGATGCTCGGGAACAGCGCGGCGCGCGCCACGGTGATATTCGCATTGGCGGAAATCAACTGCTGTTCAGACTCGGCTATGTCCGGGCGGCGCGACAATAGCCGCGAAGGAAGCCCCTCTATGATCGGCGGCGTCGCCAGCGAGAGCAGCGTACCGGTATCCACATCGATGTTTTCCGGTGTTTTGCCGACAAGCACAGCCAGGGCGTGCACCGTTTGTCGAAATTGCTGCTCCAAAGGCGGTATTGCCGCCCGGAGCAGGGCAACCGTGGTTTCCTGCTGCGCCACATCCAGCCCGGTGGCGGTGCCGGCGTCGAGTTCCATCTGAAAGCCGTGCAGGATTTGTTCACCATTGGCGAGATTGCTGCGCGCCACTTGCAGCCGGTCTCGAAATTCAAGCGCTTGGAAGTATGTGGTTGCGACGCTGCTGATCACGGTCAGCGCCACGGTTTCCTTATCGTATCGGCTGGCAAGCGCGGTTGCGCGCGCGGCGGCCAATGAGGCTCGATTCTTGCCCCAAAAATCCAACTCGTAGCTGGCGAAGAATTCGGAACTGAACGTATTAGAGGTGGCTGGGTTGCTCAGACTGTTCAGTCTTGCGTGCTGACGAGTGGCCCCGGCGTCGAAATCCAGCGACGGCAAAAGCGGGGCTCCGGCGATACGAACCTGAGCATCAGCCTCTCGGATGCGAGCGATTGCCCCGGCCAGATCGTCATTGTTGCGCTGAGCCTGGCTGATCAAATCATCCAGCGTGTCGGAGCCAAACCCATGCCACCAATCGGAATTTGGCCACACCGCGGAGCCTTCCTGATCGGGCATGTCTCGCCATTGTGCGGGCAAGGGGATGTTCGGTCGTTTGTAGGCCGGACCGACACTGCACGCGCCCAGCGCCAGCAGCGCGCACCCCCAAAGCGCCCACAGCAATCGAGTGTTCTTCATTTATCGCGTACGCTGGGCTTGGAGCGGTTAACCACCCGTGGTTGAATCGTTAAAATAAGTTAATAACTTAAGAGAAGGCGTCAGCTATACAACCCCACATGCCAACACCCATGACTGCCTTGCGAGCCGCGCTGATCTCGATCTCGATCGGCGCCGTCATACCGAACGTCGCGCCGGCCGATGCCGGCGCCGAGGACACCGCCATGAAAGCGGCGTTGGATCAAATTCGCGAGGCGGGCCTCAAGGATGAATGGGCTTATCAGCGCCTGGCAGATCTTTGCGACAAGATCGGCCCGCGAATGAGCGGTTCGCCGCAAGCGGAGGCTGCCGTGCAACAACTTGCGGCCGCCTTACGGGCTAGCGGTTTGACCGTTTCCTTACAGCCGGTCAAGGTGCCTCACTGGATCCGGGGCGAGGAGCTTGGCGAGATCATCGAGTATCCGGGGCGGCCCGCCGGCGTCACGCAGCGCGTGCATCTAACGACCTTGGGTGGCTCGGTGGCCACGGACGCGCGGGGCGTTTCCGCGCAGGTTTTGGTGGTGCACAGCTTTGAAGAATTGCGCGCTCGGGGAGACCAGGTACGCGGCAAGATCGTGCTATTCGACGTGCCGTTCAATGAGACTTTGGCGCAAAACGGAAGGGCGGGAAGCGCTTACGGAGAAGCGGTTGCCTACCGCGTACTGGGCGCCAGCGCGGCCGCGCAGGCGGGCGCGGCGGCGGCGTTGATTCGATCCGTGGGCGGGGCGAACTATCGGCTGCCGCATACCGGCGTGATGCAATACGATCCTAAGCTGCCGAAAATTCCCACGGCGGCGCTGAGCGCCGAGGATGCCATGTTGATAGCACGGCTCGCCGCCGAAGGTCCGGTCACTTTGCGCGTCAAGTTGTTGCCGCAAACACTGCCCGACGCGGACAGCCACAATGTGATTGCGGATTGGGCCGGACGCGAACGCCCCGCGGAAGTTGTCATTGTATCGGGGCACGTGGACTCCTGGGACCTGGCTCAGGGCGCGATTGACGACGGCGCGGGTGTGGCCTCCGCCATGGGCGCCGTGCACCTGCTGCAGTCATTGGGACTGCATGCCCGCCGGACCATTCGTTTCGTCGGTTGGATGAGCGAAGAAAATGGCAGTGCCGGCGGCCAAACCTATTTCAATTTGAGCGGCCCGACGCTCGCACGGCACATTGCCGCGATCGAGAGCGACAACGGAGCGGGACGGCCGTTGGGTGTTTCCGCGCATGTTCCTCAGGCGTCATTGCCTCAGTTTGCGCCCCTCATGGCCTCGCTGAACCTTCTGGGTGCCGGCATTTTGGACCACCGGGATGAAGCGGCCGGCTCTGATGTGCATTTTCTGGATGCAGGCGGCGTGCCGACATTGGCGCCCATCGTGGATACGAGAACTTATTTCGATTATCACCACACCGCGGCGGACACGCTGGACAAGGTCGAGCCGGAGAATATCCGACGACAGGTGGCAGTCCTGGCTATGATGGCCTACTTCGCGGCGGAGACCGCTGAGCCGCTGCCAAGGCTGGAGGTGCGCAAGCCCTAATCGGGCTTATGCTCCGCAAGCCACGATTTCATCACGTCGCGCCAACTTAAGATGCCGACGGGTTTGAATTCATCATCGACGATGGGAATGCATGATATTCGCTGACCGAGAAACAATTGCACCGCTTCGTCAACCGCGGCATGCGGATGCAAGGTGAAGAGCGTTCGGCTCATGATCTGGTGCACGCGCTTATTGAGGGTCGCAAGGTCGCGCGCTGTCTCGGCAGCCGTACCCACGTGAGGGCTCAAGGCTTTGAGTAGATCTCGATCGGACACGACACCGACCAGTTTTTTTCGCTCATCGACCACCAGCAGATGATGAAAATTCAAACGGTCGAATATCTGCCTAACGACCTCGAGCCGGTCGTCCATTTCGACCGTGACGACTCGTGTCGTCATCATGGAACCTACATTCACGGGTTTTTCCTCCGCCCAGGACTATACGCCGGCACACGCTCGAAGCGCAGCGGTTAGTGGAAAACACCGCTTCGATTTTGATTCTCATATCCGGCCTCGCGCATGCCGTGGTTAACGCCATCATGAAGGCGGGCAAGGATAAAATGTCAGGTCGAGCTCTGATCGACGGATTCAGCGCCTTGATGTTGGCCCCGGCGGCATTGCTGGTGCCCTTGCCGACGAATGCCTGGCACTGGCTGATCGCCTCCACCGCGATACACGGCGTATATTTATTGGCATTGATCAAGTCCTTCGAGCAGTCGGACATGACCGTGGCTTATCCGATCGCGCGAGGCTTGGCGCCGATGCTCGCGGCAGCGGGCGCTGTCGCGATTTTTCACGAGCCGATTTCGGCCTATGTGGTGGCAGGAATTCTGTGCATCGCTTTCGGCGTGATGTTCATCGGCGTCAGTCACCGGTTGAAAACGAGCGCGCTGTTATGGGCGGCGCTGACCGGCGCCTGCATCGCCTGCTACACCGTAGTCGACGCGCAAGGCGTGCGCGCGGCCCCGACTGCGCTCAGCTACATCGTTTGGACTTTCTTGATGCTCGGCGGCGCGCTGGGCTCGTTTTTCGCAATTTGGCGGGGAAAGGCCTTTATTGCCTCGGTCGCGGGCCAGTGGAAGCCCGGACTGATCGCGGGCGCGCTATCGATCCTCTCCTATGGATTGGCGTTGATGGCTTTTCGTTACGGGGCGACCCCACGCCTCGCCGCGCTGCGTGAAACCTCCATCCTGTTCGGAGCGCTCATCGCGGTCGTGTTTCTTCGGGAACGGCTCAGCAAGATGCGATTCGGCGGCGTGCTGGCAATCGCCGTGGGTGCGATGGTGCTCATCGCCGCGGGATAGGGCCACCGCGGGCGCGACCGACTAGCGTTCCGGGTTGCTATCATCCCGGCCGTCTTTGCCCGTCAGCGGAACTGAATCATCTTCGAGATCCAGCCCATCTTCGTACAAGGTGTCTTCCTCACCATCCAGCCGCAAGGTCTGATCGGTGTTGCGCTTCTTGTCGTATGCCACATGATCTGCCGCATTCCGTTGCTCCGACCCTTCGATCTGTGGACCCCTCAGGTACGATTCCGTCGTGGGGTCCGGTGGATTCAATTGCACGTCGTCGTCTTCAGGTTTGATATCGGCCATACAATGTGCTCCTTGTGCACGAATGCTACTCACACAGGTTATTCCCTTGAACTGCGCGCCAGTATTCCGCAGCCGGCGCAGTTCCTGTAGGTGTTGGCCGACACCCGATGCGGCAGAACGCCGGGGCAGACCTGCTAGCCTAGCAACTCGATGAAATCAACCCTTTCCGTCGTGCTAGTTTTGGCTGCTTTTTTGTCTTGTGCGGCAGCGCGCGCCGCCGATCCCCAAGCTTACAAAGTGGAACTTGAATCGGCGGGCAATGACGATATGGATGCGACCTTGAAAGCTACGTCAGATTTGCAAACGCTTCGCACCAGCGCGCCCGTGAGTCCCTTTGGCTTCATTGCGCGAGCTCGCAGCGATGTAGACCGGCTGAAGACGGTTCTGGAGAGCTTCGGGTACTACGAATCCACCGTCATCATCAAGATCAACGGCGTACCGATCACGGATCCGAGCCTCGGCGATACCTTGACCGCGTTGCCGAAGGGGAGCGTCGCGATCGCCCATATCAGCTTCACATTGGGGACGCTTTACCATCTGCGCCGAATCGACATCGAAGGGGACGTGCCGCAGACAATCGACGCACGCAACACCCTCGGATTGAAGACCGGGCAGCCTGCGGTTGCAGCCGAAGTGCTCGCGGGCAGCAATCGGCTACAAACAGCGCTTCAGGAGCAGGGCTACGCTTTTGCCAAGGTTGATGCGCCGGTTGCCTACGAAGCCGCCGATGAGCCCGTGCTCGACCTGATTTTTCAGGTGGTGGTGGGGTCGAAGGCGACAATCGGGGATATTCACATCGATGGTTTGCGACGCGTACACGAAAGGCTGCTGCGCCGGCGCCTGTTGCTGAAAACCGGCGATTTATTCAGGCCTTCGCAAATTGAGCGTGCGCGCCGCGATTTGCTGGCGCTCAACGTGTTCGGCCTGGTGACGGTGGAAACGGGCGCGCAGGCGGACGCGTCCGGCGGCGTACCGATCAGCTTCAAGGTCCGCGAGCGCCCGCGTCATGCGGTCACCTTCAATTCGGCCTTTTCCAGCGATTTGGGCGGCAGCGGCGGGGCGACTTGGACCGACCGAAACGTTTTTGGCAATGCGGAACAGTTAACCTTTGCCGCCAGTGTCATCAATTTGGGCGGCAGCAACACGACGGGAATTGGCTATGACACCAGCATCAAATACCTACGACCCGAATTCCTGCATCGCGACCAATCCTTGCAATTTGCGGTCGGCGCCATCAAGCAGCATCTGGAAGCCTACGATCAGACTGCCAAGACCGCAGGCGTTACGCTGAACCGCAAGTTATCCAGTGTTTGGAACTTGAGCGCAGGTCTGGCGACCACCGTTGAGCAGATCACGCAGACCATCAGCGCACTCCCAGGCCCGAACGGGGTCCCGGTATTGATCACGCCCACGTTCAACTACACCTTGGTGGCATTGCCGCTGACCGCTGCCTACGATTCGACCGATCTTCCTACGCCGCTCGATGATCCGCGCCATGGCTTGCGCGGCTCGCTAACCGTGACCCCTACGCTCGCGCTGGGCCACCCGAACTCGACGTTTATCATTACGCAGATCAAAGCGGCGGCATACTTCGATTTATATAATTTATTGCCCATTTCGCCGGGACGCAGCGTGCTCGCGGCCCGCACACTCGCCGGGATTGCACAAGGAGCGGGGCAATTGAGCTTGCCGCCTGACCAGCGATTCTATGCGGGAGGCAGCGGCACCATTCGAGGATATGCCTACCAATCGGTGGGCCCGATCTTCCCGGGGACCAACTTACCCACCGGCGGCACGGCGATTACCGCCGTTGGCCTGGAGTTTCGGCAGCGCTTCGGCGCCAGCTGGGGCGCTGCGGTATTTGCCGATGGCGGACAGACCAGCGCCAAATTAAGACTGGTGCCTTCTCAACTTCAAGTGGGTGCGGGCGCAGGGCTACGCTATTACACTCCGATCGGACCGATTCGATTCGACGTGGCGCTGCCGCTCAATCCCACCGCGGGCGAGGGCTCCTTGCAAGGGCACTATCAGTTCTACATTGGCTTAGGACAGGCATTTTGATGCGCCGCCCCGTAAAAATTACGCTGTGGACGCTCGGCGCGGCGGCGTTGCTGCTGCTGTTGCTGGTCGGGACCCTCTTCGTCGTCGGCAACACAGACACAGGCCGTCATCAAATCGAAAAGCTGGTGGCTCGCCTGACCGGGGGCAACGTTCAACTCTCCGGATTGGCCGGTTCATTTCCCAGTCATTTATACCTCGAAGAATTGCAGCTCAAAGACTCGAGCGGCGTTTGGCTCACCGCGAAGCGGATCGAATTGGATTGGACGCCGCTCGCTTATCTTGAGGGCCGGCTTCAGATCGATCGCTTGCAAGTCGCGAGCGTGGACATGCAACGCTTGCCGCAGAGCTCCTCCACGAGTAGCGCGCAGCCGTCCATACCACGCATCGACATCGGCAGCGCTTCGCTTGATGAGGTGCATCTGGGCCCGCAATTGGCAGGAGCGCCTGCATCGCTGGCGGCGAGCGGCAGTGCGCATTTAAGGTCCGTGAGCGACATGCTTTTCGACGTATCGGCGCACCGCATCGACGGTGACGGCTCATATGAGCTGCATTTGCACTTCGATGACAAACGCATGGATGCCTCGCTGAATTTGCACGAACCCGCCAGCGGGCCACTGGAGAATATTCTGTCCTTGCCCGGTTTAGGCGCATTGCAGGCTACCGTCGATTTGAAGGGTTTGCGCGAAGCGGAACAGCTCGAGGTGTCGCTCCAGGCGGGAGAGCTGAAGGGACAGGCGCAAGGTATTTTCAATTTGAAGGAACTCACGGCGGACCTGACTTTCGCATTCGATGCCGCGGCCATTGCGCCGCGGCCCGACTTGAGCTGGCAGCGCGCGGCGTTGCGCGGAACGTGGCACGGCAGCCTCAAAACTCCTACTGCCGATGCACACCTTGAAGTCAGCGGTTTGCAAATATCGGGAAACACACGATTCGCATCGATCGATGCGGATATGGCGGCGGATGCGGGCAATGCAAAATTGCACGCCATCGTGAAAGGCTTGAAAATTCCCGGGCAAGAGCCTGGGCTGCTGGAAAAGGACCCTCTCAGCATCGACGCCTCGGTGCGCCTCGATGATCCGGCCCGCCATCTGGAAGTGAGCGCCTCGCACCGCTTGTTTTCTCTGCGCGGCGGCGCTGTGACCGCCGGCCATCAAAGCGCGACGCTGGAAGCACGGCTGCCAAACGTGTCGCCTTTTGCCGCATTGGCGGGCCAGGACCTACGCGGCAGCGCCGTGATCAACGCGCAAGCAGAGGGGTATCCCGCCGATACGCGTTTCAAGCTTGATGTTAGCGCCGCACTGACCCCCGGTGCGCAGATCTGGGCAGGCGCGGTGGGAGATCGACCGCGATTGCTGCTTGCAGGACAGCTCAAGGAGGGTGTGCTGTCGATCGAAGACATGAAGCTCTCCGGCCGAGCTGTGCTGTTGTCGGCAAGCGGCAGTATCGGTCCTCAAGCCATCAAAGGACGATGGGATGTGGCGTTGTCGGACCTGTCGACCGTGTCATCCGCGCTGGCGGGGACTTTGAAAGGCTCGGGGTCGGTGGAGGGCCCCAAGACTGCCATGGCAGCCGACGCGCGATTGACGTCCAGCCTTTCCGTTCGAGGCTCGCCCAGCGGAGACGTGTCGGCGGAGATGAAATTGAAGGGAGTGCCTTCGGCACCCGAAGGCAACCTCGATGCGCAAGGAACCTTGGACGGAGCGCCGTTGCAGGTAGCTCTCTTACTGCAGCGCGCCGCGGGAGGGGCGCTCAGGGTGATCCTCTCTCAGGCGAATTGGAAGAGCGTGCACGCGGATGGCGATATCGCGGTTACCGAGCACTCCCGTGCACAAGGCCAACTGTCCTTGAAGGTGGCACAACTCGGCGATTTGCAGCACTTGATGGGAATGGACATGGGCGGCAGTCTCGCGGCGACTCTCGCTCTGAAGCCGGATGCCGAGGCCACTCGAGCGCATGTACAGCTCGATGCCGCCGACCTCGTGCTGGCGGGTCTTACCGGCAGCGCACACGTTTCCGGCGATGGTTTCTCGGATTCCTTCATCTTCGATGCCGGTGTTCAAATCCCGAATTTGCATGGCGCTCCGGCGAGCTTGACGACAAAGGGAACCCTGAATCTGGACGCGAAGCAAGTGTCCCTCGCGAGCGCGCTCGGCAATTATCGGGGCCAGGATCTCAAGTTGCTGGCTCCCACACGCGTGTATTTCGCGAATGGTATCGCGGTCGACGCGGTCAGAATTGGCGCGCAGAAGGCGGAACTCGACGTGCAAGGCCAATTTGCTCCCTCCTTGGGCCTACGTGCATCGCTGCGTCAGGTGCAAGCGCCCCTCGTGAATGCTTTTTTCCCGAATTTAATGGCGGACGGGATGATTGAAGCGCACGCCGACATCACCGGCACGTTGAACTCGCCGCAGGGCGAGGTCACGTTGAATGCTTCCGGCATCCGAATGGCGGATGACGCTGCGCTGGGGTTGCCACCCACGAATCTGCGCATCACGGCGGGCCTGCGCGGCCACACGGTCGACCTCGATGCCCGGCTCGATGCCGGTGCCGCGTCGCAATTGACGGCGCTCGGGCAGGTGCCCATAGCCCTCGATGGTGCGGTGAACCTCAAGATCAACGGCAAAGCTGATGTCGGGCTCATTAATCCGTTCCTCGAAGCCCGAGGTTTGCATGCAGCTGGTGAACTTACGGTCGACGCGGATGTGCGCGGCAGCGTGGCGGCGCCCGAGATCGGCGGCAGCTTGAGCCTGGCGAAAGGCAGCCTAAATGACTACGTGCGGGGCATCGCCTTGACGGAAATCGCCGCGCAAGTCGACGGTAGCCACGGATCGCTCCAGATCAAAAGCTTCACGGCGTCGGCGGCGCCGGGAACGCTCTCGATGAGCGGCACGGTCGGCGTGTTGCAAAAAGGCTGGCCCGTGGATTTGAAGCTGACCGCGCGCAACGCTCAGCCGATTGTGAGCAAGCTGGTCACGGCGAATTTAGACGCCGACTTGAGTGTCAAAGGCCCCGCCCGCTCGCGCATCGACATTTCTGGTTCAGTGCAGCTGCATCGCACCTTGATCGGGATCCCGAACAGTTTGCCGCCCAGCGTCGCCGTGCTCGACGTGGTCAGGCGCGGCAAGAAAACCGTGGTCGTGGCGGAGAAAGCACTGGTCGTGGGCCTTGACGTCTCGGTCAAAGCGCCAAGAGAGATTCTGGTGCAAGGCCGCGGTCTGGATGCGGAAATGGGCGGTGATTTGAAGATCAGCGGTACGACCGGCGCGCCCATCGTGACCGGCGGTTTCGATCTCATACGCGGCAGTTTCTCGCTCGCATCGACCCGGCTCAATTTCACCGCCGGGCGGGTGAGCTTCAATGGCGCGGGATTGAAAAACAAAATTGATCCCACCCTGGATTTCACTGCTCAAACCTCCATCGGATCGACGACCGCCATCTTGAATATCACCGGTTATGCCGACGCGCCGGTGTTCGAATTCACCAGTACTCCCGCCAACCTGCCCCAAGACGAAATCATGGCGCAACTGCTGTTTGGACAGTCTCTATCGACCTTGACCGCTTTGCAGGTGGCGCAAATCGGTTACGCGCTGGCCACTTTGAGCGGAGTGGGCGGAAACAACAGCGTGAATCCGCTGGTAAAGATTCAAAAGACGTTGGGGTTGGACCGTCTGGCGGTTGGCTCGGGCCCGACAAATGCCGCGGGTGAAAGCACCGGCGCCAGTGTCGCGGCGGGCCGCTATATTTCCAAACGGGTCTACATTGAGGCGAAGCAGAACACCACCGGCAGCAGTCAGCTACAAGCGAATGTGGACCTGACCAAGCACTTGAAGTTGCAGACTAAGCTGGGGAACGGCACTGCCTCGATTCAGGGCACCACGCCGGAAAATGATCCCGGCAGCAGCATTGGCCTTCTCTACCAATTCGAATACTAGCGCGCCGCGCCGCTGCGCATACAATAGGGCACAACAATCAAGCGGAGTTCCCAAAGAATGGATCCAAAGCTCTGCGCACGCGTGTGCGCTTCGATGCTGGGTATGGTAGTGAGCGCATCACTCGCATTCGGCGCGCAGCGAGGACCGGGGGATGCGCCGGACACCAAGGTAAGCATTGTGCCGGAGCCGACCGAATCGCCGCGCTACTTGAAGGATGAGCGGCAGGGGAGCGCAGGCGCGGTGCTCATCGGCGGTCATTCCCTGAGCTACCAGGCTGAAGCGGGCATTTTGGTGATCCATGTGAAGGATCCGTTGGACGACGATCCGCCGCCACCTCACGAGGAGAAGAGCGGGCCGCCGCCTGCGCAGCCCCCTGAAGTGGGCATGTCGTACGTCGCTTACTTCCGCGGCGAAAAAGAAGACGGTCACCGTCCCATTACCTTTATCTATAACGGGGGACCCGGCTCGTCAACCGTGTGGCTTCATATGGGTGCATTCGGTCCCAAGCGGGTGGTGACTGCCGACGACACGCACAGCCCGGCTGCGCCTTATCGGGTTGTCGACAATGAATACAGCTTGTTGGATGTCAGCGACCTGGTTTTCATCGACGCGCCCGGGACGGGATTTGGACATTTACGCGGAGCGGACAAGGAAAAAGCATTCTATGGCATCGATCAGGATGCGCACGCGTTTGCAAATTTCATCGTGGAGTTCCTATCGAGGCACCATCGGTGGAATTCACCCAAATATTTATTCGGGGAGAGCTACGGTACGACACGCTCGGCGGCGCTCGCCAATATTCTCGAGAATGAAAAGCAGCTGGATTTGAACGGCATCATTCTGTTGTCGCAGATCCTGAATTTCGACAACAGTGTTGACGGACCGCAATTTAACCCCGGCATGGACCTGCCCTATGCGCTTGCCTTGCCGACCTACACGGCGACAGCGTGGTATCACCACAAACTGCAAGATCAACCGGCCGCACTGGAGCCGCTTTTGCGTGAGGTGGAAGCCTTTGCCATGAGCGATTATCTGCAAGCCCTCGCCGCGGGCTCGACCCTGACTGCCGAGCGCAAATCGCAGATTGCGGCGAAGCTGCACACCTACACGGGGCTGCCTGCCGATTATGTGGAGCGGGCCAATCTACGGGTCAACGGCGGCGAATTTGAGAAAACCTTATTGGGCGCCGAAATCACCACGGGTCGATTGGATACGCGCTTCGCCGGGCCGACCATTGATCCGATGAGCAAAGAAGCTGATTACGATCCGCAATCTGCGGCTATTTCTTCAGCCTATGTCTCAGCATTCAACGATTATGTCCGGACCTCGCTCAAATTCGGAGACAAGAAAACGTACAAGGCAGAAACGGACGTCAGCAAGAACTGGGATTTCCTACACCAGCCGCCGGGCTCGCCTACCAAGGTGCCGGGCCCGGTCAATGTCATGCCGGATCTGGCGGTGGCGATGAAGCAAAATCCGAATTTGAAAGTGCAATTGAATGGCGGCTACTATGACTTGGCGACTCCCTACTTCGCAGCAGAGTATGAGTTGCATCAGCTACCGATCCAGAGCACGCTTCAAGGCAACATCGAGATGCATTTCTATACCTCGGGGCATATGGTCTATGCCCATGAACCGGATCTGAAAGCGCTGCATGCCAATGTTGCCGCTTTTATCGACAGGACGAAAAACGGCAATGGTAATAAATAGGTGGAGGCCTGGCAGGGATGCCCAAACTGGGACGGCAGTCGGAGCGCGCTGCTGCCGAGTGTCAGTAACTACTGACATGCAGTGCGTTATTTTCGCCGGTTTTCCAAGGATACGTAACTTGCTTTACTAATAAGAATACTTCCGGGGTGTCAACATGAATAATCAGATGCATACGCACACTGACTCCGCCTTAAGTCCCGCATCATCGGCAACGGGGTCGGCTTCCGTCCGCTATCGCGGCAGCGAGCAGGCCTCCGATCTGCTGAAACGCCTGTTCCGCCGCTACCCCGGTAGCCTGAGCTTAAAGCTATGGAATGGAACGGTGTTGCGCGTGGGCACGAATGCGGCCGGCGGTGCCGATTCGCCCTTCACGTTGGTGTTCCGCAGTCCCGAGGTGGTGTGGTCGGCGGTGCTTGGGCGGGATCCTTTGACGCTCGCGGATGCGTATTTCAGGGGCGATCTGGATATCGAGGGAGATTTTTTCGCTGCCTTGAGCATCAAGGATCACCTGGATGCGTTGCAGATGCCGGTCGGCGAGCGATTGCTGGCAGCGTTCACGGCGCTGCGGTTGCGGATGCTGAACGCGGCTGCGCAACATTCCGAGAACCTGTTCGCTCCGGCTAATGCGCCGAGAATCAAGGCGCATTCGAAAGCAGAAAATCGCGATGCCATTCATTTTCACTATGATGTTTCGAACGAGTTTTATGCGCTGTGGCTGGATCCGGCCATGGTGTATTCCTGCGCGTACTTCGAAAATCCCGATGTTGATCTCGATGCTGCCCAGCAGGCAAAGCTCGAGCATATCTGCCGCAAGCTCGCGCTGAAGCCTGACGAGAGATTCCTCGACATTGGTTGCGGGTGGGGGGCATTGGTGATCTATGCCGCTCAGCACTATGGTGTACGCGCTCATGGTGTGACTTTGAGCCCCCAACAACTGAAAGTGGCGCGCGAGCGCATTGCGCAAGCAGGCCTCGAGGATAGGGTGAGCGTCGAGTTGATGGACTACCGTGATTTGCCCGGCGATGCGAGCTACAACAAGATTGCCAGCGTCGGCATGTTCGAGCACGTGGGGCTCAAGAATCTTCCCGTGTATTTCGCAACGGTACACCGACTGTTGAAGCCGCACGGTCTATTCCTCAATCATGGCATCACGCACGACTCGGAAGGCTGGCAGCCGAATCTGTCCACCGAATTCATCAATCGTTACGTATTTCCGGACGGGCAGCTAGATACCGTCAGCAATATCCAACGCGTAATGGAGCGATCGAAGCTCGAGATTGCCGATGTGGAGGCGCTGCGACCTCACTACGCGATGACGCTCCGGCACTGGGTCGCGCGCCTCGAGAGCAATCGGGCGCGCGCGCTGCAATACGTCAACGAGGCGACGTATCGAGTATGGCGACTCTATATGTCGGCCTGCGCCCTGCAATTCGAGTCGGGAGAAATCGGCATCTACCAAGTGCTGGCGAGCAAACGCGCCGCGGGTGTTCTCGAGATACCCTTGACGCGCCGCCATTTGTACACGTAAGGCGACGCTTGGCCGGATCGGTCCTAGCGATCCGCCTGCTTCTCTTTGATGGCATGCATCAGCGCATGGGTGTCCGCAGGCTTGCTCATTTCCGTGACCTCGTGGTCGGGGTGACGCACGGTCTGTTCGCGCCGCATCTCATCGAGGATTTGCAGAGCCTTCGTGACCTTCTGTTCGGTCAGCAGATTAATTTGCAAATCCAGATGAGCGCGGTGTTCCGCCACGGTTGCCATGCGATTTTGCCGAATGAGCACCGCCACGGTTAGCAGCAGCGCGTTGGAACTGACCAAGCCTTGCAGCCAAGCAAAAGGCGGTGGATCCACATGCCGCCAGCCGTGATTCACGCCCCAAGTATTGGCCGCCATCCACAGGACGATGAACGCTATCGCGCCGGCAAAGTACGCCGGACTGCCGAAAAATCGGCTAATGCGCTCGATGGCAAGCTGCATGCCGGAAATGTGGGAATCTTCGTGATCCTGAAAGCGCGACAGCAGCTCCAAATTCTCTTTGGCGGAGGAGGGCAGTTTCTCGGCGGCGGGCCGTCCGCGTTCAGTGTTGGCCGGTTCATGGGTGGACATCGCTTTAAGATACCTCGCAAGCGCGGCCGGGTTCTTCACCCGATCGGCTCGTTGGCCGGAATTCCATGTAGGCAGGCTCTGACACCGGTCCCATTCCGGCGGCGCTAGACGTGCTGCAGCCGATACTGCACATTGAGGACCGGTGTAAGTGCAAGGAATTCACGTATGCGCTGTCAAATCGGTTTGGCTGCGACCGCGGCGGCTTTGACCCTGGTGGCGGCGATGGCACAAGGGGCAAATGCTGATTGGCCATCTTACAATCGCACGCTGACCGGGGATCGCTATGCCTCGCTGGAGGCGATCGACAACAAGAATGTGGCCGGCCTAAAAATCCTCTGCACCTTCGACACCGGCGAGCAATCCTCATTTCAGAGCGGCTTGGTGGAGGTGGATGGAGCTTTATTTGGCACCACCGAGCACGACACGTTTTCCATTGACCCCAATAACTGCAAGCAGAATTGGCGCAGCCACGAGGAGTTTCCTTCCGGTGAACTGAAAGTGAACCGGGGCCTCGCATGGCTGGACCACCGGGTGTTCAGGGGAACTACCGACGGCAAGGTCATTGCTTATGATGCGAAGAACGGCAAGCGCATGTGGTCGACGGTGATAGCCGATCCATCGAAGGGCGAATCGGTACCCGCTGCGCCCATCGCCTGGGAGGGCTTGGTGTTCATCGGCAATGCCGGCGGGGACAACAAGGGCGTGAAGGGAAGAATGTATGCACTCGATGCCAAAGACGGCCACATCGTGTGGGAATTCTACTTGGTGCCGAAAGGTGCCTCTGATGTGGCGCGCGGCCCCGCCGCGCCGGATCCCAAGTCCGCCTATGCCGGCACGTGGAAGGAAGCAAAAGGATTTCCCGTCACGGGCGGGGCCACCTGGACTTCTTATTCATTGGATCCGGTAACGGGCCTTTTATATATCCCTTCAGGCAACCCGGCACCGGATTTCATCAAAGAGCCGCGGCAAGGCGATAATTTGTTTGCGAGCTCTGTGGTGATACTCGAGGCGAAAACCGGTGCGTACCAACGTCACTTCCAGCTCGTGAAACGCGACTTCCACGACTGGGATGTGTCCTCGCCGCCCGCATTGTTCCTGAGCAATAAGGGCCACCGCATGCTGGCCGAAGCCCCCAAGGACGGTCACCTCTATTTGATCGACCTCACCGACGGCAAGCTCCTATACCGCAAACCTGTCACGACGGTGTCCAATGTCGAGGCGCCGATGACCCCCGAAGGGACGAGGTTCTGCCCCGGTACTCAAGGAGGCGCGGAATGGAACGGACCGGCCTTTGATCCCATGGACAATCTGATCCTCACCGGCACGGTCGATTGGTGCACGACTGTGCACGCGGTTCCTGTGAATACGCTTGCCGGCACGCCGCCCGGCAAGCCATGGGGCGGCGATAAGGAGGGATTCGGCAAAATGGATGACCCGACGAAATGGTCGGGTTGGATGACGGCCAGCAACGCCGACACCGGCGAGCGCAAATGGCAATTTCATGCGCCATTTCCCCTCATGGGAGGGGTGACGCCAACCTCAGGGCGCCTGGTGCTGTTCGGCGATATGGGTGGAAACTTGTACGCGCTCGACGCGGCGAGCGGCAAGAAGCTCTGGTCAAAAGATCTGGGCGGCGCTATCGCCGGCGGCGTGATCACCTACGATACCGGTGTGGGCCAAAAGATAGCCGTCGCTGCGGGCATGACTTCGCCAATCTGGCCGACGCCGAAGGTCAACGGCAAGGTCGTCATTCTCGGACTATGATGCCTTGTTTTAATTCTTGAGCCGATAACCGGTTTTGAAAATCCATGCCACCAGGCTCAAGAGGATCGCAAAAAACCCGACGGTCATGCTCAAGCTGATGCCCACGCTGACGTCGGCTATTCCGTAGAAGCTCCAGCGAAATCCGCTGATCAAGTACACGATGGGATTGAATAGGCTGAATGTGCGCCATGCGGGCGGCAGCATGTCGATCGAATAAAATGCACCGCCTAAGAAGGTGAGCGGCGTGATGATCAACATCGGAATGAACTGCAGCTGCTCGAAGCCTTTTGCCCAGATGCCGATGATGAAGCCGAACAGACTGAATGTGCATGCGGTCATCAGCAAGAAAGCAATCATCCATCCCGGATGAAGTATCTTGATTGGTACAAAAAGCGAGGCGGTCGCCAGGATGATCAATCCTAGAACGATGGACTTTGTTGCCGCTGCGCCAACGTATGCGATGACGATTTCCACATACGAGACGGGCGCGGACAGCAACTCATAAATGGTGCCGGTGAATTTTGGAAAATAGATTCCGAAAGAGGCGTTCGACAGGCTCTCGGTGAACAGCGCCAACATGATCAGCCCGGGCACGATGAACGCGCCGTAGCTGACCCCGCTGGCCGTGGTAAGCCGGGAACCGATGGCGGCCCCGAAAACCACGAAGTACAGCGACGTGGTGATGACCGGTGTGACCAGGCTTTGCAGCAAGGTGCGCAGCGCGCGCGCCATCTCGAACTTATAGATTGCCCAGACTCCGTGGCGGTTGAAGCCAAGGGGCGTGGTTGCATTGATCATGTGCGTTCGCTCACCAACTGGACGAAAATATCCTCGAGAGAGCTTTGATGCGTCTGCAAATCCTTGATCACGATGGACAGCTCGCTCAAGCGCTTGAGCAAAGCCGAAATATCGACGCTGCCGGCGCTCTCGACCGTATACACAAGATCGGCACCGTCGCATTTGAGTTCAAGATTCCAGGGCGCAAGCTCGGCGGGTACTTGCTGCAGTGGTGTCTGCAGATGCAATGTCAGCTGCTTCTTGCCGAGCTTCTTCATCAGCTCTTTCTTGTCCTCGACCAACATCAGCGTGCCTTTATTGATGACGCCGATTCGGTCGGCCATCTCCTCGGCTTCTTCGATGTAGTGGGTGGTCAGAATGATCGTCACGCCTTTTTCGCGCAGGCCGCGTACCAGGTTCCACATGTCGCGGCGCAGTTCGACGTCCACCCCGGCGGTCGGCTCATCCAGAAAGAGAATCCGCGGCTCATGGGACAAGGCCTTGGCGATCATCACCCGTCGCTTCATTCCCCCCGACAGAGTCATGATCTTGCTGTTGCGTTTGTCCAAGAGCGACAGATCGCGAAGCAGTCCTTCGATGAACTTGCGGTTCGGCGCTCGGCCGAATAGCCCGCGGCTGAACGAAACGGTGGCCCACACCGTTTCGAATGCGTCGGTGCTGAGTTCCTGGGGCACCAACCCGATCATGCAGCGGGCGGCGCGATAATCGCGCACGATGTCGTGGCCGTCGGCGCTCACGGTTCCGGAACTCATCGTAACAATGCCGCAGACGATATTGATCAGTGTGGTCTTGCCGGCGCCGTTGGGCCCGAGCAGCGCGAAAATTTCGCCCTTGTTGATGTCAAGGTTCACAAGCTTCAAGGCTTGGAATCCCGAGGCGTAGGTTTTTGCCACGCCTTGAATCGAGACAATGGGTTGCACCTTGAGACTACCGGCCGATGCGCTCGATCAGGGCGCGGGTGAATTCCGCCGTTTTCGCCCGCCCACCCAAATCGCCGGTTCTTACCTGATCGAGGTTCAGGGTTTGGTCGATGGCCGTGCGCAAGCGTGAAGCCATGTGCGGGAGGTGGCAGTGATCCAGCATCATGGCTGCCGCCAGCAGCAGCGCAATCGGGTTGGCGACACCTTTGCCGGCAATATCCGGCGCGGAGCCGTGCACTGCTTCAAATATTGCGGCATCGGCGCCGATATTGCCGCCGGGGGTCATCCCTAGGCCGCCGACCAATCCTGCGACGAGGTCGGAGAGAATGTCGCCGAACAAGTTCGTGGTCACCAACACATCGAATTGCCAGGGGTTCAAAACCAGCTTCATCGCGCAAGCATCGATGATGACCGTCTCCAATATAAATTGGCCCTTGTACCTGCGTTCGTACAGCTCGAGTCCCGTCTCGAGAAAAATTCCCGTCAGAGCCTTCATGATGTTGGCTTTGTGCACGATGGCGACTTTCTTTCGGCCGGTCGCGACGGCGTGCGCGAACGCGAATTCCAACAAGCGCCGGCTCCCCTGGCGTGTGTTTACCCCGGTGGCCATGGCCAATGCATGCGGATCATCGTCGATCTGGATGTACATTTCGTGACCTATGTACAAGCCCTCGAGGTTTTCCCGGACCACCACCAGGTCGATATTGTCGAAGCGGCCGCCCGGGATCAGTGTGCGGGCGGGCCGCAAATTCGCATACAGCTTGAATTCCTCGCGCAGCCGAACATTGGAAGACCGGTATCCTCCACCGGACGGTGTTTCCAGCGGGCCTTTGAGCGCAAGCCGATTGCGCCTGATGCTTTCAATCGTTTTCGCGGGAAGTGGATCGCCCGCCGCCTTTACGCCCTCCAAGCCGGCGATTTGCCGGTCCCATTCAAACGGCGCGCCGAGCACCGCGAGCACGGTGAGCGTTGCTTCCATAATCTCAGGACCAATCCCGTCTCCGGGGATGAGCGTGGCAGAAATCCTTTGGGGCATCGTTGGTTCTCAAGTTGAACGTCTGCGACTAGGATACTCGAATCGCCGGCGGACCTGCGTTCAGTTGGGAGTAGGCTCATGAGTGTCGAGGAAATCATTGCAGCAACGAAGGCGTGGGTGGAAAAATCGGTCGTCGGTTTGAACTTGTGCCCCTTCGCAGAGAGTCCCTATCGCAGCGGCCGCGTGCGTTTCGTCGTGAGCGAAGAACGAAGCGCCGCAGCTCTGCTGCGAGATCTGCATACGGAACTTAACTTACTCGCGGCGGCAAATCCGCTGCAATGCGAGACCACGCTGCTGATTCACCCGTGGGTCTTGACCGATTTCATGGAATACAACAGTTTCCTCGAAGTATGCGATGTCAGCGTGGCCGAACTGGGCTTGGAGGGCGAGGTGCAAGTGGCCAGTTTTCACCCGCAGTACCAGTTCCACGGATCGCAGCCGGAGGATATAGAAAACTATACCAACCGCTCGCCGTATCCCATGCTGCACTTGCTGCGCGAAGCCAGTGTGGAGCGCGCCGTCGCTGCGGTGGGCGATACCGACGAAATATATTTGAGGAACATGCGCACCTTGCGAGCTTTGGGGCATGCCGGTTGGCAGCGCCTGTGGCGCGACTAGGCTCCACGGCTCCTTAGGCGCGCAGGGATTTTCGCATCGGAACAAAGGTGATCGTCTCTCCGGACCCGACGTCAAAATGTACTTCAGCGCCGCCAACATATCCGCGCGCGGCATACAGCTTAACGCCGGGCAATGTCGCCATGAGTTCGGCCTGGGCGTAGCCATGGGCGCGGGCCTGGTTCTCGCAATGGGTCAGGAGCTGCGAACCAATGCCACGGCGAGCGTTGTCTGGATCGACAAAAAAGGCGCGAATCTTGGCGGCCTGACAGGTCGGATCGAGTATGGCTGGATCACGTCCGGCGCGCGCATCACCGCCGAACAGCGTGGATCGAAAGCTCCAACCGCCGCAGCCGATGATTTTTCCGTTCTCCTCGATCACAAAATAAGTCTGGTCGGCCAGCAATTGGGAATCGACGCCGAACGCACCGCGTAGCGCGCCCTCTATCACTTGCGGCGGGTAGTCGCCGGCGCTCAATTGCCGGGCCGAACGCGCAATGAGCGCCTCGAGTGCGGGTACATCCGCAAGTGTGGCCTTACGCAGCGAGGGCATGGCTTACTCTACTCGCGCGAGCGTTGCGGCGCGTAATGGCGGGAATCGCGCCCATAATAGTCCGGATAATCGACGCTCAAACCCTTGAACCGACGGTGAACCCAGAGGTATTGATCAGGTACCCGCCTGACTTGAGCTTCGAGCAGACGGTTGTACCGCGCAACGTCCTCGACCGGGTCGTCGCCGGGGAAATTCTCGAAGGGAGGACCGATCACCACCCGGTATCCCGCATTTCCCGGCAAGCGCTCGCCGAAATAGGTCATGACGGCGGCGCCGGAAATGCGTGCCAAACGCGCGGTCGCGGGATTGCTCGCCGCAGGGATGCCGAAAAAATTCACCATGGCCGCGCCTTTATTGCGATAGCTCTGGTCGGGCGCAAACCACACCGCTTCGTTTTTTTTCAGCGCCCGCACCATGCTCCTTATATCGTCCTTGGGGATGGGCTTTCCATGACGGCAGAAACTTTTGAACATCACGTGCGACAGCAGTTCGTTCTTCATGGGGCGATACACCACATTCAGCGGCACGACCGTCCCCAATATCCGGGTGGAGATTTCGATGGTGGTAAAATGGCCCCCGACCAGGATTGCGCCGCGGCCCTTGGCCAAGGCGGCCTCGAGGTGATGCAGTCCCTGCACATCGGCCAGTTTATTGAGGCGGGCATCGCTGCTCCACCAGGTGTCGGCGGTCTCGCACAGAGCCATGCCTAAACTGTGACAGTGCCGATCCAGCAATTGGGAGCGTTCCTGCTCGGACAGTTCCGGAAGGCAGAGCGCGATATTTCGACGCGCGATCCGCAAATAGCTCAAAGGCAGGCGGCGCAACAGCGCGCCGATCGCGCCGCCCACTCGCCTTTGGACGGGAAAGGGCAAGAGCTCGACCGCCCGCATAGTCGCCAGGCCCAGCCAAGTGATCCAATATTTGGGTAAAAAGAAGGCTAGGCGACCGGATGCTGGCATGAGGGGGTGAGTTTGAGCTGATTTTGGCTGGCGCAGAGAATAGCCTGCCTTGCGGCACCGTGACCAGGATTGCTGCCACGCAACATTAAGGGCTTCCGGCAAGAATATTCGTATTAATCAGTAAATTGCTGTAATATCCGCGCCGGTTCGTGATTTCTACTTGGTCCGTTTCTGGTCACCGCGCCGCTCCGGCGTCACCTTGGCCAACAACCCACAAAGCAGGTTTCCTCGATCCAGGTGGCTGGCATTCCGCTTAAAGGTTCTCAAGCTTAAGGCAGCGTGACCGGCCGATAGTTTCTTTTGTAGTAGGTATTCTTCACATGACGAAAATGTATGTTGGCAATCTCCCGTTCTCAATGGACGAATCCGCAGTGCGCGCGCTGTTCGAAAAGCATGGCGCCGTACAGTCGGTGGCGTTGATCAATGATCGCGACACCGGTCGGCCCCGCGGCTTCGGCTTCGTTGAAATGGCAAGCGCAGACGCTGCGCGCGCTATGCAGGCTTTGAACGGCCACGACGTCGACGGGCGAGCGCTGAAGGTGAATGAGGCTCAGGAGCGCACCGGTGGCGGCGGCGGTGGTGGTGGCGGTGGTGGTGGCGGCGGATCGCGTGGTCCCAAGCGCTGGTAAAGAGCGCTTAAGATTTAAGCGATTCCTTAAGGCCGCTGCAATGCGGCCTTAAGTTTTTTAAGCTATGGGAAGTTGCGATCTAGGGTTTACGCCCGAAGTGGCTTTGCCTATAATCGCCGCCCTCGACGGGGCAGGCAAGAGTCCCACGGGTACGTGTCTTGGCCCCTATTAGGGGCTTTTTCGTTGTTTGTAAGGGGGCCGATGGTCCCCTTTTTTGTTTCGCAGGGCCTTAAAGATGCGTGACGACTTGATGCGCTTGTTAGAGCCGCCGATCGAGGCGCTCGGGTTTGAGCTGGTGGACATCGAGGTTGCGCGCGAAGGACGCGGCAGCGTGCTGCGGGTATTCATAGATCGGCCTAGCGAAGGTTCGGATGTCGGCGTCAGGGTGGAGGATTGCGCAAGCGTCAGCCATGCGGTTAGCCAGGTGCTCGAAACCGAGGATCCGATCAAGGGGCATTACACGCTGGAGGTTTCCTCGCCGGGCTTTGATCGGATTTTGCGCACGCGCGCGCACTTCGAACGCTTCGTCGACCAGCGGATTTTCGCGGAGCTGAAGCTGCCGATGGACGGGCGGCGGCGATTTGTCGGGGTATTGAAGTCGGTGATGGACGACTCGATTGTAGTAGAAGTCGACGGCAAGACGCACAGCCTGCCGTTCGATCGAATTCAGAAGGCGAGATTGCGGCCGGAGTGAGCAGGAGTCTTAAGGGTTATGAACAAAGAAATTTTGATGGCCGTCGATGCGGTTTCCAACGAGAAAGGCGTCGATAAGGAAATTATATTCGACGCGCTCGAAGCGGCTCTCGCATCTGCGACTCGCAAGAAATATGGCGAGGAACTGGACGTGCGCGTTTCGATCAACCGCAAAACCGGGGGCTATGACACCTTTCGGCGCTGGAAAGTATTCGCGGACGACTCCACCGAACTGGAGACGCCGGAGCGCGAGCTGCGCCTGGACGATGCGCGCGATATTGATAAAGACGTGGAGCCGGGCGGCTTCGTCGAGCAGCCGATGGAGTCGGTGCCGTTCGGGCGCATTCTCGCCCAGACCGCCAAGCAAGTCATCGTGCAGAAGGTCCGAGAAGCGGAACGCGCGCAGGTGGTCGATGCGTACAAGGATCGAGCCGGAACCTTGGTCAGCGGCATCGTCAAGCGTGTCGATCGCAACGGCGTGTATGTCGATCTCGGCGCCAATGCCGAAGGATTCATTGCGCGCGAAGAGATGATCCCGCGCGAGCCTGTGCGATCGCAAGATCGCATCAAGGCCTATTTGAAGGAAGTGCGCACCGAGCCGCGCGGGCCGCAGCTGTTCCTGTCGCGTACGGCGCCGGAATTTCTGATCGAATTGTTCAAGCTGGAAGTGCCTGAGGTCGGCCAAGGGCTGATCAATATCCTGGCGGCGGCGCGCGATGCGGGAGTGCGCGCGAAAATCGCAGTGCGCAGCAACGATCCGCGCGTCGACCCGGTCGGTGCCTGCGTCGGTATGCGCGGCTCGCGCGTGCAGGCAGTCTCCAATGAGATCGCCGGCGAGCGCGTCGATATCATTCCGTTCGACGATAACAACGCTCAGTTCGTGATCAATGCCATGGCGCCCGCGGAAGTGACTTCGATTGTGGTCGATGAGGATTCGCACTCGATGGATATCGCCGTATCGGAAGACAAGTTGTCGCAGGCCATTGGCCGGGGCGGCCAGAATATCCGCTTGGCCAGCGAATTGACGGGTTGGGAACTGAACGTCATGAGCGAATCGCAAGCCGAAGCGAAGAGCGAGACGGAGTCTCTGGCGCTGCGCGAAACGTTCATGAAACAGCTCGATGTCGATGCCGATGTAGCGAGCATTCTGGTGCAGGAAGGCTTCTCGACGATCGAGGAGATCGCCTATGTCCCCGCCAGCGAGCTGAACGGCATCGAGGAGTTCGACGAGGAAATCGTCAAAGAACTGCGCACGCGAGCACGCGATGTGCTGTTGACTCAGGCCATCGCCAGCGAGGAATCGATGGATGGGGCCGAGCCGGGCGCTGATCTGGTCGAGATCACGGGCGAGACCTTGGGCAAAGCGCTGGCGCGCAAGGGCATTCGCACCCGCGACGATTTGGCTGACCTGGCTGTCGATGAATTGGTCGAAATGGGCAGCGTTGATGAAAAGCAAGCCGGTGAATTGATCATGAATGCCCGCAAGCACTGGTTCGCGGAAGAAGCTAAGGTTTAGGAGCAAGTATGGCAGATGTAACCGTCGCTCAATTCGCTGAGGTGCTCAAGGTGCCGGTCGATCGGCTGCTGCAGCAGTTGGATCAAGCCGGCATCAAAGTGAACACCGCCGAAGACATGATCAGCGAAGACGCGAAGCATGAACTTCTGACGCATCTGCGCCGCAGCCACGGCCATGACGAGTCGCAGGGGGATGCAGCTCCGCGCAAGATTACGCTGCGCCGCAAATCGCAATCGGAGCTCAAGCTTGCCAGTCCGCAGGGCCGGGCGCGCACGGTGAATGTCGAGGTGCGCAGCAAACGCACCTACGTCAAGCGCGAGGTCCTCGAGGATCAGGCGCGGCACCAACAGGAAGAAATCGACAAGCAACGCGAAACCGAAGAGCAGGCCAAGCTGGCGCTGGAGCGCGCGGAAAGCGAGCGGCTCGAGAAGGAACGGTTGGACAAGGAGCGTCAAGAAGAGGAGAGCCGGCGCCGCAGCGACGAGGAAAATCGTAAGCGCACCGCCGAGGAAGAAGCGCGACGCATCGCTGAAGTTCAAGCCCGCGAGGTCGCCGAACGGGAGCGTAAAGCCGCCGCCGCCAAGCCCGGCAAGGCTTCCCGAGAAGTGGTGGACGACAAGGCGACCCGCTACGGCCGGCAAGAATTGCATATCGTGGGCGATGTAAGCTCGCGGCACAAGAAGAAGAAATCCCGGGATGGGCGGCGTCGTTCCGTCGGCGGAGATGCGGATACCAAGCACGGGTTCGAAATGCCGACGGCGCGCGTAGTGCGCGAGGTGGCGATCGGAGAGGCCATGACGGTGGGCGAGCTCGCGCAGAAAATGGCGGTCAAGGCCACCGAAGTCATCAAAGTCATGATGAACATGGGTGTCATGGCGACCATCAACCAGATGATCGAGCAAGACACCGCGGTACTGGTGGTCGAGGAAATGGGCCACACCGCCGTGCTTCGTAAAGAAAACATCATCGAAGATGACCTGCAAGGCGAGACCGACTCCTCGCTCGATTTCCTGCCGCGCCCGCCGGTCGTAACCGTCATGGGACACGTCGATCACGGCAAGACTTCGCTGCTCGATTACATTCGCCGTACGAAAGTCGCTGCGGGCGAGGCCGGCGGCATCACGCAGCATATCGGCGCCTATCACGTGGAGACAGCGAAGGGCATGGTGACCTTCCTCGATACGCCGGGCCATGCCGCATTCACCTCGATGCGTGCGCGCGGCGCACAGGTCACGGACATCGTGATTTTGGTGGTTGGTGCCGATGATGGCGTGATGCCGCAGACCGTCGAGGCCATCCAGCATGCGCAGGCGGCGAAGGTACCCATCGTCGTGGCGCTCAACAAGATGGACAAGCCCGAAGCGGACGCGGAAAAGGTCAAGCAGGAGCTGACCAAGTACGGCGTCATCCCCGAAGAGTGGGGCGGCGAGAATATCTTCGTGCCGGTGTCGGCGCGAACCGGCCTGGGCGTCGATCAATTACTCGACAGCATCTTGTTGCAGGCCGAAGTGCTGGAGCTCAAGGCCCCGACCGCGGGTCTGGCGGCCGGGTACGTGATTGAATCGAGTCTCGAAAAGGGGCGCGGCGCGGTCGCCACTGTGCTGGTTTTGCGAGGCACGCTCAAGCTCGGTGATCCTCTTCTCATCGGCCAAGAATTCGGGCGTGTGCGCGCGCTGTTCGATGAGGCGGGACATCCGGTTGATGCGGCCGGTCCCTCCATTCCCGTCGTGGTGCTCGGCTTGTCCGGCGCACCCAATGCGGGGGACGAGCTGCTGGTGGTGGAGAGCGAGCGCAAGGCGCGCGAAGTGGCCATGCACCGCCAATCGAAGTCGCGGGACGTCAAGCTGGCCCAGAAAGCCACCAATATGCAGGACGTGTTCTCCACGATGGGCGAGAACAAGGCCGACCTGGTGCAGCTGTTGATCAAGGCCGATGTGCAGGGCAGCGCCGAGGCATTGCGCGATTCGCTCAACAGCCTGTCCACCGGCGAAGTGGCCGTCAATATCGTGGCCTCCGGAGTCGGCGGCCTGACGGAGTCGGACGTGACTTTGGCGGCGGCGTCCAAGGCGCGGATCATCGCATTCAATGTGCGCGGCGATGCCGCCGCGCGTGCTGCGATCAAGGAACATGGCGTCGACGTTCGCTACTACAGCATCATTTACGAGGCCATCGACGATATCAAAGCCGTCTTGACCGGCATGCTCTCCCCGGAGGTCAAGGAACAGATCGTCGGGCTTGCCGAGGTTCGAAGCGTGTTTCGCTCCAGCAAGTTCGGTACGGTGGCAGGCTGCATGGTCATCGACGGCTATGTGCGGCGCAATTTTCCGATCCGTGTATTGCGCAATAATGTGGTCATCTTCGAGGGCGCATTGGAATCCTTGAAGCGTTTCAAGGACGATGTCAATGAGGTGCGCGCCGGTACCGAGTGCGGCATCGGCGTGAAGAATTACAACGATGTGCAGGAAGGCGACCAGATCGAGTGCTATTCACGAGTGGAAGTGGCCAGAACTCTTTAAAGGCGCGGAGCGATTCCCATGCGCTTCGCAAGGCGCACCAGTACAACACATGGCAAAAGACAATCCCCGGGCCAAGCGCTTAGGCGAGCAGATCCAGCGCGAGCTGACCGAGCTGCTGCGCCGTGATATCAAGGACGAGCGCATCGGCAACGTGACCATCACCGCCGTCAACGTAACGGGTGATTTGCGCACTGCGCACGTCTATTACCTGATTTTCGGCAAGCAAGGGGCGGACCCTAAAGTTCAGCGCGGTCTGGAGAGCGCCGCGGGCTTTCTGCGCAACGCTTTATCCAAGTCGCTGATGATCCGTTTTACGCCCACCTTGACCTTCGAACTCGACACGTCGATCGAGCACGGCGTGCGGCTCACGCAGTTGATCGATTCGCTGAAAAAACCAGGCGGCGAGGACTCCTCGGCAACCACCCAGACCGATGCGAACGATCATGATCACATCATCGACGAGGGTTGAGAGGTGCCGGCGGATGTGCACGGAATTTTATTGCTCGACAAGCCGCTGGGTTTGAGTTCAGCCGGTGCCGTTGCGCGAGTAAAGCGCTTGTTCAACGCGCGCAAAGCGGGTCACACTGGATCACTGGACCCCCTGGCCTCGGGGTTATTGCCGATTTGCTTCGGCGAAGCCACCAAGTTCGGGGCGCAGTTGCTCGAGGCAGATAAGACTTATCGCGTGACGGTGCGGCTCGGCGAGCGCACGCCCAGCGCCGATCGCGAATCCGAGGTGGTCGAAAGGCGCGTCTTGCCTCCCTTTTCGCGTGAACAGTTGCAGCATGAGCTATCGCTGTTTCCGCGCGACTACAGCCAAATCCCTCCGATGCACTCGGCGCTGAAGCAGGATGGTAAACCCCTATACGAGTATGCGCGTGCCGGTATCACTCGGGAGCGCATCGCGCGCGCCATTATCATCCATGAGCTGAAATTGCTCGATTGGCAGGCCCCCGATCTATCTTTCGATGTGCGCTGCACGAAAGGGACCTATATCCGCGTCCTGGCCGAGGATTTGGCGGCCCAATTGGGCACCGTGGGGCATTTGTCGGCGCTGCGGCGCATCGGCGTTGCCCCCTTCGACCGCGAAGTCCTTTGGTCATACGACGCCTTGGAAGCGATGTCGGCGCTCCAGCGACAAGAGGTTCTTTTGCCGGTCGATGCTGCGCTTTGCGCCTGCGCGCGGTTCGACTTGCCGGCCGGCGGGGTAAGCGCATTTCGGCAGGGCCAGACCGTCAACCTTGCCGGAGAACCTTCGGAGGCCCTGTTCGGTATGCTGCGTATCTATGCGGAAGGCTTGGGGTTTCTCGGATTGGGGCAGATCGAAGCGGCCGGCCTCAAGCCCCTGCGGCTCATTTCATCCGCCGCGAATCGTGCTTGAGGGTGGGTGCCGTGACGCGTACAATGCGCGCCTTCTTAAAAGTCCTAAGTTATTGATTGAGGGTTTGATTTCAATGCCACTTACTCGTGAAGAAAAGACGGGCGTCGTCGGTAAATTTCAGCGCAGCGCGCAGGACACCGGCTCCCCCGAAGTTCAGATTGCCTTGTTGTCCGAGCGCATTAACGGCTTGAGCCAGCATTTCACTACGCACAAAGCCGACCACGCATCGCGTCGCGGGCTGCTCAAGATGGTCAATCAGCGCCGCAAGCTGCTCGATTATCTTAAGAGCACTACTCCGGACAAATACACGCAATTGGTCGAACGTTTAGGGTTACGCCGCTAACAGGCGCCGCTGCAGGCGCGCACTTAGCGCCTGCGTCTTTCACTCGAATTATCAAAGGGGCTCAAGTTGGGCGCTATCAAAAAAAGCTTTAAATATGGGGATCACACGGTGACCCTGGAAACCGGTGAGCTTGCCCGGCAGGCTGACGGTGCCGTACTGGTCACCATGAGCGAAACGGTGGTTCTGGTGACGGCGGTGGGCCTGAAGAAGGCGACACCGGGCCGTGACTTCTTCCCGCTCACCGTGAACTACCAAGAAAAAACCTATGCCGCAGGGCGCATCCCGGGCGGGTTTTTCAAGCGCGAGGGACGGCCGACAGAAAAAGAAACCCTCACCTCGCGTCTGATCGATCGGCCGATTCGGCCGTTGTTCCCGGAAGGATTCATCAACGACGTGCAGGTGGTTGCTTCGGTGATTTCCGTGAATGCGGAAGTGGACCCGGATATCGCTTCTCTGCTCGGTGCCTCGGCGGCGCTCGCCATCTCGGGTATGCCCTTTATGGGTCCCATCGGCGCGGCGCGCGTGGGTTACATCGATGGCAAGTACGTGCTCAACCCGACGGCCACGCAATTGACCTCCTCGAAGCTGGATCTGGTCGTCGCGGGCACGCAAGAGGGCGTGTTGATGGTGGAGTCGGAAGCCGACGGCCTCAATGAAGAAGTGATGCTCGGCGCCGTGACCTTCGGACATGAGCAAATGCAAGCGGCCATCAATGCCATCAACGAACTGGTCGCCGAAGCGGGCAAGCCGAAGTGGACTTGGAGCGCGCCGGAACCGAATACGGCCCTCAAGGAAGCGGTCGGCGCATTTGCTGAGACCGCTGTCAACGCGGCGTACATGCTCACCGAGAAGCAGCAGCGCTACGCGAAGATCAAAGAAGTCAAAGCCGCCGCTATCGAAGCCTTGACGAAGGGCGAGACGCCGAAATTTACAGCGGAACAAGTCGGTGCGGAATTCTCAAATCTGGAATACCGGCTGGTGCGCGAGAAGATTCTTGCCGGCCAACCGCGTATTGACGGCCGAGATACCAAGACGGTTCGCGCCATCAACATTCGCACTGGTGTATTGCCGCGAACGCACGGTTCGGCGCTGTTCACCCGCGGTGAAACTCAAGCGCTGGTGGTGACGACGTTGGGGACGGGACGCGATGCACAGGTCATAGACGGTTTGACCGGCGAACGCAAAGAGCCGTTCATGCTGCACTATAACTTTCCTCCGTTCAGCGTCGGCGAGACCGGAATGATGGGGTCGCCAAAGCGCCGCGAAATCGGTCACGGCAACCTTGCAAAGCGCGGTGTGAAGGCGGTTATGCCGGGTGTCGAGAAATTTCCGTACGTGATCCGGGTGGTTTCGGAAATCCTCGAATCCAATGGCTCGAGTTCCATGGCTTCGGTGTGCGGCACCAGCCTCGCCCTCATGGATGCCGGCGTGCCGATTAAAGCGCCGGTGGCCGGCGTGGCGATGGGCCTGGTGAAAGAAGGCTCGCGCTTCCAAGTATTGACGGACATCCTGGGCGATGAAGACCATCTCGGCGACATGGATTTCAAGGTAGCCGGCACCAAAGACGGCATCACCGCGCTGCAGATGGACATCAAGATCACCAGCATCACGCGCGAGATCATGAAAGTCGCCTTGGACCAGGCGCGCGACGGTCGCTTGCACATCTTGGGTGAAATGAACAAGGTGCTCTCCAAGCCGCGCGAGAACATGTCCGAATGGGCGCCGACCATCATTACCTTGAAGATTGACCCGGAGAAGATTCGCGACGTGATCGGCAAAGGCGGCGCCGTGATCCGTCAGATTACCGAAGAGACCGGCACCTCGATCGACATCGAGAATGACGGCACGGTAAAAATTGCTTCCGTGCAAGGAGCTGCCGGCCGCGAGGCGCAGCGCCGAATCGAGTTGATCACCGCCGACGTTGAAGTGGGGCGGGTCTATGAAGGCAAAGTTGCGCGCCTGATGGATTTCGGCGCGTTCGTGACCATACTTCCCGGCCGCGACGGCCTCGTGCATATATCGCAAATTTCCGAAGAGCGCGTTGAGCGTGTGGGCGACAAGCTCAAGGAAGGCGACGTGGTGCGCGTTAAGGTGCTCGAAGTCGATCGGCAGGGGCGAGTACGCTTGTCCATGCGCAACGTCGACGCCGCGTAAAGACGCCGCTTGAAATTAGCTGCGCGGCAGTCGATCTGCCGCGCAGTCGATCAGCCGTCGCGCACCAGGTTCGGGGTGACTCGCGGACGCGGCGTTTCCCCGCCTGCCATGGTCTTGATCCGTTCGCGAAGCGGTTGGTTGGGCTGCTGACTCAACAACTGCTTGAGACTCTGTTCCAGGTGCGGACTGACTTGGCCTTGCAGTGCCGTACCGTAGGAACGGATTACGCCCACCATGAATTCCTGGCTCAAGATCGGCTCCGCCAAATGTTCCTGCTCGGCGATGACTTGCAGCAGAATGCTGCGCGTTATGTCCGACCCGTTCTTCTTGTCGACAACGATGAATTCTATTTTCTCAATTACCAGCCGCCTCACATCGGCCAAGGTGATGTAACGGCTTTCGACCGTGTCATACAGGCGTCGATTCGGATATTTTTTAATCACTCGCGGTTCGCTCATGGGGCTCCTCGCTCGTGTTGGCCGGCACCGCCGAAGGAATTTCGGTACGTGCCAGTCCACGCTTGATCAGTGGGACACAGCTTCAAAGAATAGCGCAATGCAGCGCCAAGGCAAACCGGCATTTTTAGGCGTCAAATTGACTCGGTTATACGCAAATTCAGGCGTTTCGGGACCTTATTGACGCTCCACTCGGCCTTCGCCCAAGTCCAGACCTCCTCTAGGGAAGCTGACCCCGGTTCCTCGGGGAAAGCCAATCCCAGCAGCGAAAGGACCGATAAGAGCTGCGGCAGAGGCGATTCCGCGCTCAAGCTCACGCTGCGGCGGGTTTTTGCGAGCTTGGCGTCGTCCGGCTCCGTGAGGACCGGGACATGCGCGTATTGGGGTTCGGGATGACCTAAAAGCCGCTGCAAGTATATTTGACGGGGGGTGTTATCGAGCAGGTCGGCGCCCCGGACGATATGCGTTATGCCCTGCGCGGCGTCATCCACGACCACGGCCAGGAGATAGGCCGTGATTTGGTCGCGGCGCCTCAAAATCAGGTCTCCCGCGGCTTGAGACACGTCTTGCCGGAACGTGCCTTGGATACGGTCCGTGAAGGTGATGTGTCCCGGCTCGACGCGTACACGAATGGCTGTTTGGGTCCCCTTATCGGCGGCTCGTTCGCGGCACGTGCCCGGATAGCGCAACTCATCTTCCAACTGCATCCGACTGCAGGAGCACTCAAATGTCAGGCTGCGGGTCTCAAGCGAGCGCAGCGCGTCAGCATAGTGCTCGCGCCGCTCGTGCTGGCGAAGGATGTCCCCATCCCATTCGAAGCCGAACCGCTCCAAGGTGCGCACGATCCGGTCCGCCGCGCCTGGGACCTCTCTGGGCCGGTCGAGGTCCTCGATGCGCAATACCCAGCGGCCGCGATGGGCGCGGGCGTCCAAATAGCTTGCTGCCGCCGTATAGAGCGAGCCTAAGTGCAGATCGCCCGAGGGCGTCGGCGCGAAGCGCCCTATGTAGGGAAGCGCGGGCCTACCGGTACCGGTCGTCGCGGTCGCCGTACTGCTTTTCCCGGCGCTCGCGCCGCTCCTGCGCCTCGACCGACAAGGTTGCCACCGGACGAGCCTCCAGTCGCTTGATGCCTATCTCTTCGCCGGTTTCCAGGCAGTAGCCATACGAGCCGTCCTCGATTCGCTTCAATGCTTCGTCGATCTTGCGAATCAATTTTCGTTCACGGTCGCGCGTCCGAAGTTCGAGGCTGAACTCTTCCTCTTGGGTCGCTCGGTCGTTCGGATCAGGAAAATTGGCTGCCTCGTCCTTCATGTGCAGCACTGTGCGGTCGACTTCGACCATGAGGTCGCGCTTCCAATTCTGCAAGATGCGAGCGAAATGCTCCAACTGCTCCTTGTTCATATACTGCTCGCCGCGGCGGGCAATATAGGGTTTTACGTTACGCGGACCTGCCAGCAAGCTGGCGGAGGCAGCGACGTCGCCGTCGCCGTCCTCGTCGTTTTGCAGCGATCGCGTCATAACGAGGGGCCGAGGGTCGAACTTGATGGGTGCGACGTTTTCCGTTGCGGCTCGCGGTGCATCTTGCGTCGGGATGGACTTCAGCACTGCGGGCTTCGCCCTGGGTGTCTGGGTGACCGCAGGCTTTGCGCTCACGGGTTTGGATGTGGGTTTGGTCGTTTTCACTGTTACCTTTGATGTGGCGATGGGCTTTGCTTGCTTTACTTTCGTCGGCGGCCGTGCCGCCTTCTTAGGAGCGACTGCTTTTTGGGTCGCTTTTTTAGGTGTCGCCTTACCTGGCCGCTTCGCCGCTTTATTGGGTTTCTTCGAGGGCATTTGAATTTTTCGCTCCTGACGAAAGAGCGCGCGATTATACCGACGCATTAGGGCCTGTACAGGCCATGCGTCAAACATATTTCGCTAACTTAAGCCCATGATTGCGAAGCGAATTACCCTAGGGGAGGGTGACCGGCACCGGGGCGAGCCAGCCGGGGGCTCGGTGTTCCGCGATCACGGTGGTGTAAATGCCCCCGCGCACGTTGAATTTGGCCAAAACTCGCATAAATCGCGGTGCGATGGCTGCCACCAGATCCTTCAGGATCTCGTTGGTGACCGCTTCATGAAAGGCGCCGCGGTTGCGGAAGGACCAGATATAGAGCTTTAGGGACTTCAGCTCGACGCATTGCTCGCCAGGTACGTACTCGAGTTCCAGCGTGGCGAAGTCCGGTTGGCCGGTTTTCGGGCACAGGCAGGTAAATTCGGGAATGGTCATGCGAATGGTGTAGTCCCGCTCCGGGGCAGGGTTCATGAAAACTTCAAGGCGAGTGTTGGGTTCTGTCATGACAAGAATCGGCAGACGATCTTAAGGGGTTTACGTGTGTGACGTTTACTTTACACTACGCGCCATTAGTGGCCCACGACTCGAGTCGAGGCCGGCGGGAATTGAAGGTCACTGCACAAAATGCGCTTAACGAAACTGAAAATTGCCGGCTTTAAATCCTTTGTCGATCCTACCACCGTCACTTTTCCCAGCAGCCTGACCGGTGTCGTCGGCCCCAACGGGTGCGGAAAATCCAACATCATCGATGCCGTGCGTTGGGTGATGGGGGAGATTTCCGCCAAGCACTTGCGCGGCGAATCGATGGCCGATGTCATTTTCAACGGCTCCTCATCGCGCAAGCCGTTGGGCCACGCATCGGTCGAGTTGGTATTCGACAATTCCGACGGCAAGATCGGCGGCCCCTACGCAAACTATAACGAAGTCGCACTGCGCCGCGCGGTAAGCCGCGATGGAGCCTCGGACTACTTTATCAATGGCACCAAGGTTCGGCGCAAGGACATCACGCAATTGTTCTTGGGCACCGGCCTGGGTACCCGAAGCTACGCGATCATCGAGCAGGGCATGATTTCCCGCGTCATTGAGGCGCGCCCCGATGACCTGCGGGCCTTTCTTGAAGAGGCGGCGGGCATCTCCCGTTACAAAGAGCGGCGGCGCGAAACCGAAAGCCGTATCGGCCATACTCGCGAGAATCTGGATCGCCTGAATGACTTGCGCGAAGAAGTCGAAAAGCAAATCCGTCATCTGCAGCGCCAAGCGGCCACCGCCCGGCGCTATCAGACGCTCAAGGAAGATGAGCGCAAGCTGTTTGCCGAACTGTTGGTGTTGCGCCTGCAAAGCCTCGATAGCGAGGCGGGCGCCCGCGATGCCGCCGCTTTGAGTTCCGAGACCGCGATGCAAAGCGTGCTCGCGGACTTGCGCGAAGCGGAGGCGCAGATCGAGCGCGTTCGTGCGGATCAAACATCCAAGACCGACGCGTTGAGTGCGATTCAGGCTCGCTTCTACGAAGCGGGCGCCGAGGTGACGCGGATCGAGCAGAGCATCGAATACACACGCGAGTTGCGCCAGCGTCAGCAGGCCGACTTGGAGCAAATCGACTCCCAGGCAGCCGAACTCGCCCGGGTCGTGCAGCTCGACAGGGTGCAGCTTGAATCGCTTGCACTGGAACTTTCGACCATGGTTCCGGCCCTCGACGCAGCTCACGGCCGCGAGAGCGTTGCCTCTCAAGCCCTCGCCGACAGCGAGCAAGCATTGGCAACGTGGCAGGAGAGTTGGGAAACCCACGCCCAGGCCGTCGCATTGTGTCAACGCGAAACGCAAGTCGAGCGGGCACGCATCGAACAGCTCGAAAGCCAGCAGCGCCGCCTGATGCAGCAGCAGGCGCGCCAGGAGACCGAACGATCGGCGTTCGAGCAATTGCAGCAACCGGTCGCGCTGGAAACTTTAAGCGAACGGGCGGAAGTCGTGCGCATCGCCGGTGAGAAAGCCGCTGCGGAACTTCAAGAGCTTCTCGCGGCGATATCAGCCACCCGCGAGCAGGAGCGCGAGCAGACGCAGGCGCTCAATGCCTTGCGTACGCAATTGCAGCAAGCGCAGGGTACCCAGGTGTCGACGGAAGCGCTGCAACAAGCCGCACTGGGCCAAGCCTCGGGGAAAGTAACGCAATGGCTGAAAGCCCAGTCGCTCGACCGCCGGCCGCGGGTTGCGCAGCAGCTGCGGGTGGATAAAGGGTGGGAACGCGCCGTGGAGACCGTGCTGGGCTCGTATCTCGAAGCGGTTTGCGTCGATGGTCTGGATAGCGTCACGGATTTATTGGGTAGTTTCGACAGCGGTTACTTGGCGGTGGTCAGCACCAACGAAGGCACGAATACCCTCCACAATGCCGCATCGCTGCAAGCGAAGGTGCAAGGCACCGGTGTGCTGGCCTCGGTACTTTCGTCGGTGTATGCCGCGGAGAATTTGACTGAAGGATTGGCGCTGCGGCGCCGGCTGCAAACGGGCGAATCCGTGGTTACCCGCGACGGAATTTGGCTTGGGCAAGATTGGCTGCGCGTATCCCGCGATGCCGATCCGCACACCGGAGTCATCGAGCGTGAGGAAACTTTGCGTGAAATCCGCGTGCAAGTTGGCACGCTGGAACAAGAAGTAAAAGCGCTCGAGGTCAGCCTTGAAGCATCGCGCGAGAGCGTGCGCGAGCACGAAGACCGCCGCGAGCGATTCCAGACCGACGTCAATCGACTGCACCGCGAGCATGTCGATCGGCGTGCAGAGCTCAATGCGGCGCAAGCCCGTACCGATGACGCGACGCGGCGGTTGCAGCAGCTCGAGACGGAACTCGCCGATGTAGGTAGCGAACTCACGCGAAGCGAAACCGAGTTGCGCGCATCGCGCGGCCGGATGGAGACCGCCATCGACTCTCTCGCGGCGCTCGAACCTCAGCGCATGGAACTCGAGCAGGATCGTGAACGCATGCGCGCGGCCTTGAGCGAGGCGCGCGCCGCGGCCGGCGCGGCGCAGCAACATGCGCGCGAGTTGGCCGTGCAAGTCGAATCAAGACGATCCTCGCACACCTCTTTGATCACCACGCTAGCTCGTCTCGAGAAGCAGCTCGAAGATTTGGAAACGAGGCGGCTCGAATTGAGCGCGCAACTGACCGAGGGCGAGGCGCCTCTGGCCGACGCGCAACAGCAGTTGGAAGGCAAGCTGCGGTTGCGCGCGGAGATCGAATTCGAATTGCGCGCTGCTCGAATCGCCAGCGATGAATTGGATGCTTTATTGCGCGAGCACGATTCCGTCAGAATGACGGTGGAGCAGCGCTTGGAAACGGCGCGATCCGATCTGGATCAAGCGCGCTTGGCCGCTCAACAGGTGCGCGTGCGGCGCGAGGGTGTCGCGGAGCAATTGGCAGCGACGAATTACGAATTCGAAAGCCTGGCCGCACAAATTCCGCAGGATGCCGGCGTGGCAAGCTGGGAGGCGCAGCTGGAGGAGACCAAGGGCAAGATCGAGCGGTTGGGTCAGGTCAATTTGGCCGCGATCGGAGAGTTCAAGGAGCAGTCGGAACGCAAGGAATACTTGGATCGGCAGTGCAAGGATCTGACCGACGCGTTGGAAACGCTCGAGTCGGCGATGCGCAAAATTGACCGCGAGACACGCACGCGCTTCCAGGACACCTTCGATCGAGTCAACGCCGGCTTGAAGGAAAAATTTCCACGCCTGTTCGGCGGTGGTCACGCCTATCTTGAGCTGACGGGCGAGGAATCCACCGTGGCGGGCGTATCCGTCATGGCGCGTCCTCCGGGCAAGCGAAACAGCACCATCAGCCAGCTGTCGGGCGGCGAGAAGGCGCTGACGGCCGTGGCGCTGGTGTTTGCAATATTCGACTTGAACCCCGCGCCTTTCTGTCTGCTGGACGAAGTGGACGCTCCGCTCGATGAGAACAACGTGGGACGCTTCTGCGATATCGTCCGCGATATGTCGCGCAGCGTGCAGTTTATTTTCATCACGCATAACAAGAGCACCATGGAAATGGCGTCGCAATTGGTCGGCGTCACCATGAATGAGCCGGGCGTGTCGCGCTTGGTGTCGGTGGATGTCGATGAGGCCGTGCGCATGGCAGCGATGTAGCAAGAAAGTCGTATGGTTGCCGAGCTGCGTTGGATATTGTTTGCCTTAAGTCTGGTGTTGCTCGTCGGCATCTGGTGGTGGGGCAGGCGGCGTTCGTTACAGGCTCCCGGCAACGCCGCGCTGCGCGAGATCACGCCGACCATGGAGCCGTTTCGCCATGATCCAGCCGGCGATGTCGTGCCCGACCAAGCAACCGTGTCCGATGCGCAGTCACGCGATTGGGGTGTGCCGCCCTTTGAGCCTCTAAGCATTCACACTCGCGAATACGATCACGTCCCAATCGTGGATGGCCCGATGATGGTCGAGGCAGATCCTGTCATTGCGCCGCCCGTTCGCGCACCGGAGCCCAGGCCCGAAGCGGCGGTGACTCCCGAACCGGCGGCGAGTCCCGAACCGGCGGCGACTCCCGAACCGGTGGTGAGCCCCGCGGCGGCGGCGCCTGAGCCCCGAGCTCGAAGCGCGGTCTCGCCGGGGCAATCGGCTAACGTAAGCGAGCAGCAAAAGATCGTCACGGTTCGCGTGTGCGCCCCCGGAGAGATACGCTGGCCCGGCGCCAATTTGCTCGCGGCGCTGGAATTGCATGGTCTTGCGTATGGCCGTTACCAGGTATTTCATCGTAAGCATGTCGATGGCCGCAGTTTGTTTTGCGTCGCCAGCATGGTCGAGCCCGGCACCTTTGATGTGGCGCGTATGGCGTCGGAAGAGTTTCGCGGCGTCACGCTCTTCGCCGTTTTGCCTGGTCCCGTCGAGCCGCTGCTGACCGTCGATGAGTTGCTGGGGGCGGCACGCGGCTTGGCGCACGAACTGGCGGGAATGGTTCAGGATTCCAAAGGCATGCCGCTCTCGCCGCAGCGTGCGGGCGCCTTGCGGGACGATGTTGCGCGTTTCCAGGCCTCGTTGCATCGAGCCTGATCGTGAGCCCGGGGAAGTCGGAAGGACCGCCCAAGAAGGCTCTGGCACGAGCCTCTGAGCTCCGAGAGCTGCTCGAGCGCTATAACTACCGCTACCACGCCTTGGACGACCCGGAAGTTCCGGATGCCGAGTACGACGGGCTGATGCTGGAGCTGCGCGCCCTGGAGAGCGAATTTCCGGCGCTCGCGGACCCGCATTCACCGACCATGCGGGTGGGTGCAGCACCGGTTTCGGCATTCGGCGCCGTCAAGCATCAAGTCCCGATGCTGTCGCTGGACAACGCGTTCAGCGAGCAGGAAGTGCGCGATTTCGATCGGCGTGTTCGCGAACGGCTTGGCCAAAGCGGCGCCGTTCGATACGCCGCGGAGCCAAAGTTGGACGGGCTGGCCGTTAGCGCCCTTTATGACAATGGCACCTTCGTTCGGGGGGCCACCCGCGGCGACGGAGAGACCGGCGAGGATATCACTCAGAATCTGCGCACCATCAAGGCGCTGCCGCTCAAGCTTCGCGACGCCAAGGCACCGCGGGTGCTGGAAGTGCGCGGCGAGGTGTTCATGCCGTTGGCGGGCTTCAAGCGCTTCAACGAAGAGGCGGCAGCGCGCGGCGAAAAAACTCTCGTTAATCCGCGCAACGCGGCGGCCGGCAGCCTGCGGCAGCTCGACCCGCGGCTAACTGCAGCGCGGCCGCTCGACATGTTCGTTTACGGCGTGGGAGTCATCGACGGCGGCGAACTTGCACCTTCCCACAGCGAGACGCTCAAAGAACTGCGGCGCTTGGGATTTAAAATTTGCCCGCAGTCCAAAGTGGTCGAGTCGATCGAAGGTTGCCTCGAGTACTACGAGGCGATGGGCAAGGCACGCTCGAGCCTTCCGTACCAAATTGACGGCGTGGTCTACAAAGTGGACCAAGTAAAACTGCAGCGAAAGTTGGGATTCATTTCGCGGGCGCCGCGTTGGGCGATAGCACACAAATTTCCCGCCGAAGAGGCCCTGAGCGTGGTGCGCGGCATTGAATTTCAAGTGGGCCGCACCGGCGCCCTGACACCTGTTGCCAAATTGGAACCTACGTTCGTCGGTGGAGTCACCGTCAGCAATGCGACCCTGCACAACATGGATGAGTTGACCCGCAAAGACGTGCGCGTGGGCGATACGGTTGTCATTCGCCGCGCGGGCGATGTGATACCGGAAGTCGCCAGGGTGTTGCCGGAGCGCCGAGTAGCCGGAACGCAACTGGTGGCTCTGCCGAGCACGTGTCCGGTATGCGGCTCGCCGGTGGTGCGTGAAGCTGACCAGGCAGTCGCGCGCTGCAGCGGCGGCAGGCGCTGCGCGGCGCAGCGCAAAGGAGAGATTCAACATTTCGCTTCGCGCCGCGCCATGGACATTCAAGGGCTCGGCGACAAGCTGGTGGACCAATTGGTCGACGGCGACTGGGTGAAAACGCCGGCCGATCTTTTCTCCTTGCAGGCGGATCGTCTCGCGACATTGGAACGGATGGGTGAGAAGTCTGCGCAAAAGGTGCAGTCGGCCATACAAGCCGCGAAGCAGACCACGATGCCGCGCTTTCTCTATGCGCTCGGCATACGCGATGTCGGCGAAGCCACCGCCGCCGCGCTGGCGCAATATTTTCCGGACTTAAGTGCACTGCGCCGTGCCGGCGAGGAGGAGATCCAACGCGTTCCCGACGTCGGCCCCGTGGTAGCGAAGCAAGTGGCGGCCTACTTCCAAAATGCCGACAATGCCGCAGTGGTCGATCGCTTGCTCGCCGCGGGGATAGCATGGCCGGCGCCGGCGACGGGGAGGGCGAAGGGAAGCGGTGCGCTGCACGACAAGACCTTCGTGCTCACAGGTAGTCTTGAATCTCTGACGCGCGACGAAGCCACGGACGCTATCTTGCAACGGGGCGGAAAAGTGAGCGGCAGCGTCTCGAAGAAGACCGATTACGTGGTGGCCGGCGCCGAAGCGGGTTCCAAGCTCAAGAAAGCAGAGAAACTCGGGCTGCAAATTCTCGACGAAGCGGCATTATTGAAACTGTTGAAAACGTAGCGGATTCATCCTGAATCCGCTACGCCGTTGCCGTTACTTCGTGTCTGGTTTAGCGTCCGGTTTCGCGTCTGGTTTCGCGTCTGGTTTTGTGTCCGTGACCGGTTTATCGAGCGATTTGTCGATCTTCGCGGTTTTCTTCAAGCCGTCGACATAGGCCTGAAGCTTCTTTTGGATGACACCGTTGTTGACCTGCTGCTTGACCTGCTCGAATGGCGGCGGCGCCGTTTCGCGCGTGTCTTCCAGCTTGATGACGTGCCAGCCAAACTGCGTTTGCACCGGTTCCGGCGTCATTTCGCCCTTCTTCAAATTCTTGACCGCATCGCCGAAGGGCTTGGCCATCCGGGTGAGCGTGAACCAGCCGAGATCGCCGCCATTGGCCTTGGAACCGTCAGTGGACTGCGCTTTGGCCACGTCCTCGAACTTCGCGCCGCCTTTGATTTTCTTGATGACTTGTTCGGCCTGCTCCTTCGTGGGCACCAGGATATGCTTGGCGTGGTACTCGGTCTTGTCCATGGCGCCGACCGCGGTGTCATATTCCGCGTGCAACTCTGCGTCGGTCGGTTCCTTGTCCTTCAAATATTTCTGCGATTCGGCATCCGCGAGCACGCGCATGCGGACTACCTCAAGCCGTCCTGCGACGTCGGGATCTTTATCCACGCCATCTTTGGCGCCTTGGGCGGCCAGCAGTTGCATGTTGATCAACTCATCCAGCACTTGATTGCGCTGCTCCGGCGTGAGCTCAGTCGTCGGTCGACCTTGCAGCAGGCTCTTTACGTATATGTCGTATTCCAGGCGCGAAATAGGGTTGCCGTCAACGGTGGCTACCGGCGGGGTTGCCGTAGCAGCCGTCTTGTCGGCCGCTCCGGGCGTCGCCCCCGGCTGGCCCTTTCCGCACGCGGCTATGGTCAAGGCGAATGCGGTCACGGTGGCGATACGGATCCACGGTGTACTCAGAAATTGGCTCATTTGGTCCTCTACGCAAAAAAAAAGCACTATGGCCAGTTGGCCGACGCGCCCGGGGGCGGCAGTTTAGCCTCAACCATGCGCTGTCACCAATTTTTGATTGTAAAGAAAATGCGGAGTGCGTTACCGCAGTGCAGCATTGCGGCGCCGATACTCAGCTCAATCCGGCGCGCGGGCCTCGATCGCAAGCGCGTGGATGTCGGTCTTCAAGAGGTCGTCCACGGCGGCGTATACCAAGCGATGGCGAGCCACCGATGAGATGCCTCGAAATGCTTCCGACACGATCTTCACTCGAAAATGGCTCTGCCCCGACGCTGCGCCGGCGTGGCCTTCATGCAGATGACTTTCATCCTCGACGCTGAGCTGTGCGGGCGCAAAGCGGCTCTCCAAACGCTCCCTCAATCTTTGCGCGCGAGTGGCGGGGGTCGCCGGCGTCGTCATGCTGCTAATCCACAGCACTTGCGGTATCAAAAAAACCATGGTGGCGATGCTGATGCCGAAAACCTTGAAATTCACCCAGACACTTTCGGCAAAGTTGCGGGCGACATAAATGTTGGCAAACGCCAAAATTGCAAACCACACGACCCAGGTGGAATTGATCAGCAGCCAAGTGCGCGCTGAAATTTTCACGGGTTCATCGAGAACGGCCTCGAGCATCCGTCGCACCAGCGGCTGCTTGCCGATCACCATACTGCCCAAGAACGTGATCGACGTCAGACCCAACAGCACTGTCGGTTTCCACTGGATGAAGCGCTTATCGTGCAGCAGCAGCGTGGCGCTGCCGAGCGCCACCACCACCCCTGCGCTGATCAGGTGCATGGTCTTGAATTTACCGGTTCGTATGCGATGCACTATCAGCAACAGCACGCACGCCGCCATCAGCGCGGCCGTGGCCCAGTAAATATCGAGGACCTTGAAGGCCACGAAGAAGACGATCAGGGGCGACCATTCGAGAAGTTGACTCATCCGCGTATCATAGCTGACGAAATGAGCATCTATCTGCAACTGCATCCGGTCTCCCCACAGGTGCGCTACATACGCCAGGCTGTCGAGGTTTTGCGCCGCGGCGGGGTGATCGTGTACCCGACGGATTCGTGCTATGCATTGGGCTGTCATATCGGCGATAAGGCCGCGCTGGAGCGCATCCGAGAGATCCGTCAAACCGACCGGAATCATCACTTCACGTTGGTTTGCCGGGACCTCGCCGATGTAGGCAAGTACGCGATGGTCGAGAACTGGCAATACCGGCTGCTGCGCGCACACACCCCCGGGGCCTATACCTTTTTGCTCAAGGCATCGCGTGAGACGCCGCGGCGTTTGAAGCACGAGCGGCGCGGCACCATCGGTTTGCGCGTGCCGGATCACCCGGTCACCGCCCAGCTGCTGCGCGAACTTGGCGAACCGGTGATGAGTTCAACGCTGCTGCTTCCAGGAGAGGACTTGCCGCGGACCGATGCGAGGGAAATATACGAGACGCTCGATCGCAGTGTGGATCTCGTTCTGGACGGCGGCAATTGTGGTCTCGTCCCGACCTCCGTCATCGATTTGTCGGGCGACCGCGCCATCGTAATGCGAAAAGGACGCGGCGATGTCAGTCCCTTTGCAGCCACCGCCACCGTATAATGAACTGCAATGCGGGCGCTCAGGCTCGTAATTTGTTTAAATAACGAGTGCAAGCATTGGATTTACCTCTATTTTTGTACATCATTTCAGTCTGGGCAATCCCGGTCCTGTTCGCCATTACCCTGCATGAAGTCGCACACGGCTGGACCGCCCGTTACTTCGGTGACCGCACTGCTGAGTTGCTCGGCCGCTTGAGCTTGAACCCCCTGAGGCACATCGATCCCGTCGGTACCGTACTCTTGCCGGGGTCGCTCTTGGCGCTGGGCCTACCCCTTTTCGGCTGGGCCAAACCAGTGCCGGTCGAGACCCGCGTGCTGCGCAACCCGCGCCGCGCTTCAATTTTGGTGGCCCTTGCGGGCCCCGCCGCGAACATCTTGATGGCGCTCTTTTGGTGCGTCGTGCTCCTGATCGTTCTGCAAATCCGGCGCGGCTCGATATTGGATAACTGGCTCGTGCTCATGGCCCAGGCGGGCATCAAGGTCAATGCGGTTCTTGCCCTCTTCAACATGCTGCCCATTCCCCCGCTGGACGGAGGCCGAGTGCTGGTGGGCTTATTGCCGCCACGGATTGGTGCTCGGCTCGAAAAAATAGCGCCGGCGGGCATGTTCATCGTCGTCGGGCTCTCCGTGCTGGGTCTGCTCAGTTGGCTTTTTCGTCCCGCTTACGGGGCCATCGGTCATCTCATCAATGTCCTTGGCGTCGGGCTTTCGAGATGAGCAGCCCCATCCAAAATCGACGAGTGCTCTCCGGTATGCGCCCCACGGGCCAGCTGCATCTCGGCAATTATCACGGCGCTCTCAAGAATTGGATCGAGCTTCAATACCAGTACGAGTGCTACTTCTTCGTAGCGGATTGGCATGCATTGACCACCGGCTATGAGGACACCTCGAAGCTGGAAGAAAACACTTGGAGCATGGTGATCGACTGGTTGGCCGCCGGTCTTAACCCCGGAGTGGCCACGCTGTTTATTCAGTCAAAGGTACCCGAGCACGCGGAGCTGCATCTGCTCCTGTCGATGATCACTCCGTTAGGCTGGCTGGAGCGAGTGCCTTCATACAAAGACCAGCAAATCCAGCTTGCCGATCATGACTTGAACACCTATGGGTTCCTCGGTTACCCCTTGCTGCAAAGCGCGGATATTTTGCTATACCGCTCGCAGTTCGTGCCCGTGGGCGAGGACCAAGTGGCGCATGTTGAGATCACGCGCGAAGTGGCGCGCCGGTTCAATCACATCTATGGACGCGAACCGGAATTCGAGCAGAAGGTGGAAAAAGCCATCAAGAGCTTGGGTTCAAGAAATTCCGCGTTGTATCGCTCGCTGCGCAAAGAGTTCCAAGAAAAGGGCGATGCCGATGCGTTGGCGAAGGCCCAGGCCTTGGTGGAAGCCAATGCGCGCCTCACGGTCGCGGACCGCGATCGTCTGCTCGGATTTCTCGAGGGCGCCGGCATTGCCATACTGCCGGAACCGGACGCATTGCTGACAGCGACTCCGAAAGTACCGGGGTTGGACGGGCGCAAGATGTCAAAGTCCTATGGCAACACCATCGGTCTGCGCGAGGATACGGACTCGGTGGTCAAGAAACTCAAGGCGATGCAGACCGACCCAGCCCGTGTCCGGCGCACCGATCCCGGCGATCCGGACAAATGCCCGGTTTGGGATCTGCACAAGATATATTCCTCGGCGGACACGCAAGCCTGGGTGCAGAACGGCTGCCGCACAGCCGGCATCGGCTGTTTGGAATGCAAGGCTCCATTGATCGAAAAAATCGTCGAAGAAATATCCGGCATCGCCAAGCGCGCCGAAGAGTTCGAGGAGAATCCGGACCTCGTACGGGGTATCATCGCCGAGGGGGGCGAGCGCGCACGAACGGTGGCACGCGACACGCTGGAGGCAGTTCGACAAGCCATGGCAATGAACTATCGATGAAACCCGAGCTGACCTTGGTTCCGAATACGGCGCCGCAGCCGCCTGTTGCCGCTGTCCCGCCGGCACAAGGTGAGATGCCTTTTGCGGTGGTGGAGGGTCAGCCCGTCATCGAGATGCCGCGGGACCTGTACATACCGCCGCAGGCCCTCGAGGTGTTTCTCGAAGCGTTTGAAGGCCCGCTCGACATGCTGCTGTACCTGATTCGGCGGCAGAACCTCGACATTCTCGACATTCCGATTGCCGAAATCACGCGCCAGTACATGCGCTATATCGAACTGATGCAGGTGTTGCAGCTCGAATTGGCCGGCGAATACCTGCTGATGGCCGCGACGCTGGCGGAAGTCAAATCGCGCATGTTGCTGCCGCGGGTGGGCAGCAACGATGCAGCGGAGGAAGCGGATCCCCGCGCCGAACTGGTGCGCCGGTTGCAGGAATACGAGCGCTTCAAACGCGCAGCGGAAGGCATAGACCGGATGGCACGCCTGGACCGCGACACCTGGATAGCCTCGGCGGAGCTAGTCGACCGGAAAGTCGTACGCGTCCCGCCGGCGGTGACGCTGCAGGAAATGTTGGTGGCCTTTCAAGACGTGTTGTCGCGCAGCGACATGTTTGCGCATCACCATGTGCAGCGTGAACCCTTGTCCGTACGCCAGCGCATGACCGATGTTCTAGCTTTGCTGCAAACCAATTCATTTGTCGATTTTGTGCGATTGTTTACCGCGGAGGAGGGCCGACGTGGCGTGACGGTGACGTTCGTGGCCATTCTTGAACTATTGCGTGAGGGACTGATCGAAATAGTGCAATCTGAAGCCTACGCGCCCCTGCACGTTCGACTCGGCAATCCGGCCCGGCACCTGTCGCTAGTTACCGACGATGGCGCCGCTAACGATGAACTTGCGAGAACTCAATGAACCAACAATACGTGAAGAATGTGGTTGAAGCTGCGATGCTCGCCGCCGGCCGGCCTCTGACAGTGGACGAGCTGACGAGCGTTTTCGACGAGCGCGACGGATCGATTGCCGAGGAAGTGAGCGGGGCTATCGCCGCGCTCGGCGAGGAATACCAAACGCGCGGTCTCGAGTTGCTCGAAGTGGCCAGTGGATTTCGCATTCAAATCAGGGCGGCGGTCGCGCAGCCCGTGGCTCGATTGTGGCAGGAACGGCCCGCCAAATATTCGCGGGCGCTGCTCGAGACGCTGGCCTTGATCGCCTACCGGCAACCGATTACGCGCGGTGAGATCGAGCAAATCCGCGGCGTCGCAGTCAACCCGAATATCATCAAGACATTGCATGAGCGAAATTGGATTCGGGTTGTCGGTCATCGCGACGTGCCGGGCAAACCCGAGCTGCTCGGCACGACGCGCGAGTTTCTCGATTACTTCAGCTTGAAGAAACTGGATGATCTGCCGACCCTGGCGCAACTGAAAGAACTCGAAGACTTGCGCGTTCAGCTGACGCTGCCGGGTGCCGATGCTCAGGTGCTGACCGAAGATGATGATGCGAGCGAAGCGGCTGCGCCCGTCGAGCCGCAGGCCGATGATGATGAGGAACCGGCCCCGCAGGGCGCCGCTCCGCGCCAGGGCTTGGTTGCCAGTGGTGCGCAAGACGACACGACTTGATGCGGGTGCGCCAACCCAAGGCCGGCCCCAGGTCGGGCGGCGCACCGCCAAAAGATCCCCCCGCCGGTGAGCGCATCCAGAAGCTGCTGTCGGCCGCGGGCATCGGTTCGCGTCGCGAAGTCGAGCGTTGGATTCGCGAAGCGCGGCTGAAGGTCAACGGCGAGGTACCCCCGCTCGGCGCAAAGCTCGGCCCGAAAGACCGCATCACGTTGGACGGACGGCCCGTCAGGTTGCACACACCCGCCATCAAGGAACTGCGCGTACTGTTATTCCATCGCTCGCCGGGCGAAAGCCTCGATCTTAAAGCCGCGACATCCCGAGCTTCCGAACATCTGAAATTACCCCGGTCCGCCGGGCGCTGGCTTGCCATTCAACCGATGCCTCCAGTGGATGGGGGCCTGGAAATACTCACCGACGATGGCTCTTGGGCACATCGCGTGTCGCAGGGAGCGCACGCATTGACGGTGGACTATGTCCTGCGCATGCGCGGGCCCCTGAACGAAACGCTGGTCGCTGAGTTTCGCGCGGCTACCGATTGCGAGGGCGAAGCCATGAGCATTCTGCAGGCCGAGGCGAAATATGGAGAGGGATTCAATCATTGGCTCAGCGTGACCGTGCGCGCGACGCGTTCGGCGCAAGTGCGGCACTGGTTCGCAGCTCGCGGCATCATCGTGAGCCGCCTGATGCGCGTGCGCTTCGGGCCGGTCCATTTGGGGCATGATTTGCCGCGCGGACACTCCCGCGCCATGTTGGCGAGCGAACGCAACGCGCTCGTCAACGAGATCGACGCAGCCGGACGAGACTTAGAGGTTGGGACGAGGCTTGTTAGTTAGCGGGCGGATTTTTGGAGGCGTCCAGCAGTTGCGCCAAATACTGCTGCCAAACCGCGGCCCAGGTATGGGTGCCGTGCCCATGGGTTTGCTCCGACGCCGGCAGCAGCACGAAACGCCCATTTTTCACGCGCGTGATTTCCCGCTCGGCAATCCCGAGTTCGGGCGGATTGATGAAATCATCGGCGGAATTGACTTGTAGCAGCGGAGCTTTGATCTTCTCCAATCCGCCCGAGGGATCATAGTCGCGCGAGGCGTTGACCTGGTAGAGAAGGTCATTGGCGTCCAAATCTTCCAATTGGCGCTGCAGGTATTTCTGCACGAATTCGTCGGCCGCATCTTTGGTGGGAAGCGTCATCTGCATCTGAATCGGGGCGCTGCCGGCAATCAGCAGCAAGCCGGCCGCGGTGCGCAGAGCGCTCAAGGGTTCGCTGGTATATTCGCCCTTCATCCATTGTGGATCGTTGCGAATCGCATCCATCACCAGATCCCGCCACGCGCGGTTCCGCCCTGCGATCTGCACCGGTAAGCAGGCCAGCGGCATCAAGGCATCCATGAAATCGGGATACATCTCGGCCCACATGAAGGTATGCATGCATCCCATCGAAGTGCCCATCACCAGCCTCAAGTGATTTACCTCGAGGCCCTTGGTGACCAAGGCATATTGTGCCGCCACCATATCTTGATAGGAATACTGCGGAAAATGCGCATGCAATCCATCGCTCGGCCTGCTCGACTTTCCGTGACCGATACCATCGGGGAGGATGATGTAATATTTTTCCGCATCCAGCAGCTGCCCCTTTTGGAACAAAACGTCGGAAAATCTTTCGTTCACGAGACTGCGGCCTGATCCGCCCGTGCCGTGCATGATCAACACGGCGTTGGTGATGCGGCCCTGCGCATCCTTTTTAGCCTTGCCGAAATACGTGTAGTGCATTCGCAGCTCGGGCAAGGTTTCGCCGGATGCAAAGTGGAAATCATGGATGACGTAGTCGCCCTCGAGCGGCCGTGCCGGCGCGGGCGCCGCGCGCACCGCCGCGCCCAGGGCAACACAAACGATTGCCGCGGTGGCCCCTATGTAGAGTTTACTTTTATGCATCCTTAAGTCCCCGCAATGTTATTGGGCCTCGATATACTGACCGTCAATGCCGCGGCCGCGCGCGCCCAGCAAGTAAAGAAAAGGACCGCACACCGATTCGGCCGTCGGTACCGTGTTCGGGTCCTCCGCAGGATACGCCGCTGCCCGCATGGCGGTCCGCATCCGGCCCGGATTGACGCTATTCACCCGGATGTTCGCCTCGCCTTCCAGTTCCTCTGCCAGCATGCTGCGCACCGATTCTAAGCCCGTCTTGGAGACGGCATACGCTCCCCAGAAGGGGCGCGATTTTTTCACCACGCCGCTGCTCACAAAGATGATGGAGGCATCCTCGGACTTGCGCAGGTGCGGCAATAGGACCTGCGTGAGAATGAAGGGGGCTGTGAGATTCACATGCAAGACCTTACACCAGGTCGGCACATCATATTGCTCCAGCGGAGTTCGATCGCCGAGCAAGCCCGCAGCATGGACCAAGCCATCCAACTTTCCGAATTCCTCGCCAATGACGCGGGCGAGGGCATCGTAGTCGACCGCAGTCGCCGAGGCCAAATCCAGCACGGCGATCGCGGGTTTGGGCGCACCCAGTGTCTCGATTTCATCGTATGCGCGATCGAGTTTGGCGCCATTGCGTCCCGATAAAATCACGCACGCGCCTGCACGCGCGCACTGAATCGCCAGTGCCCGGCCCAAGCCGCTGCCGGCGCCGGTGATCAGAATGGTCCGTCCTTTGAGAAGGTCGGGGTCGGCGATGAAATGCTCGGGAATCATAGGGGCCTTCGGAACTTAGGCGCGCCGCGCCGTCGACCAAGCCAACAGCATATCCTGCATGCCGGTTGACCTGACTATCGGCGCGCGTGCCTTTAAATGTTTCAATCCCAATGCCGCCAGGACCAAGAGGTGGCGCAGTTGCGAGCGGTGCTCGGCGGGCAGCGCGCGCGTGGCGATCTCATAGTTTTCGCAAGCGCGCTGCCGAAGCCGCGCCAAGTAACTTGCGAGCGGCGGCGGCGCATGCTCGGCGCGCAGGTCGATGTTCTCCACACCCGCGGCGAGAAGCTCATCCACCGGGAAGGGTACCCGTCCTAATTGCACTTCGCGCCGGTAGTCGCGTGTCGCGCGCGATAAATAATCTGCCACCGCCAAGGCCTGGGCGCAGATTCCCGTGCTGGCATCATCGAGGCTCTCCGTGACGAGCAAAGAGGCCAGCGCGAGGGGAGGTGCCCGCAATGCGCGGGCGTGAGGTTCCAATTCAGTCCCGCGTTCCAGTGGCGCGCCGTTGGTTTCAGCGACCGCGGCATCGATTGACGCGGCCAACCGGCCGAAATCGACCTCGCCGGCGCGCGGCAGCGAGGCCAGATAAATGCCGATGGGATGCACCGGCACTCCGGCGGCAAGGCGGCGGATTTCCTCTTGCCACCATGCCAATTTGATGTGAGCCGCATTGTGTTCGGTCGCCGGATCCATCAACGCATTCCACTCGGCCAGCAACGCGTAAATCCCGAGCAGCGGCGGGCGTGCCGGCGCCGCAGCGAACAGCCAGCTCCAATATCGCGCCGATCCGGCAGGAATGGCTCGCGCACGATAGGTGGCATCAAGGGTCTTGAGAGCGGGGCTCATCGAAAAGCTCCGGCTGGTCCGGCTCGGCGCGCGGCGTACGAGCTAAATTCGCGATCGGCTCCAGGGGCTCGATTGCGCGGCTCACCCTTAAACCCAGCCCCTCGAAGCGGCGCGCGGCCGGCAGGACTTGTTGCTCGAGCGAACCCACTGCCCGATTGAAGGACTCGACACTGCTGCCGAGGGACTTTCCCAATTTTCCCAGATGCTCGCCGAATACGGCGAGGCGTTTGTAGATCTCTTCACCCAGCTCGCGCACCTCTGCGGCGTTCTCTGCCAATTGCGTTTGTTTCCAGCCATAGGATACGGCCTTCAATAGCGCCACCAAGCTCGTCGGCGTGGCCAGCATGACGTTTTGGCGCAAAGAATCATCGATTAGACCCGGGTTTTCCTGCAACGCCGCGGACAGGAACTGATCGCCCGGCAGAAACAACACCACGAAATCCGGACTGCGTTCGAATTGCGACCAATATTGCTTTGAGGATAGTTCGCGAACGCGCGCGCCGACGATTTGCGCGTGGCGGCGCAGTTGCGCGCCTCGTTCAGTCTCGTCTTGGGCTTCCACGGCGGCGAGATAGGCCTCGAGCGGTGTTTTCACGTCCACGACGATGTCGCGACCCTCGGGCATATGCACGATCATGTCGGGCCGTATCGCGCCGGTATCGGTCTTGCGGTGCAGCTGTTCGCTGAAGTCGACATGCAACGTCATGCCTGACAACTCGACCAATCGGCGCAAGGTGATTTCCCCCCATTGCCCGCGCACATCGGGACGGCGCAGGGCGGTGACCAAGTTGCGCGTCTCACGCGACAACAACGATTGGCCGCTCGCCAAGACCTCCATTTGCACCTTGATTGTGGCAAAGGAATCGATGCGGTCGCGCTCGATCGCCTGGATCTGCGCCTCAGTCTTGGCCAATGCCTCACGGATGGGCTTGACCAGCGACTCGATCGCCGACTCGCGTTCCTTCAATAGCTGCGAGGCGTCCACTTGTTGGCGAGCGAAGCGTTCGCGCGCGAGCTGCAGGAACACTTCGCTGTTGCTCTGCAGGCTCTCGCGTGCCAGCTCGCCGAACACCCCCTGCAGCTGATCGCGCGCGCGCGCCAAGGTCTGCTCGCGCTCGGCGCTCAACATTTCTTCGCTCTTGAGCCGTGATCGCAACAATTCGGCATCGATGCGCAGGGTTTGTTCGCGGCGCGCGCGCCACAAGAGTCCCGCCAGCGCACCCAGCGCAATGCCTATCACCAGCGCCGCCCAAACTTTAAGGTCGCTCACAGGCGCCCGCTCGACTTGAGCCACTCTAAAAGATCCAGCGGCCCGCTCAAATACCCGTCGCCTTTCCAAGCAGTCGAATCCTCATCGGCCCGCAGGTAACCGTAATTGGCCACCAAAGCCGGCATCGCTGCAGCATGTGCGGCTTGAACATCGCGCTCCGCGTCGCCCACGTAAATGCATTCGCCGGGCCGCACGTCGGCGAGCTCGGCGGCATGCAGCAAAGGCAAGGGATGTGGCTTGCGCTCGGCCACGGTATCTCCGCTCACGACGCAGGCAAAGTGCTGCAGCAATTCCAATTCCACGAGCAGCGGGGTGGTGAGCCAGCCCGGCTTGTTGGTCACGATGCCGACCTTCAAGCGCCATGCTGCCAATTCCTTCAGCACCGTCTCCATGCCGGGAAACAGCCGCGTCTCACAGCTGAGCGCGCTGCGGTAAATTTCCAGAAAGCGCTGTTGCAGGGCTAGAAAAGTTTCCGCGTCAGCATCGGGAAAGCCCACCTTCACCACACGGGCGCTTCCGTGGCTCACGGCGCTTCGCACGGTTTCGTACGGCAGGGGCCCAAGCGATTGTTCGTGGCGCAGCGCGTTCAAAGCGCCAACCATGTCCGGCGCGGTGTCAAGGAGCGTGCCGTCCAAATCGAACAGGACCGCCCGTAAAGAGAGGGTAGTCATTCCGAGCGTTTGAAGTGTGCAAGGTAATTGACATCGGTGTTGGGCGACAAGCGAAATGCGCGCGTCAAAGGATTGTAAGTGATGCCGGTGAGATCCTTGAGTTCAAGTCCCGCGGCACGACCCCAACGCGCCAGCTCGGAAGGGCGGATGAACTTCAGGTATTCATGGGTCCCGCGGGGCAGCACGCGCGCAATGTACTCGGCTCCGATGATTGCCACCGCGAATGCGAGTGGCTTACGATTCAACGTGGATACCATGACAGTGCCGCCCGGCCTCACCAGTTGCGCCAGCGCCGCGAGCATTGCCGCCGGATCAGGAACATGTTCGAGCATTTCCATGCACGTGACCAAGTCGAAGCAGGCCGGTTGCGCCGCGGCCAGCTTCTCCGCCGCGATGGCTTTGTATTCGACCGATACCTTGCTTTCCAGCGCGTGCAGTTCCGCCACATCCAGTACGGCTTGCGACAGATCGATGCCGAGCACCCGCGCGCCGCTGCGCGCCATCGACTCGCTCAAGATTCCTCCGCCGCAACCGACATCGAGGACGCGAGCGCCGGTCAGTTTAACCGCGCTCTCGATATATCGAAGCCTCAGCGGGTTCAATTCGTGCAGGGGTCTTGAAGGGCCGGCAGGATCCCACCAGCTCTGCGCCAGCGAGGAAAACTTGGCCAGTTCCTTTGGATCGACATTGGGGCGTACATCCATCATCCACCTCTCGCATTCAATCGGCTCGCCCACACCGCGGAGCGCGCCGCCACCTCCGGCCAGTCCAGCCGAGTCAATTCGCCGCCCGATAGCAGTTGCCGGCCGGCGACCCAGACATCGCTGACAAGGTCACGGCCGCCGCTGAATACCAATCGCTCGAGCGGATTATTGGCCGGTTGCGTACCCGGCCCCGAAAGATCCACACAGCAGAGGTCTGCCCATTTTCCCGCTTCCAGACTACCCACCTCGCTCTCCAGGCCCAGTACCGCGGCGCCGCCGCGCGTCGCGGCATGCAGCGCGTCCCACGGGCTGGTAAGCAGGGCCGCCAGCTTCATCTCGGTCCAGAGATCTTGGGTGAGCGCACCGCCGCTGCCAAGGCCGAGGCGCACACCCGCTGCGGCAAACTCCGCAATGGGTGCCAATACCTGACTGAATTTCAAATCCAATTGCGGCCGCAACGTAATCGAAATGCCGGTGCGTTGCACGAGCCCCATATCCGCCGCCGTCAAATGCACCATGTGGATGGCGTTGAGTGCCGGACTCAGCAGTCCCAAATGCCAAAGGCGCTCGATGGGACGCATACCGTGGGCATTCACGCACTCGGCGATTTCGCCCCGCGATCGATGAAGGTTTAGCATGATGCCGGCGTCGAGCTCGTCAGCCAGTGTGGCGAGACGTCTGAAGGTCTCGTCGCTCAAGCTGATGGCCCCGTCCGGAGCGAAGGCGGTCGACACCAGCGGGTTGCCCTTGTATTTGTCGCGCAAGCTCAAGGATCGCGTCAATGACTCCGCCGCATTGTTCGCCCAGGGGGAGGGGGTGTCGGCGAACGGCATGCCGACCACCGCACGCATGCCCTGTTCATGGGCCGTGCGCAGGGTTTCTTCAGGATATGCAGGGCGATCGCAGAAACAGGTGATTCCGGACTTAAGCATTTCGGCCATCGCGGCAAGTGTGCCGTCGCGTGCGAATTCAGGATTGATGATGCCATCTCCCGCCGGCACGGCTCCGTGCTTTGCACCCCGAAACAGCAGCATGGCGGCGTCGGATTGCGCATTCACCATGCCGGGTATCATCAGATGGGAGTTTCTCTGCAAGACCGCGGTGGCGTGATAGCGTTCGGCCGCAAGGGGAGTAGGCAAGATATCAAGAATTCGACCATCGCGAATGACCAGTGCATGATCCTCGAGGACCGCATTTTGCACGGCCATGGAAGCGAGCCAACGCACTTCGATACGTAAATCAGCGGCAACAACGGGCATGCGCGAAGTATATCGGCAAAACCCGAGCGGTAGGCTTAAGACGCAGCGGGATATGTGCTAGAATTCACCCATGTTTCAGACCTGTCTTGCCCCCCTTAAACCCACTAATTAAAGACCGATAACTAACCGGACTCTCGACAAATGGCCGAGATCGCACGCGAAATATTGCCCGTAAATCTCGAAGACGAGATGCGCAAATCGTATCTGGATTACGCGATGAGCGTGATCGTCGGACGCGCGTTGCCCGATGTTCGAGACGGCTTGAAGCCCGTGCACCGGCGCGTGCTCTATGCGATGCGCGAGCTCAGCAACGACTGGAATAAAGCATATAAGAAATCAGCCCGTGTGGTCGGCGATGTCATCGGCAAATACCATCCGCACGGAGACGCTTCGGTCTACGATGCGATCGTGCGCATGGCGCAAGAATTCTCGATGCGCTATTTGCTGGTCGACGGACAGGGGAATTTCGGATCGGTTGATGGCGACCCACCGGCGGCGATGCGCTACACGGAAGTGCGCATGTCGAGGTTGGCAGGTGAATTGCTTGCCGACATCGATAAAGAAACGGTCGATTTCAACCCCAATTATGACGAGTCGGAGAGCGAGCCGGCGGTCCTGCCGGCTCGAATTCCGAATCTGCTGATCAATGGATCCTCGGGGATCGCGGTGGGCATGGCCACCAATATTCCGCCGCATAATCTGACGGAAATCATCACGGCCTGCATCGCGCTGATCGAAAATCCAGAAATCACGCTGGGGCAGCTGATGCAGATCGTCCCCGGGCCGGATTTTCCGACAGCCGGGTTCATCAACGGCGCCCAGGAGATCGTCCAAGCCTACAAGACGGGCCGCGGGCGCTTGCATTTGCGCGCGCGTACGCATTTCGAGGATGTGGGCAAAGGCGAGCGCCAGGCCATCATCATTACCGAGCTGCCCTACCAAGTGAACAAGGCGCGCCTGATCGAGCGCATCGCCGACTTGGTTCGCGACAAGCTGATCGAAGGCATCGCCTCCGACGGTCTGCGCGATGAATCAGACAAGGACGGCATGCGCGTCGTGATCGAATTGAAGCGCGGTGAAGTGCCGGAGATTCTGCTCAATAATTTGTATTCCCAGACTCCCATGGAGCAGGTGTTCGGCATCAACATGGTGGCCCTGGTGGATGGCCAGCCGCGGCTCCTCAGCCTCAAGGAAATGCTCGATGCTTTCCTGCGCCATCGCCGGGAAGTGGTCACGCGCCGCACGGTGTACGAGCTGCGCAAAGCGCGCGAACGCGGGCATATCTTGGAAGGCCTGGCGATCGCGCTCGCGAATATCGATGAGATCATCGCGGCCATCAAGGCGTCGCCCTCTCCCGCTGAGGCCAAGGTTGCTTTGATGTCGCGGGCCTGGGCTTCCGGCGCCGTGCCGCAGATGCTGGCCCGCGCCGGTGCCATTAGTACGCGGCCGGATGGCGAGATCGCTGTGTTAGGCATTGTCGAGGGTGGTTATCGCCTCACCGAAACGCAAGCGCAAGCCATCCTGGAGATGCGCCTCAATCGCCTTACGGGACTCGAACAAGACAAGATCCTGGCCGAATTTCAGGAGCTGCTGGAACAAATTCGCGATCTGTCCGACATTCTGGCGCGCCCCGAGCGGCTGCTCGACGTCATCCGCAAGGAATTGGAGTTCATTCGCGACACTTTCGGCGATAAGCGCCGCACTGAAATCCTCGTCAATCACGAGGATCTCACCACGGAGGACCTGATTTCTCCCGAGGATGTCGTGGTCACGCTGTCGCACGGCGGCTATGCGAAGGCGCAACCGGTGTCGGACTATCAAGCGCAGCGCCGTGGCGGCCGGGGCAAGGCCGCCACCAGCGTCAAGGACGAGGATTTCGTCGACAAGTTATTCGTGGCCAATACCCACGACACGCTGCTGTGCTTTTCGGATCGCGGCAAACTGTATTGGCTCAAGGTGTATCAACTGCCGCAAGCCAGCCGCGGATCGCGCGGCAAACCGATCGTCAATTTATTGCCGCTGCAGGAAGGCGAACGCATCAGCGCCATGTTGTCGATCAAGGAATTCGAAGAGGGAAAATTTGTCTTCATGGCCACCAGCCTTGGCACGGTGAAGAAGACTTCCCTGGCATTGTTCTCCCGGCCGCGCGCCAGCGGCATTATCGCTGTGGCGCTCGATACGGGCGACAAGCTGGTGGGTGTGGCGATTACCGACGGCAGCAAGGACATACTGCTGTTCACGACGGCAGGCAAGGCGATTCGCTTTGCGGAGGAAGAGGTTCGCCCGATGGGCCGCGAGGCCGCCGGTGTGCGCGGCGTCAAACTGAGCGAGGACCAGCGAGTCAATGCCTTGATCGTCGCTCAAGACGGTTTCATTCTCACCGCGTCCCAGAATGGCTTCGGCAAGTTGACGCCCCTGGAGGAATTTCCGAAACACGGCCGCGGCGGCCAGGGCGTAATCGCATTGCAAATCACCGACCGCAACGGAATCATGGTCGGCGCCCTGCTGGTCAGCTTGGACGATGAAATCATGCTCATGAGCCAGAGCGGCGTGCTGGTGCGCACGCCGGTGAAGGATATCTCCGTGGTAGGGCGCAACACCCAAGGGGTGCGACTGATACGGCTGGAGGAGGGCGATCAACTCTCCGGCCTCGAGCGAATCGAGGGCCTGGCCGGCGAAGGCGAGGAAGGGGACCCCGAGGCGGCTGAGTCCACCGACCCTGCCGACCCCGCTGACCCCGCTGACCCCACCATCGAGACTTAAGGACTCTCCGGTGCGCGTTTTCAACTTCTCGCCGGGACCTGCCGTGTTGCCGCTGGAGGTTCTCGAGAAAGCGCGCGACGAGTTGCTGGACTGGCAGGGCAGCGGCATGTCGGTGATGGAAATAAGCCACCGCGACAAAGCCTTCCTCGAAGTCGCGGCGCAAGCGGAGGCGGATTTGCGCTCGCTCATGGCGATTCCCTCGAATTACAAAGTGCTGTTCATGCAAGGGGGCGCCGCAGCGCAATTCTCCTTGGTACCCATGAATCTATCCCCGCCTGACGGTGTGGTCGATTACATCAACACGGGGCACTGGTCGCAAAGGGCGATGGTGGAGGCGGCCCGATACTGCCGCGTGCGCCTCGCCGGCGATCCAGGCGGAAACTACAGCCGTGTGCCACTGCAGAGCGAGCTGCGCTTCAGCGACAACGCCGCGTACGTACACTACACGCCCAATGAGACCATCAGTGGCGTTGAGTTCGGATATGTTCCCACTACCGGCGGAGTGCCGCTCGTCGCCGACATGTCATCCAGTATTTTATCTAGGCCGATTGAGGTCGCGAATTTCGGACTGATTTACGCGAGCGCCCAGAAAAACATCGGTCCTTCCGGATTGACCGTCGTCATTGTGCGCGAAGATCTGCTGAGGCGAGCGCGCGCCGAGACGCCGCACGTGCTTAATTATCAGGCAATCGCCGAGGAGCAATCCATGCTGAATACTCCGACGACGTTTTCCTGGTACATGGCCGGACTCGTCTTGAAATGGCTTAAGCAGCTCGGCGGCTTGCAGGCGATGGGCGAACGCAACCGCGCCAAGGCGTCCATGCTGTACGCGGCCATAGATGCCTCGCGCCTGTACAAGAACAGGGTGGCGATCGATTCCCGTTCCTTGATGAATGTCACCTTCACCTTAAACAATTCGGACTTGGATCCGGTGTTTCTGGCCGCCGCTGCCGAGGCCGGCCTGCAGGGCTTAAAGGGCCACCGCACGGTGGGGGGGATGCGTGCCAGCATCTACAACGCCATGCCGATCGAAGGGGTGGAGAAATTGACGGCATTCATGCGGGATTTCGAGGATCGGCACGCTTGAAGGGCAAAAAGAACAAGGTTAGAGCGAAGCCCAATCCCAAGGCTATGAAGGCACCGCCGCAGGAGCTCATTCCGACCGCGTCGCCGGCCGGGGCAGGTCTTGGAAGCATTCGCGAGAACATCGACGCGATCGATGCGCGTATTCATGCCTTGCTCAACGAGCGTGCCCGATTTGCACAATTGGTAGGCATATCGAAATCCGCTACGGGCAAGGCCGTCGATTACTATCGGCCCGAACGCGAGGCGGAAGTGCTGCGAATGGCCCTCAAGCGCAATCAAGGTCCGTTGCGCGACGAAGAAATTGCGCGCCTGTTTCGCGAAATCATGTCGGCGTGCCTGGCGCAGCAGGAACCTCTCAAGGTGGCCTTCTTGGGTCCGGAAGGCACCTTTACGCAAGCCGCCGTACTGAAGCACTTCGGCTCCTCGGTGCGGGCGCTGCCGCTGGCGGCGATCGATGAGATATTTCACGAAGTCGAAGGCGGTGTGGCCGACTTCGGTGTCGTGCCCATCGAAAACTCCACCGAGGGAACGGTGAATCACACGCTCGACATGTTTCTAAGCTCGGGACTCAAAATCTGCGGCGAAGTGGAATTGCGCGTCAGTCACTATCTGATGGGCAAGATGACCAGCTTCGAGGCCGTTAAACGCATTTGCGCGCACCCGCAAGCCTTGGCCCAGTGCCGGGCGTGGCTGGACGATCAGCTTCCCGAGGTGGAACGCGTCGGTGTCTCCAGTAATGCCGAAGGCGCGCGCCGTGCTCGCGATGAGCATGGCACCGCGGCGATTGCCGGTCGTGCCGCGGCGGAGATATATTCGCTGAATGTGCTCGCCAACGAGATCGAAGACCGCCCGGATAACACCACGCGCTTTTTAGTGGTGGGCAGGAAGCTCTTCAGTGCGAGCGGCGCGGACCGCACCACGTTGCTGGTATCGACCAGCGACACGGATGATGCCGGCGCGCTGTTCCAATTACTCGAGCCGCTGGCGCAACACCGCGTCAATATGACCCGTATCGAATCGCGCCCGTCGCGCCGCCGCAAATGGGACTATGTGTTCTTCATTGATATCGAAGGCCATGTCAGCGATCCCCCTGTTGCAGAGGCTTTGGCGGCGCTGGAGTCGCGCGCCTCGTTGTTCAAGGTGTTGGGCTCCTACCCGCGGGCCGTGCTCTGATGCAGGGGTTTGAAGCGCATCCGGCGGTGCGCATCTCCGGCAGCATGGTGGTGCCCGGCGATAAATCGATTTCACATCGAGCCCTGATGTTATCCGGACTCGCCGAGGGCATGAGCGAGATCGGCGGTTTTCTCGCGAGCGAGGACTGCTTGGCGAGCTTGGCTGCCATGCGCGCACTCGGCGTACGCATCGAGCAGCCGAGCCCCACCCATGTGCTGATTCACGGCGTCGGTCTGCACGGTCTGCGCGACGCAGGCCACCCGCTCGATATGGGCAATGCCGGCACCGCCATGCGCTTGTTCACGGGCTTATTGGCGGCGCAGAAATTCGACTCGCAACTGATTGGCGATGCGTCGCTCATGAAGCGGCCCATGGAGCGTGTTGCAAAGCCGTTGCGCGAGATGGGCGCCGACGTGCGCACCCATCACGGTACGCCCCCCGTCGATATCGGCGGCGCACGGCGCTTGCACGGAATCGGCTACCACATGCCGATCGCAAGCGCGCAAGTGAAGTCGGCGATTCTGTTGGCCGCGCTCTACGGTGAGGGAGCGACGACCGTGACCGCTCCTGGCGTGAGCCGCGATCACAGCGAGCGCATGCTCAAGAGCTGCGGCGTGCGTGTGCTGTCGGAGGGTCTTCGAACGACGATCTACCCACCGGAGCGTCTGGCGGCTCAAACACTCACCGTGCCCGGTGATTTCTCGTCCGCCGCCTTTTTTATAATCGCTGCACTCTTGGCGGGTCCGCCGGAGGGCCTGCTCATCCAAAACGTGGGATTGAACCCGACGCGAACCGGGTTGTTGGATATTTTGCGCAGCATGGCCGGGCAGATCGAGATTTTGAACCCACGCGAAAGCGGCGCGGAGCCGCTGGCCGATCTCCTGGTCCGGCCCTCTTCGCTGCAGGGCGTGCGCATCAACAAGGACTTGGTTTCCCTCGCCATCGATGAGCTTCCGGTGCTCTTCATCGCCGCTGCTTGCGCACGGGGGGAGACTTGGGTAACCGGTGCCGAAGAGCTACGGGTCAAGGAAAGCGATCGAATTGCCGCCATGAGTTCGGGTTTCGCGACCCTGGGTGTCGCGCACGAGCCCTTGCCCGATGGCATGCATATCGAGGGCCGGGGCGAGGGCAAGGCGTTTACGGCGGGGCGGATCGATAGTTTCGGCGATCACCGCATTGCGATGTCATTCGCCATCGCGAGCCTGCGGGCAGCCGGGCCCATTACCATTAAGGACGTAGCCAACGTGGCGACGTCCTTTCCCGGCTTTGTGGCGCTGGCTCAGTCGGTTGGGCTGGCGATCCGTGAGATTGTCCTGTAGGCAGCCATGCAAGCGGTTCCCGTCATTACCATCGATGGCCCTTCAGGATCCGGCAAGGGCACGGTGAGCCGTGGGGTCGCCAAGGCGTTGGGATGGTCCCTGCTCGATAGTGGTGCGCTGTATCGCTTGGTCGCCTTGGGCGCGCGGCGGGCGTCCATTGGTCTGGACGATGGGCCGGCATTGGCACGACTGGCGGGCCAAATTGACATACGCTTCGGCTCGAATGCGTCCGGCGAGGAAGTGATTTACTTGGACGGGCAGGATGCCACCCGTGCCATACGGACCGAGGAGGCGGGCAATGATGCCTCCAAGGTCGCAGCACTGCCGGCGGTCCGCTCTGCGCTTTTGGAGCGCCAACGGCGCTTTGCAGTGCCGCCGGGTTTGGTGGCCGACGGCCGGGATATGGGCACCGTGGTATTTCCCGACGCAAGGGTCAAGATCTTTCTCACCGCCAGCCCCTCAGAACGGGCCTTAAGGCGGCATAAGCAGTTGAAAGAAAAGGGGGTTGCTGCTAACCTTGCCGCCCTTTCGCTGGACATAGCGGAGCGTGATCAGCGCGATATGGCGCGTGCGGTTTCGCCCCTTGTTCCAAGCGCCGACGCCACCACGTTGGATACGACGGGTATGTCAGTCGATGACGTGATCGGGCGCGTGTTGGAAATTGCTCGCGAACGTTTGAAGAATTAGGTTGCGGCTATCAAGGATTGATCGCCGTTTTTTACGGTAACCCCTAGGGCACACAGGATCAGTGTCAGGGATTTAGTATAGAGAACACATGACAGAAAGTTTTGCGGAACTGTTCGAACAGAGCATTGCGAGCCAGCGCATTCGTCCTGGAACCATCCTCAATGGACTGATCGTCGAAGTCGGCCAGGATTACGTGATCGTCAATGTCGGATTGAAATCCGAAGCGGTCATTCCATCCGATCAATTCAAGAATGAAAAAGGCGAGATCGAGGTCACCGTCGGGGAAACCGTCGAAGTCGCGTTGGACAGCGTGGAGGATGGCTCGGGAGAAACAAGGCTCTCGCGCGAGAAGGCCAAGCGGGCCCGAACCTGGACGCGGTTAGAAACGGCCTTTGAGAAGCAAGAGGTCGTCATCGGCATCATCACAGGCCGAGTCAAAGGCGGCTTTACGGTTGAGATCGATAACGTGCGGGCTTTCCTGCCAGGATCGCTGGTGGACGTGCGTCCCGTGCGCGATCCTTCGTACCTCGAGAACAAACCGCTCGAATTCAAAGTCATCAAGCTCGATCAGAAGCGCAACAACGTCGTGGTCTCGCGCCGCGCGGTGGTAGAGCAGGAGTACAGCGCCGAGCGTTCTGCGTTGCTGGACAATTTGCAAGAAGGCGCAGCCGTCAAGGGTGTCGTCAAGAACCTCACCGATTACGGTGCATTCGTGGATTTGGGCGGCATCGATGGTCTGCTGCACATCACCGACATGGCGTGGAAGCGTGTCAAGCATCCTTCCGAAGTGGTCAAGGTGGGCGAAGAGATCGATGTACGAATATTGAAGTTCGACCGCGAACGCCAGCGCGTTTCGTTGGGCTTGAAGCAATTGGGTGCGGATCCTTGGCAGAACATTGCGCGGCGCTATCCGGCCAACACTCGCTTGTTCGGAAAGGTCACGAACATTGCGGATTACGGCTGCTTCGTTGAAATCGAAGAGGGCGTCGAAGGCTTGGTGCATGTCTCTGAAATGGACTGGACCAACAAGAACGTCAATCCGGCCAAAGTCGTGCACGTCGGCCAGGAAGTTGAAGTCATGGTGCTCGACATCGATGAGGAGCGACGCCGCATCAGCTTGGGCGTGAAGCAGTGCAAGGCCAATCCGTGGAAGGAATTCGCCGACAATTACAACCGCGGCGACAAGGTCAGCGGGCAAATCAAATCGATTACCGATTTCGGCATATTCATTGGCCTCGCGGGCGGCATCGACGGCTTGGTGCATCTATCCGATATTTCGTGGGACATGCCAGGCGAAGAGGCTGTGCGCAGCTACCAGAAGGCGCAGCAGGTCGATGCCATGGTTCTATCGATCGATCCGGAGCGCGAGCGCATCAGCCTAGGCATCAAGCAGCTTGCCAAGGATCCCTTCTCGGCTTACATCGCCGAGCATCCGAAGGGCAGCATCGTCAAAGGCGTGGTGCGCGAGGTCGATGCGAAAGGCGCGATTATTGATCTGGGCAATGGCGTGGATGGGCAGCTGCGCGCATCCGAACTGTCGCGCGATCGGGTGGAAGATGCCCGCTTGCTGCTCAAGGTCGGCGAGGAAGTCGAAGCCCGATTCACCGGTGTGGACCGCAAGGGCCGCAGTATCTCGCTGTCGATCAAGGCGAAGGATATCCATGAGGAGCAGGAAGCTATGCAGAATTATCGGACCGATTCATCCACCGGAACGAGCTTGGGAGACCTGCTGAAAGAGCAAATCTCCGGGCAGGATTGAGGAAGCGGTGGCGGGC
>JAXDQK010000151.1:0-60340 GCA_034667905.1 Gammaproteobacteria bacterium | reverse complement strand
GAAAATAGCCCGTACGAGGACCCCGTTTTTCGCGCGCCGGGACCGATATTCCACGACCACAACCTCGAGCACGAGAGCCCTAGATCTCAATTTGCCTGGCGATCTCGATCACATTCGCGGGCTCCAGATTGAATCGGTCGACGATTTTCACCGAATTTCGATAGAGAAACGCAAATAAGCTCAAGCGCCAGCCACGAAGTCTGGCGTTTTTTCGCTTCGACACCACAAGATCGCGCGCGCCGATGAAAATGGCCTCGTCGAAATTGATCGGCGTGTCGAAGCCCTGCGTGCGCGACAACGCCTGGCGCAAGTTCGGGATTTCAAGAAATCCAAAGCGCGCAACGACGTGCCACAGGCCGTCCGCCAACGAATCCACCACAATGCAGTTCGGGCCCGCCACGCGCGGCGATGTTTCGAACACAACGCTGAGAGCAATGGCATGGCGCGGCAATACGCCGACGAAGTGCGCATGATCGATGATCACTCGCGAAACCCTTTGCGTACTGCGCGTCAAGAAAACAGTCGTGCCTTCGATGCGGGGAATGACGCCGTTCTTCAGGTCCGCTAAGAACTCCTCGGCCGTATGGGGGGCCTGCTTGAAGGTCGCATGTATCGCCTCGGTACCGGCGCGCCAGGTGATCATGACCACAAACAACAGCGCTGCGAAAGTCAGAGGCAGCCAACCCCCATCGGCGATCTTCATCAAGTTGGCGAGAAAGAAACTGCTATCGACGACGATGAATACCCCGATGACAGGAATCGCGGCAACTCGAGGCCATTTCCACAAGTCGCGCATCGCGCGGTACAACAGGAACGTGGTGAGCAGCATCGTGGTCGAAACCGCGGTGCCGTAGGCCCCCGCAAGGCGATCCGATCGTTCGAACGCGATGGTAATGGCGATGGTCGCCGCCATCAGCAGCCAATTGACCGAGGGGATATAGATCTGCCCGTAGATTCGATCCGAGGTTTGCCGGATAGCCACGCCCGGCAGCCAGCCGAGCTGCATGGCCTGCCTCGTCATCGAAAAGGAGCCGGTGATGATGGCTTGGCTGGCGATAATGGTCGCCAGCGTCGCCAGCACCACCAAAGGATAAATCGACCAGGCCGGTGCAATCTGGAAGAACGGATTGCCCGCCACCACGCCCTTGTCGAGCAAAAACGCCGTCTGGCCCGCATAACTCAAGAGCAGCGAAGGTAGGACGACAAAATACCATGAGCGGCGAATAGGCCCCTTGCCGAAATGACCCATGTCCGCATATAGGGCTTCGCCGCCGGTAATGCACAGGAATACACCGCCCAACACCAGAAATCCGGAGAATCCCGAAGCCCACATGAAACGCACCGCATAGCGCGGGTCCACTGCGGCGATCACGCCAGGGTGCTTGAGAACGGATGCGCTCCCGAGCACGGCGATCACCACGAACCACAGGAGCATGACCGGTCCAAAGGCGCGTCCAATCTTTTCCGTTCCAAATCGCTGCGAAGCGAACAGGCACAAAAGAATCACCACGGCCATGGGCATGACAAATGGCTTGAGCGTATCCGTCACGACATTCACGCCTTCGAGCGCGCTCAACACGGATATGGCAGGAGTGATCATGCCGTCACCGTAGATCAAGGCCGCGCCCAACAGTCCCATGCCCGTCAAAAGGCGTACGCCCGGGGTGAAACTGTTGGCGCCGATCAACGACATCAAGGCGAGGATGCCCCCCTCTCCACGATTGTCCGCTCGCATCACGAACAGGCAATACTTGATCGAGACCGTGAGGATGAGGGTCCAGAACACCAGGGAGAACACCCCGAGTGCTGTCTGCGGCGCGAATCGACCGTTCGTCGCCTGCACCACTGACTGCAATGTATAAAGCGGGCTGGTACCAAGATCCCCGAAAACCACCCCCATGGCGCCGAAAGCGGCCCACCTCGTGCGCCGCGCCTCTGTCGTCCCCGATACGGCCTTTTTTGTGTGCTCATTCACGTTCGTAGGGCGCATCCCACAATCATACTGGACCTTGCGCCGGTGCCGGTCTAATCATGGCATCCGTACGATTAGGTGGGCGTTGTGCGGGTCGATCGCCAGGAGGCTTCGAAATGCGTAATCTCACGATCAAGAGTGCACTTGTTGTGGCGTGCTGGCCGTGGATGGCCGGGCTCGTCGCCGACGGTGTCCAAGTCAAGATCTCCAATGAAACAGTGCAGGACCTCGTCGTGAACGTTTACGACATGAACACGCAGCCGCAAAAAATGTTGCTCTCCAATGCGCACATCAACGGATTCACTTCCGTTCTTGTCAATGCAATCGGCGATGCAACGGGGCGGGCGAACTTGTCTTGGACCGCCACGAGCACCGACTCCCTCTCACCCAAGTGTGGTCAGGATCAAGCCCAAGGCCTCGCAAACAATGCAGCAGTCATCGTGCACGCCGATTCGAATTGCGGCGGCTAGCGGCTAGGACGCCGACGAGGCCGAGCAGCGTCACAAGCGAGGTAGCGCCGCCCCCGCTGCTCGTGGTAGCCGGGGTTGCCGCTTTCACACTCAAAGTCACCGAGGCCGCGGCGGATGAGCCGGCGGCATTGGCGCATATCAACGTGTAGGTATCCGTCCCCACGGCGCTCGGCGCGACGGTTTGCGTCCCGGTGCTGGCGAGAGCTCCGGACCAGTTTCCCGAAGCAGTGCATCCAGTGCTGTTGGCCGACGACCAGGTAATCGTGGTGGAATTGCCCACCGTGATGGAACTGGGCGTCAGCGAGAGCGTGGGAGTGGCAGGAACGCCCGCCGGGATCTTGCCCCCGGCCACATCCGCCTGAACGAAACCATATCCGGCCGCGTAGTTAGGCGACCCGGCAGTAGGCGCGGCGCCGATCGGAACCGCACTTTGCTGTAAGACCGAATAAATTTGCGTGGGGGTCAGGGATGGATCTGCCTGCAAAAGCAGCGCGGCGATGCTTGCCACATGAGGCGCCGCGGCCGAGGTGCCGAAAAAATTCGGATAGCTCGGATTGTTCTGACAGCCGGCGACCGAACTACCGTCCCTGATGCCCCCAGACGCCAAGGTAAATCCCAGGAAGGTGTCATTACCGCCATCGGGTCCGACGAAGTCCGGCTTCTGACGAACCAACGGCGCCGCAAGACGTGTTCCGTTCGCATCGAACAGCAGCGGATCTCCGCCGGCTGAAGAATAGTTTTCCAGCACAGCGGGCGCGACGCCGCACGTCGGCGTGTTCGCAAAAAATACCGCCCCCACCGCGGCTGCGCCGGCCGCTGCAGGATGCCCCTGCAACGTCCCGCTGTTGGTCGCGAATTGATTGAATTTGCTGCCCGCGCCGTCATCTTCAACCACCACTTTGATGCGCCCCGGTGTTACGCCGTTGGCGAGGCCAACTACGATGTTCAGAGTTTCTTGCTGGCTATTGCCGGCGGCATTCGCAGGGTTGTAGACGAACATGACTTGAACCGGATCGACGCCCACCGCATTCGCGCCGGTGCAGGTGGAAGACCCTAAACCCCCCGTCGGGGTTAGGTTGTTGATGAGATCATTGCCCGCGGCACCTTCGATGCAAAGATCGATCTGACTGGTGGCGCCGCCGCTATTGGGCGCACCGGTCACATAAGGCTGATCCCATTCGGCCACGATGGCGACGAATTCGCCGGGTATCAGCGGGGGGATGGTGACCGGCAGCGCCGTCGCGGTGGTGGCGCCGGTGGCATCAAAGTTGAGCAAATGCTCGCCGGCGTTCTGACCCGCACCCACCGTCGCAAAGGTCGGCGCGTTGTTGTCGTACCCCATCGTGCCGTCATTGCCGGCCGCGGAAAAATAGGCGACGCCGTTCGCCACGACGGTGTTGATGGCTTGGGCCAGAATGCCGTCCTGAAAGAACGGTTCGTCGAAATAGCCCACATCGTCGACGATGACTTTGGCGCCCGCGCTCGCGAGCTTGCCTATGCCGGCGGCGAAATCCGCCTCGCTGTTCTCCGCGGTATAAAAAGCGAGGCTGGCTCCGGGCGCCACGTCGTGAACGATCTGCATCATCGCCCGGCCTTCATCGCCAAAAGGCAATTGAATCGGGGCGCCATAATTCATGCAGCTCGCCTCTGCGAGCACCGTGGGCGAGGAGGGCAAATCGCCGCTCGCCATATCGGTTGCCGCAGTTGCGGTAAATCCATTGTTGGCGTAGCCCGCGTTGCCGCCTGCAGGTACCCCGTTGGCAGCGTAAACGGCATAACAATCGTAACTGTCGGAAATGATCCCAACGGTGATGCCCGCGCCGGTGAGTGCATTTGTCGTGCGCACGATATCGCTGTGCTGCGCGAAATCACCTTGCGAGGTAATGGCACCGCTGCGGGTTCGCGGCAGTGCGGCCCGAATGGCATGCAAGTCGCTCAACGCCGTTGCCGCATTTAACTGGTCTACCGGCAACCAGCCTCCCACGTCGTTGGAATATTGCGATGCTTGTTGCAGGCCCAAGGCAACGAGCGCCGTTTTCAATTGCTGCGGATCGCCTCGGGTGGTGGCGTCGATCAACACCAGAGGAGTTGCGCTGTCTGCCGGCTCGATGAATCTAGCCGCGGGGCTCAGCGAGTGCAGATCCTGCAGTGCTAGACCGCCGCGCACGCCGGTCACGTGCCGTGATATCTCGGCCAACGAGGCATCGAACTTCGAGCCGGTGGCGCTTTGCCGCTGTTGCAGACTGCGGCTCCCGGACACGTGCAAAACCGCAGCACCGGATTGATTGGGGATCAAGTGCAGAGGCTCGGACGGACCCACAGCCGATACCGCGGATATGCCCGTTAACGCGCCGAGGATTGCGATTGCGAAGAAACGTGAAGACATCCCATAGTCTCCCTAGGATTGATGCCATGTGCAGGTCAGACAGAGCTGCCGGCAAATAGTTTTTATCGTGCCGGGGTTTTTGTATCAGGTGTCAAGCGCGGTGCCGGTTACAGCCGCGACATGCAGCTCGGCGCGGTCCAGCTCATTCTCGAGAATATGGTAGGCGTCATCCTGAACGCGCCCGCGGCGCCGCCAATCGGCCAATAACCGCCGCTCGGCAGCGATCGCCTGCATTCGCATAGCGTCGTATGGAGTGTTTGGCCGAGATCGATCCACACTGCCTGCGCGCACCGCGCCATATTCGGCGCGCACAGCATCAGCGCTTTCGCCCGTCTCGCGAGCCAGCTCTGCGAGTGCCGCGTCCAGCATGGCATTGCGCGTCGTGCGCACATCATCATCGAGCGAAGAGTCAGGTGCGATATTCAACAGGGAAATGAGCGGACGGATGGTGAACCCCTGCAAAATCAAAGTACCGAGCACGACGGTGAACGCGCTCAACACGATGATGTCGCGGCCGGGAAACTCGTGCGGCAGCGCCAGCGCGGTGGCCATCGTCACCAGACCTCGCATACCGCACCATGAGACCAGTATTCCAATCTGCACACTGGGAGCTCGTGAATGCAAATGCGGCTCGAAGAACCTTTGAAACCATCGCAGCACCACGCCGTAAAGCATGATGTAGGCAAAGCGTACGCCGATCACGATGCCGAGCACGATGAGCGAAAATACCAGGTCATGCGTCAACGCATCCCTCGGCAACTGCGCCAAAATGTCGCGTGCCTGCAGTCCCATCAGCAAAAACGCGAGCACGTTGAGCACGAACACCACGGTCGCCCACACGGAATAGGCATTCAGCCGATCACGGGCACTGGTTCGCGACGGCATGTAGCGCGCGATCACGGCGGCCAGCGCCACGATTGCTACGATGGGCGAAAGTTGCAGGCGCTCCGCGGCGAGCCACGTTCCGTAAGTAAAGAGGAATTGCACGATGATGAGCGACAGAGTGCCGGCTACTTTTGAAAATACCTTCATTCCCAAGTGTGCGGACAGCACCCCCAAGACAGCGCCGCCGGGCACTGCAATGAGCAAACGCGGCGCCAACGCATGCCATGCACCATCGGGGGCCGTCGCGGCGGTCAGCGCCAGCCCGAATACCAGCAGCGCGACCGCGTCATTCAGCAAGCTTTCACCCTGCAAAACGGCCATCGTGCGCCTCGGCAGGTTGAATTCGCTTAAGACCGCTGCGGCCGCTGCCGCATCCGGCGGCGCCACGATGGCGCCCAGCGCAATGGCAGCCGCCAAAGGCAGTCCCTCGAGCGCAGCACCGGCCCACGCTACCGCCGCCGTGGTCAGCAACACGAGAACGACTGCGAGGGAAACCAGCGGCACCCAGTTGCGCAGCATCTCGCGCGGCGGCATATCGAAGGCAGTATCGAGAACGGCGGGCGCGACGAACAAGGCCAAGGCAAGTTGCGGTTGAATACCCACGTGAGGGGCGAAAGGCAGAAGTGCCACGCAGCCGCCCGCCAAGGCCAGCAACGACGGATAGGGAATTTTCAGATGCCGGGCGACTTGAAGGAAGACCACGGCAAGGGTTAGCAATACGAGTGTAATTTCAAATAGCTGCATGTAGGCGAAGATTGTACCGAGACGCGCTATATTTCAATCCGGCCTGCGGCAATTGAAGGATGAGGCATGAGAGCAGTCACGTCAGGGGTTTGGTGCACGATAAGTATCGCAATGGCTGCGCCTGCGGCGTTGGCGGCGCCCGGAGCCGATGCCGGTGCGGGCAAGACGCTATTTCAGCAGCGCTGCACAGTCTGTCATACCGCCGAACCAGGCGATAACGGCGGCGCGCAAGGACCGTCGCTCATCGGGATTTTCGGTAGAAAGGCAGCGAGCGCGCCGCAGTTTTCATACACCCAGGCCTTGCGGGATTCGAAGCTGGTGTGGGATGCGGCGACCTTGAAGCGCTTTCTCGCCTCCCCGACGAGCGCGGTTCCCGGCACCACGATGCCCCTTGCGGTGCCCGAGGAGCCCGAGCGCGACAACCTGATTGCCTACTTTCAAAGCATTTCAAATCAGGCTGCGCCCACCGCCGCACAGATAGCAGTGCCGGCCGGCAGTCAGCAATCGGCCAACTGGCGCTTGGATGCCCCGGGCAAATTGCATCGAATCAGCATAGCGTCTCTACCTGCGCCTTTCGCCACGCCCTCTTCGCGCAATAATTCTTCGGTAGTGGGCAAACCGGCGAATGCCGCGCTCGCATTGCCGCCCGGTTTTCACATCGAGCCCTTTGCAACCGGTTTTGCGGGTCCGCGCAAAATGCTCGTCGCGGCCAATGGCGATATCCTGTTGACCGAGATCGGCGGCGGGCGTGTGACCGTGCTTCGTCCCGCGCCCGACGGACGTAGGGCCGCGGAAACGCTGGTTTACTTGCAGGGGCTGAAGGAGCCATTCGGCTTGGCGTTTTATCCGAACGCGCAGAATCCGCAGTATCTGTACGTCGCTGAAACAAATCGCGTCACGCGCTACGCCTATCGAACAGGCGACGTGAAACCCCGCGGCGAGGCTCAGGTAGTGGTGGCGCAATTGCCCAGCGGCGGACACTCCACGCGCGATATCGCGTTTTCTGCGGACGGCAAGCGGCTATTGGTCTCGGTGGGCTCAGCCTCGAACGTCGCCGAAACCATGTCGAAGAAAACGCCCGAGCAGATCAAGTCCTGGGAAGCTCAGCACGGCCTGGGCGCGGCGTGGGACGCGGAGACCAATCGAGCTGCGGTCCTGGAATTCGATGTTGCCTCCCCATCAGCGCCCGCAACCTACGCCACTGGGATTCGCAATTGTGTGAGCCTGACGGTGCAACCGGGCAACGGCGCGCTCTGGTGTACGACCAACGAGCGCGATGCGTTAGGCGATGACCTGGTCCCTGATTATTCGACTCGGATCAAGCGCGGAACCTTTTTTGGCTGGCCGTGGTACTACCTTGGCTCTAACGAGGACCCGCGCTTGAAAAGTGAGCGCCCGGACCTCACCGGCAAGGTCTCAGTTCCCGATGTTCTCTACCAAGCGCATTCGGCCTCGCTCAGCATGACATTCTACGAAGCCAGCAGCGGCGCATCCGCCTTTCCTGCCGCTTTCGTCGGTGACGCGTTCGTCGGCTTTCACGGCTCCTGGAACCGCAGCCTGCGCACGGGGTACAAGCTCGTAAGAGTTCATATGAAAAACGGCGAGCCCACCGGTGAATACGAAGACTTTGTCACGGGCTTCGTGATCGACGACAGTCACGTCTGGGGACGCCCGGTGGCAACTACGGAACTGAGAGATGGCTCGCTGCTAATGAGCGAGGATGGCAACAATGTTGTCTACCGCATCTTCTACACGCCCTGAATTAGGGGGCTACAAAAATCCGCTGTGTTGCATCAGTTGGCTTCGCGCCCTTCGGGCTGCGATTTCTCGTTGCTGTAATCCAAATGTAGATAATCCGGATTGAAAAACGACACCTCCTTCAGTGTCTCCAAATCCTGGATCGTCAATGTGCCGCCTTCCAGCGTGATGAGCTTTTGCCGCCTCAGCTCCTGCAACGTTCGGTTGACGTGTACGGAGGACAATCCCAGGGTTTCCGCCAATTCGACTTGGGTAAGGGGCAAAGTGCACGAATTGCCCTGATTCAAGCCTACGGCGCGAAAACGATACAGGAGCTCGCAAAACAAGTGCGCCATCCTTTCGAGTGCGTTTCGCTGCCCCACGTTGACGATCCATTCTCTTGCAACGGCTTCTTCCACCAAGGTGGACCACCACAACGCTCGCGTCAGGTTCGGATAATTGTTCGTGAGCCTAAGGACGTTCTCAGGGGATATGGTTGCCACCTTAGAGGTAATAACCGCGCCGATGGAGTGATCCATGCGCTTCAAAATGAAAACCCGCAAATCGCACAGGTCTCCCGGTACGAAGTAGGCGACGATTTGGCGCCGTCCATCCTCCAAAACCTTATAGCGGCAAGCAAACCCTTCCAAGAGTAATTTGACGCCGCCGGTGCGATCCCCCTGCGAAATCACGTCTTCACGCGCAGCGAACTCGCGCACGTCATTGCAGCACTCATTGACGGCGCTGCACTCTTCGTCGGACAGTTGAGTGAAGTTCATCAGTTTACGCAGCAGCGGGTTAGTCATTTTGCAGCAGCGCCTCGCTGGATGGGATCTCTATGGTGCACAGTAAGCCCTCATTCGAAAATAGCATGTCGCCGTTGCCGCGCAGTTCGCTCGCAATCAAGCGCTTGACGACTTGCGAACCGAAACCGGGATTGCGCCGAGTATCCGCCGCTATCCGCACATCTTCTTCAACCCACTCGAAATGCAGCTGCGCGTTGCCCGGACCCGTGAACCACCATAACACGCGAAGCCGGGATTGCGGTTGGGACAGCGCGCCGAACTTAATGGCATTGGTGACCAATTCGTGGATTGCGAGACTCATGAGTTCGGCTGACTTGGCGTTCAGGTAAACCGTAGGCCCGTCGATTACGATGGGCGCGGGCTGTACGCCCTGCGCGACCAACTCATCGAGCAGCAGCAACTCGAGGTCCATGCCGCCGGCTATCGGTGCCACGGCCGCGCGCCCGAGCGCACCGACCCGACCGGCGAGGTGTAGGGCACTGTCCGTGGAGTTCTGCCCCTGTGCAATCATGTCGACCGCGATGGATCGGACGACGGACACCAGTCTGCGTATGCGATGTTTCAATTCTGCCGTGTCCGCGAGCTCATTGAGGGTCATAAAACGCGTCGTCCACACCCGCAACCAGTGCTGAACTATCCGCGGATTGCCTGCAGCATTCACCAACCTGTGTTAGCACTAGTGCTGCCGCCGGGCCCGCCGTTGCGTTACTCTTGTAACCATGCCAATTCAACCGCTCCTTGTGCTGATCCTGATTCTTTGCCTGCTGAACGACGTCCGGGTGGCCAACGCGGCGGCCCCTCTGGAGTTGGAATCGAGCAAAGGCATGGTGGTGAGTTCGCAGCACCTCGCTTCCGAGGTAGGCGCTGAAATTCTGCGCCAAGGCGGCAACGCCGTGGACGCCGCCGTGGCGGTCGGCTATGCCCTCGCCGTGACTCACCCCTGTTGCGGCAATTTGGGCGGCGGCGGCTTCATGATGATCCACTTGGCGGAGGGGCGAAATACATTCATCAATTTTCGCGAGAAAGCGCCGCTCGCCGCGCGCGCGGATATGTTCCTTGACGCACGCGGCGATGTCCTCGGCAAAAAAAGCGTCGATGGGTACCTTGCGGTCGGAGTGCCTGGAACCGTCCTGGGGCTGGAGACCGCGCGCGAGAAATACGGGACACTGCCTCGAACTGCGCTGATCGCGCCCGCCATAAAGCTCGCGGAGCAAGGATTTACTTTGACGCGCGGCGATGTGGATGTGTTGGCCGAAGGCACGAAGGGATTTCGAACCGAAGCGAATGTCGCAGCAATATTCCTTAAAAACGGCGAACCCTTTGCACCGGGCGACCCATTGATCCAGAAAGACTTGGCTGCCACATTGCGTGCGGTCAGCAACAGCGGCACGGAGGCTTTCTATCGGGGCGCAATCCCCGCGGCACTCAGCGCGGCATCGCGTGAACACGGCGGCATGTTGACGCCCGAAGATTTCGCCGCCTACACCGTAACCGAATCGGCGCCCATCACTTGTGCTTATCGAGGGTACATCATCGTTTCCGCTGCTCCCCCGAGTTCAGGCGGCGTGACGCTGTGCGAAATGCTGCAAATCCTTCAGGGCTACCCGCTCAAGTCCATGGGATATCATTCCAGCGCCGCGGTGCACGTGATGACCGAAGCGATGCGCTACGCCTATCGCGACCGCAATACCTATCTCGGCGATCCGGCTTTTATTGACAATCCGGCCGCGCGATTAGTATCGGCGCGCTACGCTGCGGCGATCAGAGCCCACATCCGCGCAGATCATGCGACCCCGTCTTCCGAGCTTCAAGGCCAAGCAGCAGCCGACGAGCATGCCACTACCACGCATTATTCGGTGGTTGATCATTGGGGCAATGCCGTGTCGGTCACCTACACCATCAACGATAGCTTTGGCGCCAAAGTGATTGCCGGCAACAGCGGTTTCTTTTTGAATGACGAAATGGATGACTTTGCCGCCAAGCCCGGAGTGCCGAATATGTTCGGCTTGGTTCAAGGCAAAGCCAACGCGGTCGCAGCCGGTAAGCGTCCGTTGAGTTCCATGACCCCGACTATTGTTCTCAAAGATGGCATGCCCGTCATGGTAGTAGGAACCCCGGGCGGCTCCCGAATCATCACCACGGTGCTCGAGGTCATCGTCAATGTCATCGATCATGGGATGACGCTGCAGGAAGCGGTGGACGCGCCCCGCCTTCACCATCAATGGTGGCCTGACACCATTGCGGCAGAACCCTTTGCGCTCTCGGCGGACACGACCCTCTCGCTGCAAAAAATGGGCTACGCTGTGGTCGGCCTGGAACCCTGGGGTGCCGGCAATGCCGTGGAAGCCATCGGCATCGCGCCCGCGGATGAGAAGTCAGCAAAAGCGCTGGGGTTCCCCCGCCCCGGCGTTTTGTACGGCGCACACGATTCGCGAGCACCCGCAGGCGCTGCCGCCGCTCCTTAAAGATTCTGCTCAGAAAACAAAGAGGTACTCCCGTGATCAAGCTTTCGATCCTGTATCCCAATAAGCCCGGTTCGCGCTTCGACATGAACTACTACGTCGGTACGCATATGCCGCTGGCGATGCACTTGCTGAAAAAGAATTTGCGCAAGACGGAAGTGGACGCCGGCCTGCAAGGCACTGCCCCCGGAGAAGCACCGGCATTTCACGGCGGATGCCAATTTTATTTCGACAGTATCGAGGCCTTCATCGAAGTGTGGGGACCGGCTGCGGCTGAATTGCAGGCGGATATTCCGCGCTATACCGATGTCGCGCCTCTCATTCAGTTCAACGAATTGAAACTCTCCGCGTAGCGAGCGGCGGTCGATGCGTAACATTCACGCGCTATTCCCGACGCTGGTCTATGCAGCGGCGCTGCAACGAGGCCAGGCACGGGAGTTCAATCGACAGTTGTTGAAGGAGTGCCGGCAACTTCGTTTGGACGATGCGGCAGGAAGGCGCTGGTCCCTGAAGAATTATCCGGGCGGCTATACCTCCTATGGCTCCGTGCACCGCCTGCAGACAATATCGCCCACCTTCGAAACGTTGCGCCGAAAGCTCGCACGCCACGTTGCCGCCTTTGCAGAAGCGGTAGAGTGGGACCTCACCGGCCGCGAGCTCGAGATGACGGATTGCTGGGTGAACATCATGCCGCGGCAGACCGTACACGGTTTGCACCTACACCCTCACTCGACTTTGAGCGGAACTTACTATGTGCAGGTGCCGCGCGGATCACCGGGCACGAAATTCGAGGATCCGCGTCTGGATCGATTTATGGCTGCCCCATCGCGCAAGGCCGATGCAAGCTCTCATGCCCGCCCCTGGGTCACGTTTCCGGCTGCGGCCGGACAATTGGTCCTGTTCGAGAGTTGGCTTCGCCACGAGGTTGCGGCCAACAGCGTCAATACCGAGCGGATCAGCGTAAGCTTCAATTACAACTGGTTCTAAAGGATAGTGCATGTCGGCCAAAGCTTCCGATGCCACGATGGCGGTATTTCTTGACTTGGAGAATATCGCGCTGGGAGCACGCGATGCGAAATACCCCAGTTTCGACATCGAAAAGGTGCTGGAGCGCCTGCTGCTGAAGGGCCACATCGTGGTCAAGAAAGCCTATTGCGACTTCGACCGCTACAAGGACTTCAAGCGCGGGCTGCACGAAGCGGCGTTCGAGCTCATCGAGATTCCCCACGTCAGGCAGTCAGGCAAGAACTCCGCGGACATACGCATGGTCGTCGACGCGCTCGACCTGTGCTACACCAAGGGCCACGTGGACACATTTGTCATCTTGAGCGGCGACTCGGATTTCTCGCCGCTGGTCAGCAAGCTGCGCGAAAATGCGAAGACCGTCATTGGCGTCGGCGTCAAGAACTCGACGTCGGATCTTTTTATCAACAACTGCGATGAATTCATCTACTACGATGATTTGGTGCGCAAAGAGCCCTCGAAAATGCGTCGCCGCAGCGCCGCAACCCGCTCGCCGGTGGCCTCGGAGAGCCCGACGATAACCGCCGAAAGCATTCCCAGTGAACGGAAAGGGCCTGACCTGAATGACGCGCTCGAGTTGATCGTCGAAACCCTGGAAGCATTGACCGAAGAGCGCGGCGGAAGCGAGCCTATTTGGGGTTCGATGATCAAACAGGCCATCAAAAGGCGCCAACCCGGCTTTAACGAGCGTTTCTACGGTTTCAGGTCGTTCAACGACATGCTTTCGGATGCGGAGAAACGCGGCTTGTTGACCTTGAGGGCAGACGAGAAATCGGGCGGCTATACGGTGCGGGTTGCCGAGCGGCCGCGCCGCTGACCGCCGTACCCTTGAACTTTATGCGCACGCCCGCATTCACTTTGTATGGATACCTACTGGCGAAAGTCATGGATGTGGGCCGAAGCCTGCGCGCTGCTGGAGCAGGCTGAGCGCAAGCATCGGCATTTTTTTGACCTGGCAACCGCCCCCGCTTCGCGGCATGTGTGGGAACCGCCAACTGATGTCTTCGGGGACGGTTCGCAGGTAAGCGTAATCGTCGCCCTGCCGGGCGCCCGCCCCGAAGATGTGGCCGTACAGATGACCGCCACCGGCCTGCAAATCGATACCACCGTGCCGCCCCCCGCCGCAGCTGCCTTCATGGGGGTGGTGCGACTGGAAATTCCCTATGGCCGCATGCGTCGGCGTATCGACTTGCCGCCGGGGCGCTATGTCCTCACCGAGCGCCGCTTGGAACACGGCTACCTGCATTTGAGCCTCAGGAAAGACGCATGAGCGGCGAAGCTGAAGATGTATTGATCATTCTGCCCGTGCGCAGCGCGGTGTTGTTCCCGGGCGTGGTGTTGCCTGTAGCCATCGCCGGCAAGGCCGCGCTGGCCGGCGCTCAAGAAGCGGTCCGCACCCAGCGCCGCGTAGGACTACTGCTGCAAAACGACCCGACCGTCGAGGACCCCTCCCCCGAGGGCCTGCACCGGGTGGGCACCGCCGCGTCGATCGTGCGTTTCATTACCGCCCCTGACGGCTCCCATCATCTGATTGTCCAGGGCGAAGAGCGCTTCACCTGTTTGGACTATGTGAGCCGCCAGCCCTTCCTGGTGGCACGCGTCGAGCCACACAGGGAGGCCACCGTCTTCGATCAAGAAATCGAGGCGCGGGGCCTGAATTTGCGTGAAAAAGCCATGGAAGCCGTGCAGCTCTTGCCGCAGGTGCCGGGCGAATTGACCAATGCGATTCGCGCCATTGAATCCATTCCCGCGCTCGCCGACATGATCGCGAGCTTCATGGATCTGAAAATCGCCGACAAGCAAGAAATCCTCGCGACCTTTGACTTGAAGGCACGCCTCGACCGTGTGTTGACCTTGCTGGGCCGCCGAATCGAGGTGTTGAAGGTGTCGCGGGAGATCGATGAGAAGACGCGCGAGGCCTTCGATGACCGGCAGAAGGAAGCGGTATTGCGCGAACGGCTGCATCAAATCCAGAAGGAACTCGGTGAGACGGACGGCTCGAAAGCGGAACTCGCGGAATTGAAGGTACAGATCAAGGATGCAGGAATGCCGCCCGAGGCCGAAGAAGTAGCACAGCGCGAGCTCAATCGCTTGGATCGGATGCCGGAACAGGCAGCCGAGTACTCCATGACGCGCACCTACCTCGAGTCGCTGATCGCCATGCCCTGGTCCAAGCTCGATCCGGAGCAGTTGGACATAGAGCAAGCGCGCAAAATACTCGACGAGGATCACTATGGACTGACGAAGATCAAGCGCAGAATTCTCGAATTCCTCGCGGTGCGCAAACTCAATCCCGAAGGCCGCAGTCCAATCTTGTGCTTCGTGGGACCCCCGGGCGTCGGCAAAACATCGCTGGGGCAAAGCATCGCCAAAGCGATCGGATTGAAATTCGGACGCGTGAGCCTTGGCGGCGTGCACGATGAGGCGGAGATTCGCGGTCACCGGCGTACCTATATCGGCGCGCTGCCTGGCAACATCGTACAGGCCATCCGCAAGGCGGGCCGCCGCAACCCGGTATTGATGCTGGATGAGGTGGATAAGCTCTCGGCCAGTTATCAAGGCGATCCGTTCTCAGCGCTGCTCGAAGTGCTGGATCCGGAACAGAACAATTCATTCCGGGACAATTATCTGGGAGTTCCTTTCGATCTCTCGAAAGTGCTTTTCATCGGCACCGCGAATGTGCTGGATTCGATTCCGGCGCCTCTGCGCGACCGGATGGAGGTCATCGAACTCACAGGCTATACCGAGGAGGAAAAACTGCAAATCGCGCGCCGCTATCTGCTCAAGCGCCAACTGCAGGCCAATGGCTTGACGGCTGAGCAGGTGCAAGTCTCCGACGATGCTTTGCGCCGCGTGATTACCGATTACACGCGTGAAGCCGGTGTGAGAAATCTGGAGCGCCAGATCGGCGGCTTGCTGCGAAACTGCGCGGTGGCAATTGCATCCGGGGAAACGCAAAGCGTGTCCATCGATGCGGCTGACGTGGAACGCATCCTCGGCGCGCCGCGCTTCGAAAGCGACGTGGCTCTGCGCACCAGCGTGCCGGGCGTGGCCACAGGGCTGGCTTGGACGCCCGCAGGCGGCGATATTCTATTCATCGAATCAAGCCGCGTTCGGGGCAGCGGCAAATTGATTTTGACGGGCCAGTTGGGCGATGTCATGAAAGAGAGCGCGCAAGCGGCCGTGACCCTGGTGAAATCGCAGGCCGAGCGCCTAGGGATAGACGCGGCGATTCTGGATAACAGCGATCTGCACATCCATGTACCGGCCGGCGCCATCCCCAAAGATGGACCGAGCGCCGGGGTGGCGATAGCAACTTCGTTGGCCTCGCTGTTGACACAGCGCACCGTACGCGCGGACGTCGCAATGACCGGAGAGATCAGCCTGCGTGGGGTCGTCATGCCGGTGGGCGGCATCAAGGAGAAATGCGTGGCGGCGGCCCGAGCCGGAATCCGCACCGTGATTCTCCCGGCGCGCAACCGGCGCGACTTGGAAGACATTCCTGACAGCGTTCGCGCGCGGCTCGAGTTCGTGTGGGCCGAGAAGATCGAGGATGTTTTCGCTCGCGCGCTCGAAACTACCGCGGCGGAACGGGCAGCGGCTTAAAGGTTAGAGTCCTCGTCCCTCCGTTGCGGCCACCAGCGTTGCAGCATGGCGGCGGCCCAATTTTTGCCTCCGAGCCCAAAGGCCAACGCCAGCGCGAGCATGATGCCCGCCAGAATGATGAGAAAGGTTCTCTGAACGATGTCGCCGCCGACTTCGACCTGGCTCAGCGCAATCATCACGACGAAAGTCATGATCACGTAGCGGACGATGCGGCCCAGCATGTCCGCATCGGGAATTTGCGCATCGACGCAGTAGGCATGCACGGCGTTGCCGACGAAGCGGGCGCAATACGAACCGAACACCACGATCAGCATTGCGATGAGAAGTTTGGGCGTGAACAGCACCGCGCGGAGCAGCAAATCGGTGATGTAGGTGAGGCCCAGCCCATTGAACGCGATGATGAGCGCGGCGAAAATAACCAGCCAAAATGCCACGACGCCGAACAAGGTCGTGGTGTCTCCGCGCGAGCCGGCCTGCCTTAGAAAATGGTCTGTGCCGGCCCGCTCGGTCAAGACGTTGAAATTCACAGCCCGCAGTGCACGCTCCACGGCGAAGCGCACCGCCTTCGCAAGAAGCCACCCGCCCAAGACCACGACCAGTGCCAAGAGCAGGCGCGGCAGGAGCGCGGCGGTTTGGTGCAGGAACTCTCGAGTCGCATCCACCAACATATCAATACTTTGCATGAGAGCCTCCGATTAGCTGCCCCAGTCGAGAATTCCCTGTAGTGGAATGCCGACCCAGCTCGGCCGATTACCGAGTTCGTAGCGCAATTCGTATAGCGCTTTTTCTAGCTCGAACATTCCCAGCAGTCCGTGCCCCGGCTGGAGCAATTCGTACAACACCAGCGGGCCGGCGTTCGATTGGCCGGCCCCCGGTTGGCCGGCGCCCGGTTCGCGGGCAGCTGCATCGTATGCGGATAAGAACGCCGTACGCACCTCGAGTTCCCAGCCCCGCGCCAAGGGCGCCAATCTCGCCGCTTCGGTCTCGTTATGGGCAACACTTCTCAAGGCGCTCTGTTGCACGTAGGCGAACGATCGCATCATTCCGGCCACATCGCGCAACGGCGATTGCTTGGCGCGGCGCTGCTCCAAGCTGTGTCCTGGCTCCCCTTCGAAATCGATGATGATGAAATCGTTGCGCGTCACCAATACCTGGCCGAGATGGTAGTCGCCATGAATGCGTATCTTCATGCCCTGGGGCACCACTTTTGCGCAGGCTTCGATGCGCGCGATGATTTGGTCGCGCTGCGCAAGCACGGCGTTGGCACGCTCGCGGTCAGCCGCCGGAATCGATTCCATGCTGGAGGCCAAAAGATCCAGCGCCTTGCGTGCCTCATCCAAGGCGCGCTGACGATACCCGTCTATATCGGTGATGGTGATCGCCAGCGGCGAAAATGCCGCATCATTCGTGGGGCGTGCCAACGCCCGATGCAACTCGGCAGTTCGTACCGCCAACACGCGCATCATCGTCAAATAGGCTTCGTGGGCATTGGCCGGGAGCGCGTCCGTCGCGGGCGTGGTTCGATATTGCTCCAAGTGACGCCGCACGTACTCCAGAGAATAGGTCCAACCATCTCCTTGATTGGGCACGTAGGCCTGCAGCATCGCCAGTAATCGATTCTGGCCGTCGTTTGCAATGTATTCGAGCACTCCCGCCAAGGGCGCACAATTCGCATAGTGCACCACTTCGGTAAGATAGAGGCCCATTTCGAGTTCGGGGTTCATTCCGACGCGCAATCGGCGGTAGCCCTTGAGCATCAACCGCTCCGGCATGTTGACCACGGTATTCGAGCTCGAACCGCGCGGCCGTTCAACGGGCAGCGACGCAAAATCCGCGCCGGCGATTTGCGAGAATGCGGCGGTCGGCCTGAACTGCAGCTTGCCTTGCGACATGGGTATTTCTCGTCCGGTGGCCATGGCCGCGACGACCGTGCGGCAGAAAATCTCATCGGCAAATGCATCTCCCATCACTCCGACTTCGGCCTGCTGGCGCACCTTGGCCACGGCAGAGGTCGAGAGATTGCGCACGCGTTCCTCGTCGCGTTCTTCCCAGGCCAAGGCGAGCGGCATGAAGTAGCTGGCACGCTCTTCCGATCCATCAAGTTCGACCAACGCCACGAGCCAAGCGAGCTTGCCTTCCTGCCAAAGAACGCTCTCCGTGATGCGAGCCCGATCGATTGTCTTGCCCTTCGCCGCGTACCAACGCTGTGACTCGATATAGCGCGGCAGCGTGTCGGTTTCGAATTGCGTGCGGGTTTTTTCCGCTATTCCAATGCGCCACGGCACCACGCGATCGCGAAATAGGCTGCTCCAGCCGTCGAACAACACCAAAACGGGGCGTTCTTCGACAGATACGATTTGCTCGTGCCAGGCGGGGCCGGCGGCATCGGTTGCCAGCCTGAACCAGTAGAAACCGTAAGCCGATATGGTCAGCAAGTAGGGTAATTCGCCGATGGGCGGAAAGGCGGTGCGCCCGAGCATCTCCACAGGCACTCGGCCCTTGAACGCCGCGAGATTCAACTCGACCGGCTGCGCCGAGCGCGACAGGTTAGCGACGCACAAAATAGTGTCTTCGCCCACTTCGCGCAAATACGCCAATATCTTGCGATTGCCGGGCTTTAAGAAACGGCGTGCGCCCCGCCCGAACGCTTGACTCGTCTTGCGAACCGCGAGCATGCGCTTGGTCCAGCTCAAGAGCGAGCTGGGATCGCGCGATTGCGCTTCCACATTGGTCGATTGGTAACCATACACCGCATCCATGATGGGCGGCAGGTACAGGCGCTGCGGATCCGCGCGCGAGAACCCGGCATTGCGGTCCGGACTCCATTGCATCGGCGTGCGGACTCCGTTGCGGTCGCCGATGAAGAAATTATCGCCCATGCCGATCTCATCGCCGTAATAAAGAATCGGGGACCCGGGCATGGACAGGAGCAAGCTATTCATCAGCTTGATGCGGTCCAGATCATTCTCCATCAAAGGGGCGAGACGCCGACGAATACCCAGATTGATGCGCGCTTGCAAATCAGAGGCATATGTCGTGTACATGTAGTCGCGTTCTTTGCTCGTCACCATTTCCAGCGTCAGTTCGTCGTGGTTGCGAAGGAAGATCGCCCATTGACAGATTTCCGGTATATCCGGAGTTTGCTGCATGATCTCGATGATTGGATAGCGGTCCTCCTGCGCGATCGCCATATATATACGAGGCATCAACGGGAAATGATAAGCCATGTGGCATTCGTCGCCATCACCGAAATACTCGCGTACATCCTCCGGCCATTGATTGGCTTCCGCCAGCAGAAACCGGTTTTGATAGGAGGCATCGATGGCGGCGCGCAGCTCCTTGATGACGGCATGGGTCTCGCGCAGGTTTTCGTTATTGGTGCCTTCGCGTTCAACCAAGTAGGGGATGGCATCGAGGCGAAATCCATCCACCCCCATGTCGAGCCAGAAGCGCATGATCTGCAGCACCGCCTTCATCACCTGCGGGTTGTCGAAATTCAGATCCGGCTGATGGCTGAAAAATCGATGCCAGTAATAAGCCTTGGCTACCGGATCCCAGGTCCAGTTGGAAGTCTCCGTGTCGGTGAATATAATCCGGGTACCGGCGTATTTCTGGTCCGTATCGCTCCACACGTAATAATCGCGCAACGCGGAACCGGGCGGCGCATGGCGCGCGGCCTGAAACCACGGATGCTGATCGGAGGTGTGATTAATGATCAGTTCCGTCACGACCTTGAGGCCCAAGCGGTGCGCCTCGCGCAGCATGGTGCGAAAATCGTCGAGGGTGCCGAATTGCGGATGCACGTTTTGATAGTCGGCAATATCGTAGCCGTCATCTTTGAGCGGCGAGGGATAAAACGGCATCAACCATATGGTATTGACGCCTAAGTCGCGGATGTACTCGAGCTTGGAAGTAAGACCCTTGAAATCGCCGATGCCATCGTCATTGGAATCAAAAAACGATTTGACGTTCACTTGATAGATGACGGCATCTTTGTACCAGAGCGCGTCGTCGGCGTTGATGCCGGTGACGGGGACGGTATCGAGCGCTGTCACTTGCACGTCGTTCATCTAACTCGGTTTCATAGGTAGTAGTCGAAATCCTGCTCGCTGCGCACGCGCCGGCGTACCCTGAAGATGTGGGCGGGCGCGCGGTGCGGCTCCAGCAACACATAGTTGTAGCGGCCGCGCCATATGTAGCGCTGATCGCTCAGCAAATCGTGCACTTGAAACGGCTGCGCCGCATCGAGCTGCAGAGCATCGAGGTCGAGTTCGACCCACCCCGATTGAGCCTGGTAGGGGTCGAGGTTGACGACCGTGAGCACGGCATTGCCCGAGGCGGCATCGACCTTAAGATACGCGATCAACTGATCATTCTCGATTCTGCAAAAACGCACACCGAAAGCGGACTGCAAAGCGGCGTTGTCCCGCCGAATGCGGTTCACGCGCGCAATTAACGGCGCGAGGCTGTCCGGCCGCTGCAACATCCAGTGCCGCAATTGGTACTTCTCCGAGTCGCGATACTCTTCGCTGCCCGCTTCGCGCGGTGCACTTTCCATCAGCTCGTAGACCGGGCCATAAATGCCGTAGCTGCTTGACAGCGTCGCAGCGAGAATCAGCCTCGAGGCGTACGTGGGGCGCAATCCGGATTGCAAAGGCTCGGGCAGGATATCGGGCGTATTGGGCCACACGTTGGGACGAAAATATTGGCGGCCTGGGTCCGAATTCAGTTCGCTGAAATACTCAGTCAGTTCATGCTTGGTATTGCGCCACGTGAAGTAAGTATAGGACTGAGAGAAACCGAGCTTCGCCAGCCGGTGCATCACCTTGGGCCGGGTAAAGGCTTCGGCCAGGTAAATGATATCCGGATGCTCTTGCTTGGTAGCATCGATCAGCCATTCCCAGAAGCCGAAGGCCTTGGTATGCGGGTTGTCGACGCGAAATATTCTCACGCCGCGCGCTATCCAAAAATCCACGACGCTCTTGAGTTCGCTCCACAGAGCTCGCCAGTCGCTGGTTTCGAAATCGAAGGGATAGATGTCCTGGTACTTCTTGGGGGGATTCTCGGCGTACTGAATCGACCCGTCGGGACGGTGTTTGAACCATTGCGGATGCTCCCTCACATACGGGTGGTCCGGAGAGCACTGAAACGCAATGTCCAAGGCGATTTCGATGTCAAGGGCGCGCGCAGCCTTCAATAGCGCGTCGAAGTCCTCGAAAGTGCCGAGCTGCGGAAGGATGTCTTTGTGCCCTCCTTCCGCCGATCCGATAGCCCATGGACTTCCGACATCGTCAGGTTTGGAGGTCAGGCTGTTATTCGCGCCCTTGCGGTTGATGCGGCCGATGGGGTGGACGGGCGGAAGATACAGAACATCGAACCCCATCTGCGCCACATAGGGCAAGTGTTTCTCGACGTCCTTGAATGTGCCGTGCACGGCCGGCGTCAAGGCGGCCGACCGGGGAAATAGCTCGTACCAGCTGCTGAATGCGGCGCGTTTGCGATCGACGATGAGTTCCAGTGCCATGCTAGCGGCGAAGCTTCGATCCGAATACCGCGCCACAATGGCGGCGCGCGCCGGATCGAGCGCCAAAGCTTTCTGCACGGTCACGTCGGCCGTTGAATCCTTGCTAATTTCAATTAGCTGCGAGGACCAGTCCTTGAGAACGGGCGCATCGCCGCCCGCGGCTCGCACCGCGGCCTCATCGATCAATGCGGCCCCCGCTTGCAGCGCCATGAGGATATCGCTCCTATCCTCGCGTCTTTCAAACTCTCGTCGCCACGACTCGAAGTGATCCACCCACGCGATCACCGTGAAGCGATATCGCCCGGGTAGCGGCGGCGTGAATTTGGCGCACCACACATCGTTGGGAAGCGCCTCCATATCGGTCTCGTAGTCCGCATCGGTCCCTAGGACATTCCAACGCAATACCACGCGAAGCTTGTCGTGTCCGTCCGCAAAACAATGCGCTTCAACGGCAACCGCCTCACCGGCAATGCGCTTTGCCGCAAAGCGCCCGCCATCCACCCGAGGCTGGACCGCATCGATGACCGCGCGCACGCGGCCTTCGGCGATCGTTGCGGTGCCGTCCGGGGCGGCGGGCTGGGGTGGCGGCGCACGTTTAACCGCAGCCTTGCGCTTGGCGCTAGCCATGAGCTTCCCAGCGCAGCACGATGGTCGACAGGGGCGGAAGATTGAGATTCACGGAATCAACGCGCCCGTGCGACCCCACCGGTACCGATTCGACGCTGCCCAAATTTCCCCACCCGGAGCCGCCGTAGTCGGCAGCGTCGGTGTTGATTATCTCGCTCCAAACACCCCGCAACGGCACGCCGAGCAGAAAGTTGGCGCGCGGTACAGGGGTAAAGTTGCACACTACCAGCAATGGCGCGCCCTCTCCGGCCGGCTTTCGCAAAAATGCGATGACGCTCATCTCGGCATTGCCGACATCCACCCAGTCAAAGCCCTCGGGCGAGAAATCCACTTGGTGAAGTGCCGGCTCGCGCCGATAGACGCAATTCAAATCTGTTATGAGACGCTTGACGCCCGCATGCCCAGGCAGGCCCGATACCCACCATTCCAGTTCGCCCTCGTGAGTCCATTCGCGCCGCTGCGCAAATTCGCCGCCCATGAAAAGCAATTTCTTACCGGGGTGCGCCCACATGTAACCGTAAAGCGCTCGCAGATTCGCGAACATCTGCCAGTCATCGCCCGGCATCTTGCCGATCAGCGAGCCTTTCCCGTAAACCACTTCATCGTGCGAGAGGGGCAGCACGAAATTTTCGTTGAAGGCATAGATCAGCGAGAAGGTCAGCTCGCCGTGATGATACTTGCGGTTGATCGGATCCTGCTTCATGTACGAGAGCGTGTCGTGCATCCATCCCATGTTCCATTTCAATCCGAACCCGAGGCCGCCCATATCCGTGGGCCTCGACACCATGGGCCAGGCGGTCGACTCCTCCGCGATCATGGCCACTCCCGGATAATCCCGGTACACCGATTGATTGAGAATCCGCAGGAAATCGATGGCTTCTAGATTTTCGCGGCCTCCGAATCGATTGGGAATCCATTCGCCCTGCTTGCGCGCGTAGTCCAAGTACAGCATGGATGCCACCGCGTCCACGCGTATCCCGTCGATGTGATATTTCTCGAACCAGAACATGGCCGACGATACGAGAAAGCTGCGCACCTCGTTGCGCCCAAAATTGAAAATCGCCGAATTCCATTCAGGATGAAATCCTTGGCGCGGGTCTGTGTGTTCGTACAGATGCGTGCCGTCGAAGTAGGACAACCCATGCTCGTCCGCGGGAAAATGCGATGGCACCCAGTCGAGAATCACGCCGATGCCAAGCTCGTGCAAATGATCGACGAAATACATCAAGTCCTGAGGCGTACCGTAGCGCGAAGTGGGCGCAAAGTAGCCGGTGGTTTGATACCCCCAGGAGCCATAAAAAGGATGCTCCGTGATGGGCATGAGCTCGACGTGCGTGAAGCCCAGCTCCTTGAGGTAGTCGCCCAGGGCATGCGCCAATTCCCGATAGCTGAGAAACTGGCCGTCCTTTCGCCGCCATGATCCGAGATGCACTTCGTAGATGGACATGGGTGCGTCGAGGCCATTGCGCGATGCGCGCGTTGCCATCCACACACTGTCCTGCCAAGTGTAATCCAGCGTCCATAGGCGCGAAGCGGTGGCTGGAGGCCGCTCGCAACACACACTGAACGGATCAGCCTTCTCGACCGAGTAGCCGCCGATGCGCGAATTTATCCGGTACTTGTACGCCTGTCCGCGCTGTGCGCCCGGTGCCTCACCCTCCCAAATGCCGGAACCGTCAGACCGCGGCGCCAGCCGATCGGCGCCCGAGTTCCAGCCATTCCAGTCCCCGATGACTGAGATATCGGCGGCATTGGGCGCCCAGACCGCAAAGTGCGCGCCCTTGCCATCGTGGCTTAAGCGTGAGCCCAGCTGGTCGAAAAGTCGCGCATGGGTTCCTTCGCGGAACAGATAAATGTCTTGATCGGTCAGCACGGATGCCGGCTCTCTTGATGCAGCATATTCACCTCAGTGTCGCCACGCTGATCAAGGCGCCGCGCAAAACGCCAGGGTCCGTGTGGCCCGGCAATTACTCTACCGTAAGCCACTGATTAGGCGAAAGCTATCGCATTCGGACTGCACACCGTGTAGGACTTCGCTGGCGAATGCGCGGGAAGTTCACCATGCATCGCAGTCAAAGCAAAAAAAATCGTGCAAAATGCAATCAGCCTCAGGCAAAACGAATGACAAGCGGCGAATTTCCAGAATCCATCTTAGAACCGGATCTGCCTATCATCGATCCCCATCACCACTTGTGGGATTGGCCGGCTGCGCTCTTCGCCAACAGACCCGGCCCCCCGCATGGATTCGAAACCGTCATCCGGCGCGTGCCGAGGTATCTTTTGCCCGAATTATTGGCCGACCTCAATACCGGCCATAACATCCGAGCCACGGTATTCGTGCAATGCGGAGCCATGCAGCGCCTGCACGGTCCGGATGCGTTCAAGCCCGTCGGGGAGACTGAATTCGTCAACGGCATCGCCGCGATGTGTGCCAGCGGCATCTACGGGCCGGTACGCGCCTGCGCCGGAATCGTGGGACATGTCGATCTCACCGCGGGCGCACCCGTGAGCGATGTGCTGGAAGCGCATCTCAAGGCGGGCGGCGATCGTTTCCGCGGGATTCGCCATAGCGCTTCATACGATCAGGACTCCAACGTCTTGGGACCCCTGGTCCGAAGCGGGGCCGGCTTGTTTACGGCCAAGGCTTTCCGGGAGGGTTTTGCGCAGCTCGGCAAATACGGCTTGTCCTTCGATGCCTGGCTGCTGGAGCCGCAGCTTCCCGATTTGATCGAGCTTGCGCGAGCCTTTCCCAACACCCAAGTCATTCTCGATCACGTGGGGACTCCGTTGGGAATTGCCTGCTATCAGGGTAAACGCGAAGAGCGGTTTCCGAGTTGGCGGGATAACATACGTCGGCTCGCGGCACTTCCCAACGTTTCGGTAAAGCTAGGAGGCCTAGCGATGGCCTTCTGCAATTTCCCGTCTTTTTTACAGTCTCCCCCCGCCTCCTCGGTGCAGCTGGCCGGCGAATGGAGACCCTATATCGAAACTTGCATCGAACTTTTCGGCGTCACTCGGTGCATGTTCGAGAGCAACTTTCCAGTCGATATGGGCAGCTGTACGTATCCCGTGCTATGGAACGCCTTCAAGGAATTGACAAAGCACTGCTCAGCCGATGAGAAGCGCGCCTTGTTCAGCGGCACGGCTCAAAATCTTTACCGGCTCGAGGTTTAGGAGTTCGCCATGCACGTCGTAAGCTCCGATCCGACTCTGCCCAAGTCCGCAGCCTATCAGGAACTGAACCTGCAATTGGCGGGGCTGTTTGCAGGGGAAAACAATGGCCTTGCCAATGCCGCGAATATGTGTGCGCTCTTGTATCACATGCTCACTGATGTGAATTGGGTGGGATTTTATTTTCTGCAAGGCTCAGACCTCGTGTTGGGACCCTTTCAAGGCAAGGTAGCTTGCGTCCGGATCGAGCTGGGCCGAGGCGTTTGTGGAAGCGCTGCCGAGCGCAGGGAAATTCTGGTGGTGCCGGATGTGCACGATTTTCCAGGACACATTGCCTGCGATGCGGACTCGCGTTCCGAGATCGTCGTGCCGTTGATCCAGCGCGGTCGCCTGCTCGGGGTCTTGGATGTCGACAGTCCGAAATTGGCGCGATTCGATGATGAGGATAAAGAGGGTCTTCGCACCGCCGCCGATTTATTGTTGATCTCCTCGCAGCTCGATCATTTAGTTGCTGAGGGGATAAGCGCAAGTTGATAATCGGCGCTTCAACCTTACGGAGCTTCTTCATGAAATGTGTTTTCGGCGCCTTGAGCGTCATCGTATCCCTCTCGGCCCTCGCTGCGCCGCCCCAAGACACGCCGGCGGGTGAGCGGCGATTTCGCGAGTTATATAAGGAACTGGTGGAGACGAACACGACGCTGTCGGCGGGCAGCTGCACGCTCGCCGCGGAGCGCGTGGCGGCGCGCTTGAAGTCAGCCGGTTTTCCCGACGGCGACTTGCACCCCTTCGCGGCACCCGATCATCCCAAGGAAGGTGGCTTGGTGGCCCTCTACCCCGGGCGGGATCCGAAACTGAAAGCGATCCTGCTTCTCGCGCACATCGATGTGGTCGAAGCCAAGCGCGAAGACTGGACGCGCGATCCGTTCACCTTGGTTGAAGAAAATGGCTCCTTTTATGCGCGCGGCGCGAGCGATGATAAAGCCGAGGCGGCAATTTGGGTCGATACGCTGATTCGCTACCGGACCGAGAATTTCAAGCCGCAGCGCACGATCAAGATGGCGCTCACGTGCGGTGAAGAGACGGCAGGCGCGTTCAATGGGGCGGACTGGCTGACCCGCAACCGCCGCGATCTGATTGACGCCGAATTCGCGCTGAACGAAGGCGGCGCCGGCGAACTCGATGCGAGCGGGAACCGCGTTGCGCTGGATGTGGAGGCAGGTGAGAAATTTCCGCAGAATTACCGGCTCGAAGTCACCAACAAGGGCGGGCACAGCTCGCGTCCGATAAAGGACAATGCGATTTATCATCTGGCCGCGGCGCTGACACGCATCAGCGCGTACGAGTTTCCGGCGCAGTTCACCGACGGAAATCGGGCCTACTTCACCGGCATGGCGAAAATCCTAACGGCGAAGGGTGATACCGCAACCGCGAATGCCATGAATGACTTTTTGAAAAACCCCGGCGACGCGCAAGCGCTCGCTCTCGTTTCTGCGAAGGATCCGAGCTGGAATGCAACGCTACGCACGACTTGCGTCGCGACCACATTGGAGGCCGGGCATGCCACGAACGCACTGCCGCAGCGCGCGCGTGCAAATATTAACTGCCGTATCTTCCCCGGCGTCAGCGTCGAGACAGTCCGCACCAAGCTCGAAGATCTGGCGGCAGATCCCGCGGTCAAAATCAGCGCACCCGAGACCCGGGGCCCCACCTCCTCACCGCCGCCGCTAACACCGAAGGTGATGCTGCCCATCGAGAAACTCACTGCGCAGTTCTGGCCGGGCGTGCCGGTATTGCCCATCCTGCAGGCCGGGGCGACCGATGGCGAGTTCACCAACGCCGTCGGTATCCCCACCTTCGGTGTGGAACCGGTATTCATTGGTCCCGACCTCGGCAATATCCACGGGCTGAATGAATACGTCGGGGTGAAATCACTGCTCGAGGGCCGGGAGTTTTTATACCGCTTGGTAAAGGTTTACGCGGAGCAAAAATAGCGGGGAAAAAGAGGTATCGGCGGAGCGACCGTTGACCGGTCGCCCGCCGATGTGACTCACTGCTTGGCAAGGTGAATCGCGCTGCGTGGCCGCAATGCGCTCAAAGCCGGCGCATTTACCTTCTTCACGGCGTTATCGATCGCAAGATCGACGCACTCGTTAACCCGCGCCATGGTCGCCAGGTCCTTGAGTCCATAGTCGGCACAAACCTGGCGCGCCGCCACCGCGATGCGGCTATAGAGAACCTTGGCTCCCGCCGCCGTGGAAATATCAAGGTCCGCAAAACCTACCCGTTGCTGGGGAAGGTTGCTAGCAGGGGCACCGGCAGTCGCTTGCAACCCGTAGAGGGCTATGGCACCGCACAGAAAGAAGCTGGTTGCACGCAGAGTGCTTTGGGTAACGTTGTTCATGTTCGATCTCCTAATAGATAAGATTTTTGGCCGGTCACCAAGGTTCGGTCTCCCTGGCTTGGGTGCAGGTGTACGATTTGCAGGCGTCATAAGTCCTGAAGGCTTCTTCAGGCTTTGCTCAAGGATTTCTAATCACCCTCTCGAGGGCTGATAATTGGCCGACAGCACCACCTAGGAGACGCACATGGATTTACCCGGCTTGGGTTTGACGGGACTACTGGCCCTGGGCCCCTATGCCGCTCAAGCACAGGACAGGCTGCCGACCATCCCGCCTGCGCAGTACACCGCCGAACAAAAACAGGCCGCCGCCGATTTCGAGGCGGCACGCAAGGTTGCCGTATTCGGTCCCTTTGAACCGTTGATGCATAGCCCTCAAGTGATGTCGCAGGCACGCGCGATGGGCGATTACCTGCGCTATAAATCGGCCATCGGCAACACGCTGAGCGAGCTGGCAATATTGCTGATCGCGCGCGAATGGAGCCAAGACTACGAGTGGTCGGTGCATTACCCCATCGCCCTCAAGGCCGGCATCAAGCCGGAGATCGCCGATGCGATCGCCGAGGGCCGGCGCCCGTCTCTGAGTGCCGATGAGGAGATCGTCTATGACTACTCGATGGAGCTATTGAAAAATAAGCAAGTCTCGAACTTGACGTTTGAGCGCGCCAAGGCTCGGTTCGGCGCCCAGGGCGTGGTCGACATGACCGGTATACTGGGTTACTACGCCTTTCTAGCCATGCAGCTCAATGCGGCGCAGTACAAGCCGCCCAACGACGCCAAGAAATTGCCGAGGATGCCCCCATGATCCGGCGGTTGCGAATGAATGCGCCGATCCCGTATTACAATGCGTCCCTTATCGATGAAGGAGGACGCGCATGACGGCTTTTGATTTAAACCCGCCCACCGAGGATCAACGGCGGGACATTACCGCCGGGCTTGATGCCGATGAGCGTCGAGTGCTGCTGCAACATGGGACCGAAGCGGCTTTCTGCGGTGTGTTTCTCGACAACAAAAAGGAAGGGGTCTATACGTGCCGGTTTTGCGGACTGCCCTTATTTCGTTCCAGCGCCAAGTTTGACTCAGGCACGGGCTGGCCGAGCTTCTTCCAGCCTTACGATGAGTCGCACATCAAACGCACCCGCGACACGAGTTACGGAATGATCCGCGTAGAGGAAGTTTGCGCGCGATGCGGCAGCCATCTGGGCCATATCTTTCCTGATGGCCCGCGGCCCACCGGCGAGCGGCATTGCCTGAACTCGGTGTCTCTGTCGTTTACCGAGAGCAGCAAGGCGCTCCCGGATGTGTTGAAGCGCGGTGCTCCGGAAGGAGCAACGGATTCGGCCAAGTGACGATGCGCTACGTGCTAAAACGAAAGCGATACCGCACCGCAAGCTGTACCTGAGACTCAAGAAGCGCTGGGGCTACCCCAAGTGCGGCACGCGGCGGAAACTGGCTCCAGACGCGGATCCATTCACCGGCGAGTTGCCAACGCTCGCCCAGTTCGTGGGTCCAAGCTGCCGTCCATGCGTTTCCCGTTTGGTTGCTGGGCAGTCCATAAAATCCGCTGGTTTGGTGGGTTCCAAACACATCGCGGCGCACTGTCAGTCTTTCTTGGCGCCATTCATAACTCGCTAGCGCAAAGGCGACGTGATAGTTCATGAGAAATTGGCCAGGGCCAGGGAAGCTCGATCCAACCGCGGTGTCGCCGCTCAAGTATTGGGCGATAAATGTCCAATGAGGCGAGGGCTCGAGTCGAGCGCCAAAGCTCGAAAATCGGGTTCTCCAAGCACCCCCTCCCGCCGTCGTCGAAGCGCCGGGATCGGCTCGATTGTCATAGCGCAGCGCGCGTATCTCAAGCCTGTCGTGATGGCGCCAAGTGACGCCGCCGTAGTAGCCGGGTTTACGGTCGATCTCATGATAAAACGTGGTTGGCGGTCGCCCGAGCCCACCAAATAGTGTCGACGGTCGATCGGCGAGTGCAAACCCGCGGTCGGCAATTAACGCTCCGGCAGGATCGTTCCACGCATAGATGGCGCCGATGACGGCAAAGTCGCCCAGATATCCCCGACTCGCTCCAAGCCAACGCGCTTCCAAGTCCGCGCCTATGGTCCGAAATTCTTCACCCGTCCAAGTATTTAGCGCCGAGGGAGTGATTGTGTAGACATCGCTCCAGCCCGCGCCGCGATTTTCGAGCGACAGCGGCATATGAAACGCGCCCAAGCGAGCATGCCAGCGGATCGCACTCGTCGGAAAGGGGCGCAGGTCCAGCCAGAATTCGCTTAGATCGATGGGGTTGCGATCATGATCGCCGTAGGCGTCAATGACTGCGTGCAATGTCAGCGTGTCAGTGAGACGCAAGCGCGGCGCGAGAAACGCGCGACCTAGCCGGAAATCCTCATGCTCCGGATCAAAGCGCAATATGCCCAGTCCGCCATTCAGGTAGGACAATCCACCGCTGGCATGAATCCACCGCACATCGAGCGCGCCAATGACGTCCAACCGATCGTCGGCAAATGAAACTTGCGTGCAAACGATCGCAAGCAAGCATGCGATGCGGCACTGCAATCTCATCAATACTCCCAATCCACACGCCGCGGGCCCGGCTGCGGATGTGTGCGCAGCGGCCGAGTCAATTGAAATCGCTCGGTTGTCGCCTCCGGCACATCGACGCGGGCAGTTCGCACCAGCGTCGATGGCTGATCCGCGACGAGCGGGCTCCAAATAGTCACTCGGTAGGCGGCCGCTCGAAGATTCTGAAAGCGCAAGGTACCGCTGGCATCCGTTTTCCCAAACAAGGGAGCACTCGTGACATAGATGTAACCGACCATCTGGTCGTGAATATTGCACCCAAGCACGACCAGGCCTTCACTCTCGAAAGTCACCGGTGGATGACGGGTCCCTTTATACAGCGACAGTTGGAATTTCTTGGCCGGTGAGAACGAGTAAACCTGATGGCTCACCGAGTCGGTGTTCGGGAATTCGACACTTGATCCGACGGCAACGACAAGGATGCCGGGCACGAAGGCCAATTGGTGCTGGTCCATCACCGCGGGCGCTTTTGCGGGGGCTGCGGGCACATCCATGGAAGCCGCGGTCACGACCACATCGCTCACCGGATGACCTGCGACGTCCAGAACGCTGATCGATAATTCGCCGGCAAAACACCTGCTGGCGGCCGCGAATGTGATCAGGCTCCAGAATGTGATGGCGTTGGCAAAAGCGCGCACCCCGACCGCGAACCGAGTCGCAGTTTGGTATTTCACGGCGGGTCGACACGCGTGCGGGGATCCAAGGATCATTCGAACCTCTTGATATTACGCGCAGTGTCTCCTCGAGCACGCCTGTATTGCTGCGCGAATCGTCACAATCGCTGCAACCGACGAAGATTTGGGAAGAAATCGGCGCGCGCCGTCGGAAAGGCCGACCGTCACAACTGAAATGCGCCCCTACTGATTCGAAATCAAACCGTTCGAAGGCTCGCGCAAAATCTCCAACGTAGCGAACGGCAAGTGTGCCGACCCCAACCTTGAAGGAGATTGCATCATGACAAATTTGACTTCGATTCGAATGAACACCCTGGGCCGCAGCCTGCCTGTCGCCCTCGCCCTCGCGGCCATCGCCCTAGTAAGCGCGCGTGCACATGCCGCTGATCCCGACTCGTTCAACCCGGTCCAGCTCGACCCGATCACGATATCGGCACCAACCGAGAATATCGTCGGCCGGGATGATGCGGGCACGCCCATCGAGGAGGTGACGAGCAAGGCACGCATTGAGGTCGATCCAGCGGCGCTTACGACGGAATACGGCGTGCTGATGCTCAATTACAGCGTGCTCGACGCGGCACGCAAGGTGTGCGCTGCGGATGCGCCGCTTGTGGATGACGATGACAGCACATGTGTCACCAAAGCCGTAAAGGCCGCGCAACCTCAAGTCGAGGCGGCGATCGCACAGGCACGGAGCAACCTCAAAAGTACCTAGTACCCCGTCATTTGTCCTATCGGTATCGAGGTTGCGGCGGCCTGCAGGACCGCCGCAACTCCTTGCCCACCAGCGCAAGCCACGCCAGACACCCGAACAATTACAACAACTGTTGGCCCCGATCCAGCTGGTCTCTTATTTTCAGCGACCGCAACGTTGTCGGTTCGAATTCGGCGGGATGCGTTCTCCAGATATTCTGTCAAATTGACTGGTGTGCCAGACCAAATCTCAGTGTTCGCGCCCCGGGGAACCAATGACATTATCGACCGCCGCCAACAGCTCATTGCGAGTCAACGGCTTCGCCAGCACCCGCGTTACGCCGAGTGCCTGCGCGGCGGCGCCGTTGGACGACAACCCGGAACGGAACTGACTCGATAGCGCTATGAGGGGAGTTCCTGGAAATCTCTCGCGCATCGCCTGTATCACGCCGACACCCCCGTGCTTCGGCATCTGAATGCTGACGATGACGAGATTCACGGCTGGGTTCTGTTCCGGGACTCCCGATTCATGCACATAGTAGCCCGCTTCGCTCAGCCACTCGACGAGTAAGCTTTTCATGAAGTCATCTGGCTCGTAAATTGCAATGGAGGTCATGGTGTCTAGGATCGCCGGTACAGACTTAGAGGCTATTTCCTGCCGAATTCCCATCATTTCAGCTGTAACGACGGCGCTCGCGCGAAGGCGCGCTTAGCGGAGTTATGATCGAAGGCCGTATGCAGCAGCCGACCACCATCGCTTCGTCACACGATGCTTCAGTCCGGTACACCTCGGTTCGGCGCCGGGTTGTCGCATTGGGAATACTCGTGCTAGTTGGTTTTGCAGGCTCATCATCCATCGGGCTGTGGCGCGCGTATCGCCAATCAGTCGAGGCGACCGATCGCGAACTGGGGAATCTCGCACGAGCCCTATCCGAGCAAACCGCATGGACGTCGGAGGCATTCGACTTGCTCTTGAAAGACACAGCGCGATGGTATGCGACCGACGGACGCCACGAGGCGAAGGATCGTGTCGATGCTGTTCTTGCCGATCGGGCTGCAGGAGTGCGACAGGTTCGCAAACTCACCATCGCGGACGCGAACGGTTTGCAGCGCTATCGATCAGATGGGCGTGTCTCGCCTGATCTCGACATCTCCAACCGCTCGCACTTCGTTGCGCTGAGCGACAAAGCTTCCGCCGGGCGCTTCGGGCTCTTTATAACGGAACCCCTAAGTCATGATGGAACGAGAAATGTGGTCCTGCTGGCGCGGCGAATCGAGGACGATCAGAGGAAGTTTCTTGGCGTGGTGACGGCGACTGTCGACCTTCAGGATTTGAAAGACCTCTACGGAGCAGTCCAACTCGGCCCCGGCAACGCCATTCAACTCTTGCGCAGCGATGGCACCTTGCTCGTCCGCAACCCGACGACCCCGCAACTCGTGGGGAAGAAATTTCTTCAGATCATCGCCCCTGTAGAAGCGTCGCCCTTGAGGCTCACGAGTCCAATAGACGGTAACCGCGAGTTCGCTGCCATCGCCCCTGTGAGAGACACGCCGCTCGTGCTCACGGTTACACGCCAAGAAACTGCGGCGTTGAGTTCGTGGCGCGACGAGGCGGGTCGAGCCATTTTGCGAACGATCGGGTTGACTCTTCTGGGAGCGCTGACCGTAATTGCACTCGTACGCCAGCTCAACCGGATCGAAGCCGGCGAGCGAGCGCTTCGCGAGAGCAACGAGCGGCAGGCTCAATCCCAGAGGTTGGAAGCGCTGGGTTCGTTGGCAGGCGGCATCGCACACGATTTCAACAATATTCTGGGTTCGATACTGGGGTATGGTGAGCTCGCGCAGCAGAACTCGCCGGAAGGTGGTGCCTTGAGGCGCTACGTCGACAACGTCATGCACGGAGCCGAGCGCGCCAAGCTCCTCGTCGACCGCATTCTTGGATTCAGCCGCAGTGGCATGAGCGAACGCGTGCTGACAAACATTCAGGCAGTGGTTGAGGAGACCCTCGATCTCCTGGAACCCTCGCTGCCGGCGCAAATACGCTTCGAGAAGCAGCTTACAACGGGCACCGCCGCCGTGATCGGGGATCCAACAGATCTGCATCAGGTTGTGATGAATCTTTGCACCAACGCTGAACAGGCCATGCCGAGCGGCGGCACTTTGCGCGTCACCCTGGAACGGACGCTTGTATCCGAGCCCCGTCCGGTGACACGAGGCAGCCTTTCTCCCGGCGAATACGTCCTCCTCACGGTACGCGACAGCGGTAGCGGAATCCCGCGAGCCGTGCTCGACCGGGTCTTCGATCCATTTTTTACAACTAAGGGAGTCGGGGCAGGCACGGGCCTGGGCTTGTCGCTGGTTGACGGTATCGTTCAAGACCTCGGCGGTGCGATAGCCGTTTCCACGCGAACCGCAGAAGGTACCGCATTCAGCATCTGGCTGCCGGTTGCCGGCGAAGCGGCGCGGTCCGCGGGCCAGCCCGCGACTGAGTTGTCGTATGGAAACGGCCAAACCGTCATGATTGTCGATGACGAGCCGACTCTCGTGGCACTTGCAGAGGAAGTGCTCGCCGGGTTTGGTTACGAGCCCGTGGGATTTGAATCGAGCGCGAGCGCTCTGCAGGCATTTCGCCTCGACCCGCAGCGCTTTGATCTAGTGCTCACGGACGAGAACATGCCCGGACTCAAAGGCATGGAACTCACTCGCGAGCTACGGCACGCGCGTTCTGACATCCCCGTGGTTCTGATGAGCGGCTACGGCGGCCCGCACCTCGCCGAGCGCGCCGCGGCCGCTGGCGTATCCGAGCTAATACGAAAACCGCTTCACCGGCGCGAGCTGTCGGAGACACTCGCACGCATTTTGCGCTCTGCGCAAACTCAGTAGAGGATCTCGACCCCCACGTCCAACTTGTACCCTACCCCTCTCTCGGTGAGGATGCACTGCGGTTGGCTAGGATCTTTCTCCACCTTGCGACGCAGCCGCAAGATCTGTACGTCGATGGAACGATCATAGACCTCGTTGTCGTACACGCGACTGGCTTCCAGCAGCTGGTCCCGAGTGAGAATCCGTCGCGGAGCGGCGCACAAGGCGGCCAGCAGGTTGAATTCGCCATTGCTCAAGCTGATCAAACGTCCATCGGATGCTTTCAGGCGGCGAGTTCGCAGGTTGAGTTCGAACCCGCCGAACCGATAGGCCCGAATTTCCGCTTGTCTTGCTTGCGCCGAGACGGTCGCCTTCGTGCGCCGCAGTACTGTGCGAATGCGCGCCAAGAGTTCACGCGGACTGAATGGTTTGGTCAGATAATCATCGGCTCCCAGCTCCAGCCCCATGACGCGGTCAGCCTCATCGCGCACGCCGGTCAACATGACAATCGGTATGGCGGAGTCGGCGCGGAGCGTTTTGGCGATCGTCATTCCGTCCTCTCCTGCCAGGCGCAGGTCAAGAACAACGAGATCGATCGCCTCGTTGGCCAGTATCCGGGTCATGTCCGCACTCTTCGAGACGACGCTGACGCGCAGTCCGTTCTGCGAGAGGTATTCCTCCAGCAGTTCCCGGATCTGCGGATCATCGTCCAACACCAGGACATGAGGCTGAAGAACTTCAGGCATATCGGTATTGTTGCTCGATGAAGGCAAGGAATCCAGCATCGCGCCTCCTCCATTGCTGTCCGGCGGAAAACGTACCGCCGAATCTCCCATATAGAATCTCAGATCCCCGCATTCGGGCGATTTCAGACCGCGGTCCTGCCGTTTCAGATGTAACACGGGCAAGACCCTCCTCGAAGTCCGCATCGCCCCAGGGCCGTCGCCGATGTGGAGTGCTGCTTCATTGCAATATCGCTTCAACTGCTGTCTGGGGAGAGCGGAAACTGCATCACAAAGATCGAGCCACCATCCGGCGCATCTGCCACCTGAATCTCTGCTCGGTGCGCCTTGACGATTTCCGCGACGATCGCAAGTCCAAGTCCCGCGCCTGGACCGCGCACGCCGCGGCCACGCCAGAATCGTTCGAAAATATGCCGCCGGTTAGATGCTTCGATACCAGGCCCGTGATCCGCAACGCTGATGGCAGCCGCCGAGGTCACAGTGACGCTCACTTCGGTTCCCTGCCTGGTGTGGTGCACGGCGTTCTCGACGAGGTTTCTCACCGCATCGGCGATGGCGTGGGGATTGCCGCACACCCGGACCGGTGCCTCAGGGGCATCGAAGCCGAGTGAGCGGGATTGAGCTACGGCCCAAGGGGTTAAATATTCAACTATTTCCCGCGTGATAGCGCATAGATCGACCTTCTCGGTGACATCGATTGAAACACTGTCCAGGCGCGCGACACGCAGGAGCTGCCCGACCAACCGGTTCATACGCTCGGCATCATCCCGTAGTTTCGCAATTTCCGGAGAGTATCGCAGTTCCTCCAGACCCGCGGTCAGGATCGCGAGCGGCGTTCGCAGCTCATGGGCGGCGTTCGCCGTGAATTGACGCTGCACGGCGAAGCCCGTCTCCAGCCGATCGAGAGCGCCATTTACGGCTGCAACCAATGGTACGAGTTCCGTGGGAAGCCCATCGTTCGGCAGGCGGACACCCGTGGTACCGGGCCCAATAGCGGCAGCCTTCTCCGACACCGCGAGGACAGGTCTAAGACCGCGTCGCACGCTTAAGACCGCCACTGCGAGCGTACCCGCCGCAAACAACGGTATCGCCCAGGCAACGTCGACCATGAAAGCCTTAGTCAATCCCTTGGCCAAGGCCTCCGCGTCGGACACCGCGGCGACCGATACCAGTATCGGACCCACCGCGCTGTCTACCCGCGCGGTAAGACCGTTGTAGTCTTGACTGGTTACGCCAAAATCATCGAGTTGAAACGCGTGCCTTCCCGAATTCTCAACCGGCCAGAGTTGGATCTCCTTCGCAAACTCCGTATCGGATGCGGCGATTGGAGTACCGTCGAGTTTGCGCAGTGCCAGCAGGCGCGTGCGCGCGGGAGAGCCGTAAAGATTTTTTAACCGGTCGGACAGTTCAAGTCGCGCGGTCCCGTCGGGTGCCCGGGTGACGAACTGGGCGATCTGAACGGCACGGCGTTCCAGCTCATCATCCCCGAGGGTCGTCGCAGCTTGCGTTCCCTCGTAAATCACGGCCCATACGCCGAGCACGGTAGCCACCAGAAACACGCCTGCAAGCCTCAGCGCGAGCTGCGCTTGCAGCGAGCGCAGCCGAAATCTCATACCGGTTTCTCGGCCAAAAGATATCCAATACCGCGCACGGTATGGATCACTGGAGTGGCTCCCACCTCTGCGAGTTTGCGCCTCAAATGATGAATGTGAACCGGTATGGCATTGGACTCCAAGGGTTCATCCATGCCGTAGAGCTTCTCTTCCAACACCGAACGGGGTACCACCCGCCCCATGCGACGCATCAAGTGTTCCAGAATGGCAAGTTCGTGCCGCGACACGCTGAAGGGGATGGTACCGACCCGGACATCCCTGCCAATCGTGTCAAACGCCAGATTGCCGGCTTGCAAAGTAATGCCTAGGGCATGTCCCGGCCTTCGCAGCAGCGCCTTAATGCGGGAGATCAATTCAGTCACTGCGAATGGCTTCACGAGGTAATCATCGGCGCCTGAATCCAGACCACCCACCCGCTCTTCAACCGTATCGCGCGCAGTGAGTATGAGTACCGGCACTCGATTGCCCGAACTACGAATATTCGCGAGCACCCGCAAGCCATCGCCATCGGGTAACCCCAGATCGAGAATCGCGGCATCGTAGGCGACTGAAGACAGCGCTTGATCGGCCTCAACGGTGCTGCCGACGGAATCGACCACAAAGCCTGCGCGTTCGAAAGCTGAGCGCAGCAACTCGACGATTCGTTCTTCGTCTTCGATGACCAATAGCCGCATTTTCCCTCGCACAACCCTGCATGCTTCTTTTTAGCCTGCCTCAAGAGGAACACACTTCGTTTAACGCAATATTAAACGTGAATTCCTAGAGTCGAACAGGGGAACATGCCCCCAGGCAGCAACGCTGCCCTCTTTCCGTCAATCGCGCGCTGTCCTTGCGCAATCGGAATCCGTAAACAGATGCACGGTCTCCTCGTCGCCGAGCTCCTCCATCTCTCGCTGCCCGCACCGCTTGAAGCTCTCGTCACCGCTTCTCGCGCTCCACACGATGTGCGCACTACCGTCAGCACCCGCCAGGACAGTCAGCGGGATCCATGCAAATCCGTCGATTCTCTGACTGGTAACGGCCGGCCTCGGAAACTCGGCATTCAAGTCATAGACGGTCACCACGATGGGGTCAGAGCCGTCATTATAAAGACGGATCGGCACCGTATCGCCGGCCCTGGCGGGACCGCCGGCGAACAGCGCAAGCGAGATACCGAGGATGACCGCAGCTGTACTGGTAATACGCATTTGGATCGTGGACATGGGGCCCTCCTCCGTATCATCGCCCCGGCTAATTTATAGGGGGCGTGGAGGCTGCGAAAAACGCCACTTCGCCCAACGTCAGTAGAATTGATAGAAAAACAGCGATTATTCGGGATGTGCTCATATTCGATCTCCATCGATCATTTCATTGCCGATCAGGTACGTTTACATTCTGCTGCCCACCGGTTAAAGACGCGCTACAGGAAGAGGGGCGGGAATTTCAAATGAAACGCGTGCAGGCGCCCGCCCAGGGGAACCGCGCCAAAAAACCGCGTGGCGGTTCGCTGTGCCGACGCTCACTCGTCCCGGCCGTTTGGGAATGAGGTATCGACTCGCAGACCAGGATTCGCGCTTGAAAGTGCGAGCTTCGCGTGATGGAGTTGAGCGATCGCAGCAACCAGCGCGAGGCCCAATCCGTGGCCTGCGGCAGAACGACTGCTCGAAACCCTGTAGAAGCGCCTCAATACTTTTTCATGCTCGCTCGGGTCGATCCCCGGCCCACCATCGATGACCGAAGCCGTAACCAGTTTGCCTTCGGACTTGAGAACGATCCGAATGCGAGTGTGTTCCGGCGTGTGCCGAATGGCGTTCTCGACGAGATTGCTGAACATTTGCGTCAACAGTTCAGCGTCGCCGCGAATGTCGATGCCCTTTTGGCAATCTGAAATGAGCGAGTGCTGGTAATCCTCCGCAACGGGCAGATACATCTGGTAAATATTCTCCAAGATGTCCGTCAACGACACCCAAGAGAACGAGCTGAGCCGCGTACCCGCCTCAACCTGTGAAATTCTCAACAAGGCGGAGAACATTGCGAGGAGCTGATCCGTATCGTCGATTGCAGTGTCGACCGCCGCCGAATATTCCGAAATGCTCGAGGATTTGGTGCGAGCTTCTTCGAGGCGGTTTCGCATCCGCGTCAAGGGTGTACGAAGATCGTGCGCTACATCGCTCGATACCTGCCGCAGGTTGTCCAACAGCGCCGAAATTCGATTCAGCATTTCGTTGATCGCCCCGGCGAGACGGTCCCACTCGTCCTCGCGACCCATGAGCGGAATTCTCTCGTCCAACCTACCGGCTATGATGCCCTTGCATGTCGCGGCAATGGCATCGATCCGTCGCATGAAACGCACTCCCAGGACCAGGCCGCCGGCGACCGCAATCGCAATCGCACCAAGCACCACCCAAAAGAAAGTGCGCAGAATTCGCTCCCGCGTGGCGGTCAACTGCGCCGTGTCACGGCCGACAAAGAGGTAGACGCCTTTGGTCACTTCGGCTCCGCGTCCGAGAATGACGGAATGCCCAACGCGGGTCGTAAAAATGCCTAGGGTCCGGGGAAGCTGCGGCAGATTGCCGGCGAGCTGCTGTCCCTGCTCATTTTCGATGGCCATATAGACGTCTTGGTGCAATGGCCGGGCCAAATTCGGGGGCCCTAGCCTTTGCTTCACGACCTCGACAGCCTCGGGGACCCCCTCATCCAGAAAGCCGTTCGCGACCGTGGCAATATCGGCATCGTTCGCGCTCATCAGCGCAGCTCGCTGCGTCCCTTGGACGATCCACAGCACCGTAGCCAGTAAAATCCCGGTGAATGCGAGGAACAGAAACGCAAACAGCGCTGCGAAACGGAAAACGTCCGATTTGAGTATTCTAGTTGGGCGCAAGCAATCGGTATCCGATACTGCGCACGGTTTGAATGGCATCGATCGCGAAACCGCTGTTGAGCCTTGCTCTCAAGCGACTCACGTGACTTTCAACGACACTCGTGTGCGGATCAAAATGGATATCCCAGACTTTCTCCAGCAGCATTTTACGTGTGACGACCCGATTGACGTTTCGCATCATGTATTCCAACAAACGAAACTCCTGGGGCAACAGGCTGATCAACTGTCCTTCTCGTATGACCGTACGATGCACGAGGTCCATCTCTATGGATCCTGCGGACAATTTGGAGGACGATTCTGCGACGCGCCGAGTCATCACTCGAACACGCGCCAACAATTCGGCAAACGCGAAGGGCTTCACAAGATAGTCATCGCCACCCGCCTCGAGACCTTGCACACGGTCATCGATTCCCCCCATGGTCGTCAAAAAGATCACCGGCGTGGATTTTTCGCGCCGCAGAGCCTTGACCAGCGCCAAGCCATCCAAACCAGGCACCATGCGGTCGACGATGATTGCGCCGAAATCACCCCGCAGAGCCTCGGCGAGCCCTTCGTCTCCATTGGATACGTGCTCAGTGACATAGTCCTGCTCGTGAAAACGCTCGACCAGCGAATTCGCAAGCTCGGTGTCATCTTCGATCAAAAGAAGTTTCATTGGCAGGTTGGAGCAAACGCTAACATGGCGGGGCGAATCCGGTCTTTACAATTTTGTAAACAGGCTATGGCCGGGGCGTGCGATCCGGAGCGGGTATCGTAAATGTGACCCGCAACCCGGTCGAATTTGGTGCGGAGTCGGCCCAAATCTGGCCGCCGTGAAGTGAAATGATGCTCCGGCAGATCGCCAGTCCCAAGCCGCTGCCGTTGTCTGCGCCGTCGGCAGCTGGTGTCAGGCGGAAGAAGCGATCGAAAATTCGTTCGCGAAATTCTGCGGCCACCCCGGGGCCCTCGTCGTCCAGCGAGACGCGCCAGACCCCGTCACCCACCCCCGAGTCCAGCCTCACGGTACCGCCGGGCGGGGACGCATTCAGCGCATTCGCGAGAAGATTCAAGAGTACGCGGCGCAACCAGCGCGGTTCGACCGATACCGTGCCCGCCCCTTCATGCACCAGGACGAATTGCGTACCCCGGTGCTCCGACAGAACTCGCGCGTCTTGACTAAAACTCGCCAAGAGAGCCTCCGGATCGTGCTCCGCCAGGTGCAAATCGATGTCGTGCGCTTCGGCCCGCGACAGGAACAGCAACTCGTCGATGATTTGGCTGAGCCTCGAGATCTCCTCGAGCTGTACGTGCACGGATTCCTCGTTCGCGACATCAAGTTTGCCGCTCATCAGGAGCTTTTCGGCCTGCAGCCGAATCAATGACAGCGGCGTTTTCAATTCATGCGAGGCTTCCGCGGTGAAACGGCGAATCTGGTCGAACGCCGATTCCAGCCGGTCGAACATTTGATTCAAAAGTTGTGCGAGTTCGGATATCTCGTCGCGGACCGCCCCCACCGCGATCCGCTCGCTCAGGTTGTCGGAGCTGATGTGGTTGGCCGTCTCGCGAATAAGACGCACCGGGTGCAGCGCCAGCCGGCTTAGGCCCAAGCCGATGGCAAAGCTAATTGCGACCATCACTGTGAGCAACCAGACACATATTTCAGTGTAATCACGCATCGCTTCACGGACGCTGCTCAAGGGAGTCGCGATAGTGACGTCGAAAGGGCCCAGAATGAATTCGCCGACGCGAAGTTCACCGATGCCGGACATCTGCGCGTTGAACATCCGCTGTCCCGGCACGTCGGGAATGGCCTGCCCGCGCAGATTCGTGGAATAGAACATCGGCCGCACGGGGCCGTGGGGATCATCAATCGTGATGAAAAAAAGCACCGAGGAGTAATTGGTAGTCTCGCGTATCCGCGTATCGATGACCCGAGCGTTCAACGCCGCATAGTCGTCGCCCAGGTGCGCTCTGATTTGCGCGAATTGGGCCTGATTCAGAAGATCGAGACCATTCACCAAGTGGATCTGTAGAAGGTAGTAACCAGCAATGAACAGAGATGCCAAAGTCAAGGTAGCCGCCCCGGCGTACCACAGCGCAAGCCGCGCGCCGATGGATCTCACAGCAACTGGTAGCCGATGCCGCGCAAAGTTTTGAACAACGGCGGACCGGGTACGGACTCGAATTTCGTCCGCAGTCGGCTCATGTAGACGTCCAATAGATTCGCTTCGTTATCGTAATGCGACGACCAGCATTTTTCGCAAATCAGTTTGCGCGGGAGGATCCGGCCCACGTTTTGCATGAAAATCTCGAGCAGCGAAAACTCGCGGCTGGTCAAATCCACGGGCTCGCCCGCCAAGTGCACGGTGCGACCGACCAGGTCGAGCTTGATACCGCGGTGTTCGAGCACGGCCTCCTTGACGGCGCACTGCCGTCGCAGCAATGAACGCAAGCGCGCGAGCAGTTCTTCCATGCTAAACGGCTTCGAGAGATAGTCATCGGCCCCCAGGTCCAATCCTTGTATGCGGTCCTGAAGAGCGTCGCGAGCACTCAGGATGAGGACCGGTTCATTGAACCCCGATTTGCGCCATTTCCGCAGCAACTCGAGACCGTCGCCGTCCGGCAGGCCCAAATCGAGGATGATCGCGTCGTGGTTTGACTCGCACAGGGCGTCGCTGGCCTGGCGACAGGAACGAACCCAGGTCACCGCATAGGCACGTTCCAGCAAGCCTTGCTTCAGAAACATGCCGATTCGGTGTTGGTCTTCGACTACGAGTATTTTCGTATGCCCCCAGGCGTACCCGCCCACCCCGCCAACCCAATTTTATAGCGCCCGATTCTATAGCGAGTGAAGGGGCGGCGACACCCCGCTCTGCCCCGTCCTAATTCATGGCTATTGCGGCATCCATGACTTTGCGAACGAACTCTTGCCGTCCGTATAGGTGGTCCACACCGCACGTGTGGTGGGATCGACGGCCACGTTCTTTGCCGTCGCGGCCGTGACCAGATCCCCCAAAGCAACAACTTTTCCGCCGGTGGTGCGCACCACCGACATCTTGTCGGCACCCGCACAATAGACCAAGCCTCCAACGGAATCGAATGCAATCTGGTCCACTTTGGGAACGATGTCCACGGTGCCGGTTGCCGAGCCGGTCTTGGTATCGATCACGACAAGTTTGCCGTTGCCGCCCGCGGAGAAAATCCGATGATTGTCGGCATCGAATGCCAGGCCATGGGGCTGCGTAGCCGGCGCAGTGGCCCACTGGGCGATGACCTTGTTGCTCGACGGATCGATCACCGCTACCACGTCCTTGTTTTTGATGTTCAAGTAGATCCGGTCCGCCTTTTCGTCGTAGACCATGAATTCCGGTGCGCCGGGTATGGCAATGGTCGCGACAATTTTGGCGGCGGCCGGATCGATCACCCACACATCCGCGCCGTCGTCGTGGGTGACGTAGACCAAGTGATTTTTCGGCTCGAAAATGATCGCATCGGTGGGACCGGGTGTCTTGATGGACTTCACTTCCTTCAAGCTTTCGGCATCGACCACAGCCACGCGCTTGGCCTCCTGCACGCTGACATAATAGAACTTCGAATCCGTATCCACCGCATTATCGACGGCCCCGCCGACTTTCAGCCGGGCCAACACGCTGTTCTTCTGCAGGTCTAGGTAATCGTCGGTACCGTCATTCTCATGCGCCGCGAGCAATCGGTGGCGTTTCGAATCGATGCGCAGGAAATCGAATTTTCCGCTCGACTGCGGAATTTCGATCGATGCCGCGGGGACCAACGGCAACCCTTGATCGGCCGCCATGGCGGCCGGCCAGGACAAGGCGAGCGAAACAGTCATCAAGGAATGCAGAGTTTTCATGGGGATCTTCGCTAGTGGGTTGAAAAATAAAATCATTTGATGCCCCGAGTTCAATATTTTGCCGTGAACCCGACGAATAGATCTCGGCATGTTGTGCGCAGCGGCTACCTGCTTGGCATGGAGTGTAGATCGTCAACCTGAATCCAAACTGAACGACAATACGGAGAAGCGAAGGGCCCCGTCTATTCAAGTCTCCGTAGCGGCTGAGCTGGCCTTAGATCGATCGAAGTCCGCGGGCGCAGAGAACGGCTGCACGATAGAAAGGACAGCCGCGCGCAGCGCGCGTCCCGGTCGCGCCAGCCAAGCTTCCACCTGGTAGCTGCGCGGCTCACCGCGCAAGCACCATTCGCAGAAGTGCTCGCAGTTGTTGGTAAACAAGCGATAAGAGTCTTCCCCTACCCGCGAGCGCGCCCGGCGGATAACTTCTCGAGGTTCGAAGCGCGAGGGTGCATGGGATTTGATCCAGATAGGGCGGCCGCGGCCGAAACCAGCAAACGAGGTCTCTTCCACCGACCCGCTGAGTAGGCCATTGCCAAGTCCCGAGTAATGCACGACCTTACCGTCGCCTACGTAGATGCCGTGATGCAGATAGCCTCGCCGCGGTGAGACCACCTGCGAGCCTAACGGGGCACTTTGCTCTTCAACCAGCAGCCATTCCGTGCTGGGTGGTCTCCGGGACCGTAGTTTGCCGCGGTCTGACATGTGAACCTCATCTTGGCGCCTGAGGAACATGGTCGTCGTAGCAAGTAACCGCGGGATTTCCTCCGCCGACGAAAGGATTTCAGTCGTGACACTGCGCGCCGCCAAACCGTTTCGTTTGAAACACGAGCGACGCATCGTGAAATCGAGCTGCGGTCATTGGCTATCTTGGCAAGTCGGGATGCTGCGGATCGTGCAGTTGTTCAGCGGACCAACCCCCGCCGAGGTCACCGATGAGAGACACGGCGGCGAGTAAACGACTCTGCTGGACGCTGAGCTGATTTTGCTGGTCGCTCAATTGCGTCTCCTGAGCGAAGGCCACGGTGGTGTAGTCCACGGTGCCGGCCTGAAATTCCGCGAGTGCAATCTCTGTGCCGCGGATGGCGTCCGCTACCGCGACATCGAGCGCCTTGGACTGGTCGGCGAGAATTCGCAGCCCGGAGAGATCGTTCTCTACAGCCTGGAACGCGCTGAGCACGGTCTGGCGATAACTTGCGACCGATCCTTCATAAACGGCCTTGGCCGCCGCGACCACCGCACGGCGCTCGCCGAAATCGAAAATCGTCTCTGTGCCGGAAGCGCCGATGGACCAAACATGATTGGCAGCGTGCAGCAAACCGTCCAAGGGAGACTGCGAAAACCCAGCCGATGCCGACAGCGAGATTGACGGGTAATACGCCGCTACGGCGATGCCGATCGCGGCGTTCTGGGCAGCCATGGTTCGTTCGGCGGCGGCAATGTCCGGACGGCGCTGCAGCAAGGTCGATGGCATGCCAGCGGGTACCTCCGGTAACGTCGGCAGACCTACGCTGTGCGGAATATCGAGCTCCTCCGGATTCTTGCCGACCAGTACCGCGATGGCATGCGCAAATTGCGCGCGGGCGACGCCAAGTCCAATCAAGTTGGCTTGGGCGGTCTCCAAAGCGACACGCGCCGTAATGACTGCAGAAGGCGGGGCCGTGGCGATACCCGCGGTGCCCTGCTGCTCGGTGATCTGAAGCGCTTCGCGAAAGGCGTCGACTGTTTTCTCTTGCAAATCGATGTCGGCGTCGGCGAACCGTAACTCGATGACCGTGGTGGCGAGTAACGTTTGTTGGGATAACGTGGCGTTGACCAGGGTCCCTTCGTCAGCCTGCGCGATGGCGGCGTTTTCCTGAATGAGGCGGCGCACCTTGCCCCATAAATCAAGCGTCCAGCTGGCCGTGCCTTCGAAAGCGCCTGCGCTGATGACGGAGCTGTTCTGCCCGGAGCCGACGCTGATCCCTCCCCGCGACTTGGTTGCCGAAGCGGCGATGCCGATGATGGGGAACAACTGACTGTTCGCCACTTTTACCTCGGCCAGTGCTTGCTGGTAGGTGGCGTAGTTCAGGCGCACCGTCTGATTTGACGTCGCGACCATGGGCTCGAGCTGGTCGATCAAGGGATCGTGGAAGTCGGTCCACCAGTCGCCCTTGGGCTTAGCGTCCGCCGGCGCGGCCACCGTCCAGCCAGGCAGCTCCTTGTATTGGGCCGGCACGGGCACCGCCGGGCGGCGATACTCCGGTCCGACCAGGCAGCCACTGAGCAAACCGCCCAGCCCGAACATCAACCCGAGTTTAACCCTGAGTGACTTCACACTTCCGGACTCAAATCTTGCCGCCAAGGCGCGCCCGCACTCGACTTGCGCAACCTGACTCGTAAGCGGTCGAGATACAGGTAGATCACCGGGGTTGTGTACAAAGTAAAGACCTGGCTCAAGATCAAGCCACCCATCACTGTGATGCCGAGCGGTTGCCGCAACGATGCGCCCTGGCCGATGCCTATGGCCAACGGGAGTGCGCCAAGCACGGCGGCTGCGGTGGTCATCATGATCGGCCGAAGACGCACCACCGCTGCATCGTGAATCGCCTCCTTCGCTTCGATGTGTCGCTCTCTCTGCGTGTGTATGGCGACATCGATCATCATGATCGCGTTCTTCTTGACGATGCCGATCAACAGGATGATGCCGATCAGCGCGATTACCGAAAATGGTGTGCCGAAAATCAGCAGGGCCAGGGTCGCGCCGATGCCGGCCGACGGCAGCGTGGATAGGATGGTCAGCGGATGAACGGTATTCTCGTAGAGGATGCCGAGCACGATGTAGACGGCCGCGAGCGCGGCGAGGATCAAGAACGGCATCGTCGCCATGGACTGCGCATAGACCTGTCCGGCGCCCGCAAAGCTGCCGCGGATCGCCGCGGGCATGCCGAGATCCCGCATCGCCGTGTTGATTGCCACGGTGGCCTGGCTCAAGGAGCCACTGGACGGCAGGTTGAATGAAATTGTTGCGGCGACAAGGCCGCTCTGGTGGTTGACCTGAGTGGCCGTGTGATTATTCTGGTGGGTGGCGATGGCCGGCAGCGGCACCATGGTTTCCGGGGCTGTGCTATCGGCACTGCCGGTGGAACTCCCGCCCCTGCTATTGGAGATGCTATTGGTGACGGCATTGGCTTCGGCGCTGGCGTTTTGCGCGTTGGTGCCGGCCACGGTCGAACTCGACGCCGTCGATGCCGCGGAATGCGGCGTAACCGCACTCACGGTGACACCCGGGGCTTGGGTTTGCTGGGTGCCACTGGGATTACCGGCCGCGGCACTGAGGTAGATGCGATTCAGCATCTGCGGATGCTGCCAATAGGCCGGCGCCACTTCCATCACCACGAAGTATTGGTTGAACGGGTTGAAAATTGTCGACACGGTGCGCTGGCCGAACGCATCGTAGAGGACGTTGTCAATTTGATTCGGCACGAAGCCGTAACGCATCGCTGTCGCGCGAGCGATACTGACATAGGTCTGCAGGCCGTTCTGCTGCAAATCGGAATTGACGTCTATCAGCTGACCGGTGTGCTTGCCGAGTTCGGTGACGAGCTTGGGGGCCCATTCATAGAGAGCGGCCGTATCATCGCTGGTCAGCGTGTACTGGTATTGGGCAGCCGACTGCCGCCCGCCGATGTGCAAGTCTTGAACCGCCTGCAGGAATAATCGCGCGCCAGATACTTGGTTGAGCTTGGGACGCAGGCGCTGGACCACCTGATCCGCGGTGAGGTGCCGCACCCCCAAGGGCTTCAGCGCGACAAACACGTTAGCAGTGTTGAGCGCACGGGTTCCGGTAAAGCCGATTACCGAGGCGACCGCCGGATCCTTTTGCACGATGTCCTGTAACTGTTGGAGTTTCCTTTCCATCGCTTGGAAGGAAATGCTCTGGTCCGCAATGATCTGGCCCATCAGCAGACCGTCGTCCTGTTGCGGAAAAAAAGTTGAAGGCACCTGCCGAAACAGAAAGAAATTGAGCGCGATGAGGGCGATCAGCACCAGCCCGGCAAGCAGCGCATGATCCAGTACCGCGGAGAGCGAGCGCGCGTAGGCAGCCTTGAAGCGCTCGAACTGTGCGTCGGCCCAGAGCGCCCACCTGGCGGTTGAGTGCAGGGCTGCGCCGCGTCGCAATAAGTACGCGCACATGGTCGGCGTGACGGTAAGCGAGATAAAGAGCGATATCAGGATCGAAATCGACAGCGTCACTGCGAATTCATGGAACAGCAGGCCGACTATGCCGGGCATCAGCAGAATCGGTATGAACACCGCGATGAGAGACAAGCTCATCGAAATCACAGTGAAGCTGACTTCGGCGCTGCCCCGCAGCGCCGCCTCGCGCGGGATCAAGCCCGCTTCGAGGTGCCGGACGGTGTTTTCCAACACCACCACGGCATCGTCGACGACGAAACCGGTAGCGATGGTCAACGCCATCAGAGAGAGGTTGTCGAGGCTGTAGCCGAGCAAGTACATCGGCCCGAAGGTCCCTAGGATGGACAAGGGCAAGACCACCGCCGGTATCAGCGTGGCGCGCGGAGATTGCAGGAACACGAACACCACGCCGATCACCAGCAGCACCGCTATACCTAACGTGCGCTCGGTGTCACCGACCGCCGCGGTTACCGATTGTGATCGGTCCAGTGCAATATCAACATCGATATTGGCCGGCAGGGTTGCCTCGACCGACGGCAGCACCTTCTTGATCTGGGCGACAGTCTTGATGATATTGGCACCTGGCAACGGAAAGACGACCACAGCCACTGTCGGTCGATCGTTATAAAGCCCTGCGTTGCGAATGTTCTCGTTGGAATCGATGACGTCGGCCACATCATGCAAGAGCACCGCGGCGCCGCTGCGATAGGCGATGACCAGATCGCGATAGTCCGCCGCCTTGGTTGCTTGGTCGTTGGAGATAACTTCGTAACGTTGGTCGCCCTGATCGAGGTGTCCCTTGGCGCTATCGGCATTCGCCGCGGCAACCGCCGCGCGCACATCCTCGAGACCGATGCCGTAGCTGCTGAGCTTGTCGGGCTGCAGCTCGATGCGCACCGAGGGCAAGGCGCTGCCGCCGAGCGTGATCTGGCCTACCCCGCTGACCTGCGACAACTGCTGCTGGATGACGGTGCTGGCGGAATCATAGAGCTGTGCCTTGGTTAAAGTCTTCGAGGTCAGCGCCAGGATGATGATGGGCGAATCCGCGGGGTTGTATTGACGGTAGGTGGGGTTGTTTCGCAAGGTGGTGGGTAGGTCCGCGCGGGCGGCCTGGATGGCAGCTTCGACATCGCGCGCAGCACCATTGATGTCGCGGTTCAAAGCGAACTGGATGACGACCTGCGAGGAGCCGACGAAGTTTGCCGAGGTCAACTCCGTCACCCCGGCGATCGTCGCCAGGCGCCGCTCGAGCGGCTCGGCCACAGTCGAGGCCATGATGCTCGGGCTCGCGCCCGCCATGGTCGCCTGCACCACGATGACGGGAAAGGTGATATTCGGCAGCGGTGCGACCGGCAAATGGAAATACGCCAGCAAGCCGGATAACCCGATGGCGAGCGCCAGGAGCGAAGTTGCCACCGGCCGGTTGATGAACAGCGCCGAGATGTTCACGTTGCGCCCTCACTGGCCGGCTCGCGCGGTGTACCCCTGAAGCGCTGCGACAATCGGTCGAACAACAAGTAAATCACGGGCGTGGTGAACAGAGTCAGCATCTGACTTAAGGCGAGCCCCCCGATGATGACGAGTCCCAGCGGCCGCCGCAGTTCCGAGCCCGTGCCGTTGCCAACCAGCAACGGCACGGCGCCGAGCAGCGCCGCCATCGTCGTCATCAAGATGGGCCGGAATCTCAGCAAAGACGCCTCGAAAATTGCCTCTTCCGGTGCCTTGCCGCGCTCGCGCTCGGCTGACAAGGCGAAGTCCACGATCATGATACCGTTCTTTTTCACGATGCCGATCAAGAGGACGATGCCAATGATGCCGATCACGTCCAGGTCGCTGCGGGCCATCATCAAAGCCAGCAGCGCACCGATGCCGGCGGAAGGCAAGGTGGACAAAATCGTGACCGGATGGATATAGCTCTCGTAAAGTACACCGAGCACGATGTACACGGTGACGAGGGCGGCCAGCAGCAGAAACACCTCGCTGGATAGCGAGTCTTGATATGCCTGGGCGGCGCCTTGGAACGAATTGGTGATCGAAGGCGGCAGATGTAGCGCACGTTCTGCCTGCTCGATCTCTTTGACCGCCGTACTGAGCGAGGCGCCCTGGGCCAGGTTGAACGACACCGTGACGGCGGGAAACTGCGCCAGATGGCTGATTGCCAACGGCGCCTTGGTGATCTTGATGGCAGCGATACCGCTCAATGGCACCTGACCGGTACTGCCGGTCTGCGTCGGCAGATATAACGTACCGAGAGCCTGCAGATTGGGCAGGCTTTCCGGCTTCGCGACCAACACCACGCGATATTGGTTGGACTGGGTGAAAATGGTCGAAACGATACGCTGACCGAGCGCATCGTAAAGGGCATTGTCGATGGTCGCCGGGGTAATCCCATAGCGCGCGGCGAGTTGCCGATTGACCTCGATGTCGACGCTTAAGCCCTCGTTGTTGAGATCGCTGGTGACATCGGTAATCGATGCGATCTGCTTCATCCGCGTAATTAACTCTGGCACGTATTGCTGAAAAGCTTGCTGACTTGGCCCCCTGAGCACGAGTTGGTACTGATTCGGCGAGATCGTGGTGTTGAGAGTGAGATCCTGTTCGGGCTGGGTATACAGCGTGATCCCGGAGACGCCTGCGACTTCGTTCTGCAAGCGCTTGGCGATCTGGGCAGCGCTCAGCGAGCGGCCGCTGAGCGGTCGCAGATTGATGAGGAAACGGCCGGCATTAAGGGTCGCATTGGTGCCGTCGATGCCGATGTATGAGGTCAACGAAACCACATCGGCGTCCTTGAGAATGGCCTCAGCCAATGCAGTTTGGCGAGCCGCCATCGCCTTATAAGAAACCGAATTGTCGGCGACGGTAATGGCCTGGATCACACCGACGTCCTGCACCGGGAACAGGCCTTTGGGAATAATCACGTAAAGAAACGCAGTCAACGCGATGGTAGCGGCGGCGACCACTAGAGTCAGAGTCTGGTGACGCAGCACCCAACGCAGGCCGCGTTCGTAGGCTGCCAGCGTCCTGTCAAACAGCCCCTCGCTGATTCGCTCGAAACGGCTCGGGCGTCGCTCCGCCTTGCGCCGCAGGATGCGCGAGCACATCATCGGCACGAGCGTCAAGGACACCACGGCGGAAAGCACGATGGTAACCGCCAGCGTGACGGCAAATTCGCTGAATAGACGGCCGATCACCCCACCCATGAACAACAGCGGAATGAGCACCGCGATCAGCGAAATCGTCAGCGACAGGATGGTGAAGCCTATCTGTCCCGCGCCCTCGAGGGCCGCTTCCAACGGATTCTTGCCTTCCTCCAGATATCGCACGATGTTCTCGATCATGACGATCGAATCATCGACCACGAAACCGGTCGCGATGATCAGAGCCATCAGCGAGAGGTTGTCGATCGAGTAGTTGAGCTGGTACATCACCGCGAGTGTGCCCACCAGAGAAACCGGAACTGAGATACTCGGGATGATTGTCGCCGGCACATTGCGCAGAAATACGAAGATCACCAACACCACGAGCGCGACGGAGAGCCCGAGTTCGAAGGCGGCATCGGACACCGAAGCGCGAATCACCCCGGTACTGTCGGCGACGATCTGCACATGCATTGCCTGCGGCAAGGTCGCCAACAGCTGCGGCAACTGCTTCTTGATCTGGTCCACGGTGGCGATGACATTCGCGCCGGGCTGACGCAGCACATTGAGCACAATCGCCGGCTTGCCGTTGAACCACGCGCCTTGTTCGATGTCCTGCGCCGCCTGAGCGACGTTGCCGACGTCGTGCAGGAACACCGGTGAGCCGTTCTGATAGGCAATCACCGTGTTCAAATAGTCCTTCGGGTCCTGGATCTGATCGTTGTCGTTGATCGTGTAATCCAATTCCGGCCCGTCAAAATTGCCCTTCGGTTGGCTGACGTTGATGTTATTGAGCTGGGTGCGAAGATCGTCGATGTTGAGTCCGTATCCGGCCAGCTTGTGCGGATCCACTTCGACCCGAACGGCCGGCACGTTGCCGCCCGCGGGGCTCACCTGCCCCACACCCGGCACTTCGGAAATCTTCGAGGCGAGGCGGTTGTTGGCGATGTCCTGGAGCTGGGTGAGCGACATCGAATCCGAGGTAATGGCAAGCGTCAGGATGGGCTGGTCGGCAGGGTTGACCTTTGCATAGACCGGCGGCGCCGGCAGGCCCGTCGGCAACAAACTGTTGGCCGCATTGATCGCCTGCTGAACATTTTGCTCCGCGACGTCGAGGTTTAAAGCGAGATCGAACTGCAGGGTGATGACCGAGGCTCCGCCGGAGCTGATGGAAGTCATCTGCGCAAGGCTCGGGATCTGCCCCAGTTGCACCTCCAGCGGCGCCGTCACGGTGGTCGCCATCACCTGGGGGCTGGCGCCGGGATAGAAAGTCCTCACCTGGATGGTCGGATAGTCGACTTCCGGCAGGGAAGAAACCGGCAGAAACCGCACCGCCACCAAGCCGATCAACACCAGCGCGATCATCAGCAATGAAGTGGCCACGGGTCTTAATATAAAGAGGCGAGAGATATTCATCGCGGGCGCAGCTATTTACCATGCCCGGCCGAGGCGGTCGCTGCAGACTTTTCACCCGCGATGCTGATCGTCGCGCCATCGTTGAGCCGGTCGCTGCCGTCAACGACGACCGCGTCCCCGGCCGCCAGGCCGGACAGAATGGCCGTATTCGCGCCATCGCTGGGGCCAAGCTTGACCTTGCGCACGGATACCGTGTGATCGGCGTTAACCAGGTAGACATAGTTCCCGGGCGCACCGCTTAAGACCGCCGGCGTGGGCACCAGGACCGCCCGCTGGAGCGTGTCGACCAGCATCTGAACGTTGACGAACTCGCTCGGAAATAACGCCTCGTCATCGTTGGGAAAAGTTGCACGCAGCGTGACCGTGCCGGTGCTCGTGGTCATCTGGTTGCTGATCGCATACAGCGTGCCGGTCGCGATCAGCCGGGTGTTATCGCTCGAATACGCGGTAACCGGCAGCTTCGCGCCGCTATTGAAGCGCTGGATCACGTGATCGAGGTCGTTCTGAGCGACGGTGAATTCCACCGTCGTGGGCTTCATCGTGGTGATGACGACGATGCCCGGCGTACTCGAGGCGGTGACGAAGTTGCCCGGATCGACCAGCCGCAGGCCGACTCGGCCGGCAACGGGTGCGGTGATGTGGCAATAAATCAGGTCGAGTTCGAATTGGGCAATAGCGGCTTGGTCGATCTTGACTTGGGCCTCGTCCTGTTTCACCAGAAACTCTTGGTCAGTCACGATCTGCTCGGCTATGGCTTTTTTCGCGCGCAATTCTTCGAAGCGTGCGAGGTCGGAACGCGCCTGGGCCAGCAACGCGCGATCCTTGATCAGTTGCGCTTGGCTTTGGCGCAGATCGATTTCGAACTGTCGCGGATCGATTTGCGCAAGAAATTGCCCGCGCTCTACATACTGGCCTTCTTGATAGCCGACCGCCGTAAGGTAGCCGCTTAATTGCGGCAGCACGGTCACTGTCGCGTTCGGCGTGACGGTGCCCAGTTCCGCCAGCGTTTCCGGCATCTCGCCGGTGGTCGCCCGCGCGACGTCGACCACCTGCGGCGGCGCGCCCCGTGGGGCCGCCTTGCCCGTGAACAAATGGACCAGCACGAGGATGACCAAGACGGCACCCGCGAGGCCCACGATCAAACGGGTGCGACGGTTCCTAGGGCGCCGCGCTGCGGTTGTGTTCAGCGGTGTGTTCATGGGAACTCCGCCGCGGATATTGAGTTGCAGCGCCGCGCGATCTACGCCGCGCGGTCTACCAGTTGAAGCAACCGTTGCCTGGCACGCGCAACGCGGCTCTTGATCGTGCCCTCCTTGCAGGAGCACAGCCGAGCTGTTTCCATGTACGAAAGTCCACGGATTGCGATGTGAGTCAACGCTTGCCGTTGACTCTCGGGCAGAACTTGTAGGGCTGCGCTCACATCGACCACTTCTCTTTCAGCGTAGTAGGTCGGATGAACTGCAAAGTTCTCCAACAGGATGCCTTCCGGGTCCTCTACCTCATACTTAGGCCGCCTCAGCAGCGCAAAATGGCAGTTGCGCAAGATGACGAACAACCAAGCGCGCACGTTGCTATCTGGGCGCAAGTGGTGTCGCGCTTCCCACGCCTGCAGCGCAGTCTGCTGCACGAGATCCTCGCTCAACCCGCGATCACGGCACAGGCAGAACGCGTATGAGTTGAGCGACCGCAACGCGTTGGTCCAAACTTGGGTGAACTCCCGATCGCTGATCATGTTGCGGCACTCCCTTTGAAGATTTTGGATGCAAGGTGGGAATGTGCGGCGCGCCGATTGCGCAAAAATGTCGCTTGACGCGCGCGCGGTTTCAGTTGAAACAAGCAACGCTCATCGCCAGGGCCGGCGAGCACCCCCCGTGACGAGGAGCTTCAGCCGCCCCGCCACGTTTGTCGGGATAGAGAGACCTCGTCCAGGCGCTGAATTCTCGCCCGGCGGGGGTTACTCGGAACCTACCTGCCGCCCCCGTTTGGGCGCTCCTTCGCAGAAGTGGCGTGGCAGGGTAGTCGTGGCGCCTTATACCAGTGCAACTTTTACATATTTGATCAGCGTCAACCCGAAAGTTGACTTTGTTTTCAAAAGCGCGCAATTCTTTTGAAGAAAAAATTATCATTGAGTTCCAAAAAGCCCTTTAGGGAGCAACAGCGGAAGCTATGTCGATAGATCGTGCGCGCGTGCCCAGAGTATTGCTGATCGGGCCATATGATCCGCATTGTGGAGAATATACCTTCCTCGCTCCGCCCCTTGGGGTCTGGCGATTGGCCGGGGTACTCCAGTCGGCCGGCATCGCGGCGGTGGTCTTTGATCCGAACTGTTGCCACGAAACACCGCAGCGAGCGCTCGAACGCGAGCTCTCGAACGGCGGGTGGGACATCGTCGGCGTCTCGACCACGGGCATGACGCTACGATTCGATTTGGAGCTTGCCTACATCGTACGACGCGTGGCTCCGCGCGCATTGATTGTCGCGGGAGGCATGGAGGCCACTTTTCGACCGGAACTGATGTTCGAATTGGGTCCCTTCAATCTGGTAATCCTCGGGGAAGGGGAGAGACCGCTGCTTGAGCTCGTTGCGCGAGTGCGCTCGGGTCAAGCGTTGGAAGGAATGCCAGGAACCGTGCAACGCGGCGTCGATGGCAAGCTGATCTCGGTTCCGCAGCGCGCGCTGAATCGAGAAGAGCTGCGGGACGCGATATACAGCACCCCTTACGAGAAAATGCCCTACGCGGCCTATTGGGAGCGCCTCGAGGCCGCCTATCGCGTCGGTTCACTGCCGAGCAAGGCGGCACGCGAAGCGCACCTTGCCGAAATCCGTTCGGTGCGATTGATCACGTTGAACTATTGCCCGATGAACTGCACGTTCTGCTCGGCGACCAATTTCTTGCATGAGGCCCAAGGAAGCGTCGCCGGCGTCTCGCGACTCGACGCCAATGAATGCCTGTTGATGATCGAGCGCATCGTCGCAGCGCATCCCCAGGCGCGCACAATCATTTTCCAAGACGATATTTTCACATTTACCAGCGACCGGCGGGTGCTACCGCTGTGCGAAGCTATTGTCGCGGCGAAGCAGCGCGGGCAGCTTCCGGCACAGCTGCAGTTCATCAGCACAAATCGAATCGATGCGATGACCGCAGAAAGACTTACGGCGATGAGGCGTGCCGGATTTCGCGTATTAGGTTTCGGTATCGAGAGTTTCTCGCATCGCGTGCTCACCGAGTTCAATAAAGCGCAGATATACCGGCACATCGAGCCCATGCTATCGGCAGCTCTTGCCACCGGAGTGACTCCGTTCCTAGATATCATCTTGAGTTCACCGCGTGCCACTTTGGACGATGTCGTGCAGACGCTGCGGGGCACATATCACTGGCTGCGAAAGGGATGCGAAATCGGTATGTATCCCTACGTCATTCCATTTTCGGGAGCGGCATTCGCGCGCGACCCGAGTCTTTTGCCTCACACCCGCTACCTTCGCCGACAAGTCGCCGGAACAAACGTCGTCTGGGACCAAGCAGCGAAAATTCTGCCGGTTGATCCGGTCGTACGAGACGTCATTCTGCGCACGGAACAAAGTTTCGAGACGGTGCTCGCGTCGCTCGAGAAACGGGTGGCGCACTTGCCCTCGCGCGTTAGGTCGCTTTTGTGGATTTTGAGCGCGATGCCCGTCCTCGCTGAGTTCGGTCACTTCATAGCCGATGAAAGCGAAATTCAAGCTGAGCTAAGCGCCCGGCTTCCGGCATTTCAACCAGAGACCGCCCGCGCCGTGGAGGCCGCGGTATGACAGCCCGACGAAGATGGGCTGTGCTAGCGCCGCTTGCCGTTTGTGGATTGCTGGCGGGCTGGATTGCGCTCTCCGTGGTTAACGCGCGGGCGATCGGGTTCTCGATTCTGATCTTCGCCGTGGCCAATCTAATCGTATACACAGACGCGTTGGATTTTGCTTTGCGTTTGTACATGCGCCGGCGCGTCACAGCAGGAACCCCCGGGGCTGCCGGAAGCGAGCAAGGGAAGGATGTCTCAATCGATCTGGACGTGATTGCGCCGGCGGATTCGCGGTTGGTGGTACCGGCGTCGCCGTACGCCATTATTGCGTCGGTCTTCAATCTAGAAGATTACATCGAGCAATTCATCGAGGCATTCGCGCCCTACCGGGACCGCGTGTGGCTGATCAGCGATGGATCGACGGACAATACCGTGCTGCGGTTGACTCAAGCGGGATGGCGCTGTTTCGACGATGGCGTCAACAGGCGAAAGCCCGGCGCCATCCGCCGTCTGCTGGAGCGCATTCCCAATCACATCGAAACTATCCTGGTGATCGATCCGGATATTCGCATACGCGGAACGGACGAAGGCAGTTTCATAGACCTGAATCACTTTGTCAGCGACTTCCAGCAGTCCGACGCCGCCGCGGCTTGTCCGCGCATCATGATCGAGCCGGACGGATTTCTCGCGCGGTTTCAGTCCTTCGAATATGCGTTGGCATTCTGCGTCGGCCGGCGAAGCCTGGCGGATTTCAGCATCACATCAGGTTGCGTATCCCTTTATCGCCGCAGTGCTTTGATGCGTGTGCTCAATGAACATTCGCTGTCGGTTTATGCAGAGGATCTCGAGAATGCTCTGATTTTGCTCGGCCAGGGCGAACGGATCTATTACGACGGCCGCTTGGTGGTGAGCACGGAAGGTCCTCGCACGCTGGCACGCTGGTTCTCGCAGCGCGTTGGCTGGTATCACGGCCTACTTCGAGTCTATATCGAGCGCTTTTCCGAAGTGTTCCGCGTCAGCCGCCGCTCGCCTTTCGCTTTTTATCATTACATGATCTACGTTGGCGGGCTCTCCCTGGCGATGCACCTGATCAAGGTGGTGAGCGCGGTCGTGCTGGTGCTGAGCCTGTTCAGTGGCCTCGATGCGTTGCTGCTCGACAATATCGTGCCCCAGCAAGATTTATTGAATCCAGAATACTTTACCGCGGCGATCAGCAGCTATCTTGCGCTCGGCGTGATTGCACTGCTTACGGTCGTGCCGAAGGTGGAGCGGTCGTACGCGGCACCGATAGTTCCGATCTATCTGTGCTATGCCATCGTCCACATCGTGCCGATGACATTGGGATTCGCGAATTATTTTGCGCTCAGGCTTTTTGGACGGCGCGTTTATCACGACCACTATGAAAGGCGACCCGACCGCGGCGTCGAGGCGGAAAAAATGGGCCTGCTGTGATGACGGTCCGAGGCGTGCCTGCCCCGCAGCAATATAGCCCGCCCCTATATTGGGAGGATCGCGCGCGGCGATTCGCCGGCGAGCGCGACGGACTTGCCGCCGTCTGTGCATACGGCATGCCGGAATTTTACAATCGGGCGATTGACTGGGAGCAACGTCTGGCGCTCGAGCCTTGGCTGAAAGTGAAGAAAGGAACCCGCGTACTCGATGTCGGGTGCGGCATCGGGCGGTGGAGCCGATTCCTTGCCGCGCGGGGTGCCCGGGTTCTGGGTGTCGACTTGAGTCCCACCATGATAGCTCAGGCGCGTCGTCGCGCCGATGCGCAAGGCGTCGCGGAGCACTGTCGTTTTGCGGTGGCGGACCTCGCTCAACTCGATCTGCAGGAGCAGTTTGATGTTGTTCTGGGAGTTACGGTTCTTCAGCATATCCTGGATCCTGCCTTGTTTCGTGCGGCGCTGTCGGCCATGGTTGCACATCTCGCGCCGGGAGGCCGGATGATCCTGCTCGAAGCGGCGCCCGCGGCAACAGTGAGCCGTTGCAATTCGACCGTATTCACTGCGCGCGATCGCGACGTATATCTCGACATGATCCGCGATTGCGGCCTGAAAGTTCGTGCCTTGACGGGCGTTGATCCTGCGCCTTTCAGACAGCAGCTCGTGCCATACTTGCGCAAATTGCCAAGAGGCGCCGGATTGAGCTTGCTGTTTCTCGCCACCGCCCTGTCCTTGCCGATCGACGCCCTATTTGGCCGTCGCGCAGTCAAGCGTTCTTGGCATGCCGTGTTTGTCCTAGAACGAATAAATCGGGGATCGTGACAATGGCCATGAAGGGTCGCTCGATACTGGCGGTCGTGGTTTTTCTGATGCTCGGAGCGATAGTTGCCGTCGCCGCTTGGTACGAGTCGCAGCGGCACACTCGGCCTGCGGCCGCAACGGAGAAAACCGTAACGGTCCACGTGACGAATGCAGGCGATCGCGGCCCCGGCACCTTGCGCGAAGCCTTATTCCTAGTCGCCGGTGCAACGGGCCCCACCGATATTTCTATCGAGGTCCCCACCATCAAACTCGAGACGGCATTGCCGGCGTTCGTGAATTCCCATGAAGTGCGCCTCGTGGGGCAAGCATCGGGCGCTCAAATCGATGCACAGGCCCTCAGTGAAGGACCGGTGCTGGATATTGCAGGCTCTAATATCTCCATCGAAGAAATCACGATCCAAAATTGCCCGGCGATTGCGGTGTTGGTGCGCGCAGTGCATTTTCGGCTCTCCGCCTCGGTCATTCAGCAGTGCGATGTCGGTGTGGAAGTCGCCGACAATGCGAGCGACACGCTTTTGGAGCGAAACAGATTCATCAAGGATCGCTTGGGGGTGCGCTTCGGAGCCTCGCACCGCAATTCCGTCGTCGCAAACAATGAGTTTATAGAGAATAAGGAAGCCGGTCTTTGGGCTGTACGCGGTGCGCCCGATTCGCAAGACGAAGCCATCGCAATCCGAGACAACAAGTTCACCGAGGTTGGGAATGGCATCGTAGCCGGCAACGTTCCGGTGCTGGTCGAGCGAAACGATTTCACCAATGCCCACGAATCGGCCATTCATGTAGTTGGTGCCGGCGCAACTATTCGGGGCAATCACATCAACGGCGGCGCGTCGATGGGCATCGTCAGCGAAAACGGCCGCGGCGCAATCATCGAGGACAACGAATTGGAGGGTCTTACGGCCTATGGAATCATGCTGCGTGGATCATCCAATATCCTGATTCGCGGCAATCGGCTGCACAATTGCGGCTACGGGATCGCCTTTGTGCTCGGCGACCCACACAACGCCAGCACCGCAGTTGATAACACGATCATAGAACCCAAATTCAATGGCATCGATGTGATCGGCGACTCGCCGAATCTGCGTCACAATCAAGTCTTGCGCGCCCACGCGTTTGCGCTGCATGTAGAAAACTTCCAGCCACCCAATGGACAAAAGGTGATTTCGCAGCCGGTTCTAGACAACAATAATTTCGGCAGCACCTCCGAAAACGGTGCGATCGCCGGAACACAACCCGCTCCAAAATAGCGCGGAGTTCTGATGCGACCGGATATCGACAATCCTCAGTTGACAACGCGCGACCTCTGGCAGAATCCGCGGATTCATTTGCTGGATGATTTGTGGTTGTTGACTATCCTAGCCATTCTGGTGGCTATCGGAGTCCCTTGGCTGTTCAGCGGCTTTGCCGTGCAGGCCGGAATCGCGAGCTGGGGGCTGCTCGGTCTGGGCGCGGTTCACATGGGATTCACAACCCTCGCCTCCACACGCTCCGCCGGGCGCGGGCGCGACTATGCGTTGACGCTGCTCGATGCGATCGGAGTGATTTTGATCGGGTTCATTTGGGCGCATGTGGGCGCTCTGCAGAATCCGCTGTTTTTGATGGTCTTCCTGCTGCCGGTCATGGGCTCGATGTTTCTTTCACGCTGGCATCCTTTCCTTATCGCACTGCTGAGCGTCTTGGTCGTCAGCGTCGTGGCTCTCAGCCAAGCGCCGGAACTGCGGTCGTACGCGAGCAGTTTACTCGGCAGCGATACTTTGCTCACCAAGTTGTTCGGCCGGCAAGGTCCCGAACCGCAATCTTCCTTCGCAGGCTTCTACGCCCCGACCGGCTACCTTGTGGCCGTGCTCGAGGTCTTTAGCGTCGTTTTATTCGCCTGCGC
>JAXDQK010000150.1:0-2605 GCA_034667905.1 Gammaproteobacteria bacterium | reverse complement strand
TGGCCGACCAGCGCATCTCGGCCGCTGAAGCCTATGAATGGGGGCTGGTGGAGGAGGTGGCCGATCCCGGCAAAGCCTTCGACGCCGCCATGGCGCTCGCGACAAAAGTCGCCGCCCAACCGCCGCTGTCGGTCGCCATGACCAAGCTGACCGTCAATCGCCTGGCGCATGCGCTCGGCGACCTAGCGAGCCACATGGACGTCGATCAGTTCGCGCTGGCAAGTCTGACCGACGATCACACGGAAGGCGTCGCGGCATTCCTGGAACGGCGCAAGACGCGCTTCAAGGGCAGCTAGCGCCCATAGGGCCCATGTCGGGTCCGGTGGAATCCGGCTTAAGGTTCCTTTCCCTCATCGGCCCCGGTCGGCATGCATTTGACCTGAACGAGATCGGGATAAAGTTCCCAGGCCTGCACCAGCAGCTTCCTGCGGATGCCATAGGAGGTGATGACGCAGCGGTTTACCACTGGGTTGACGGCTGCGGCCACGTAGCCCGGATAGAACAGCGAGCCGTGATGGAGGACGCTCCAGACCTCGTTGAACCAGGTTGCACGCACCCGGAAGGTCACGGTGTTCTGGTCGGTGCAGGGCAGCGTCTCGCAACCGAAGACTTCGTGAATCTCGCCGCCTTGCGAATTGGAGAGGTTCTGCGAGTTGGACAGATACAACTGCTCGTCGTGCCGCACGGTGGCAAGATACCAGGGCAGGGTGACGGCGACCGCCGCAACGCAGTAGACGACATAGCAGACGGCGATCGTCGCGATAATCATCATCCCGCCGCGTGCCTTGCTGAATTCCGGATCGCCATAGGCATCCTTGGCGTAGACGCAGCGCGCCCAGAGCGCGCGGTAGCGGGCGAACGCCCATCGTACGAAACGGTAAATCCGCCAGGTGACCGGAGCGATCAGCCGCATGTAGATCCACCCGCAGGAGTGGACGACCTGCGCCCAGAACCGGCCAAGCGCGCTCAATTCCCGCTGGGTGCGCCCGATGTCCGACTGGTCATAGGTCTTCTTGGCCTCGTAGGCCCTGGTCTTGAAGTCAGACAACGTCTTGTCGATGCCGTCCAGCAACGCACCGGCGTCGTTACGCGGCTTTTCTGTCATGTGGGATCCAGTTCGACGTGAAATTGCGGCTCGTGCCATCGAAGCCGATGTCGAGCGTGCCGCCGAAGGTAGTGTCCGCCATCGTCTGCTCGACGATCATGGCTTCGATCCGCTTGATGCGGCCGGGCAGACCGCGTGCGCCGATCTCGGGCGCATAAGTCTTGGCGCAGAATTCCCGCAATTGCGCCTCTGGAAAGCGCACGTCGATCGACTGCTGCGCGTAGAAGGCGTTGATGCGCGAGATCTCGCGAAACACGATTTTCTCGATTGTATCCATGTTGAGCTTGCGAAACAGGATGATGTTCTCGCGCCCCTCGAAACGGTTGAGGAATTCCGTACGGAACGCTTTTTTCAGATCGCCGATAGTGAGCTCATAGGCCTCTTCCTCGGTCAAGTCGCCGGGACCGGTTCCGACCCGTAGTGCATGATCTGCGCCGATGTTGGTGGTCATCGGCATCACCACGTCGCCGAACTCGACCTTGCGGCCCAAATTATCGCGGCAGCGTCCATCGTCGAGGATATTGAGGCAGATATTGAAGATGTCGGGGTGAGCCTTCTCGATCTCATCCCACAGCATGACCTGGTATGGATTGGCCCGCACCGAGTTGGTCATCTCGCCACCCGCGGCGAAGCCGTCGTAGCCCGGAGGCGCGCCGATCAGCTTGGTGACGTCGTTCTTCTCCATGAACTCGCCCATGTCGTAGCGGTTGAGCGCCTTGTCGGTGTCGAACAAGGCCTCTGCCAACGCCTTCGCTACCTCGGTCTTGCCGACGCCGCTGGCGCCGCAAAACAGGAACGGCAGCGGCTTGTCGGTGCGCCGGCCCCGTCGCCAGACCTTGACCGCCCGATCGATGTGCTCGAGCGCCGCATCCTGGCCGAAGACGCGCCGTTTCAGCGATCCGTGGAGGTTGAGGAGCTTGACGGCGTCGTTCTGCTTGAGCTTGGAGGCGTCGATGCCGGAAATCCGCGAGAATTCGTCGATCACCATATCGGCGCTAAACAGCAGCAGATCGTTGATCTCCTTGGTGACGGCTTTGTATTTCACCCGGTTCTCGTCGACGGCGGCCTGGGTCCGCGCGATGTCGCCGCGCAGCTTGATGATATCAGGTGTTGCGTAGCCGGACGCTCTCGCAATCAGGTCGAAATCGGCATCGCCCGCGGAAGCCTTGCCGGCGGGAACGTCAAGGTGCTTCTTCTTCTCCTCCTCCTCGAGATCGCGCAGCGTGGTTTCCATCTGTGCGATCGACTTTTCGCCGTCGCGTTGCGCGGCGTAGTAGCCCTTGATCTTGGCCTGGTATGTGGCGAACTCGGCCTTGTGGCGGGCGATGGCGGCGCGCGCGGCCGCGGCTTTTTCCGCGTTTCCGGCAGACGAGCCGTCAGAGGTCAGACGCGCCAGTTCCGCCTCCAACTCGGCCAGCATCGGCGGCGTCGAATGCGCCCGCAGCAGGTAGCGCGACATGCCGCGGTCGAGCAGGGTGCGGGTGCGCGCCGGCTGAGCCG
>JAXDQK010000149.1:0-2629 GCA_034667905.1 Gammaproteobacteria bacterium | reverse complement strand
ACGCTGGGCCGTATCAGCAGCGGCCCGCCCGGCGTGCACACCGGCAATCTCGACAACAAGGATCTCGCCGGCGGCACCATTCTGTACATGCCGGTGCACGTGGCGGGCGGGAATTTCTCGGCGGGCGACGGCCACGCGGCGCAAGGACATGGGGAAGTCGACGTCACCGCGATCGAGACCGGACTGCGCGGCCGTTTCCAGTTCATCGTGCGCAAGGACATGAAGCTCACATGGCCGCGCGGCGAGACGCCTACGCACTGGATGGTGATGGGGCTCAATCCCGATCTCGACGAGGCGATGAAGATTGCCGTCCGCGAGACTATCGACTTTCTCACCAGCAAATTCCCGAACCTAACGCGCGAGGAGGCCTATATGATCGCCAGCGTGGCAGTGGACTATCACGTCACGCAGGTCGTCGACGGCACCAAGGGGGTCCACGGAATGATCCCGAAATCTATTTTCAAACAGTAGCGGAGCGTTCAAGCTGTTGGCACTTAAGGGCTACATCACCAAAGCGTGCGGCTGTTCCACCGAAGACCCTCTTTCGGAGGCTTAGCATTCGCCTTTAGGATGCTGTCTCGAGCCTCGGAGATCGACATGAGGCGGCGGCAATTCATAGCATTGCTGGGGGCCAGTGCGTTGCTCTCAGCACCCGAAACGTTGCGTGCCCAGGAGCCGGGGCGCACCTATCGCCTTGGTTTCTTGATGCCGGTCCCGCGGGAGGCACCGGCGATTGGTGCTTTTCTCGATGAGTTGCGACGCCTGGGCTTCGTGGAGGGTCAAAATCTCTCGATTGTTCCAGGAGGTTTTGAGGTCCGCAATGATCAGATTGCTGACCTGGTGCCAGCGCTTGTGAAAGCCGCACCTGACGTGATTTTGAGCGGAGGCGACGCCAACACGCGGGCCCTTCAGCAGGTCACCCGAACCATTCCAATTGTGGTCATCACCGAGGACATGGTTGCAGCTGGATTTGCGAATTCGCTCGCGCAGCCGGGTGGCAACATCACCGGAGTCAGTCTGATGTCGCCGGATCTCGATGGCAAACGGCAGGACATCTTGATTGAAGCGGTGCCAGATGCCGGGCGCGTCGCAGTCCTCGCAGATTCTAATGTCGCGACATTGCGACACCTCCAGGCCTTGGAGGAAGCTGCCCAATCACATCAGAGACAACTGATCATCATTCGTGTTGCAAGCGCTGAAGAACTGGTTCCAGCGATGAACGATGCGCGCAGCCGCGGCGCAGGCGCGTTGAACGTGCTGGCTTCGCCGATGCTATTTCTCAATCGTCGCCTTGTCATCGGGCGCGCTGCGGAATTGCGAATGCCGGCCATCTACCAATGGCCCGAAACGGCTGAAGAAGGTGGATTGATAGGTTATGGTCCGCGATTCATTGAAGTGATCCGTCAGCGCGGGCGAACCGTCGGCAAAATACTGGCCGGTGCAAAGCCTGCCGATCTTCCGGTTGAGCAGCCGACCACGTTCGAACTCGTAATTAATCTCAAATCCGCCAGGGCTATCGGGCATGAGGTGCCGGCCGGTCTCGTGCTTCGCGCTGACAAGGTGATCGAATGAAGCGGCGGGATGTACTCGCGGGACTTGCGAGTGCGGCGGCTACGGGGCCGGTGGTGGCGCGTGCGCAGCAGCCGGATTTGCGGGTTGTCGGTTTCCTGACAAGCCTGGGGCAAAACGACCGGTCCAACTTGAGGGATGCGTTTCGTCGCGGCTTGGGTGAGACCGGTTACGTCGAAGGCCGCAATGTAGCGATCGAATACCGATTTGCGGAAAACCAAGTCGATCGCTTGTCGGTACTTGCGACCCATCTAGTCGACCGCAAGGTGGCGGTGATAGCCGCAACAGGGGGCGGCGCGACGGTTTTGGCTGCCAAGGTATCAACCACCACAATTCCGATTGTGTTCACGACCGGCGGCGATCCGATCCGAGAAGGGTTCGTCACCAGCCTGAACCAGCCGGGCGGAAACGTCACGGGGGTTAGTTGGTTCGGGACTTTGGTCGCGGGTAAAGCTCTGGAGTTGCTACATGAGTTCATACCGAATGCGGTTGTCTTTGCCCTGATGGTGAACCAAAATCTTCCTGAAGCAGGGCGCACGATTATCGATGCGCAAGCGGCTGCGCGCGCTCTCGCCTTGGAACTGGTTATTCTCAATGCCAGCAGCCCGAGCGAGATAGACACTGCCTTCGCCACACTTCGGCAACGGGCTGTCGGCGCGCTCCTTGTCGGAGGCGATCCGTTTTTTTCAAGCCGCCGCCAGCAGATTGTCGCGCTTGCGGCGCGTGACGCTGTCCCCGTCATGTATGTTAACCGCGAATTCGTCGCGGAGGGGGGATTGATGAGCTATGGCAATGACGCTGTGGATGCGTATCGCAGGGCCGGGGTCTACGTTGGGCGGATTCTCAATGGTGCCTCACCGTCAGAACTACCGGTCGATCAAGCCACCAAATTTGAGTTTGTAATAAATCGTAAGACCGCAAATGTGCTCAAGCTGGAAATTCCGCCGAAGCTTCTGTTCTCCGCCGACGAGGTGATAGAATGAGGCGCCGGGAGTTCATCACGCTCCTTGGTGGTGCGGCGACTACGTGGCCGGTGGTGGCGCGTGCGCAGCAGGCAGCG
>JAXDQK010000148.1:0-3501 GCA_034667905.1 Gammaproteobacteria bacterium | reverse complement strand
TCAAAGCATAGTATTGCACAACAAAGTGTCAGTGGCGGAGGTAGCGTCGGCGAAACCGGTGGGGCACCGCAAGCTGCGCCGGCACTCAAGCTTCTCAGCAGATTGTGCGGTTCACGGCCCTTTATTTGTTATCCGCATACGCGACTGCGGATTGGCAGTCATCATACCGTGCAGGTATGTGGGAAGACGAACTTGGTCTTTCCCTTGTGGGTGAGTTGGCTTGTAGAAGGCGGGTGTCGTTCACCACGAGCCGAGGGAAAGTTGAGCACGGTTGGTCTATGCGCTCTAGCCTCACCGTCAACTAGAACGCCCTCGCGCAGCTGATCGATGGCCTCACCAATCGCGTTGGAGACCAGCCATGACAAGGCCATGAGAAAATCCGACGCGAACCAACGCGCTCCCTCGCTTGAGGAGAGCGACCGTCATGATAATCGTCGTTAGTTCCGACGTTGGGAGACGATGAAAATCTGCGGGCGGACACGCAGGTGTGATCAGAGCGTTGGATACCGACGGACAATAACAGATGGTAAGTGCGTTGGAAAAGAACGGCAAATCTAGCGCTGTGTCCACCGAGAACCTGTCTCGCGTGGCCGAGCGGATAAACCGAATTGTGGATTATTGTGCGCAACACCGTTGGCAGGTTGTCGCTGCCGGGATTTTGCTTGCGGCGGCGGCTGCCACGTACGATGTCACGCGCTTTTCAATTACCACGGACACCGAAAGCCTGATCTCGCAGGATTTACCTTGGCATCAGCGCCAATCTGTTTTCTCGGAGGCATTTCCGCAGAAGGGAATCCTAGTAGTCGTCACTGCAGCGACACCCGAAAACGCCGAACAGGCCACCAATGCGCTGAAACAAGACCTCTCAAAGCGTTCCGATCTGTTTCGCAACGTCATTCAGCCGGACGGTGGAGATTTTTTCCAGCATAACGGACTCCTGTTCGAACCGCTCTCTGACGTCAAGAAATCGATCGGCGGATTGTCCAAGGCCCAGTTTCTCATCGGCACACTCGCGACTGATCCAAGCCTGCGCGGTGTGATGAGCGCATTTTCATTCGCCGCCGACGGTGTGCAAGGCGGAGAGATCAAGCTCGACCAGCTTGTCTGGCCTCTTTCGCTTGCTGACAGAACTTTGAGCGATGTGCTTGCCGGCAAACCAGCAACATTTTCATGGCAAGAGCTCGTGCAGGGCTCGCGATCGCAAACCATGCAATTACGGCACTTCATCAAGGTGCAGCCGGTGCTGGATTTTGCGGCACTGCAACCCGGGCGCAAGGCAACAGATGGCATTCGGCGCTCAGCTGCCGATCTGAAACTGGGCGAGAAGTTCGGTGCGAAGGTCGAACTTACCGGCACGGTGCCGATGAACGACGACCAGTTCTCGGTCATTCGGCAAAGCGCGCTACGAGACACGTTGACCGCGCTGTCCGGTGCGCTGATCATACTATGGCTGGCGCTGCGCTCATGGAAGATTGTCACGGCAGTGTTCTTCAGCCTGATCGTCGGGCTTGCGGCGACCGCCGCACTCGGCCTGGCAATGGTCGGTGCTTTCAATCTGATCTCGATCGCGTTTTTCGTTCTATTCGTCGGACTGGGAGTTGATTTCGGCATCCAGTTCAGCGTTCGCTACCGCGCCGAGCGCCATGAGCACCAGGATTTGCGCGAAGCGCTGCGAAGCACCGCCCGCAAAGTGGGCGACCCTCTGGCTCTGGCCGCGGCCGCGACCGCAGTGGCCTTCTTCTCGTTCCTGCCGACCAGTTACAAAGGCCTTTTTGAGCTGGGGCTGATTGCCGGTTGCGGCATGCTGATTGCGTTCATCTGCAGCATCACCTTTGTCCCGGCGATGCTGGCTATCGTGAAGCCCCCTGGCGAATCGGCTGCCGTGGGCTTCAGCAGCCTTGCGCCGCTGGACGACTTTCTGCAGCGGCATCGCATCGCGGTAATTGCCATCACGATCGGTGCGGTGTTGGCAGGCGCGCCGATGTTGTTCCACGTGCCAGTTGATTTCAACCCAATAAACCTGGAAAATCCGAACGCCCCATCAGTAGTGACTTATCGTGAACTGCAGGGAGATCCGGAGACCAGAGGCAACGATGCCGACGTGTTGGCGAAATCGCTCGACGAAGCCAATGCAGTAGCCAAACGCCTGGCGGCGCTGCCCGAGGTAGCTCGCACGCGGACGCTTAGCAGCTTCATTCCGAACGATCAGGATGAAAAAATCGCAGCCATCAAGCTCGCGGCACGCAGTCTCGGTCCGGCGCTTAATCCAGCGCACCGGCAGCCTGCTCCATCCGACCAGGACACGGTCGACGCGATCCGCAAGACGGCAAACGATCTCGCAAGGGTCGCAGACAACGCAACCGGACCCGGCGCCGAAGCCGCACGACATGTTTCCGGCCTGCTGATGCGTCTCGCGGAATCGAATGTCGCTACTCGAAGTAACGCCGAGGCCGCCGTCGTTCCCTCGCTGGTGCATGACCTTGACCAGCTTCGGGACAGCCTCGATCCGCATCCGGTGACCGTCAAGACGCTGCCGCCGGACCTGGTTCGAGACTGGGTCTCGCCCGACGGCCAGGCTCGTGCTGAGGCTCTGCCAAAGGGCAATGCGAATGATAGCCAGGTCCTGAAGGAATTCGCGAGCGCTGTTCTGGCTGCAGAACCTTTGGCCACCGGCCCCTCGGTCAGCCTCTATGAGTCCGGCCGAACGGTCATCGCCGCTTTTATCGAGGCTGGCGTCCTCGCGCTTGCCGCCATCACGGTGTTACTGCTCATCGCGTTGCGGCGTCTTACGGATGTGCTGTTGACGCTGATACCGTTGCTACTCGCCGGTGCTGTTACGCTCGAGATTTGTGCGCTAACCGGTACCCCGATTAACTTTGCGAACATTATCGCCCTACCTCTTTTGCTTGGCGTCGGCGTTGCGTTCAAAATCTATTATATCTTGGCCTGGCGCGACGGAAAAACCGGCCTTTTGCAATCCGCTCTGACTCGGGCGGTGATCTTCAGCGCCATGACCAACGCTGTGGCATTTGGGAGCATGTGGGCATCGAATTATCCCGGCATTTCAAGTATGGGGCGCATGATGGCCCTCGCGCTGCTCTGCACCATGGCCGCCGCCGTACTGTTTCAACCAGTCTTGATGGGGACACCGCGTCAAATCAAGACAAACTCGCCTTCGGAGGCGTAGCCCTTGTCTGCCACGGTTGCGTGTCCGCGCAACCACACCATTCCACAATCCTGTGTGTGTCGAAAATTAGATTCTGCAATATTGATGATGAAGACCGCCAAGGACAGGTCTTGAGACGACGGCGCCGAGGCGCTCAATCGCGCGATGGAGAGGGGCGTCCTTGTTCAGAGATCGATGGGTCCTCGACACATTATAATAGGCGGCATATCCGCATAATAGGCGGCATATCCGCGTAGGATCCGGCGCAGGTGCGCTTCGCCAAACACGATCATGTGGTCGAGACATTCGCGGCGGATCGAGCCGATGAGTCTCTC
>JAXDQK010000147.1:0-5145 GCA_034667905.1 Gammaproteobacteria bacterium | reverse complement strand
CTCGATGCGTTCCTGATCAAGGCCAAGGCGGACGTGCTCTCGCCCCGCGCGCTGGAATTAAAGCGCGCGATCGAGAAGAAGACGGCTGCGGCCGCGCCGGAGAAGAAGGCGGGCTGAGGGGTTCAGGCGGAAGTTGGCCGGTGCACCGTAGGGCCTGGACAAAAAATCGCGAAAACAACCCCATGCAAAGTAGAATCGGCCCTGGCTCGCAGCACTCGTGCTGCGCTGCGTCCGGGGCACGAGAAGAAAAGTGGTCCGTCGTCACGGCCCCAACCTAATCTCATCCGCTCAAGCGCTGAAGAGTTTTGAATGGCCGGGTCGAAAGACCCGGCTGTTTTTGTTTTGGGGCCGAGCACTATTGATGAAACTTCCACCCGAATTGGAGAAAGATCGATATACAGTTGTGCACCAACTTGCACGCAACCGCGCGGGCGAATTCAACGAAAGGTTTAATGACGATCGTATTGACCAGTTTTGCGGAGGGTACGCTTTGCCAGGGCTGCGCCTGGACCGTTGCCGATCAACTCGAATTAGCCGAGCGCATCGCCTTCGTTGCCTTGGGGCAAGCGCGTCACGTCGCGAAGATATTATCCGGTATCAAGGCCATTCCACCGAGTACGACCGAGTCCACACGGGCTGCCGCCATCAAGCTGCTCACGGTTCCTCCGGGAGCAGACCCGTGGCATCGCGACGGATGGCTTTTCCAGACAATGTCTTGGCTTGCCGCATTGCAGGCCAATCCGTCGGCTATCATTCGCGCCCCGCACATGATCCTTGCACACAAAGGGTTTGATGGCCTTCAATTGGAGCTAGATGTGGCCAGCGGCGTTGTCTCAGCCGCGGTAATCTTTGAGGATAAGGCCACCGACAATCCCCGCAAGACAATCAAGGACGAAGTTTGGCCAGACTTTCAGCTGCTTGAAGCAGGTGATCGAGAGAACGTCCTGACTGCCGATGTCAGCTCGCTGCTCGGTACCCGACCAGGAATCGATGCTGACAAGGCGATTGAGAACGTGATCTGGAAACAGGTTCGTCGCTATCGCGTCAGCATCACCGTCGGCGATACGCACTCGACGGCTGCGGGTCGTAAGCGCCTCTTCAAAGGTTACGACGAAGTTGCGACCGGTGACGTGGCGCGCCGCGGTGGCGAAATACTTCTCGTGGATCAGCTAAGACCATGGATGGCTTCGCTCGCGGATCAAGCCATTTCTTTTCTGAATGCTATGGGGACCGCGCATGTTTGACCCCGATACCGTGGCACTAATGGCACAAGCCCCGCCGCTTGAGGGGCTTGATCTAGCGCGGCTGCCCCAAGTCCTCACCGAAGTGTACGCCGAGATTGTTACCGCTCGCATCCGATTGCGGGAGCTTGCTTCTGATAGAGTGCTTCCCGATACCGTCCGCAATTCGATAAGGACTATGCGGCGACTTGCATCGGCGCAGGAGGCGTTCGTTTCTGCGCTTCCGGACCGCGAGGATCGCTCCGCCGCGGCATTTGTTGCCGCTTCGGCGCATCATGTATGCATGCTGGCCGACGCTGCGGTTACGGCGGGAAACGGCCATGCAAGTTACCTCGGCATTGATTCCATTTCGCCGGAGATTTCGGCCGCACTGCTATTCCTTATCGCCGAAGCCAGCGCCGATGCGGCCGAGGCTGCGAAGCGAATTCGGACTACCGACACCGGCCCGATCGAGGCGCGCCTGCTGAGCGCTATCTCTGACCTAGCCATCGGCCGGCTGGGTGCGATCGTGGCCGGTGGGTTGCCATCGACGGCTGACCTTGCTCAAGCCGAGCCTGGACTCGCTGCGACGCGAGCCCTTTACTTCATGTTGCTGCGAGGTGTCCGAGCGCTCGCACAACAGATGCTGGGCATACAGGCAGAGCCGGGCGAAAGCGCTGCAGAAGTATTTGCAAACGTAATCGCGCTGTCGGCTGAGCAGATCGACGGCATTGTCCCCGCCGGCGGCGATGCTCCATACAATATCTTCCCTGGACCTCTGCACCTCGCCGCTCTTTTGCAAGCGGTAGCGCGCGACTTTCCTTCGTCCGCTCTTGTTCAAGTCAATCCGCCGAGCGGGATTTCGGCTTTGAGGTGGCGTTCCCTAATCAAGGAGATGGCCAAGCAGCGTCCGTATGTTTGGCGAAATCATCGCGAAGCCATCGGCGCCGGCTATCTTGAGACTGGCGTATCAGCTGCCGTAAGCTTTCCCACCGGCGGCGGCAAGTCGAGGTTAGCGGAACTTAAGATCGCCGCTGCTCTGCTGCGTGGCGTTAAGGTAATTTTTCTTGCACCAACACTCGCCTTGGTGGACCAAACGGCGACAGCACTTAAAAAGACCTTCCCGCAAGCCCGGGTACAGCGCGAACGCGCTGAGGAACTTGTCTTCTCGCCGATCGAAAACGAACCGCTTCCGGGCATCAGCGTGCTTACGCCCGAGCGCTGCCTTGCGATGCTCAGCTTCAGTTCCGATGTCTTTGAGGATGTCGGTCTAATCGTCTTCGACGAGTGCCATTTACTGCATCCGCGCAATATGGACACGAGCCGTCGAAGCATCGACGCGATGCTGTGTTTGTTGAATCTAAACAGGGTTGCCCCAGCCGCCGACATCCTCCTCCTCTCGGCGATGATGAAGAACACCGCCGAGATGGCAGGTTGGCTGCAAGATTTGACGGACCGAATCTGCCTGGGACTTGACCTCAGGTGGAAGCCAACCCGCCAAGTGCGTGGCTGCGTGGTTTATGCCTCGGAACGATTGGATGAGCTGCGAACAATGCTCGGGGAGACCCGACGCGCAGTGTCCAACAAAGACGCTCCCGCCGGGCTTAAGCGAAGCCTGACGGCACAGCCCTTCGGATTTTTTTGCCTTCGTCAAACGTGGGTTTCTAACGCACGCATCGACTACGCACTGCTTCCACTTCTCGAAGATGCCGTCACTCTATCAACTGGTACGCGACGAGATCGACACTGGTATCTTACGCCAAACGGCAATCAGGTTAGTGCAGCGATCGGCGCCGCGACCGGCGCTCAGAATCTGAAAACGCTAATTTTCGCTCAAACCATTCCACTGTGCAAAAGCACCTGTGACGCCGTCAATGAGCTCTCCGCACCGAAAGCACTCCGTTTTACCGACGACGAGCAGGCGCTCTATCGGGTAGCCGTCGAAGAAGCGGGCGGCGCAGAACATCTTTATTTGACGATAACGCCAGAAGGACTGCTTGCTGATGCGAGCGCTTGCCATCACGGCCTGCTCATCTTGCCGGAGCGGCAATTGCACGAAGACTTGTTCCGTCGCGCTGACGGCGTGAACGTTCTAGTCGCGACTTCAACGTTGGCTCAGGGAATGAACTTGCCGAGTGAGGTGGTAATCATCGCAGGCGACAGCCGCTTTAATCAGGATGCCAACCGAATGGAGCGCCTGGAGGCGCACGAGCTTCTGAATGCGGCAGGCCGCGCCGGACGTGCCGGTGAAGTGTCGCAAGGATTCGTCCTGATTGTCCCGAGTAAGGTTGTCGATTTCCAGAGCAGCACCAATCAAATTCACAGCCACTGGTCCGATCTTCAGGCAATCTTTTCACAAAGCGATCAGTGCCTGGAAATTGACGATCCATTTACGGCGCTATTGGATCAAGTACATGCCGCGACCGGGCCGGTATCGTCAGCGGCGCGGTATCTCCTTAGTCGCTTGCCGCAAGGCACTGCGTCCGATCCGGGTGGAGCCGACGCTTCGGCAAACGATCTCCTGTCACGGTCTTTCGGCGCTTATCGTGCTCGGATGCGGGGGGACGCCCAATGGATCGAGTCTCGTACGGCTGCGGCCATTCAGCTTCGCAATGCCGACCCCGACATCACAAATTCATGGATTGACCAAATTGCGGCTGCATCGGGAATTCCAGCTCGCATACTGACGAAGCTAACGCAGCACCTCCTCGCGACTGCAAACGTGACCCCGCCCACGACGGAGGGGTGGCGCGCGTGGATGCTCGCGTGGTTGCGCGCCAATGCGGAGGATATTCCACAGCTGATAAGGCAGGAAAGCCTAGAGGGCATCTTCGGCAGCACATTCAAAAAGCTCGACAGTGACAAGGCTAAGGGACTGTACGCCGTTGAGGAATTCGAACGCTTGCTGCCCGCCTGGATGGCTGGGGCGACGCTCGCAGCGTTAGAGCAGGACGCCGGGACCGCGCCAAATCGGCTCGGGAAATGCGAGACCGCGCGCGAGTTTGTTTTGCGAATTGTCCCAGAGTTTGCGTATCTCTATGGAATCCTTCCGCAGCTCTACGCGACACTCTTCCCGCTGGAGCCCGCGGTACCAATAGCGTTGGTAACGCTCGGGGTGGCGGTGCGAGAAGGTGTTGATAGGCCAGAAAAGGTCGCACTTCGGCAAGTACGATCTCGGCGCCTCAACCGAATCGCGGTTCACCGCGAGTATCAGAACATCGCGGGATATGTGTCACCAGCTGGACCCACAGAGGCTTTCCCTGACATGGTAGATCGCGTCAGAAGCGCGGTTGACCTTTATGACTTCGTGCAATCGTAGACTTATGGTGGATTTGCTCCGGTTCGTCCTGAGCACCCTTCACCAGCGCCCGTTCTTGAGCCCGATGAGCACATCCGGCAATTCACTGCGTTGGGCGTGATCCCAAGACTGATCGAACCTCCCGCCTGCTGATTTTGCCAGACGGGCAAATCACCGATTTCCTGTCCAGCCCCATCTGCAAAAATATTCCGCTTCGCGATTTACCCAAATCAAATCTATATCCGCCGGCAGTGGATCACCTTGCCAACGGCCGATCCCGTCCTATGCTCTATCGCCCGACAAGGGGGAATAGTACCGGCGGGAGCGAGACCATGGCCCAGCGAGAGGCGCTGCAGGGCGCGCCGACGTCGATCGACGTCAGCGATCCCAGGCTCTATCAGGAAGACTGCTGGCGGCCGCTGTTTGCGAAGCTGCGCCGCGACGATCCCGTGCATTACTGCGAGGCCTCGCAGTTTGGGCCCTATTGGTCGGTGACGCGCTACGACGACATCTTCGCGGTCGAACTCGATCACGAGAACTACTCGTCGAGTTCGGAACTCGGCGGCATCCAGGTCGCCGATCAGGCCAAGGGGCGCGAGTTCGCGAATTTCATCCGAATGGATCCGC
>JAXDQK010000146.1:0-3077 GCA_034667905.1 Gammaproteobacteria bacterium | reverse complement strand
CGCCGTCGGCGCCATCGCCGATGACGGCGCTGACAAAAGATACGGCGTGGCAGCGTCATGCGCTCTTCTTCGATGCCGCTTTCGGGCATCACGAGGAGAGCCAGCTTTCGAAAGTTCGCGCCTGGGCAGGCGTCAATCTGGCCGCGCCGCGCCCGACGATGTTTTACATGTTCAGCGGCCCGGACTTTCTCTATGCGGACGCGTTTTATTCCAAGGCAACGACCTACGTGCTGAGCGCGCTCGAGCCGGTCGGCTCGGTGCCCAATCTGGCACGATTGCCGTCTCTCGGGTCCACGCTCAACGACATCGAGCGTTCCATGAGTTCGATCCTGAACTTCAGTTTCTTCATCACCAAACACATGAAGACCGATCTGCGCGCCGGACAGGTGAGCGGCACGCTGCCGATCCTGTATGTTTTCCTGGCGCGCTCGGGAAAGACCATCCGCGACGTCAGTCCGATCGCGCTGGACGACAAGGGCGTGGTGCATTTTTCCAGTGACGATGCCGGCAAGAATGCCACGCAAGGCGTGCGGATCACGTTCGTCGGCAGCGATGGCGTCGAACGGATGCTGTATTATTTCAGCACCGATCTGTCGAACAGTGGGGTGCAAAACAGCGGCTTCCTGAAATTCTGCCAAACGCTGGCGCCCGGCAACAGTCTGATCAAGAGCGCGTCGTATCTGCTGCACGCCGGCAATTTCACCACCGTGCGCAACTTCCTGCTCGCCAACAGCGCCACCATCATCCAGGACGATTCCGGCATTCCCCTCGGCGATTATGATCCGAAGAAGTGGCGGTTCTTTCCGTTCGGCCGCTACGCCGGGCCGATTTCCGAATTCCCCGGCCGCTACCAGGCGAGCTATGCCGAGCTCTTCAGGCGCAGCCAGCCGATGGATTTCGGTATCGGCTATCGCTGGCGCTCGTTTGAATCGAACCTGCTGCTGTCGGTGCGGCTACCCTCTGACGGCACGGGAAATGTCGAGACCACGTCGTCGGCACCGGCCGAGCCGCAGCCTGCGCGTCCGCGCAAGCCGCGTCCACCAGCCCGTGCCGAGCCGCAAAGGGGTCTATTCTTTTGGCGCTAGAGTATGATCCACAAAAGTCGCGCCTCGGCTCATCTCACCAGTGAACGCTTTGGCTCGGAACGATGAATGCCGTGGTGCTCGGTGCTGATTCGAAGCTGTCGCTGTAGAATTTGAAGGCGGCGACGATCACGATGAGCAACGCGATGATCGCGATCAGGTCGATCTGGCGGGGATCGTGACCCCCATGATCGTGATTTCCGTGGCTGATTTTCCAGCGCATGATTCTTGGCCTCCCGGCGGAAGTACCAAACCAATGCGTGCAGCCAGCGTCAGTTCCACGCGCGGCTGCAATGCGGATTTCGCGCGACCGCGCTGCAGCGATTGCGCTGCACATTTTCTTATTAAAGCATGCGGCTAACTAACACGTGCGACTCAGGGCGCGTTGACGCTGCGCCAGCGTCCGAACCGCCACGGCAAATACCATTGCGCGCCCGGCGGTCTTGTCAGCGGCACATTGTCGATGCCCGAAGTGCCCCAGGGCTGGCAACGCAACAGCCGCGCCAGCGTCATCCATCCGCCGCCCCACAACCCGAAGCGCTCGATTGCTTCATCGCCATAGACCGAACAGGTTGGCAGATGCCGGCAATTGTAACCGACCAGCGGCGACAGCGTATGCCGGTAAATCCAGATCAGCGCGCGCCCGGCGTTGCGGGGCAGGCGCTGCACGGTGCCGGCGCAGGCGGGGCAGGGATGGGATAATGGATGCTTCATGGGCGACGTGCTGCAATCATACGCAGGCCGGTGCGCGGTTCCCGCGCACGGAACCGTTGTGGGCTGGCATTTGGGCCACAATTCCGGAAATATCGCATGTTTTAGGTCGCAGTGCAGCAAAGGTTCTATGGACGATGCGGAATCGCACGGCTACCATTTTGATAACGCCAGAATGACAGAATCATGTGGCGTTGAACTGGGACCATTGCCACTGCCTGTATCCGGGGCTCGGGGGAAGGAACCAAATTGAGGCTCGTGAGGTCGCTTGATCTTCGCGGCTGGGTGCTGTTCGGCGCCACTGCCCTTTACATCGCATGTTCAGGCGCCACAGCGGCGCCTGGCGCTGCCGCGGATGTCGGCGCGACGCTTGAAGAACGAAAATTGCCGATGCGGTTTAGTTGGGTCGCGTGCGAACCCAATTGCCGCGGCTGGATCAGCGCCGTCGGCATCGTGACCTCTGAAAGCCCCGGGGAATTCGACGAGTTCGCGCGCGGACGCCGTCTCGACGGCGCGACCGTGGTGCTGGATTCCAGCGGCGGTTCGGTCAACGATGCCATCGCGCTCGGCCGGCGCTGGCGCGGTCTCGGTTTGATGACAACCGTCGGCATCAGCATCGAGAACCATACCGCGCAGGGCGATCAGGCCGGCGTCGTCCCCGACGCCTATTGCGAGTCGATGTGCGTGTTCCTGCTGCTCTCCGGCAAGACGCGTTACGTGCCCGAAGCAGCCCATGTCCGCGTGCATCAGATCTGGATGGGCGACCGCGCCGATGATGCCCGGGCCGCGAGCTACACCGCGCAGGATATGATGATCGTGGAACGCGACATCGGGCGCCTTGCCAAATACACCTTCGACATGGGCGGCGGCGGCGATCTGTTGTCGCTCTCGCTGAACGTGCCGCCATGGGAAGATCTGCACGAATTGTCGGCGGAGGAGTTGCGGCTGACCAATCTGGTGACCACCAACGCGGTTGCCGAGGTGCTGCAACAGACCGACAACGCCAACCTGCCGGTGGCTGAATTGCCGGCCAAACCGACCCAGGATCGCTTCGCGAGCGAGACGGTCTGCGCGGAGAAGCCGCTGCCGCTGGCTGCGTCGCCCAAATCCACCAGGACCGCCGAAGCGATCGTGCCGACCGGCAGTGCGGTGACGGCGCCGGCGCAGTAGCGGCGGAAGCGGCAAGAGCGAACCCAACAAATTTCTGTCATTCCACGATGTGCAATTGCACATCGTGGATGCGCCCCTTGGCGCAGGCCCGGAATGACGAGGAGAGGTTAGCCC
>JAXDQK010000145.1:0-3912 GCA_034667905.1 Gammaproteobacteria bacterium | reverse complement strand
GTTTGCTACACGGAAGTGGCAACGGACGGCAGTCCGTGAGGGTGAGGTCGGGTGCCTTTTCGACGAGATATAAGGCCTCGTCGAACCGACCGAACGCCGAGACATGGATGGCTCGGCCGGGCCGCAGCGAAACCATGGATGGTGAAGCGTCGCGGTCGAAGTCACGCCTCTGAGTCGCCGGTGCCGGGCGAACGCAGGACGCGTGAACGGCCGGCCATCGGAGAAATGCGATAGGAGGGTGAAACGGCAAGCGTAATAGCGGCGGGTGTCAATGGGACGTGGAATAAATGGGCAGTCGATCAAGATTTGCACCGACGGCGCGCAAGATAAGGCCGAAAGGCTAAGGCGCGCGGACGGAGTGACTATATATAAGAGTAAGAACGACTTAAGGAACCAGGCAAATCGATCGGCGCACCTGTTTATGCCGTCGAAAGCCGATTGCAGAGAATGCTTGGATTCGTACGACGCGCGCTGCCGATGATGTCCTGATCAAAGCTCGTAAAGTCTGTGCAGATAAGAAAGGACAGACATCTAAAACAGCAGGAGAGAAAGGAATCGGAAGCCATACGAGATGACTAAGGAAAATCCAACTTACGCTCAACCGCCTGGAAGCGCGGTTCCTTGCGTAGGGGATCAAACACCGGTTGCTTCAGCAGGATCAAATCCATGTTTCGCTGGCGGTACGATGTCTCAAGCCAATCAAGCGCCCGAGCCGCGTTGCCCCACTGTGCGTACACGATAGTATAGTCCGTCGCCCCGTTATCGCCGTACTTTGCCCGGGCAAGGGCAAGAACGGCTTCCGCATCCGTACGACGTCCCAGTTTGTCGTAAGTCATCGCCAAGCAAATCCAGCGGTTTTCGTCCTCAGGTGACTTTTCGCAAACAGAACGAGCGCCTTCGAAATCTCCTTGCAGGTAATAAGTGAAGCCTAACATTGCTCCCGGCCCGGTTGAAGCGAGAGCATCAGTTTCCTCGTAGGCCGCACGTGCCTCCGTATATCGTCGTAGGCAGAGTAGCGCGTTGGCGAGATGACCGGAGCCATTCTGATTTAGCGGATCTAGCGCCACCGCTCGACGTAGCAACATGAGTCCGAAGTCGCCGCGACCCATGAAAACCGCAAATTGGCCATAGTCGCGCAATATTCGTGCATTGCCGGCACCGAGTGCGAGTGCACGTTCGTATTCTTCAGTGGCCGGTGTAAACGCGAGCAGGCTTGAGTAAACGAGCGCCAGGGCCAGGTGGCCTTCACTCATATTAGGCGCCAAGGCGATGGCCTTCATTGCATCAGCCTGCGCCTTACTGAGTTCAGCGCGGGTCGCAGTCGGCGTCGTAACCTCTTGATTGAAAGCTAGGAATGCAATCGACCGAGCAGCGTAAGCAAGAGCGTAATGCGAGTCCAGACGGATTGCTTCGGTGTAGCCGTCGATCGCAGTTTCTGTTTTCTCCTGCCAGTAGGCCTTCGAGGCGCGAAGATAGGCATCGAACGCAGCCGGATTGTGTGTTCCGCCAACCTCGATCTTCGCCGCCTCGTCGCTGAGTAGTGTCACCTTTAACGCACCCGCCACGGCAGTCGCGATCTCAGTCTGCAGTTTCAGCACGTCCCCCAGATCCCGATCGTAGGTCTCCGACCAGAGGTGGAACCCTGTAATCCCGTTGACCAACTGTGCGGTGATGCGCACGGTGTGCGCCGAGCGGCGCACACTCCCTTCCAGAACGGCCGCGACGTTCAGTTTATGAGCAACCGTGGCGATGTCGGGGTGCCCACCGTGGAAAGAAAAGGATGATGTACGCGCTGCGACCTGCAACTCGTTGATTCGCGAAAGTGAATTGAGCAGTTCTTCGGTCAGGCCGTCGGAGAAGTACTCTTGTTCCTTATCCCCGCTAATGTTAACGAACGGCAGCACCGCGATTGAGTGCGGGGGCGGGGAGAAGGCGGCCGCGGCTGGTTCCGCGGTGGTCCTCGCTACCGTCTCCCCAGCGGACGCACCTGTGTGCCTGGAGACCCAGAACCTGTTAGCCACCAAGTACGCCAGCGACGTGCAGACGAAAAGCACCACTGTGAGCAAGAGCCAATCACGCTGTGGTTTGCGACGTGGAGCTGGCGGCCCAACGGCGGCGGGAGCGGATGTGGCGGGTTCAGGATCAAGTTCCTTAACTGCGGCGACGAGCTGATAGCCCCGTCCACGTAGACCGGCGATATAGCGTGGTTTGAGCGCATCGTCCCCAAGAGCGCCGCGCAGCAGCTTGACCCTCTGACTGACCGATTCCGGGCTTACTATGACTCCCGGCCACACCAGCCGCATCAATTCGTCCAGCGAAACCACATTGGGCGCAGCTCGCACCAGAACCAGCAAGAAATCGTACGATAACTTTGGCAACGGAATGGAGTCGCCGTCACGGCTAACAAGCTGACGTCCTGTGTCGATGGTCAATTCCCCAACGCTGTACTTCATCGCATAGCTGCCCGCACAACTGTCACTCAAGCTTACGCCGCAATTTTGGACGCGCGATGCCTTTGAACGTAGGACTACCCCGTCCTCTTTGCTGCGTCGCAGCTAGTCACGTATGGATTTCGCGCCTGCCCGCAATTCACGACGGGGATCCCGAATTAACGCAGCTTTCAGTGAAGTTTCACCCGCCGTTGATCCAACCTTCATGCAGGAGGCAAGCCATTTCCTTAGCTTCGCATCGTGTTTAGCTGAAACATCGAGCCAATCATCATCAGGAGAATTTATGCAAAATAAAACGAAATGGCTTTTGGGAACAGGCCTCGCCGCTTCGATCGCCTCAGTTCTCGCGTTTGCAACGCCCACGGTCGGTGCGTTTTACAACGTGGTACTAACGACTGGCACGGCGCAGCGCGACATCAATACCCATTCTCATTTGGTCGTTCCGGGGACGGACGAAGACTTTAGTGCGGTCGTGGCCACTGACGGTGCTTCGAATATCGTTCAGCAAGAGGTGAAATTTTCCCCAGGGGGTACGACCGGTTGGCACAAGCACCCGGGCATCGTGATCCTGACACTGGCCGCCGATTCTGGCCCAGTTGACTGGTACGACTCCCGGTGCGGCAAGACGGTTTACAGCGCTGGAGACTCCTGGACCGAGGGGACGAGACTGCATGATGTGGTGAATCACGGCACCATCGATGCGCATTTCTTCGTCACCTATATCGTCGCAAAAGGCGTCAACAAGCGCACGGATGAGCCTGCGCCACGATGCGCGCGGGAGTTGGGGCTCGAGTAGTCGATCGTTACCGAGCGCGCGTTTATTTTCGCGGGTTTACCCTCCCGTGAGTGCGCACGCGAACGCAGCGAGGGACGCAAGATTCGTCGTTACAGCATTTGCAATCGCCGCGCCCCCTCAAAGTTGGATACCGCTTTGAGGGGTCGCGATCATCATGGCTCCTAGAGGGATCCCGATCTCTACTGGGCCGATGCGGTGCCCGGCCGGCGTGGGGAGACGCCCGAAGCGGGCTCGGCGCCACCGCGCCAAGAGGAGGAGGTCTCCAGGGTAGGTGTTGCGAAGTTAGCCCCACTTGAGCGCCAATTGCTACGAGGACAGCAACGGACGGAATCCGGAAGGGTGAGGTGAGATCGGAAGTCTTTATCAACGCGACCAATGTCGCGTTGAGCCGATCGAACGATGACCCATGGACGGGGCAGCTGGCCGCCGCGAAACCAGGGGTGAGCCGCAAGGCGGCGAACGCCAGTACACAGAAGTACTGGCTGGACCGCAGCGAAGCAGGGAAAGCGTAGCGTCGCGGCCGAAGCGTTGCGGTCGGAGTCACGCCTCTGGGCCGCCGGTGCCGGGAAGGGCAGAAGCCCGAACGGCCCGTCCAATGGAGAATCCCGAGTTGGTGTATTTACACGTCCAGGACTAGAGTGGTCTATGCGCCAACGATTATCATCC
>JAXDQK010000144.1:0-4772 GCA_034667905.1 Gammaproteobacteria bacterium | reverse complement strand
TGACCTCCGCGGGGAGCGGCTTATTGGCCGGCGGCAAGCACTTTACCGAGTTGGTGATTCGAGCGTCCTTGAGCTCGAGCCCATCATCGGCCGTGATCGATTCAGGGCCCGAGGCCAGTCCAAACTTGTGCAGGGTGCGGTAAAGCAATATGCCGGCATGATCGCCTGTAAAGGGCCGGCCGGTCCGGTTGGCGCCATGCATGCCGGGCGCCAGGCCGACCAGAACGATGCGCGCGAGCGGGTCGCCGAACGGCGGCACCGGGCGGCAGTAGTAGTCGGGTTCTTCGGCGTGAACGGCATCGAGAAATGCCGCGAGACGCGGGCAGCGCCTGCAATCGGCGTCAAAAATAGGGTTCATGCTCGAGAAGATTACACAACGCGGTGCGTAGATGAAAAAACGGGCTACGCGGATCACCGCGTAGCCCGCCATCGATCGCGCTTGGACTTTGGACTAACCCGAGCGCAACTGAACCTGGCCCAGTAGGCTTAAGAACCGTCGACCCCCCTCACCGGAGGAAAATTCCTCGCAGTTAGCCAATTATTTTTGTTGGCTACCCGAAGCCTAAGCGGCCCTGTGGTGCTCAAGTTTCAGACTGCGGGAAGGTTCGAGAATCCAGAATAGCACCTGGTGCCACGGGGGCAAGCCGGGTTTTTAAAAACTGCCGCCTAAGAAACAGCCGAAATCGAGAAAAATCGCTTATTTATTTGATTTTAATACAAATTATATTTTTAAGCGTTATCAGGCTCGTTCGGCCGCGGAAACCCGCCCCGGGCTAAGTGCCCAATGCCCGAACCACCGTATTTGAAGCGAACTTTATGTCACTTGACACGATGTTCATAACATTTGACACCCTATCCCCATCGCGTCCAAACCTCAGCGGGAGGATAATTTAGTCATGAAAAAGCAGCGCGCCCTTTTTTGTTGGATTTTCGGCAGCCTGACCCTGGCCGGTATTGCGGTCGCTGCTTCCACAACCCCTACCCCGCCGGCGTCGCCCGCGCCTCCTGCCGCATCAGCCCCGCAGGCTCAAGCGGCCGAATCCGCGCCGGCCGCGGCGCCAGCGCAAACGCCGGAGGCTGCGCCAAAACAAAGCAGCCAAATTTGGGAGTGCGTGACAAACGGGGTTAAAACATTCTCCAACAATCCCTGCGGCAACAAGGCAACTCGCGTCGCGTTGCGCCCCATCAACACGATGAAACCCACGCCCGTAATTCGAAGCGCGTACGCCAATGGGCCCGACCCGCGTTATACCAAAGAATACACTGATCAAAACCTATACCCGGATCAAGAGGCGTCCGGTCAAGGATTCGACGGTTCCTCTTCGGATGTTGAGGGCTATCCCGGCGTTCAGGGATTTGTGTACCTTCCGCTAAATAGAACTCATCATAATCACCGCCGGGCGCATCACCGCGATTCAACATCAGAGACGCACAGACCTGACCCGAAACCGCAGAACTCCATGCCAGCACCGCAACGGGCCATGCCTGCGCCCAGGAAAAATTAGCTTCCGCGACGTTCAACTTGACCCGCCTCGCGATTATTGGGACCCTAGCTTTAAGGGGAAAAACCATGGCGCATATCGCGAATGCTTCAGGGACGGCGGGACGCGTAGCCGCAATACTCATTGTTTCATTCCTTGCAGGCGCCGCACTGGCGGATCCGCCTCAAGCCGAGCGTCAGAAGGACAGCATTGACTCGACGACCGTTGCCGCGCCGCGAGACCGCGCTGACATCGAGCGCCAGGTTAGGACATTCGTGAATGCGATCGCAATAAAACCCGGCGACGAGTCTCTCGCCCGCTGGCAATCCCAAATCCCGCTATGTCCCCTGGTGGCCGGCATGCCGAGCACAGATGGCGAATACATTCTGTCGCGCGTCTCGAAGATCGCCACGGCCGCGGGTGCGCCGCTTGCCCCCGCCAAGTGCAAGGGGAATTTCTACGTCATCGTCACTTCCGACCCCGATGGCGTGATCAAGGCCTGGAGCAAGCGCGATGTGAGACTCTTCGGCGACGAGACCGACCAGGGAGGCGCTAAAATCCGCGAGTTCAACGCAACCAGTTCCATACGGGTCTGGTACAACACCGAATTCTATAGATTGGATGGAACGCCGCTCGGCAATGCCGAGGGCCGAACGAACGACAGTGCTCGCGCCACGCGGCTCGAGACCAATAACTATCGAGCTCTGTCATCGATTATCGCGCTCGTGGACACCCGGCACTTGAAAAATGTTTCCTTCGGCCAAGTCGCGGCCTACGTCTCGATGATGGGGCTTGTGCAGCTTCGCCCGCAGGCCAACGCCACTGATGTGCCCACGATCCTTAATCTATTCGTCGATCCCGCAAAGGCCCCGCCCGGTTTGACCGCCTGGGATGAATCCTTCCTCAAGGCGGCGTACCAAACGCGGATTACCGACAGGACGCAACTCGCGGCCATCAAAACAGCCATGGTGCAAGACGTTGCGCCCTGAAGCCAAAGCCGTTGCCTTGGTAACGGGCGCCTCCCGGGGAATCGGGCGTGTCATCGCGATGCAGCTGGCTCAACGCGGCCTCACCGTCGCCATTCACTACCGCGATAAACGACGAGCCGCCGAGCAGTGCCTGGAAAGTCTCTCCGGCAGCGGGCATGCCATTTTCGATGCCGACTTGTCGGACGCGGCGGCCCCCGAAGTCCTCTGGAGACGCGTCGTTGAACAACTCGGCGCTGTCGACGTTCTGATCAACAATGCCGGCCTATACATCGAGCATTCGCCCCTGAAGATTGATTACGAATCCTGGAATTCTGCATGGCGCACGACGCTGTCCGCCAATCTCGCCGCGCCCGCCAGCCTGTCGCTTCTGGCCGCGCAAAGCATGGCGCGGCGGACCAATCCTCGGGACGAGTGGTCCGGCCGCGGCCGAATCGTCAACATTTCCTCGCGCGGCGCGTTTCGCGGCGAACCCGACGCGCCCGCCTACGCCGCCAGCAAGGCCGGTCTCAATGCCTTGTCGCAGTCCATGGCCAAGGCACTCGCCCCTCGCGCGATCTATGTTTATTGCATCGCTCCAGGCTGGGTGGAAACCGACATGGCGACGAGCCACCTTGAGGGCCCAGGGGGAGCTGCGATTTTGGAGCAGCACCCCTTGGGAAGAGTGAGCCGCACCGATGAGATTGCCGATGCAGCCGTGTACTGCGCACTCGATGCACCGGCTGCCATGACCGGCTGCATTATCGATGTAAACGGTGCCAGTTATTTGAGGACTTGAGCCAATGCATCGACGCACTGGCAGCGCCAACATGCCGTTGCACGGTGGACATGTTCCGCCGTGGCTATCGAGCCGCATGGCCGCCTTGGGGCGCGTCATCGTGGAGGCAATTGTGCAGGAGTATGGCCGCGATGAATTGTTGCGGCGGCTCGCCCACCCCTTTTGGTTCCAATCGTTTGGGGCCGTCATGGGCATGGATTGGCATTCCTCTGGCATTACCACCAGCGTGGTCGGTGCCCTAAAACGCGGCCTTGCTCCCATTCAGCAGGAGTTGGGCGTGTATGTTTGCGGCGGCAAGGGATCGCATTCACGCCGAACCCCGCAAGAACTCGTGGAAGTCGGCGAGCGGACCGGACTCGAGGCCTCGATCCTCGTCCGGGCCAGCCGGCTCGTCGCCAAAATAGACAGTGCTGCCGTCCAGGACGGCTTCGAGCTATATCTGCATGCTTTTTTTGCAACGGCTGACGGACATTGGTGCGTCGTGCAGCAGGGCATGAATGAAGAACTGCGCGAGGCCCGCCGCTATCACTGGCAATCCGAGCACCTTCATGGATTCTTCGAATCGCCGCACGCGGCAATCGAGGGAAAAAACGTCGGCGCCATCGTAAATCTGGCGGACGCGCGCGCGGAACGCAATCGCGCGGCGGGACTGGACTTGGTGCACAGCGGTCCTGATCGAACCATCGAGGTCTTGCGGCGGTTTCGGGAACGCGGCAATACGGCGCTATCGTTGTTTCCTGAAGCGCCGGATCCCGCGCCGCTTTCGGCGCGGCTTCCGCATCTGCAGTTGCCGCACCACCATGAAGTGCACGCCTCGGATGTGATGCTAAGGCGTTTGCACGGAACTCTCGCAGCCGCCGCTGACGCGGGGCCTAAAGATTATGCAGACCTATTGCTGACGCCCGGTGTCGGCGCTCGCACGGTCGAGGCGCTGGCTTTTGTCGCCGAGGTGGTGCACGGCGCGCCGTCGCGGTTTTCCGACCCCGCGCGATTCTCCTTGGCGCATGGCGGCAAGGATGGCCATCCATTCCCGGTCCCCATCAAAGTCTTCGACGAGACCATCCGAATTCTCAAGCGGGCGGTAGATCGGGCCAAGCTAGGATCGACTGAATCGCTCGCCGCAATCCAGCGGCTCGACCGCCAAGCGCGAATGCTCGAAGCGAACGCAACTGGCCCCACGTTCGAATCGTTTATCGCCGACCAAAACAAGAAATCCGACAGCTTTGGCGGCCGCACCGTCAAATCGCCGGCCAAACACCCCTAGCCTTCCGGGCGCACCGGCGTCGTCGCCTGGTCGCCCACCACCGTTGTCCACTCGCGAACGGTCCATTTAGTGACAAGCCCTGAGATCACATACGGATCGGACGCTACGAAGCGTTCGGGCACCGCGCGTGATTCGCACCGAAACAGAAGCGCGGCGCCGTCCACCGGGTCGGCGAAGGCACCAGCCAGAATGAGTTCGCCTCGGGCTTGCGCCTCCCAGGCTAACTTCAAATGTTGCGATCTAAATTTCGCACGGCGCTCGAC
>JAXDQK010000143.1:0-3246 GCA_034667905.1 Gammaproteobacteria bacterium | reverse complement strand
AGGAAATGGCGGAGTGGACGGGACTCGAACCCGCGACCCCCGGCGTGACAGGCCGGTATTCTAACCAGCTGAACTACCACTCCGCTGTTGGTGGGTGCTGAGGGGATCGAACCCCCGACCCTCGCCGTGTAAAGGCGATGCTCTACCAGCTGAGCTAAGCACCCCCTGGAAGAGGCGCGGAAGTCTACGCGAGGTCCATCAGGTTGGCAATTGCCCAGAAAATCACCGGCGCCCTTCATCGTTCGAACTCTCCGAATCCGCTGTATTTCCATGGCCGCAGTGCCAGCACGAATGCCGCCCCGTGCCGGCCCTCCCGCGGGCCGCGGTCCCGTTCGATAATCTCGGCGCATTGGCGCGCCGTGTTGCGCAACGCCAGTTTCAGATCCCCCAAGGCGGTTTCCGAAACCTCCCCGCCATGGAATACGAACTCCTCATTCGATCCGGCGAAATGGCCGGAGATAAATTCGCGCAGAAGTTTCTGATGGATGTAGCGCTGCACCGGGCCGCCGGCGCGCCAGCTGAAATGGCGGTTGACCAGCAAGCGCACGCGATTTCCGGGCTGCAGCTCGATAACCTTCAGTTGATCCAATTTGTAGAAGTGTCTCAACACTTCGCGTTCGGCGAATTTATACGTGCGTACGATCTCTTCGAGCGGTGCGCGGTTGACCACCAACCACGCGATGAGAAAAAGCTTCGGGTCCGCCACGATCTCGTGCTCCTGCGCCAGTGTCAGCTGATTGGCAGCGGGGCGATCGCGGGCCTGCGTCAGAATCTCAGCCAAACTGCTTTCCAGCAGCTCACAAATCTGGTCCACCCGCGCGAGCGATAAGTCGCCGCCGGAAAAAAGGCGCTTGACGCTCGCGATGCTCAACTCGAGTTTCTGCGCGACCGCCGCATAGGTGAGTCCGCGCTCCCGTAGCGCGCGCTTCAATTCCGCCACGATCAATGATCGCTCTGCCATGACACCTCTTGGGTACACCTAAAATGGTATCACATGGCGATACCTTTGGACTCATTTAGCGGGCTAATTGCGGAATTGGTTGCGCCTAATGAGCCTGCCCTTTAGCGTACACCGCGAACTGCAACGGCAACGGCAACGGAGGGCTCTATGCGTTTCATCACAGCGATATTGATCATGGCCGCGAGTGTCGGAATGGGCGGATGTGCGGAATTGGCTTGCTTGTCCGGCTGCGAACGGCACGCGCAAAACTCCACCAGCCTGGTGGATTTTCTCTACCCGAATGGCAGCCCGCCGCCTGCGCAGGATGTGCAGCCGCAGCTGCATCTGCCTCTACGCGTCGGACTGGCCTTTTTGCCTTCGAATGCCGATGCGCGCATTGGGCTGGATGCCGCGCACCAGGAGGAGTTGTTGCAAATCATTCGCCAGCGCTTCATATCCCGAAAATTCATCGCCGAGATCGTCGTCATCCCGGACTATTACTTGCGAGGCAAACGCGGCTTCGCCGGTCTCGAAGGCGTGCAGCGGCTCTACGGCATCGATCTGATGGCGCTCGTATCCTACGATCAAGTCGCCCACGAGGACGATAACAACTGGTCGTTGGGTTACATGACCATTGTCGGCGCCTATGTGTTGAAAGGAACCCGCCACGACGTGTCGACGTTGGTCGACTTGGCGGTGGTTGACCCTGCGACGCATTCGCTTGTGTTGCGTGCCGGCGGATTCGATACCCGGCATGGCACCGTGACGTTGGTCGATGAGAATAGGCGGTTGCGGGAAACGGCGGCCGACGGATTTTCCGCCGCCACCCGCCAAATGATCGATCACTTCGATGGCGCACTCACCGCCTTCGAGAACGATGTGCGCGAAGGCAAGGCGAACGTGAAAGTGGTGTCCAACCGCCGCGGGTCCGTGCCGGGCGGCGGTGGCGGGTCCTTCAGCTGGTGTGCGGTTCTCTTGCTGCTGCCGCTGACGCTGATCCGGGCTCGAAAGCAGGTGGGGCGCTAGTGCGCCCGCACCTGGCTCTTGACCCGGCCCGCACGGCGCTTCTTGTCCCCGGCAATCGCTTCCGGCGGCTTCACCGGATCCGGCGGCGCCGGCAATGCCACGGGCATGTGCGTGAGGGCGACCTGCAGCACTTCATCGATCCATTTCACCGACCGAATATCGAGCTTTTCCTTGATATTGTCAGGAATCTCGGCCAGGTCCTTGGTGTTGTCATCGGGGATGAGCACGGTGGTGATGCCGCCGCGATGCGCGGCGAGGAGTTTTTCCTTCAATCCCCCGATCGGCAGCACTTCCCCACGCAGCGTGATCTCGCCCGTCATGGCGACATCGGAACGCACGGCAATCTTGGTGAGCGCCGAAATCAACGCGGTGGCCATGCCGACGCCGGCGCTCGGCCCATCCTTCGGCGTGGCGCCTTCGGGCACGTGGATGTGCACGTCGGCCTTTTGATAAAAATCGACGTCCAGGCCCAGCATGGCTGAGCGGCTGCGCACCACAGTCATCGCCGCTTGAATGGATTCCTGCATCACTTCGCCGAGCTGGCCGGTGTGCGTGAGCTTGCCCTTGCCGGCCACGACCGCGGCTTCGATGGTCAGCAGCTCGCCGCCGACCTCGGTCCACGCGAGGCCTGTGACTTGGCCGACGCGGTTGCTCTCTTCCGCCTTGCCGTAGCGGAAACGGCGAACACCCAGATACTTGTCCAAGTTGTTCGAGTCCACCGTCACGGTTTTTTCCGCGGGCGCCAGCAGCAGCTGTTTCACCGCTTTGCGGCCGATCTTGGAGATCTCGCGCTCCAGGTTGCGGACGCCGGCCTCGCGCGTGTAGTAACGGATCATGTCGTGAATCGCAGTGTCCGCCACCACGAGTTCGCCGTCCTTGAGCCCGTTCTGCTTCACTTGCTTCGGCAGCAAGTAACGGCGTGCAATATTGCTCTTCTCATCCTCGGTGTAACCGGGAATGCGGATGACTTCCATGCGGTCCAACAGCGGCGCGGGAATATTCAGGCTGTTCGCCGTGCACACGAACATCACCTCGGAGAGGTCGAAATCCACCTCCAGATAATGATCGTTGAAGGTGCTGTTCTGTTCCGGATCGAGCACTTCGAGCAGGGCCGAGGAAGGATCGCCGCGAAAATCCGTCGACATCTTGTCGACTTCGTCGAGCAGGAACAGAGGATTGCGTACCCCGCACTTGGCGAGGTTCTGGATGATCTTGCCGGGCATGGATCCGATGTAGGTGCGCCGATGACCGCGGATCTCCGCCTCATCGCGTACGCCGCC
>JAXDQK010000142.1:0-4940 GCA_034667905.1 Gammaproteobacteria bacterium | reverse complement strand
GCTCGGCCAGTTCAGCCACCGGAATATTCACGTAGCTGCCGATCAGGGAGCCAAACAAAAGCAGCAGCGCAGCGCGCGAGCTGACGCCGATGCTGATGTAGGCATAACGCAGAATTCCCAGCTGGATGAGCACGACCAGCAGAACGAGCAATCCCACCAGAATGGAGAAGGACGGCGCGCTAAGCGGCAGATAGTGAAGTTGGTTCGAGGGCATCGGTGTTTCACCACGCAGCTTCGTTGCGCCGACCACTCTCGCGGTGACATCGGATTCGGTGGATGCCTGGCCGCGCGCCGTCATGGGCTCTCAGATCGCCCGCTCAGACCAGCAGAAGACGACGCGAGCACGGCGTCGCCCGACAGATAATGGCTGGCACCCTAGATTGCGATCTCGTCGACGGTGAACACCGAGAAGTAGGGAGCAGGGGTGACCGATCTGACGCCCTCTTCGGTGACGAGGCCGAGGACCAGGATCGGAACAATTTGAAAGCTGGTGTCCTTGTTTCTCGCCCGGGCCAGTTGGCGCCCGCGCATATAGGACATGGTGACGACAGCGCAGGCTGTCGGGTCGTGCTCGGCGGCGTTGACGCTATTGACGGTGCTCTCCGGATCGCCGTCGTAGAGGCTGACATAACGTTCCACTTGAGCCTGGGTATCGCAGATCAGGCTGGTTCCCACCTCGACATCATGAGCTTGCGCCGGCGGCGACGAAAAGAGCACCAGTGGTAGGGCATATGGGGCAATTCGTGAAAAGAACTTCATTGCGACCTCCTCTAGGCGCAGGTCCATCCGATGCGCTGACGGCAATTGAAATTGAGAGAGAGGCGCTTGGTGGCGCTCTCGCCGGCACCGGTTGCCCGTTCGCCTCGCGCTGACGTTGACCTATGTTGTTTTTAGACGAATCGCTCGGCCTGCGCTCGCTGGGCCTTGCCGTCACTGGGGTGACGTTGCGGTGTTTTCCGGCTCTGTTAAGCGCGATGCCGCTATGATTGAGTGCGGATCGTTAAAGCCTGGTTCCAGCCCGGCCGCGGCGAGCTGTGGCCGCGTTGATGTTACGACCTTTGTCGAAGTCACCGGAAGCGTCGACCGCCATGAGCCGGGCAAGCTCGATGCGTGCTCGATTGACGCGGCTCTTGATCGTTCCGACCGCGCACTCGCAGATCTGCGCTGCCTGCTCGTAGGAAAATCCCGAGGCGACGACAAGGATGAGAGCCTCGCGTTGCCGAGGCGGCAGCGTGATCAGAGCCTGGCGCAGCGCGTCGTGTGCGGCCGGTGTAGTGGCCGTCCGCGATGGTGCCGTGGGCGCAACCTGATCGTCTATGGATCCGCGAACTGTCTGCCCCGCGTGCGGTCGCGCGTGGAATTGATTGCGCAGGATCATGAACAGCCATGCGCGAATATCCGTGCCGGGGTTCAAGAAATGTATGCCCGCAATGGCGCGTTGCAGGGTTTCGTGCACCAAGTCATCGGCTTGATCTTCGTTCCCGCTCAGCAAGACAGCAAAGGCGCGAAGCCTCGGTATTGCGGTCAACATGGCGTCTCGATGAATTCAAGGTCCGAGAAGTTGCTACGTCGCAATCATGCGTGCCCGAAAAACGCGCCGAGAACGTTCATGGCCGTAGCGGCCCGGGCATTCGGGCCATGCCTCCTTTGTTAGTCGCGCTGCGCGAGCGGCACTCGCCGGCTCTTGCCGGATTTGTCATCAAATTGCGCCATAGCTTTGCGTCGGACAATGAGCAGGTGGAGATTCTCGCCAGACCAACGCCACGCGCGCTTGATTCCAGCTTGCGGAGTCCGGCAACAAACGCGCGAGTCCAGCAATCCACGACAAGCAGCAGACCGAATTCGTCGATAGCTTCCGGCAAAATGAAATGCCCAGGTGGCACTCACGCGTTCGCCGCCAGCCAAGGAACGCCCGGTAGACTGTTTCGAAGGAGACTTGCTCATGGATCCGATTTCGCGGCGCAATATGCTGGCGGCAACCGCCGCCGGAGGTCTCATCACAGCGGCGAGTGTGGCGCGCGCCCAATCCGGCGCGCCGATCCCGCAGCCGCAGCGTCCCGGGTATGGCGGCACTGATCACGGTCCGCGCAATCTTATGCGCGACCAGCAAAATCCCGATCTGATCGTCCCGCCTTCGACCGATAGCGGCACGCTGCCCAACCTGCGTTTCTCTTTCTCCGATGCTCATATGCGGCTGACGTCGGGCGGCTGGACCCGCCAGGTAACCTCGCGCGAACTCGGCATCTCCAAGAACATCGCCGGCGTCAACATGCGGCTCAATGCCGGCAGCGTGCGCGAGCTGCATTGGCACAAACAGGGCGAGTGGTCCTATATGCTGTACGGCACCGCCCGCATCACCGCCGTCGATGCGCAGGGGCGTAATTTTGTCGATGACGTGGGCGTGGGCGATCTCTGGTATTTCCCCGCCGGGATTCCGCATTCCATCCAGGGCCTTGGTCCCGACGGTTGCGAATTCCTGCTGGTGTTCGACGACGGCGACTTCGACGAGGACGACACCTTCCTGATCACCGACTGGTTCAAGCACACGCCGAACGACGTGTTGGCCAAGAATTTTAATGCGCCGGCCTCGGCGTTCGGCCACACGCCGGACCCGAGTGAGCGTTACATCTTCCCAGCTCCCTTGCCGGGTCCGCTCAGCAGCGACAAGATCGCGGGCGCGACGGCGGTGCCGCAGCGCTTCAGCCACCGGCTGATGGCACAGGAGCCGATCAAGACCCGGGGCGGAACGGCGCGGATCAGCGACTCCAGCACGTTCCCGGCCTCCACCACGATCGCGGCGGCGCTGGTCGAAGTGAATCCCGGCGCGATGCGCGAGATGCATTGGCACCCCAACACTGACGAATGGCAGTATTACATCGAGGGCGAAGCGCGCATGGGTGTGTTCGCCGCCTCCGGTCAGGCGCGCACCTTCGATTTCCGCGCCGGCGACGTCGGCTTTGTGCCCTTCGCCATGGGGCATTATGTCGAGAACACCGGCACGACGCCGCTGCGCTTTCTCGAAATATTCAAGAGCAGCTACTTCGCCGACGTGTCGCTCGACACCTGGATGGCGCTGACGCCACCGGAGCTGGTGCAGGCGCACTTGAAGCTGGATCAGCAGGTGATGGCTAACCTGCGCACGACGAAAGCGCCTGTCGTGCCGGCGTAACTCGGCGCAAGTTGACTTTAGGACAGGTCTTTCCCGCCAGTGTGGCGCAGCGGCCACAGCCGTGGGGTTTTCGTTCCCATTGGTGCATCAGGTGCCGAACGTCGATTGTCAGGCAACCGGCGTCGGATCAAGTTAATCAAGCGCTGAAAGTGCTCGCAGTGGCTCAGGTCGCGGGGGGACTTGTCATGACGAAGCTCGGTATTTCCACGGCAATAGCTTTCGTACTAGCCGCCGCCTCCTGCGCGACCGATGCACGGGCCGCCGACAACCTACCGATAAAGGCCCCGCCCGCCGCAGCAGCTTCGGCGCCCAAGCTCTGCACCGACCCTTGGGACTTTGTTTCGACCGACTGCCAGCTCACGTGGAAGGGCATCACGCTCTACGGCACAATTGACGCAGGGGTTGGCTGGCAAAGCCACGGCGCGCCGCTTGACCGACAATCCGCTGTCGGAGCCTCATACTTGATCCAGAAACAGAACCGGTCGCCGATGTGGAGCCTCGCGCCCAATGCGTTGACCAATTCCACCATTGGAATCAAGGGAACTGAACCGATCGGCGGGAACTTCAACGTTGTCTTTGCTGTGGACGCCGGCTTCGATCCGTATTCCTTTCGATTCTCCAATGGACCGGGATCGGTTGCGGCGAACACCGGCATTCCCCAGAATCAGGCAACCGCCTACTCGGATTCAAGCCGAGCGGGCCAATGGTACAACGGCGTGGGTTACGTCGGCATCAGTTCTCCGACCTATGGCACTCTGACGGTTTTCCGGCAGAACTCGCTGACCCTGGACGCTGTCTTCGACTACGATCCGTTCGGCGCCTCTTACGCCTTCTCACCTATCGGCTTTCAGGGAATAACCTGCGGCGGCGGCAATACCGAAAACTGTAGAAACTCGACGTCGCTGAAATATCGAATCAGCGTCGGCGACTTCCGGGCGGCGGCGCTGTGGCAGTTCGGCGGCTACGGCCAGAACAATGCCTCCAATGGCGCATACCAGTTCCAGATCGGCGGCAATATCCCAACCTGGGGCCATGGTGAGCTCTCGGTCGACGCGATCTACAGCTATGTCAAAGATTCCGTGTCGCTCGCGCTTGCGCCGGGAAGCAACGACGCCAATGGGGTGCCGATACCCCCGTTCCTGCCACAGACGCTGACCGCGACGATCTCCGACAATAGCGCTGCAATGCTTGTGGCCAGATACACGAACGGGCCGCTGAAGTTGTACGCCGGTTATGAATACATTCGATATATGGCGCCCAGCGATCCGCAGACTGCTTTTACCGATATCGCCGGTAACTTTGTTTGCGCCGCGTGTGCGTTCAACAACACCAATATCAACAACGCCGCCTTCGGCGTGAATGGTCTTGGCAACAAGACTTTGCAGGTCATGTGGGTGGGGGCCAAATACGCTGTTACTGAAAAGTTGGACGTCATCGGCGCCTATTACCATTATAACCAGGATTCTTACTTCGGCACCGTCGCTGGGCCTGCTCCCTGCTCCACCAGTGCGCACGCGCAATGCGCCGGAACATTTGACGCGGTCTCTGCCGCTATCGATTGGCGCTTTGCACCAAAGTGGGATGCCTATCTGGGGTTCATGTTCTCGCAGGTGAATGACGGACTGGCCTCCGGCTTTATCCAGCGCAACAACATCGATCCCACGGTCGGATTGCGCTTCCGCTTTTGAGTCCCGTACGACGCGCTCGTATCTTGAGCGCCGCGTCGCGAGGTGCGAGAAACGCCGCCCCACGTGGGTTGTCGACCGCATGC
>JAXDQK010000141.1:0-6044 GCA_034667905.1 Gammaproteobacteria bacterium | reverse complement strand
CCGCGGCGAGCGTGGCTTTAAGATCGCCGCCTTGCGCACCGATGCCTGGGACCAAGAAGGGCAGGTGAGGATGCGCCGCGCGCAACTCCGCCATTTCGCGCGGCACTGTCGCACCCACCACCAGCATCAGATTGCCGTGCCGGTTCCAGTGTTGCGCCGCGTGACTGGCGACATGCCTATAGAGGGGTAGCCCATCGAGGCTCAGGTCCTGGAAATCCTTCGCGCCCGGATTGCTCGTGCGGCAAAGCAGCACAGCGCCCCTATCCGGACGCGTCAGAAAAGGCTGCACCGAATCCCCGCCCATGTAGGGATTCACGGTCACGGCATCCGCGCCGTAGCGATCGAAGGCCTCTCGTGCATACGCTTCGGCGGTATTGCCGATGTCGCCGCGTTTGGCGTCCAACACAACTAAGGCGTTGGGGGCACGTTCGCGGATGTAACGGATACTCGCGGCAAGCTCGTCCTCGGCGCCGGCCGCGCTGTAGAAGGCGATTTGCGGCTTGTAGGCGGCCGCGAGGCCGCAGGTTGCATCGATGACGCGCCGATTGAAGGTGTACAGCGGGGATGCGTTCCCGGCGAGATCTTGAGGTAATTTGGCAGGGTCCGGATCGAGCCCTACGCAGACCAGGCTGCCGCTGGTGTGTTGCGCTTGGGCTAGCCTTTCGGCGAAGGTCATGGGCACGCCCCATGATAGCAAGCGGCCTCCTCATTAGGGAGTATGATCGCCGGTTGTCATGAGAGCCGCATTGCCGACCAAGACTCGTACGGGACCGCGATTGGTGCTGCAGCCGCCGACTCGCCGCGCGGCGCGCCACACCAGTACCAGCGCCTTGAAACGTTTTTTTGCCATTGCCGATGCGTGGGAACTGTCCCCCCTGCAGCAATGCCGGTTGCTCAGAATTCCCTCCCCGCAGGTGCTGCAGCGCTATCGGTTGGGGCAGGCGCCCCGATTGTCGGCGACGCAGCAGGAAAGGGCGGCGCTGATTGCCAGCATTCACTACTCCCTCACCGCCGAGCCCGGGCCTGAAGGGCGCGCCTGGGCCTGGGTGCATTCGCCCGATGCGAGGTTGCCCTTCGAGGGCGACAGCCCGCTTTACTTCATGTTGGAAAACGGTCTTCCGGCCTTACGAGAGGTCGCCCGCCTTCTGGTTCGCGAAAGCGAACCCCGTTAGCTATACTTGGGGGCTGAATTCTTGCGAATGTGGCGGAATTGGTAGACGCGCCAGACTTAGGATCTGGTGGGGTAACCCGTGCGAGTTCGAGTCTCGCCTTTCGCACCAACGCGCCCACTCATAAACCCACAGAGGATAGTCATGCAGGTTTCCGTCGAGAGTATCGGCAAATTGGAGCGCCGCATGCAAGTGCAAGTGCCTGCCGAGCGCGTAGCGGCGGAAATCGCCGCGCGTCTACAAACCATTAGCCGCACGGCGCGCTTGAACGGCTTTCGTCCGGGCAAGGCGCCGCTGAAGGTGATCCGCCAGCAATTTGGCAGCCAGGTCCACCGCGAGGTGATCGGGGAACTGCTGCAATCCAGTTATGCAGACGCGGTGACGCAGAATCAGCTGGCACCGGCCGGCAATCCGCGCATCGAGCCGCAGAGCATGGACGAGGGGCAGGACCTTAAATATATCGCCACGTTCGAGGTATTCCCCGATGTGGTGCTGCAGCCGCTCGAATCCCTCGACGTTGACCGCGTCATGGCGGAAGTCACCGAGGCGGACATCGATGCCATGATCGAGCGCTTGCGCAAGCAACAGATGAAGTACGTAGCGGTTACGCGCCCGGCTGCGGCAGGGGACAAGGTCACCATCGATTTCGAAGGCACGATCGACGGGACTGCTTTCGCCGGCGGCAAGGGTGAGAACATCGCCATCGTCTTGGGTGAAGGCCGCATGCTGCCGGAGCTCGAGCAGGGCCTCATTGGCGTCACGGCGGAAGAAAAGCGCGACGTCACGGTGAATTTTCCGGCCGACTATCGCGCCACCGAACTGGCAGGCAAGTCGGCTCGCTTTGCGACTGACGTCAAGAGCGTCGAGGAACCGGTACTGCCGGAAGTCGATGAGGAGTTCTGCAAGTCTTTCGGCGTGACCGAAGGCGGCTTGCCGAAGCTGCGCGAGGACGTGGCTGCCAACATGCGCCGCGAGCTGGAGCAGGCGCTGCGCAATCGCAACAAGGCAACGGTGATGGAAAAACTGTATGCCGCCAATCCCACCGACGTGCCGAATGTGTTGATCGAAAATCAGATTCGCGACATGCAAGTGGAAGCCATGCGCCGCTCGGGCGCCAAAGATGCATCGCAAGCACCGCCGCACGATGCGTTTGTCGAGCCGGCGCGTCGCCGTGTGACCTTAGGATTGCTGCTGAACGATGTTATCCGGCGCGAGGCCTTGGTCGCCGACCGCGCCCGAGTGAACGAACGGCTGGATGAAATGGTATCGGCCTACGGGGATGCCGCGGCCATGAAGCGTGCTTATCTGCAAAATGCCGACGCCATGCGCCAAGTGGAGAGCTTGACGCTGGAAGACCAGGCAGTGGATTGGATTCTCGCCCATGCTAAGGTGCGCGAGGTGCAGTCAACCTTCAAAGAATTGATGAACTTCGAGGCCTGACGCAGCAAAGCTCTTGAAATGGTGTTATGAAGGCCTCAGAAACGAGTTGTTAGATTTTCGGAAATATTAAAGGCAGTTTATTCATGAGCACGCGCGCACTGAATTTGGTCCCGATGGTGGTGGAACAGACCGCACGCGGCGAGCGGGCCTACGACATTTATTCGCGGCTTTTGAAGGAACGATTGATTTTCATCGTGGGTCCGGTCGAGGACTATATGGCGAACTTGATCGTGGCCCAATTGTTGTTCCTGGAATCGGAAAACCCCGACAAGGACATCAACATTTACATCAATTCGCCTGGTGGATCGGTGAGCGCAGGGCTCGCGATTTACGACACCATGCAATTCATCAAGCCCGATGTGAGCACCATTTGCGTAGGTTTAGCGGCCTCGATGGGCGCGGTTTTGTTGGCCGGAGGCGCCGCGGGCAAGCGCTACTCGCTCCCCAACTCGAAAATCATGATTCACCAACCCTCGGCCGGCTTTCAGGGCCAAGCCTCGGATATCGATATCCATGCGCGCGACGTCATGGAGACCAAAACCCGGCTGAACGCCATTTTGGCCAAGCACACCGGCCAAAGCGTCGAGCGCGTCAAGGCGGACAGCGACCGGGACAACTTTATGACAGCCGAGCAAGCCCGTGCCTATGGAATCGTGGATTCCATGCTTGAAAAGCGCGGCGAAGTCCCCGCCAAGGCCTAGATGCCCCCCGATTTAACCCCGCGCGGCTCAGTGCGGAACCCGGTCACGCCCTGAAGGACCTTATCTTTGCGTGGGGTCGGCCGGGTGCTATATAGTTACTACTGTAGCTGTGCTGTCGAGCTTCCGGAGGGCAGCGGCATGGCCAATTTGAGGACAGCATGAGCGAAGATTCGCGCGGCAAACATGATGATGGCAAGCTGTTGTACTGCTCTTTCTGTGGAAAGAGCCAACACGAGGTTCGAAAACTCATCGCCGGGCCGAGCGTGTTCGTGTGCGATGAGTGCGTCGAGCTGTGCAACGACATAATCCGGGAAGAGCTGGAAGAGCGCGCCGAGCGCACCCGGGACAAGCTCCCCAAACCCCAAGAAATCAAGAAAGTACTCGATGAGTATGTAATCGGCCAGGAACGCGCCAAGCGCGTGCTGTCGGTGGCTGTTTACAACCATTACAAGCGCCTGCAGACGCGCGGCGCCGAGGGCGTACGCTCGCGCGACGACGTGGAATTGGCCAAGAGCAACATCCTGCTGATCGGACCCACCGGTTCCGGCAAGACCTTGCTGGCCGAGACGCTTGCGCGCTTGCTGAACGTTCCCTTTACGATCGCCGATGCCACCACCTTGACGGAAGCGGGCTACGTCGGCGAGGACGTCGAGAACATCATTCAAAAGTTGCTGCAAAAGTGCGACTACGACGTCGAAAAAGCGCAAACCGGCATCGTTTACATCGATGAAATCGATAAAATTTCCCGCAAGTCGGACAACCCGTCCATCACGCGCGACGTGTCGGGCGAGGGCGTGCAGCAGGCGCTGCTCAAGCTGATCGAAGGTACGATCGCCTCGGTGCCGCCGCAGGGTGGGCGTAAGCATCCGCAGCAGGAATTCCTGCAGGTCGATACCACCAATATTTTATTCATTTGCGGCGGTGCGTTCGCGGGTCTTGAAAAGATCATCATGAACCGCACGCACAAGAGCGGCATCGGCTTCGTCGCCGAGGTGCGCGAGCACAATGCGCGGCCGCACGGCAACGACGTGTTTCACGACACCGAGCCCGAGGATCTGATCAAGTACGGCCTGATTCCGGAATTCGTCGGCCGATTGCCGGTGGTCGCCACGCTCGAAGAGCTGGACGAAGAGGCGCTTATTTCGATCCTGATGCAGCCGAAGAACGCGCTCACGAAGCAGTACCGGAAACTCTTCGACATGGAAGGCGTGGAGCTGGATTTCCGCGAGGATGCATTGCGTTCGGTCGCTCGCAAGGCGATGCAGCGCAAAACCGGTGCGCGGGGATTGCGTACCATTCTGGAAAATGTGCTACTCGACACTATGTATGATCTGCCTTCCTTGCGTAATGTGCAGAAGGTTGTGGTCGACGAGCAAGTGATCGAAGGCCACAACAAACCGTATATCGTCCATCGAACCGAGGAAACTCGATTGGTGGCTCCGGTTGAGGAACAGCGACGCCCGACGGGTTCGGACCATCTTTGAGCCGAGCTTGAAACTCATTGCAGGCGGCCGCATGTACTCGGGTGAAAGATTTTCCGAACGTGCCACAACCAAAAGGCCAGCCTAGTGAGCGATGAACCCATTGCCGATGTCCCCGAATCCACGCCGGTGCTAAGCGGAACGCCGGTATTGCCGCTGCGCGATGTAGTGGTTTACCCCCACATGGTGATTCCGCTGTTTGTGGGCCGGGAAAAGTCCATCGTCGCGCTCGATCTGGCCATGAAGGCCGACAAGCGCATTCTCTTGGTCGCCCAGAAACAGGCCGACGTCGACGACCCGAAGGCCGAGGATCTGTATCGAGTCGGCACGATTGCCACCATCCTGCAGCTTCTGAAGCTTCCGGACGGCACCGTCAAGGTGTTGGTCGAGGGTGTGGATCGAGCCAGCATCGAGAAGCTCACCGAGGGCGAGTTCTTCTCGGCCGAAGTCACGCCGCTGCCGGATCTGGAGCGCTACGAAGAACGCGAAATGGACGTGCTCACCCGATCGGTGATCACGCAATTTGAGCAATATGTCAAATTGAACAAAAAGGTGCCGCCGGAGATCCTCACGTCCCTGGCGGGCATCGAGCAGGCCGGCCGTTTGGCCGACACGGTCGCCGCGCACATGTCCTTGAAGCTCTCCGAGAAGCAAAAAGTCCTGGAAATTGCCGATGTGCGCAAGCGCCTCGAGCACATGCTCGCCGTCATCGAGGGCGAGATGGACGTGCTGCAGATCGAAAAGCGCATCCGCGGCCGCGTCAAACAGCAGATGGAAAAGAGTCAGCGCGAGTACTACCTGAATGAGCAGATGAAGGCCATTCAGAAAGAGCTCGGCGAACTGGATGATGCGCCGAACGAGATCGGTGAACTCGAGAAACGCATCAAAGCCGCGGGCATGCCCAAAGAGGCGCGCGAGAAAGCCAATTCCGAACTCGCCAAGCTAAAGCTGATGTCGCCCATGTCGGCGGAAGCCACCGTGGTGCGCAATTACATCGACTGGCTGGTGAAATCCCCCTGGAAGAAACGCAGCAAAGTGCACTTGGACATTGCGGCCGCGGAGAAAGTCCTCGAGGCCGATCACTACGGCTTGGAAAAGGTCAAAGAGCGCATCGTCGAGTATCTGGCGGTACAGCAACGCGTCAAGAATCTGCGCGGCCCCATCCTGTGCTTGGTCGGCCCCCCGGGCGTCGGCAAGACTTCTTTGGGACAGAGCGTGGCGCGCTCCACGAACCGCAAGTTCGTGCGCATGTC
>JAXDQK010000140.1:0-5996 GCA_034667905.1 Gammaproteobacteria bacterium | reverse complement strand
CATAAAAGGAAGCGCTCTGTCACGCAGAAGCACAGAGATTCGAAATGCAGATTAGGCGTTTCAGAGATCAGACGGGCAACGAATTCGCGATCAACTGCGATTTGGTCCAATCTTGGACCAGTTCCGGAGACGAGCTTAGTGTCGCTCATTTCGAGGCGGGGAAATCAGTCACTGTGCAGGGCGCACTCGACCAGATCCTGCACAACCTCACCGGAGGCACCGGGGATACCGAACCGCTGGGGCGCGCCGTGCCACGGAAAACCTCGTGGAGGGACGCATAGCGATCAGGGCGGCTAGGGTACGTGGCCGTGGAAAAGTATGCACGTACGCGAAAACCGCGGCGTCAGGCGCGGCTCGCACCAAGCGTATACGACCCGAAGCTTCTCGCGCATCCAAGGGACAGACCCGGCCGCAACCCTCCGCAACGTCCGGCACGGTTCCATGAAGGATCGCAGACGCGGGCCTCGGCCGGTCAGCGCTATTTTGTTATTCGTTTGGCGTAACAACTTCTTCAATTGCACGTTCGACAGGAGCGGCTTGCTCAATACGAAGCACCTTAGGCATGACTTACGCCAACGCTCCCGATTCGCTGAGATTTCATGCGGACGCGGCAGGATCGATCTTTTGTTGGGTTATTGAATGCCACCTTCGTCGAGTCGGCACACACCGCGAGTGTGCGTCTCAATCTCGCTCAACGCGGCATCGAGTGACTCAAACGGCCCACGGTTGATCCCGTCCATTGTTTCTAGGGCTTGGCCATCCGGGTGGATCGTGAAACGCTTAGCCGGATGTTCGGCGATGCGCCCCATCGAGCGACCGAGCAGGTCAACCAGGTCCCATTGGTTCTCGCCCTGGACGGGCTTTACTCTAACATCCACACTACTCTCCTAGAGACTTTAACATCGAAAAACGCAGAACGAGCGCCGGAGGTGCGGCAGTGACCCATCGCTGATAACTCTATCGCAGTCCCAACGGCGATTCCTGGTTCTAACTTGTGACTCGGCAAACGATAAGGCATTCGTGATCCACGAGGCTAATGAAGCGTCAGGCGGCCAGTCGTCCAGGGTTGAGATCGGGTCGTTTCTCCGCGCCGGTGCGGAAGGTCCGGAACATCAAGCATTGCTGCGCCTCATCGGCTCCCTTGTTGACGCACCTCCTCCTGTTTACTCGAACGGAACGCGCAGCGATGCGGGAGCGGCGAATGAATGATTTCTGGAACGTTGCTTGCCCACGCCTCGGTTCGCACCTTTGCGGCCGATAGAGGCCGCATACGGCTATGCTATGCGTGCATAGTGACTTTGCGGCGAGGTCCTGATGCCCCGGTATTTTTTCCACTTGAGCGACGGGTTGGGGCGGACCAGCGACCATTACGGCTCAAGCAGCGGCCAGGAGGCCCCGGGGGCGCAGTAGTGGCCGGAAAGCAGTTGTAGCCGGGCCTCTGACGAAGGGCAGGTCCATGGACCCTTGCACGGGCTGGATACATCGAAAGTAACGGATGAGGAGGCGCGGCTGTATTCCAGGCGTCTCTGTCCGGCTCCGCTCACGCGGGCGGGAATAGGACCTGAGCCTAGGGGGAACGGGAACCGCTTCACTATCAGAGCCATTCCGCTGGAATGATTGTTAGCTTCAAAACCCGACGTCTTTGGTGCTAAACATGCGATAGCACAGGCTGGCTCTGCGAAGTGCATCGCGATCGGCCCTGGGACGGTGACAAGGCATGTGGATGTCGGGCCCCGGGCATACCCTGCTTCGTTTGCAATACCTCCGGAGATGATGAGTTGCCTAATACAGCGACTATTATCACCAATCACGGGCCTGCGGGGCGAACCGGCTCGCTAAGCAGCTGCTCGAACTACGCTGCTCGGGGTGAACTGCAAACGCCGCGGGGTGAAAGTTGATCGGCGCGGCTGAGCACCGGGCGTCGAGTTCACGAGCGGGCCGCCTCCACGAATAAGGCGCGCTAAGACGTCGATCAACTCTGGTCCCGAAACGGCTTGTTGAACACGGGTGGATCAGGATTGCAGTCTCTGTCGAGAGACCCAGCTCGCTGGCGAGGTGATGGCGCACTGCAGTTGTTGGCGCGGAACTAACCTGGACCGTCCGACCCCGAGCCGCTCTTCGCCGACTCTGCGTTTGCCGTGGTGCCGATTGTGTTCCCCTCCTCCTTTAGCTCCCGCTCTGCTTGAGCCCAAAACTCTGCCTGATACCCTTCTCGGGAACCATGTTGTTGCCAGAGCTGGAACGCGCGCTGCTTTACCTGGTCATCTCTGGTGTTTGTGTCCTTGTCCACTGCGTATTCTCCAGGTGGTCGTCTACACGTAAGCGTATTGCCCTCGGAAGCGCGCTCTCGAGGCTCTTCATGCTTATGGGCGCACAAATAGCCCATCATTCCGGGCACGCCACGCTGCATCCGACACCCACTTGTAGCTATCGTCGGGCATGAGCGGTACCTTCTTCACCTCTACCTCAGGCATAACGATAAAAAAGCTTTCGCGGTTTTGTGACACTTTCAGTGCTCGGATCGGAACGGCGATACTTTTGTTCCCTGGGGTGAAGAACCCGCCGGAGGCCACAATCGCATAGTCGTCATGATTTCGAAAATCGAGAACAAGAGTTCTGACTTCACCAATAATCTTGTCGTCAGAGCTGCGCACCTCGGCGCCGACAATTTCGTCTGTTCGCAAAGCAGGAGAAAGATCATCAATGCTGACGAGAGGTTTAGCGCCTTTGTCATTACGATGGCCCAGGGTTCCACCACGTTGAGCTTGTGGCTCTTCTGCATCCATCTGCTTCTCAGCATTATCCTCGTCGCTGTCACCTAAGCTCGTCATTGCCGGTCCGGAGATGAGTGCACGAATGTTTCCTAAGAGGCGCTCGCAATCGGCATCGCGTCCATAGGATTGTAAAATGAGAGCAGCATCCCGCAGCCGACGCAGGTCGCGTACGCTTTGGCGATTGGTAGATCCTCGCAAGTTAGCCTGGTGCAATATCGCTTCCTCGAGCTTGGCATCAGCGATTTGGCAATCTGCCCGCGCCTGAGTGACCAAGAGGCCGCTCAGAAGAGCCGCCGAAAGAAGAATGCTTGTCGATTTCATCGTGATCCGATCCATTGCAGTTCAAAGGCAGTCGCTCCTCCGCGCAGGCGCGGTCGAACACGGCTTCCGCAAAGATTGCCAAAGGCTCGCCACTAGCCCATCCCCCGGAGGTGGTCAGCGAGGCTTTCTCGCGTGATCCCGTCAATTAAGATCAACTGGAAGCCTGCATGCCGTGGTAAGGGAATAACCTGCAGGACGGCGCAACGTTGCATGGTAACCCGGTTTATTATCAAGCCAGAGGAAATTTTCTGTTTAGCAGCATGTACTAGCGGAAAGGGCGGACACTTGTCTGAGGCCACGCAAGATCGTCTAGGTCATAGCAAGGGCTTAGATTCGCGGGGCCGGGCCAACCTGCCCGACCCGCGCGACCTATCGGAGCGCCGCGCGGCGGAGCCGGGCCGAGGGCGCGATTCGATTCGTCCTACTGAGATTCCGTTTAAGGGATGGCGAGACATTTTTTGGCGCATAATCAGGTCAGCTTCGGAGGATCGCATACTGTCCACCTCGGGCAGCGTTGCGTTCTTCGCACTTCTTGCGGCATTCCCAGCAGTTGCGACCGTCGTCTCTCTTTATGGCTTATTTGCCGACGCGCACACAATCGACAAGCACCTGGTGCTGCTATCCGGGTTCTTACCTACCAGCGGCATCGAGCTTCTTGGAGAACAGATGAAGCGCATCGCGGGGCAGAGTAGTAATAAGCTTGGACTCGCTTTTATTGCGGGATCAGCGATTGCCCTTTGGAGCGCAAACGCGGGTGTGGTGGCGCTCTTCGACGCGCTCAACCTTGTATACAAAGAGCGGGAGAAACGGAGCTTGATTCGTCTTTATGGCGCATCTCTCTTGTTCACCCTCTTGGCGATCACACTTGTTGCCCTTGGGGTTGCGGGAGTTGTGCTCTTACCGCTTTTCCTGAATATTTTGGGGCTGCGCACCTGGAACGAGCAGCTGATTGCGGCCGGGCGTTGGCCTTTGCTGCTCGCGGCGGTAACAGCAGCGCTCTCGCTCATTTACCGCTACGGACCGAGCCGGCGAGTGGCGAAATGGCGCTGGGTCAGTGGAAGCCTCGTCGCAGCAGTTTTGTGGCTTACCATGTCAATGCTGTTTTCTTGGTATGTCGCGCAATTTGATAGTTACAATCGAGTCTACGGATCACTGGGTGCAATTATGGGATTCATGACGTGGATGTGGTTCTCCGTCGTAGTCGTCCTGCTCGGGGCCGAACTGAATGCTGAGATGGAGCTTCAGACTGCCGTTGACTCGACCACCGGGCCGCCTAGGCCGCTAGGGGGACGCGGCGCAATCGTTGCGGACACCGTTGGAGAAGCGCAGAACTAAGCCGCAGCGAACGCTCCGCGTTGACGTTGTCGAGTAGCGCAGCGGCGCAAGGATCTTTTTCAGCGATTTCGATCACGCCCCACTAAAGTGCGGAACGAAATTGCAATAGGCCGCAAACAGGTTGGTTCCCTTCGCTTCGCTTCAAAGATCTCACTATGCTTTCCGTTCCAGCCTAGCACTTTCGGGAGGAAAGGTGCGGACTTCCGGAGAAGAGTCGAATTTGAAGTTTAGGTGGCTAGCCGCTCGGCGTTCATTCGCAGCGTGATGACCACACCTGCTGTAGACCAATCGGAGTTAATTGATCCGCCTAACCCCGACATGCTCCGGGTGATCAACTTGCTCCCGAAGCCGGCCGCCGCTACAGGAGCTTCAACGTGCGGGCCGCCTCGTTCCGTCCAAAGGAGCACTACTTCATGGGTTGGCGCCGTGCAGGATACATCAAGCGTGCCGGTTGGTACCGAAAGCGCACCGTACTTGAGCGAGTTGGTCGCCAGCTCGTGAACAACTAAGGCCAGCGTTGTACCGGATTTTTCTCCAACGCTAATCCGAGGCACCGAAACACGAACGCGTCCTTGGAAGTCTCCCATGTCATCATAGGGCGCGAGCAGAACGGAAAGGAGATCGCCAAGTAGAGCTGCCTTTTCGCTACCGCCCTGGGTCGGACCAACGAGGTCGTGGGCACGCCCCAGAGCAGCTAGCCGGCCGGTTAGGTCGCGAGCCAGGTCCGCAGCCGTTGTTACCGAGCGTGAGGTGATCATGGTCAGTCCGGATGCGATGGCCAGCAGGTTTTTGACGCGATGGCTCATCTCACCGGCAAGCAGTTCGTTGACTTCCTCAGCGTGCTTGCGTCCGGTCACGTCAAGAAAGATGCCGAACATGGTGCCTTGTACGATGCCTGCGTCGTCGCCTTGGCCTCGCGCCGATATCCAGCGGACCTCGTCACCGACCATGATGCGGAAGTCGATCTCGTAGCTGCCGAAGATCGCGCGCGTTGCGGCGAAAGCTGCCCTTACCCGGTCGCGATCGGCAGGATGGATATGCGCGGAGAGGTCTTCAAACGAGACAAATTCACTTCTCTCCACTCCCCACAGATCGTAGCTACGGCCATCCATAGTGAGCTTGTCGGTATCAACGTTCCACGACCAGAGAGCGACTCCCGCTGCATCGATGGCGAGGCGTAGGTGCCTCGCGTCCCATGCCGGGGGTTCAGAATTTTCGGAAGACACCGTGTTCCTATCTCGCTAAGCCGAGCGGGCCGGACCGCGACAATTGCCTGAAGGCGCCGTCCCCTCATTTCCTGATCTGGGATGAGTTAGATTTAGTGCTGATGAACCGTGTACAGCGCATCGAGCGCGAGCCTTCCCCTTTTTGTTCGGCCTAGTATTTATCCGTGAGAATCTGAACCTCGAACCACAGCGAAGCCCTGAGAAGGTCGCGATCGATATGGTCCCGAACCTGAACGGAAAGCTCCCGCCGGATCGCGCCGGGGAGCGCGTCTCTAGCGAGATCAGCCATGCCGCGCGTTGCCTCGTCGCGGGCTTGCTCGATGCCATCGAGTTCAAGGCC
>JAXDQK010000139.1:0-181290 GCA_034667905.1 Gammaproteobacteria bacterium | reverse complement strand
GAATATCCGCCGCGAATTACCCGATTCAGCCCCGGTTCATCCAGTTTCAGTTCCGCCAAAAACTCCGCCCGATCGGCCTCTTCGAGCTGTGCGATCTCGGATTCGATGGCCGCGCAGATCGGCACGACGATGGCACCCTCCGCGGCCGCGATCTCGCGCACCCGATCGAGGCGCGGGTTATTGGTAAACCCGCCCTCATCCACGTTCGCGACATACATAACGGGCTTGTCGGTGAGCAAATGCAGATCGCGCAACAACGCGTGATCATTGGCGTCGAGCTTGAGCAGCCTCACGGCTTTCGCTTGATTCAATTGAACCCGCACCTTCTCCAGCAGGTCGCGCAGTTTGACGGCGTCCTTGTCTCCAGTCTTTGCGGTCTTGAGCGCCTTCTGGTGCGCCCGTTCGACGCTATCCAAGTCAGCCAAGGCCAATTCCGTGTTGATCACTTCGATGTCGCTAGCCGGATCGATTTTTCCCGCCACATGAATGATGTCGTCGTTCTCGAAGCATCGCACCACATGAGCAATGGCATCGACTTCGCGAATGTGCGCGAGAAATTTGTTTCCCAAGCCTTCGCCCTTCGATGCACCGGCGACCAAGCCGGCGATGTCCACGAACTCGACGGTGGTCGGCAGAATCTTCTCGGGGTGCACAATCGCCGCCAACTTCTCGAGCCGCGGGTCCGGCACGGGCACAACGCCCACGTTCGGATCGATGGTACAAAATGGATAATTTTCCGCCGCGATTTGCGCGCGCGTCAGCGCGTTGAACAGCGTGGACTTGCCGACATTGGGTAAACCGACGATTCCGCAACGAATGGGCATTAAACTTTTCCTGCACGGCTGTGCAAACGGGTCATGGCGCGTTCCGCGCCTTGTTCGAGCAGCAGCGGAATGCAATCCACCGCAGTTTCGACCGCCTCCAGTATGAGATCCTCTTCGCTGCGCGGCGCGCGCGTCAGCACATAATCGATTACCTCGGCCTTGTTGCCGGGATGGCCGATGCCCAAACGCATCCGCCAGAATTCTTCGCCGATATGCGCCATGGTATCGCGCAGACCGTTGTGACCGCCGTGGCCGCCGCCTTGCTTCAAACGCACGCTGCCGACCGGCAAGTCGAGTTCATCATGGGCGACCAAAATCTCTTGCGCGGAGATCTTGTAGAAATCGCTGAGCTGCCGGATCGACAGGCCGCTGCGGTTCATGTAAGTGGTCGGTTTGAGCAATACGATCTCGTGGCCGTCGATGCTGATCTTGGCCGTTTCGCCGGAAAATTTGCGGTAGTCGCGGAATTCTCCGCCATGGCGGCGCGCAAGCAGATCCACAAACCAGAAACCCGCGTTGTGGCGGGTCACCAGATGTTCAGGGCCTGGATTGCCCAGGCCAACGATGATGCGCAATCGTAAACCAGCCATTAAGTCGACACTCGAGCCTTGAAAAGACAAGGGCCGTCAAGCGACGGCCCTCATGACACAACGCTTTAGAAAACTATTTCTTGGCGTCTTTCTTTGCCGGTTCCTTCTTGGCATCCTCTTTCTTCGCAGGTTCGGCCTTTTTCGCCGCATCCGCTCCGGCCGCTCCCGCCGCCGCGGGTGCCGCCGCTGCCGCACCTTCCGCAGCACCGGGTACCGCCGCCGCCACCGCAGTAGGCTCGGGCTCTTCGGCACGCGGGCTATGGATAGCCACGACCGCCGCGTCTTCCTTCGCCAGCTCTACGAGCACAACGCCTTCCGGAACCTTGAGTTGCGACAGGTGGATGCTCTCGTTGAGCGACAGCCCCGAAATATCGACCTCCATGAATTCCGGCAAATCCTTCGGCAGACAAGAAACTTCAACTTCCGTGCGCATGTGCGAGACGAGACCGCCCTGCGACTTGACGCCCGGGGAAACCGCCGCTCCCGTGAAATGCAAGGGAATGCTGATGCGGATCTTCTCGTTCTCTTCGACGCGTTGGAAATCGACGTGCACGATGGCATTCTTGAAGGGGTGCCGTTGCACGTCCTTGAGGATTGCCGCCTGCGTCTGATCGCCCACCTTCAAACTGAGGATGGTCGAGTAAAATCGCTCATTGTCGAGCATGATCAGAAGCTTCTGATGGCTCAACGTCAGAGTCCGTGCGGCAGCATGGCCGCCATAAAGTATTGCCGGCACTTTTCCGTCGTGACGCAGGCGGCGGCTCGCACCTTTGCCTTGCGTCTCGCGGAACTCGGCAACGAGTTCGAAAGAGGTTTTCATAATCTTCTCCAGTTACAACACATACTAAAGCGCCCTAGCATCGCGACCAATTGCAGGGGCACCGACCTAAACACCCACACTAATCAATATACAGCGAGCTCACCGACTCCTCATCGCTGATGCGGCGGATGGTTTCCGCCAACAACCCCGCCACGCTCAGCTGGCGTATCCGCGGACATGCCATACCGGCGTCCGAGAGCGGAATCGTATCGGTGACCACCAATTCATCCAGAACCGAATTCGAAATGCGTTCGATCGCCTGGCCGGACAAGACGGGGTGCGTGATATACGCCACCACCTTGAGCGCCCCCTCCTCTTTCAGGGCCTTTGCCGCCTGGCACAGCGTGCCTGCCGTATCCACCATGTCGTCGACCAATACGCAGGTCTTGCCCTCAACTTCGCCGATGATGTTCATCACCTTCGACTCATTCGGCCGCGGTCGGCGTTTGTCGATAATGGCCAGGTCCGCATCGTCCAGCCGCTTTGCCAGCGCTCGTGCCCGAACCACTCCGCCCACATCGGGAGAGACCACGATCATGTTCTGGTACTTTTGCTTCCAAACTTCTCCGAGCAGTACCGGCGAGGCATACACATTGTCCACCGGAATATCGAAAAAGCCCTGTATCTGATCGGCATGCAAATCAATGGTCAGCAATCGATCCAGCCCGGCCCCCGTGAGCATATTCGCCACCAGCTTCGCCGTGATGGCCACCCGTGTGGCGCGTGGCCGCCGATCTTGCCGCGCGTAGCCGAAATAGGGCACGACTGCCGTGATTCGCTTTGCCGATGCCCGCCGACAGGCATCGGTCATCATGAGCAGCTCCATCAAGTTCTCTGCCGGCGGACACGTCGGCTGCAAGAGAAACACATCGCGGCCACGGACGTTTTCCCTCAGCTCGACACTCACCTCGCCATCGCTGAATCGGTCCACATCGACTCGGCCCAATGGCACGTGCAAATGCCGGGTAATCTCTTGCGCAAGCGCAGGATTGGCGCTGCCCGTGAACAAGGCGATCGACAACGAACCGAAACCGTTATTTTGCGACATCAACCTTGCTCAAAATGGCTGGGGTGGAAGGATTCGAACCTCCGAATGGCGGGATCAAAACCCGCTGCCTTACCACTTGGCGACACCCCAACTTGGGAAAACAACCGACGACCGTCTTCAGCCGGTCCGCAATCCTTGAAGCGTGGGAGAGTCATTCAGTCCGCGAGCCAGAAAGCCGGCAAACTCCGGCGGCAACTTGCGCATGATCTCTTGCCCAAGCTCCTCAGTCTCACAAGCCAAAAAAACGCAGGCCCCAGTGCCAGTCAGGCGCGCAGAACCAAAGAGCGAGAGCCAATCGAGCGCACGTGCGACCTCAGGATAACGGCGTCGCACCACGCCCAGGCAATCGTTCCTTCCACCGGACGCCAGGAAACCGTGAATTGTGATGGGCGCAGAATTCCTTGTCAATTCAGGATCTTGAAACACCTCCGCGGTGCTCACTAAGACATTTGGCTTTATAATCAAATAGTTAGATTCAAGCGGGGCCAACGGTGGGTACAAAGGGGTCAGCCGCTCGCCTACCCCTTCCGCGAAAGCCGCACGGCCATGCACGAATACGGGGACATCGGCACCTAGTTTAAGCCCGAGCGCGGCTAGCTTCTCAGCGGGCCAGTTCAGTCCCCACATGCGGTTTAGCGCCACCAAACACGTAGCCGCGTCCGAGCTTCCGCCTCCGAGGCCACCCCCGATGGGGATGCGCTTGGCCAGGCGGATATCCGCGCCCAGTCTCGAGCCGCTCGCTTGCCTAAGGGCTCGCGCGGCGCGGAGACACAGATCCGCGTCCTCGGGTACGCCGGGTAGATCGGTCGCGCGCCGAATCCGGCCATCGTTGCGCACTTCGATGCTGATCTCGTCGCACAAATCGACGAATTGAAAACAGGTCTGCAGTTCATGGTAGCCGTCGGGCCGCCGCCCGAGAATGTGCAAAAACAAATTCAACTTGGCGGGAGCGAGCCAGGCGGATGCCGCCGAGTTCAATTGGGCCAATCCCAGCGATCGATGACAATCCGCACCCGCACATCCTCGCGGCTAAGAACCAGTCGCGCCGGCAGCACATCTCCCTGCACGGGCAGGTATCGATCGTAAACGACGCTCCATCCGGCTTGGCTGAGCGTCTTTGCCCGGTCCTCGGCGTTGCGTGTCAACTCGTAGGCCGCGGCGGGATTCGGAATCCCGAGCAGCCAGTAATGCAAATTGTCGAGCGGGAAGTCGAAGCCCAGCTTGTCTTGCAGCTGCGCCATGACCGCCTCGCTCGGCGGCGCGCCATTCAATGAAAGACCGTCAGGACCTTGTTTGAGCGCCAGCGCCCCGATACCGAAAGGCCCGGATAAGTTCACTTCGGCAATCATGCCGGACTGGCGCCAATGCAGCGTGGCTTGCCACCCCTGCGTTCCAACGGCCACGGCGGCGCGGCCCTCGAGTTGCCAGCCCCCTGCGCGCCGCAACTCGATGAGTCGCTGATCCCATGGGGTGCGCGGAGGCGCGGGTCTGGTCGTCGCGCACCCTGCGAGCGCCGAAAAAAATACCAAAAGCAACACAAGGCGCATGGGCGTCAGTCTGCCGAGGTCAGGCGGTGGCGCGTCGACTTCAGGAGGTGATTGTCCGCGTCGAGCGCGATGGCCTCAGACCAAATTCGCCGCGCTTCGTCCTGCCGGCCCAGCTGCCATAACACTTCGCCCAAATGCGCAGCGATGTCTCCGTCGCGCTCGTCCGAGTACGCCGTATTCAAATACGTCAACGCTTCGGATGCGCGGCCTTGCCGAAACAGCACCCACCCCAGACTGTCCATGATCGCCGCATTCCTCGGCGCGGCCGCGTGCGCGCGCTCGATCAACTTGCGAGCCCGCGGCAAATTTTTGGAATGATCGGCCAACGTAAACCCTAAGGCATTCAACGCAGCCGGGTCGTTCGGCCGCGCCTTGACCACACGCATCAATTCCCGCACGGCAGCGGAAAGCCGCCCTTGCTCCTCGTACACGGAAGCCGTGGCGTAGTGCAATGCCACGCTGTCCGGGTACTGTATGGTTCCTTTTTCCAATATCGCGAAGGCCTTCGGCAAATCGCTGGATTGCGCATACATGCGCGCTCGCGCCGTGAGTATCTCAGGCGCCCGTTGCGGTTCATCCTCCATCAACCGGTCCAGCAATTCGTCAGCCGCCGCCGCGGCGCCATGCGAGCGCAGCAGCGTCGCGGCACGCAATAAAGCCGGCACCACATTTTCGCCGTTTTGCACCTGCGCGTAAAAGCGCAGCGCTCGCTCGGCGTCGCCATTGCGGTCGGCAATCAGTGCCAGATAGTAAAACGCCTCGTCGCCGAGCTTGCCGGTCTTCAAAAGCTGCCTGAATTTGGCCGACGCCGCGTCGAAATGGCCTTGCTGAAATTCGAGAAGCCCCGACAGGCGCAACGCCACCGGCGTCGATTCGGGGCTGCGCGACAAAATATCCAGTTGCTCGGCGGCTTCCGGTAGGCGCTGCGCGGTCATCAGCAGCGCCGCAAAGTTGAGTCGATTTGCAGCGGAGTCTTCGGCCTTGAGCTGGGCCTGCGCGGCGCGAAGCGGTTCCTCGACATCGCCGGCCATAATTCGTGCGCGCAACAGGGCTTGCGCCAGATCCTTGCGCTCGGCTCGCGCCGCGTCGCCGGCATTCGCCGTATCGAGGGCGAGTGCGCCGGTCAAGCTTCGTACCGCCGCCGCCGGGTCATCCGCCCGCAATGCCGCCAGGCCTTGTATCCGCAGTGCCGAGGACGAGGTTGGAAAATACGACGCCAATCGGTCGGCTAGCTGATGCGCGCCAAAGACGTTTTCGTCCGACTCTAAATCGCTCTCGAGGCCCGCGAATTCCGCATCCACCCCCACCGGCGAATTCTGCAGAATGATGCGATAGTGAGCCGCCGCCTCATCGAGCTTGTAAAGTGCGAACGCGGCCCGCGCGGCGGCGCGTTGCGCATCCAGCGACCTGGGGTTCAACGAAAGCCAGCGCGCAGCTACCCCCGCCATCACCGATGGCTGCAGTCCCTCGGCCGAAACTTCGGCCGCGCGTTGCAAGATCGCAGGATCGGTCTCATGGGCAGCCGCAGCCGCATATTGGAGCGCGGCGACGCGCGGCTCCTGGCGAGCCAGGGCTATCTCCCCCGTGACTGTATAAAATGACTGCGGCGCTTGCGCGGCGGGCTTTGGAGCGAAGCCCGCGCAGCCGCACAAGGCGAGCGCGCCAAGCCCGAGGCACGCCCCGGTGAGGTTTGAAAACGAGAACACGGCCGCACTATAACGAAATGAATAACCTGATGCCGCGGATTCATCCTTGCTCTAGCGGTGCGTCATACACCAGAATCCCTTAAGATTCGCCCAAAGCGCTTCCATGCCATTCAACATTCTCGGTATCAACCATAAAACCGCACCGGTTGCGTTGCGCGAAAAGGTGGCGTTCAGCGAGGATCGGCTGATTGCCGCGTTGCGCACCCTGCGCCAGGAGAACGGCATCGCGGAAGTGGTGATCCTGTCCACCTGCAACCGCACCGAAGTGTACTGGTCCGGCTCGGCCAGCGGCGCAGAGCTGTCGCGGTGGCTGGAACAGCATCATGGGAATAGTCTCGATCTCACCGACAGTCTCTACATCCACCAGGAGTCCCGCGCGGTGGAACACGCCTTCAGCGTCGCTTCCGGACTCGATTCCATGGTCCTCGGCGAGGTTCAAATCCTAGGTCAGCTGAAAGATGCCTATCGTATCGCACAGGAAAACGACAGCACCGGTCCCACCCTGAACAGACTGTTTCAAGCGGCCTTTTCCGCTGCAAAACGCGTGCGCTCGGAAACGCGTATCGGCGCGAACGCCGTATCGCTGGCCTCTGCTACGGTAAGCCTGGCGCGCCGCGTGTTCGAGGATTTGAGCGTCCATAGCGCCTTGATAGTCGGCGCCGGTGAGATGAATGCGCTGACCGCGCGGCATTTTGCAAGCGGCGGCATCAAGCGCATGGTGATTGCCAATCGCACATTTAGCCGGGCGCAAGCGCTGGCGAATGAACTCAACGCGCACGCGGTGGGACTTGGGGACTTGGACAAAGAATTGACCGAAGCGGACATCGTTATCAGTTGCACGGCCAGCCCTGATCCGATTATCACCAAACGGGCAGTGGAAACGGCAATTCGCGCTCGGCGGCGTCGGCCGATTTTCATGGTGGATCTCGCCGTACCGCGCGATATCGAGCCGTCGGTTGCTGAATTGGAAGACATCTACCTGTTTTCGATCGATGATTTGCAGCAACTGGTGGATGAAAATATTCAGCAACGGGAATTGGCCGCAGGGGGCGCGCGGCTGCTGATCACCGAGGAAGTGAGCCGATTTTTGACCGAATCGCGCGCCCAGGATGCCGGGCCGGCCATCCGCGTGCTTCGCCGGCAGGCCGACGAGATCCGAAGGCTGTCCGTGGAGCAGGCACGGCGCTCGTTGGCGGCCGGCAAATCCGCGGACGAAGTGATCGAATATTTGGCCAATACGCTCACGAATCGGCTCCTCCACGGTCCCACCCAGGCGCTGCGCCAAGCCTCGGAATTGGCTGATTTGGAACTGGCGGAGGCCATTACCAGGCTTCTGACGGAAGAACGCGAGCGGCATTAATCCTCAAGGCCGCTATAATTCGCGGCCATATGAAAGACTCCATCCGGCGCAAGCTGGAAAAACTCGACGAACGCTTCGAGGAAATCAGCCGCCTGCTATCCGACGCCGGCGTCATTTCCAAGCAGAACCAATTCCGCGAGCTCTCGATGGAATACTCGAGATTGGAGGATTTGGTGGGGCGCTATCGGCGCTTCCTCGCGCTCGAGGGCGACGCTGACACCGCCAAGGAACTGGCGGCCGACAAGGATCCGGACACGCGTGCGATGGGCGAGGATGAGCTGGCTGATCTCAATCCGCGCATCTTGGGCGAAGAGCTCGAACTGCAGCGCCTCTTGGTGCCGAAGGATCCGCACGATGACAGCAACATTTTTCTGGAAGTGCGCGCCGGCACGGGCGGCGATGAAGCCGCGATCTTTGCCGGCGACTTATTCCGGATGTATACCCGCTACGCCGAATCCAAGGGTTGGGGGGTCGAGGTCTTGAGCGAAAGTCCGGGCGAGCACGGCGGGTACAAGGAAATCATCAGCCGCATCATCGGACGCGGTGCCTATTCTTTGCTCAAATTCGAATCCGGCACGCATCGCGTGCAGCGAGTACCGGCGACCGAGGCGCAAGGACGCATACACACCTCGGCATGCACGGTGGCCATCCTGCCGGAATTGGAGGAAGTGGAAGCCGTCGAGGTGAATCCCGCGGACCTGCGCATCGACACCTATCGTTCCTCCGGAGCCGGCGGTCAGCATGTGAACAAAACCGACTCCGCCATCCGCATCACGCATCTGCCCACCGGGATTGTCGTGGAATGCCAAGATGAACGATCGCAGCACAAGAATAGATCTCGGGCCATGTCGCTGCTCAAAGCCAAACTGTTATCGGCGGAGCGGGAGAAACAACAGAGCGCTCAAGCTCAGTCGCGCAAGCTCCAGGTGGGCTCGGGCGATCGATCCGAGCGCATACGCACGTATAACTTTCCGCAAGGCCGCGTCACGGATCATCGCATCAATCTCACGCTCTACAAGCTCGACGATGTCATGAACGGCAATCTCGAGGAACTGATTCGAGCCCTCAACCAGGAGCACCAGGCCGAAGAGCTGGCGCACCAAGTAGAATGAACGCCGCGGCGACCATTGCGCAAACCCTGGCGAATGCCGCGCGCGCTTTGCATGTCTACAGCGACTCGCCGCGCCTCGACGCGGAGCTGCTGCTCGGAAAGGTGCTGGGGCTGTCACGCTCGTCCTTGATCGCCCATGATGGGCGTCTGCTCGACGCCCGCGATGAGAGCGCCTACGCGGATCTGATTCGTCAGCGCGCGCGCGGCGTGCCCGTCGCTTATCTCACCGGTTGCCGCGAATTTTGGTCATTGCCGCTCATCGTGACGCCCCATGTGCTGGTGCCGCGGCCCGAAACCGAATCCCTCGTGCAGCATGCGTTGCAAGTCATGCCTCCGGAGGCGGCTGTTTCGGTGCTCGATTTGGGTACCGGCAGCGGCGCGATCGCATTGAGCTTGGCATGCGAGCGACCCTGCTGGGACATTACCGCGGTCGACCTGTCTGCACCAGCGCTTGAAGTAGCAATGCAAAATGCCGCCGCCCTTAGGTTGGCCCGTATCAAATGGCGCTTGGGCAACTGGTTCGACGCCGTACCGGGCGAGCGCTTTCATTTGATCGTGGGAAACCCACCCTACATCGCCGAAGGCGATCCGGTGCTTGCCAGCCTTGCGGCGGAGCCTGCGATGGCCTTGACGGCGGGCCCCACCGGCCTCGATGCCTTGAGCATTATCATCGCCCAGGCGCCGTTACACCTTCATCCGCGCGGCTGGCTCGTGCTCGAGCACGGGGCTACCCAAGCGCCGGCCGTCGCCGAGTTGATGTCGCAGCACAGCTTTGCGTCCGTGCGCACCTATCTTGATTTCTCAGGCAAGCCCCGCATTACGCTGGGCACTCACACACAACACTAGGAATATCCCATGATCCGCTTCGAAACCACTCTCGGCGACTTCACCATCGAGCTACTCGAGAAGGAAGCGCCCGAATCGGTCGCCAATTTCACCCGCTACATCGATGAGGGATTTTTCGATGGCACCATATTTCACCGCATCGTGCCGGGATTTGTCATCCAAGGGGGCGGATTCACCGAGGATATGATGCAGAAGAAAACCAAGCCGCCCGTCAAGAACGAGGCAGACAACGGCCTGAAGAACAAGCGCGGCACGCTGTCGATGGCGCGCACCAATGACATCAACAGCGCAACCTCGCAGTTTTTCGTCAACTTGAAGGACAATGACTTTCTCGATCATTCGCGCGGCAATTTCGGCTACGCCGTGTTCGCTCGCGTCACCGAGGGCATGGACGTGGTCGACAAGATTGCGGCGGTGGAAACCGGCCGAAAGAAAGGATTCGACGATGTTCCGGTGGAAGCCGTGATCATGAAGAGCGTCAAGCGAGCAGCCAAATAGCGGGCGTGGCGCGGAAAAAATCTTTTTTCGGGCGGTTGATCTGGTCGCTGCTGGGGTTGGTTGTATTTTGCATCTTGGCGACGCTCGGCTTGGTCGCTCTATTGCGCTGGGTCGATCCGCCCTACACCGCGTTCATGGCCGAGTCGCAGATCGCCGCCTGGGCCAAACGCGATCGCAGCTACGTTGCACGCCGCCAGTGGGCGGATTTGACCCACATCTCGCCCAACCTGCCGCTCGCCGTGGTCGCTTCCGAAGATCAAAAATTTCCAGAGCACTGGGGCTTCGATGTCGGGGCAATCGAGAAGGCCTATGAACTCAATCAGCACAGCCATCGCGTCCACGGCGCAAGCACCATCAGTCAACAAGTCGCCAAGAATCTGTTCCTCTGGTCCGGCCGCAGTTATTTTCGCAAAGGATTGGAGGCGTACTTCACCCTGCTGATCGAGGCGGTTTGGCCGAAGCGGCGCATCTTGGAGGTTTACTTGAACATCGCCGAATTCGGCCGCGGCACCTACGGCGCCGAGGCCGCTGCGCAGCGCTATTTCCACACCACCGCGGCCAATCTTTCTCGCAGCGATTCGGCCGTGCTGGCGGCGGTATTGCCCAATCCGCAGCTATTATCGGCAGCCGCTCCGTCCGCTTACGTGCAAAGCAGGCGCGATTGGATTCTAGGACAGATGCAAGCGCTCGGCGGCGCGGAAATGCTGCAGGAGATCGACGCCTACCCGCGGCGGCGCCGTTAGGATGGAATCGAGAATTTCCGGAATCTCGAACACCGCGCGGTTGTGTATGCGTTTGACGCTGTCGCGATAGAGGTTCAAATCCCCTATTACCTGGGCAACGCCCGCATCGATGCTTTTGAACGAATCAAGCACGATGCCCGCGCCGTTCTCCACCACCCACTGCGTGTTGTAGCGCTCCTGAGGCATGGTCCAGGCATTGCGCACCACGATGACGGGCAGACCCTGTTGTACCGCCTCGCTGATGCTGCCCGGTCCCGGTTTGCCGATGAAAAAATCGCTGAGTTGCATGTAGTGGCTGATCTTGGAGGTGAATCCCACCACCACGCGCGGTGCGGAGGCGCGCATGGCGCGCAACTGCGCGGCGAGCTCCGCATTGTGTCCGCACACCAGAATCAGCTGCACATCGTCCAAACGCTTGGCAATTCCTCGCATGGCCCGCGATCCATGGCCGCCGAACATCACCAGACCCGTTGGCCGCTGCGGATCGAGTTGCAATTTGCGCATCTCCGCCTGGCGGTCGAGCTGCATATCACGGTAAAAATTCGGACTGATGATCATTCCCGAAGTCTCGTGAACCTGCGCGAGTTTGCCGGCTGTAGCGCGCGCCTGCGCGGCTGCATGCGGCGTTCCGCAAATGAGGTGCTGCGCCTGATGCGGTTCTATCCAAAAGTGCGGCGGAAAATCGGCGAGGTCCGTGAGCACCGTCGCATAGGGGACATTCGGACGGGCTAGGCTCAAGGCTTGATACATGGCGCGGTTGAAATTCGGGATCAGCGAGACCACCAGATCGGGTTTGCTCTCCTGCCAGTGGCGGCGCAGCTGACTGACCAAGGATTTATGCGTCAGCCGTATCAGAACCTGCAGGATTCGCAGTTCCTGCGCGAGCCCCAAAGTCCATCCGCGTGCCAGGCGCACGTTGTAGTAGTCTTCGGGCTTGACACCGGTGGCCCGGCGAAACACGTCCTGCGGATCGAGGATTTCGAACAAATTGACCAGCCTGACCTGCCAATCCCGACCCTGTTCCCGGATAGCCATATCGAGGGCGGTGGCCGCGGAGCGATGGCCTCCTCCGGCGTTCACATAGACGAGATCAATTATTTTCATCTTTGACCATTTTGCGTAACAAGTATGACCAATCTATGAAAATTGGCTTCATCCTCGCCGCCCTGGCCTTTAGCGGCATTGCTGCGGCAACTCCGACGCACTTGAGCCACGGCCGATTCAACAATTTCCCGGTCTACGCCTCTGCCGGACCCACCACGAGCTTTGCATTCTTGCTGTCGGGGGATCAGGGCTGGGGCCGCAGCGCCGATATGCTGGCCGAGCTGCTCGCGCAGCAAGGAGCCATGGTGGTCGGCATCGATGTGGCGAAATTCAAAACGGCTCTCGAGGCCGATGGCGGCCAATGCGCGTTCCCCGACGGTGATCTGGAAAATTTGAGTCACTTCGTTCAAGCCTACTTCCACAATTCCACCTATCTGCTGCCCATGTTGGTCGGCACCGCATCCGGAGGCGCGTTTGCCTACGCCGTGCTCGCGCAGGCACCCAAAGACACGTTCGCCAGTGCCTTGAGCTTGGGATTCTGTCCGACCCTGAACTTGAGCAAACCGCTGTGCAAGGGTTCCGGGCTCGAATTTACGCGCAGCACTCCTGGATCCAGCGTGAATCTGTTGCCGAGCAAAAACCTGAAGAATCCGTGGGTTGTCCTTACCGCCGCCAAAAGCGCATCCTGTCCTCTCGAGGCCACAGGCGAGTTCGTCTCCCAGGTTCACGGGGCGGCCGTGGCAGTTCTGCCGGACGTCTCGCCTAAGTCCGTGAGCGCAGCCTTTGCAAAGCTCGCCGCCGCCAACTCAACTCGCGTCTTGCCGCCCGCACCCGCCGCTCTCGGCGATCTGCCGGTCATCGAGGTGCCCGCGCAACCCGGCGCGCCGCCTTCCGATGCGTTCGCCATCCTCATGTCCGGCGATGGCGGATGGGCGGGGTTGGATCAAGACATCGCCGCCGCGCTGAGCGCCAAGGGGATCCCGGTTGTCGGGCTCGACTCCCTGCGTTACTACTGGACGGCGCGAACCCCGGACGGCGTTGCGGCCGACACGGACCGCATGATCCGCTACTACTCGGCCCACTTCGGCAAGAAACGTGCGTTGCTGATTGGCTACTCGCAGGGCGCCGACGTGCTGCCCTTCGCCGTCAATCGCCTGCCGCAGGCCACCAAGGCACAGGTTGCCTTGACGGCCATCCTCGGCATGTCCGAGCACGCGCTGTTCGAATTCCACGTCAGCAGCTGGATCGCTGACGACACCTCGGGTCCCCCGACCCTGCCGGAGGTGAATCGCATTTCCGGTATGCCGGTGCTGTGCATCTACGGGGAAGATGAGCATGACTCGTTGTGTCCAAAACTCGATCCGGTGAAATTCAAGATCGTGAAGGTCAAGGGTGGTCATCATTTCGACGGTGACTATGCTGGGCTCGCGAACCAAATCCTGATGGCAGCAAGCCCTTAGTCACTCTAGAGACGGCCCTCTGCAACCAGCCAGTCGTAACAGTCTTTAACCATGTCTTTCAGCGCCACGACACGGTAGCCGAGCTCACGCTGAGCTTTTACCGAGGCGGTACTCACGGTGCGAGCGAATGCGTCGGTCATTTCCGGGGTGATGGGCGGCGGTTTGCCGGTGAACCGGCTGGCGATATCGCCCAAGAACGCGACGATCCGCAATACGCTCAAGGAGGTTTCCTTGGGCGCAGGTTTCCCAAGCAGCGCGGCAATCTCCGTCACGAGTTGCATCATGGTTTTATTTTCGCCGCCCAGCAGGTAGGAGCCTCCGTTCTGGCCTCTATCCGCCGCGCTGATGTGCGCGCCAACCACTTCCCGCACATGCGCAAAAGTCAGCGACGAGGCCGGGACGCCGGGCAGCTTGCCGTCGCGAACCATGAAGAACAATCGGGACCAGGTCCCGATATCGTAAGGCCCGATAATCGCACCCGGCTGCATGATCACTACTTGAAGTCCGCGCCCGACCGCGGCGCGTGCGCTCTCCTCAGCCTTCCACTTCGTTTTTTGGTAGTTGCCGCGCGAACTCTCAGCCAGACTCGGCGTCTCCTCCGTGATCTCACCCTCAACCGGTCCGTAGGCCGAGATCGAAGAGGTCACGATCAGCCGCCGGACGCCCTTCGCCAGCGCCGCATCCACGATATTTTGCGTACCCTCGACGTTGTCGCGGGTTTGCTGAGCATTTCCGCCGCGCCACATGTTGGTGTTGCCGGCGACATGGAAAACCGTATCCGTGCCTTGCGGGAGCGCAGCCAGGAGCGAGGCGCGATCGCTGAGCGCGCCGACTGCGAACTTGGGACGAAAGCGTCTCAGCAACTGAAGATCGGAGGACGGGCGATGCAGGGCCGTGACGTCCCAGCCGCGAATCATCAGCTCTTTGACTAGATTGAGACCGACAAATCCTGTGCCACCGGTGACGAACGCGCCTCGCGATGCGCTAGGCGGCATCAGCCGCGTCTCTCGCGTCGGGGTCGTAGCCCAAGATCGGCGACAGCCAACGTTCAGCCTCGCTCACGGTAAATCCCTTGCGTTGCGCATAGCTCGCCACCTGGTCGCGGTCGATCTTTCCGACGCCGAAATAATGCGCTTTCGGATGGGAAAAATAAAACCCGCTCACCGCGGCGGTCGGAAACATCGCAAACGATTCGGTCAGGCGAATCCCTGCAGTTCGATCCGCATCCACCAGCCGCCACAACAGCGCCTTCTCGGTGTGATCCGGGCAGGCCGGATACCCCGGTGCTGGGCGTATCCCTTGATAGTCCTCGCGAATCAGACCCGTGTTGTCGAGATGTTCCTGGGGTGCGTAGGCCCAGAATTCTCGGCGCACCCGCTCATGCAGGCGTTCCGCCAGCGCTTCGGCCAAGCGATCCGCCAGCGCCTTGAGCATGATGCTGCTGTAGTCATCGTGCTGCGCCTCGAACCGAGCCACGTGGCTCTCGATGCCGATGCCGGCGGTCACCGCAAAGGCGCCGATGTAATCGGCGCGCCCCGTGGATGCCGGTGCGATGAAATCGCTCAAGCACAATTGCGCTTGATCCTGCGGTTTGGACTTTTGCTGCCGCAAATTGTGCAGACGCAGCTGAACGGTGTGCCGCGTCTCATCGCTAAACACCTGGATATCGTCATCGGCAATGCTGTTGGCCGGGAAGAAGCCTATGACGGCGCGCGCTTTGAGCCATTTCTCGGCCACCAACTTGTCCAGCATGCGCTTGGCATCGGCGTACAGGCTGCTCGCTGCCTCGCCCACGCGCTCATCGGTGAGAATGTCGGGGAACTTGCCGGTGAACTCCCAGGCGTTGAAGAACGGCATCCAATCGATATACGGCACCAATTCGCCGAGCGGATAGTCGTCGAAGACTTTCAGGCCCAGGAATGTCGGGACCGGAGGCGTGTACCCCTGCCAGTCGATCTTGAATTTTTTGGCACGCGCTTGCGGCAGCGACAACTGCGGCGCCTTCGCGCTCTTGTTGCGATGCTGTTCGCGACGGTGCTCGTTCTCGGCTTTGATGTTGGCGACATAGGCATCGTACGTGCCCTTGGTCACCAACTGCTGGCAGACGCCGACCGAACGCGACGCGTCCTTTACATAGATCACCGCACCCTCGTACTGCGGATCGATCTTGACCGCCGTGTGCGCCGGCGAGGTGGTCGCGCCTCCGATCAGGAGCGGCTGTTTGTAGCCCAGGCGCTGCATTTCTTTGGCAACGTGGACCATCTCGTCCAGCGAAGGGGTAATGAGACCTGACAAGCCGATGAGATTGGCGCCTTCGCGAGTCGCTGCTTCCAGGATTTTCTCGCAGGAAACCATCACGCCCAAGTCGACGACTTCAAAGTTATTACATTGCAACACGACGCCCACGATGTTCTTGCCGATGTCGTGAACATCGCCTTTGACCGTGGCGATGACCACTTTGCCGTTCGAGCGGCTGGCGCCGGACTTTTCCAGTTCGATATAGGGAATCAACACCGACACGGCCTTCTTCATGACGCGCGCGGATTTGACCACCTGCGGCAGAAACATTTTGCCGCTGCCAAAAAGATCGCCGACGATGTTCATGCCGTCCATCAACGGCCCTTCGATGACATCGAGGGGCCGCTTGGCCTTGAGGCGCGCCTCTTCGGTATCTTCGAAGACGAACTCATCCAAACCCTTGATCAGCGCGTGCTGCAATCGTTTCTCGACGGTGAGCTTGCGCCATTCGAGGTCATCGCCTCGCTTGGCACTGGCGCCGCCCTTGAAGCGTTCGGCGATTTCCAAGAGCCGCTCTGTGGCATCCTCACGGCGCGCGAGAATCACGTCTTCCACTCGCTCCCGCAGCTCCGGATCGATGTCCTCGTAGATCGCAAGCTGGCCCGCATTGACGATGCCCATGGTGAGGCCCGCGCGGATGGCGTGGTATAAAAATACCGAGTGCATGGCTTCGCGCATCCGTTCATTGCCGCGAAACGAGAACGACACGTTGCTGACGCCGCCGCTGATGTGCACGGCCGGCATGCGCTGCTTGATGAGGGCGGTTGCCTCGATGAAGTCGAGGCTGTAGCGGTTGTGCTCCTCGATGCCCGTGGCCACGGCAAATATATTGGGGTCGAAGATGATGTCTTCGGCCGGAAAGTGAATCCTTTCGGTCAAGATGCGATAAGCGCGTTCGCAGATCGCGACTTTGCGATCGATGGTATCCGCTTGTCCTTTCTCATCGAAGGCCATCACCACCACGGCGGCGCCGTATCTTAGGCATAGCCGCGCGTGCACCAAGAAAGCCTCTTCTCCCTCCTTGAGGCTGATGGAATTGACGATGCCCTTGCCCTGCACGCATTTCAAGCCCGCTTCGATCACCGACCACTTTGATGAGTCGATCATCACGGGCACGCGCGCGATATCCGGTTCGCCGGCGATCATGCTCAGGAATTTCACCATGGCTGCCTGCGAGTCGAGCATACCCTCGTCCATGTTCACGTCGATCATCTGTGCGCCGTTCGCGACCTGCTGGCGCGCCACATCGACCGCGGCGGCGTAGTCGCCGGCCTCGATGAGCTTGCGGAACTTGGCAGACCCCGTAACGTTGGTACGCTCGCCCACGTTGACGAACAAGCTGTCGGCATCGATGGTCAAAGGCTCCAGGCCGCTCAAGCGGCAGGCCGATTCCACTGTGGGAACCACCCGGGGCGCGAGGCCTGCCACGGCGCGCACGATGGCGCGAATATGATCCGGCGTCGTGCCGCAGCAGCCGCCCAGCATGTTTAAAAATCCGCTCGCGGCAAACTCCCGCAAGGTCTCCGCCGTCTCCTCCGCGGTCTCGTCGTACTCACCGAAAGCATTGGGGAGCCCGGCATTGGGATAGGCGCACACATACGCATCCGCAATCCGCGACAGCTCTTCGATATAGGGCCGTAACTGCTTGCCGCCCAACGCACAATTCAATCCCACCACCAGGGGCTTTGCATGACGAATCGAATTCCAAAACGCCTCGGTGGTTTGACCCGACAGAGTGCGGCCCGAGGCATCGGTGATGGTGCCGGAGACAATGATCGGCAGCTCCGTCCCGATTTCATCGAACACTTGACGCACCGCGAAGAGTGCCGCCTTGGCGTTCAAGGTATCGAATACGGTCTCGATCAATATCATGTCCACGCCGCCGTTCATCAGCGCGCGGGTGACATCGGAATAGGCGGCGACCAATTCATCGAAACTGATGTTGCGAAATCCCGGATCGTTGACGTCGGGCGAGAGCGAGGCGGTACGGTTGGTCGGGCCCAGCGCTCCGGCGACGAAGCGCTGCACGCCCGATTCAGCGGTGACTTCGTCCGCCACTTGGCGGGCGAGGCGCGCGGCTTCGAAATTCAATTCGCCCACCAAGGACTGCATGCCGTAATCGGCCTGCGAAACGGCGGTGGAATTGAAGGTATTGGTGGAAATGACGTCGGCGCCTGCTTGCAGGTACTCGCGATGAATGTCGGCGATGATCTGCGGCTGCGTCAGGCTCAGCAAGTCATTGTTGCCGCGCAAATCGCTGCGCCATTCCTTGAATCGCTCGCCGCGAAACTGCTCTTCGCTGAAACGGTGGCGCTGAATCATGGTGCCCATGGCGCCGTCGAAAATCACCAGGCGCTGCTCGAGCAGCGCCTCGAAAGCGCCAGGCTGAGATGCCCGCACCATTAGGCTACCCGCGCTTCTTGTGCGTGGGGCCGCAAACCGAGCGCATGACAAATGGCATACGTGAGCTCGGCCCGATTCAACGTGTAGAAATGAAACTCCTCCACCCCATGCTGGCGCAGCCGCTGCACCTGCTCGATGGCCACGTTGGCCGCAATCATGCGGCGGGTATCGGGGTCATCGTCCAGGCCGTCGAAGCGGCCGTGCAACCAATCGGGCACAGAGGCTCCGCAGCGTTGGGCCACGCGCAACAGCTGCGGAAAGCGCGTGATGGGCAAAATGCCCGGCACGATGCTCGCGCGGATTCCCTCCGCGGCGCATCGATCGCGATAGCGCAGGAAGAAATCCGTATCGAACACGAACTGCGTAATGGCGCGGTTCGCACCCGCATCGATCTTGCGTTTCAAATTCTCGAGATCGGCATCCACGCCGCCGGATTCGGGATGGCCCTCAGGATACGCCGCGACCGACACGTCAAAGAGTCCCACTTGGCGAAGGCCCGAGACCAAGTCGGAGGCGTAAGGAAATCCATCGGGATGGGGACGATAGCGGCCGTCGGGGCTCAAGTTGCCGGCGGGCGCGTCGCCGCGCAGAGCAACTAAATGACGCACGCCTGCGTTCCAATACTGCTCTGCGATGCCCAACACCTCGGCGCGGGACGCCGCCACGCAGGTCAGATGCGGCGCCACGCGAAGGCTGGTTTCCCGCAAAATCCGCAGCACGCATTCGTGGGTTCGGGTGCGGGTCGACCCGTCGGCGCCGTAGGTGACGGAAATAAAGCTCGGCTGTAGCGGTGCAAGCCTTTGAATTGCCTGCCAAAGCTGCTGCGCCATCGCCTCATCGGCCGGCGGAAAGAATTCGAACGTTACCGTCGGAACAGACATATGCGTACCCTAAAGGGGACTACCTCGACATACAGCATGCTAGAGCCTAGGATTTGACTCAAGTTCATTATTCTAATACCAGCAATGAATTAGGTTCATGTCATCGGCACTGGAAATCCGCCATTTGGAAACATTGCTGGCTCTGGCCGAATGCGGCAGCTTGTCAAAGGCCGCGGCGCGCCTGTTTCTGACTCAATCCGCCCTCTCCCATCAACTGAAGGCCCTGGAGAGCCATTACGGAGCCGCGCTGGTTGAGAGAAATGTACGCCCCTTGAGGTTTACGGCGATCGGCCAAAGGCTGCTTGCCCTGGCAAAGACGGTGCTGCCGAAAATGGCTGAGGCGGGCCGGGATGTGGCGCGCTTGGCGCAGGGCCACGCCGGTCCTTTGAGAATTGCCGTGCAATGTCACAACTGTTTCGACTGGCTCATGCCTGCGATGGATGCCTATCGAACCCTCTGGCCCGAAGTGGAACTGGACATCATCTCGGGCTTCCTGATGAATCCTTTGCCGCTGCTCGACCAAGGCGAGGCCGAATTGGCGATTATTCATGATCGGCAGGAGGCCCTACCCACCATCGCCTTCAGTCCTCTGTTTCGGTATGAAAGCGTGGCGCTGATGAGTCCCCGGCATCGGCTGGCTGCCAAACCCTGGCTGGAGGCAGCCGATTTCGCCGCGGAAACCCTGATCACTTATCCCGTGCCCGATGAAATGCTGGATGTCATGAAGCATTTACTCACGCCGGCGAAGATCAACCCCAAGCGGCGCACCGCAGAGCTGACGGTGGCGATTTTGCAATTGGTGGCGAGCGGCCGGGGCATTGCCGCCCTGCCTTCCTGGACGGTGGGCAACTATATAGAGCGCGGCTATGTGGTATCGCGTCCCATAGGTCAATCCGGACTTCGCTGCGAACTCTATGCGGCGACCACGCGTGCGGGCGCGCAAGCCGCCTATATACGCGAGTTCATTGCTTTGACTCGGACCCAGAGCCTGACCGAATTTGCCGGCGTGTCTGCGCTGTAGCGGGCGCGAAACTGTCGGTCAGCGTCCGCAAAAATGCGACGATATCTTGGATATCGGTTTCGCTTAAAGCAGGCGCTTCCCCGACATGCCGGCCAAACGGGGCCTGCGTATCGACATTGGCGGCGTACCCGGCGGGCAAGTCATCGAATTTCAGAATGGTGCCATCACCGGCGCGCGGATACCACTTCTGCGGCTGCGTGTCGCGCTGAGCGTAGAAACGCACCACGTCGGTCAGCGAATGAAAAACGCCATTGTGGAAAAACACCTGACGCAAAGCGACATTGCGCAGTGAGGGCGTGCGAAATAAACCGCAGTATTCGCGCCGCTCTTGAAAGTCGAGGCGCTGCGGTCCACAGAGCCCGAGATCGTAGTACTGCCCGTCCGCATTCGCCGGGATGATCTTATTGCGGGGTGCGCCCAATGCCGCGAAACCAAAGTCCGTAAACTGCGGAAGGGCGCCCTGTTTGCTGGCGCTCGGATGACAGCGAGCGCAGTTTCCCGCCATGGGATCGTTGAAGGCGGCCAGGCCGCGCAGTTCCTGCGCTGACAAGGCGGTCTCATGCCTCAAAAAGGCGTCAAACTTGCTGCTGTAGGGATAAAACTCCGCAGGGTCTTGCTGGTATGCCTCCAGCGCCATCAGCACTCCCTTGAACGCAGCCGACTTGTCCTCAAACACTTTCGCGCCGAATATCGCGCGAAACTCAAGACCGTGAGCCGCTTGCACGTTGGCGACCACCGCATCCATGTCTTTATTCGCCATCTCCTGCGGCGAGAACAAGGGGAGCCGCGCCTGATCATGAAAGGATTGCGCGCGTCCGTCCCAGGTGCGTCCTCCCGCCGGTCCTTGATCGGCACCATCCTCCTCATCGTCCGTAAAATGCTCCGTGAAGGGCGGAACATTTTGCGTGTACCTGAGCGAGGGCACCGCGCGCACGCCGGCTCGCTGCACGGGCAGGCCATTGGGCGGCCCGAAGGCATGTCGCGGATCATGACAGGTGGCGCAGGAAATTTTTCCGGATCCTGACAAGGCGGGATCCGAAAATAACTGGCGGCCGAGGCCGGTCAGGGCCGCCGCCGCGGGCCGCGTTTCAAAAGTGCTCGCATAGAAGGGGGTTGTCTCGGCGCGCGTCAACCCAGCGCCTGCCACGGCGGCCAGAAAAATGAATTTTAGGCGCGCGGCCGTGCTAGTGCACGGAACTGCCGCTTTCGGCGGCAACCGTGGACTTGAACAGTTGAGCGACATCGACTGCGTCAAAGACGTAGGCTCGATTGCAAAAGTCGCAGTGAACTTCGACCTTACCCCGTTCCGCGATGACAGAGCGTGTTTCCGCTTCGCCCAGGCCCTGCAGCATGCCCGCCACGCGCTCGCGCGAGCAACGGCAACGAAAATAGACGGGCGACGGTTCGAACAAGCGCAGATCGTCCTCGTTGAACAGCCGGTGCAAAATTTCCGCATCTTCAAGCGTTCGCAATTCTTCCGGCGTCAATGTGTCGCCGATGAATTGCACCCGGCGCCAGGCGTCTTCGATCGCCGCCGCATCCGCGGCCGACACGGAACTCGTTCCGGGAAGCTTCTGCAGCAGCATGCCGGAGGCGCCTTGCGCATCCGCGTGCAGCCAGAGCCGCGTCGGCAATTGTTCGGAGTTCTGGAAATAGGCTTGCAGCGAGTCGGCCAAGCGATCGCCCTCGATGGGTACGATGCCCTGGTAGCGCTGTAAGCCGTCGTCGCTCTCCAACGTGACGGTCAGGTTGCCGGCGCCGATGAGATCGCGGATCCTAAAGCTATCGGGGACATTCGAGTCGCGGTGGCGGGCGAGACCTCGTACCCCTAATCCGCTGGTGCACTGTGCCAGCAGCAGATGGACCGGCCCATCGCCCTGCAATTGCAAGGATAAGACGCCTTCAAATTTGATCGTCGCGGCCAGCAAGAGCGAGGCCACGACGGCTTCTCCCAGAGTCTGGCGAATGGTGTCCGGATAATGGCGATGCTCGATCAGCGCGCGCCACGCGGCGTCCAAATGCACCAGATGTCCGCGGATCGGGTACCGCTCGAACAAAAAACGATGCAGCGTGTCGCGGTCATGCATTTCCGCCGCCCAGCTTGGTCTTCAACAGCTCATTGAGCTGCGCCGGATTTGCCTTGCCCCCCGTGGCCTTCATCGCTTGCCCGACGAAGAATCCAAAGAGCTTGTCCTTGCCCGAGCGGTAATCCGCCAATTGCTTCGGATTCGCGGCGATGATGGCATCGATCACTTTCTCGATGGCGCTCGAATCGGTAATTTGCCGCAGCCCTCTCGCCTCGATGACCTCGTCGGCTGTCTTACCCTCGGACCACATCGCTTCGAATACTTCTTTGGCGATTTTGCCCGAGATCGTCTCATCGATGATTCGGTGCATGAGTGAAGTCAGCTGCGGGGGACTCACCTTGGCGCTCTCGATGTCGGCATTGTCGCGATTGAGCGCGCTCGACAATTCGCCCATGACCCAATTCGCGGCCAGTTTGGCGTGACTTGCGCCCAAACCGGCAACCACCGCTTCAAAGTATGCGCCCAGTTCGCGGCTGGCGCTCAATACGCCGGCATCGTAGGCCGAGAGCGCAAAGTCCTGCGCGAATCGCGCCGCCTTCGCATCGGGCAGTTCCGGCAGCGTCGCACGGACCGCCTCGATGAAGGGTTCATCGATTTCCACCGGCAGCAAATCAGGATCCGGAAAATAACGGTAATCGTTGGCTTCTTCCTTGGAGCGCATGGAACGAGTCTCGTCCTTGTCCGAATCGTAGAGCCGAGTTTCCTGCACGACTTTGCCGCCGCCTTCGATGATTTCGACCTGCCGCGCCACCTCATACTGGATGGCCTTTTCGACGAACCGAAAGGAGTTCAGATTCTTGATTTCAGCGCGCGTGCCGAATTTCTGCTGACCCTTGAGCCGCACCGAAACATTGGCATCGCAACGAAATGAACCTTCCTGCATGTTGCCGTCGCAGATTTCCAGATATCGGACCAGGGTGTGGATCTTCTTCATGTACGCGACGGCCTCTTTGGCAGAACGCATATCGGGCTCCGAGACGATCTCCAGCAGCGGCGTACCTGCCCGGTTCAAATCGATGCCCGTGGCGTTGGCCAATCCCTCGTGCAGCGATTTGCCCGCATCTTCTTCCAAGTGCGCGCGCGTAATGCCCACGGTCTTCACCGAACCGTCCTCGAGCATGACCTTGAGTGAGCCGCGTGCCACCACCGGCAGCTCATACTGGCTGATCTGATAGCCTTTCGGCAGATCCGGATAAAAATAGTTCTTTCGGGCGAATACCGAGCGCCGCGCCACCGTGGCATCGATCGCCAAGCCGAATTTGACTGCCATTTGCACGGCGCGCGTGTTCAACACCGGCAAGGTGCCCGGATAGGCCAAGTCGACCAGGCTGGCCTGCGTGTTGGGCGGTGCCCCATAGGCGGTGGCAGAGCCTGAAAAGATTTTCGACTTCGTGGCGAGCTGTGCATGTATTTCCAGCCCGATGACGACTTCCCAATCGCCCATCACTCGTACCCGCGCGGTGCGTGCGTGTGCCAGTCCGTGGCTTGCTGGTATTGATGCGCGGCATTCAAGAGCGCTGCCTCGGCAAAATGCGGCCCAATCAATTGCAGGCCCATCGGCAAGCCGTCGACGAAGCCGCAAGGCACCGACACGCCGGGCAGTCCCGCCAGGTTGGCGCCGATGGTATAGATATCATTCAGATACATGAGAACCGGGTCATTCATCTTGGCGCCGATGTCGAAAGCCGGCGTGGGCGTGGTCGGACCAAGGACCAGATCCACCTTGTCGAAAGCGGCGCGAAAATCATCCGTGATCAAGCGGCGAGCCTTCTGCGCCTTCAAGTAGTAGGCATCGAAATAACCCGCGGACAGGACGTAAGTGCCGGTCATGATGCGCCGTTTCACTTCGGCCCCGAATCCCTCGCCGCGCGAACGCTTGTAAAGATCCATCAGATCTTGAGGATTCGAGCAGCGATAGCCGAAGCGTACGCCGTCGAAGCGGGAGAGATTGGAAGAGCACTCCGCCGGAGCAACCACATAATAAGTGGGCACCGACAAGGGCAAGTGCGGCAGGCTGACCTCCCGCGTTTCAGCACCCAAGCCGGTATAGATGTTCAAGGCCTCCTCGATGAGGGCCGCGTTGCGCGGCTCCAAGCCCTCGAAGAACTCTCTCAAAAGGCCTATTTTTAAGCCTTTCAGCGGCTTGTCCAAATCCTTCGAATAATCCGGCACGGGCACATCGACGCTGGTGGAATCCCGCGGGTCGAACCCCGCCATCGCTTGCAAAACCGCGGCGGCATCGCCGGCACTGCGCGCGAACACCCCGGCCTGGTCGAGGCTGGAAGCAAAAGCGATCATGCCGTAACGCGACACCCGACCGTAGGTGGGTTTGAGACCCGTGACACCGGTCAATGCCGCCGGCTGCCGAATGGAACCGCCGGTATCGGTGCCGGTGGCAAAAGGAGCCATGCGCGCGGCGGTAGCCGCTGCGGAGCCTCCCGAGGAGCCGCCGGGGACCTTTGAGGTGTCCCACGGATTCTTGACCGGACCGTAATAACTGGTTTCGTTCGAGGATCCCATGGCGAATTCGTCCATGTTGGACTTGCCCAACATCACGGTGCCCGCCGATTTCAAGCGCGCGACCACGGTCGCATCGTAAGGCGCGACAAAGTTATCCAGCATGCGCGAGCCGCAACTGGTTTTCACTCCATCGGTACAGAAAATGTCTTTATGAATGAGGGGGATGCCGAGCAATGGGCCTTTCTCGCCCGACGCCATCCGGGCATCCGCGGCAGCCGCATCCTTCAGAGCGCGTTCCGCTGTGAGGGTGATGAATGCGTTAAGCGCCGGGTTGAGGCGCTCAATCCGCCCTAAGAAGTGGCGGGTCAGTTCCACGCTGGAAATCTGTCGCTTGCTAAGACGGTCGGCGAGTTCGCCGATGAAGAGGTTATGCAGCATCACTCAAGGATAGCGCAAGGTTACTCAATGACCCGCGGCACGACATACAATCCCGCGCTGACCGCCGGGGCGTTGGCTTGGTACTTCTCGTGTTGGTCGGCCTCCGTCACCTCATCGGCGCGCAAGCGCTGGTGCTGGCCGTCGAGCGGATGCGCCATGGGCAGAACGCCGCCGGTCTCGGCGCGTGACAATTCGTCGACGAAGTCGACAATCCTGGACAAGCTGGACACGTACACTGGCATCTCTTGCTCGGAGATGGACAGTCGCGCAAGGTGCGCGATTTTTTCTACGTCTTGACGAGTTAGGCTCATGGCTTGTGTACCGAAAGTGCGCGGCAACTCACGCAATTTAAGCTTAGGGGATGATACACGTTGCCTTGTGATATGTCGTGTCGGTTGTTACATTAGCCGATCTTTTTTCAACCCTATTTAGCTACGAAAAATACCCCATGTTCAAACGCCTTAGAGGTTATTTCTCCAATGACCTCTCAATCGATCTTGGAACCGCCAACACTCTCATCTACGTGCGCGAGCGCGGTATCGTATTGAACGAACCCTCGGTGGTCGCCGTGCAGGACGAACCGACCCGCGGCGGCAAAATTATCGTCGCCGTCGGGGTCGAAGCCAAGAACATGTTGGGCCGGACGCCCGGTCACATCACCGCCGTGCGGCCGATGAAGGACGGGGTGATCGCGGATTTCACCTACACCGAGAAAATGCTGCAGTACTTTATCAAGAAGGTGCACGGCAATCGCTTCCTGAGCCCGAGCCCTCGCGTGCTGGTTTGCGTGCCTTTCGGTTCGACCCAGGTAGAGCGGCGCGCGATCAAGGAATCGGCCGAGGGCGCGGGCGCCCGCAGCGTCGACATCGTTCCTGAACCGATGGCCGCCGCGGTGGGCGCGGGCCTGCCCGTCCAAGAAGCACGCGGTTCCATGGTGCTCGACATTGGCGGCGGTACCTCTGAAGTCGCGGTCATCTCCTTGAACGGCATTGTTTATGCGGCCAGCGTACGCATCGGCGGCGATAAGTTTGACGAAGCCATCACCAACTACGTGCGGCGCAACTACGGCATTCTGATCGGCGAGGCGACCGCGGAGCGCATCAAACTGGAAATCGGCTCTGCCTACCCCGGGCAAACCGTGCGCGAGATCTCAGTTAAAGGCCGGAATTTATCGGAAGGCGTGCCGCGCAGCTTCACCCTGAATTCGAACGAAATCCTGGAAGCGCTGCAAGAGCCCTTGCAAGGCATCGTCGGCGCAGTCAAGCAGGCCTTGGAACAAACACCGCCGGAACTTGGCGCCGATGTGGCCGAGCGAGGCATTGTTCTGACCGGCGGAGGTGCATTGCTGCGCGATGTCGACAAATTGCTCATGGAAGAAACCGGCTTGCCGGTGGTGATCGCGGATGATCCTCTCACGTGCGTGGCGCGCGGCGGTGGCCGAATACTCGAGCTGACCGAGGAACACGGCCCCGGCATTTTCGGACTGGAGTAATGCAAGCGACGAGGGATTCTTCCGCCCATGGTCGCCTTTCGTAATACCGACGCCTCGGGCCGGACCACCGGACTGCTGTTCCGCTGCGTCCTGTATTCCCTGCTCGCGTTGGCCTTGATCATCGTTGACAAGCGCTACGACCATTTGGGCAAGATTCGAAGGCTGCTCTCGGTGGTCGCCTATCCGGTTCAAGTAGCCGTCGCCTCGCCCTTCGAAGGCTGGAACTGGTTTCGCGACAGCGTCACCACGCGCGATGTGTTGCGCGCGGACAAGGCCAAGCTGGAGGCGGAGCTGCGCATGGCGCAATTCCGATTGCAGCGCTATGAAGCCTTGGAGGCGGAGACCCAGCGGTTGCGAGCGCTCCGCGATAACACGGCCAGCGTGACGGACCGCTTCCTCATCGGTGATGTAATGAGTGTCGATCTCGACGCGTTCCGCGAGCGCGTGCTGGTCGACAAGGGCGCGGGTGACGGCATTTACGTGGGGCAAGCGGTGCTCGATTCGGGCGGAGTATTCGGCCAGGTCGCCCGTGTGGGCCAACTCACCAGCGAAGTCATCCTGGTGAGCGACGCGGCGCACGCCATTCCCGTGCAGATCAACCGCAACGGCTTGCGCACCATCGCGGTGGGCACGGGCGAGACCAACCGGTTGAAGCTGCCGTATCTGCCTACCAGCGCGGATGTGATGGCGGGCGACCTGCTGGTTACGTCAGGCCTTGGCGGCGGATTCCCGCCCGGATACCCGGTGGGAACCATTGCCGAAGTGAAGCGCGATCCGGCGCAGTCGCTGGCCGATGTGGACGTGAAACCCGCCGCCGCCCTCGATCGCTCCAAAGAGCTGATGTTCGTGTGGCTCAAACCCCAGGCCGCGGAATTGTTGCCGCCGCTCAAAGCCATCCCGGTGCCCAAGAAATGATGCGCGAAACGCGAATCCGCCGGCTGCCGATGGCGCTGTCAGCCATGATTGCCCTGGCCCTGGCGGTATTGCCGTTGCCCGCGGTGCTGGATGCGTTTCGTCCGGATTTTTTGGTGTTGGTGGTTCTCTATTGGTGCATAGAGTCGCCGCGCGCCGGAGGACTGTCGCTCGCTTTCTTCTCCGGCCTCGCCTTGGACGTGATCCACGGCGTGGTGCTGGGGCAGCATGCCCTCGCGCTCACCTTGATGGGCGCCTGGGCCACGCACTTGCGCTTACGCATTCGCGTATTTTCCGTTCTGTCGCAATGCCTGACCATTTTTGCGCTGCTGACGGGTTATCAATTCGTGCTCTTTTGGGTCGACGGCGCCACGGGCAACCCGGTGACGACCTTCGGCCGCTGGCTCGCGCCTTTCATCGGCGCCCTGCTCTGGCCGCTGCTCGTCAGCGTTATGGGCAAAGCACATGAGCGTTAAGCCATGATCTTCGATGAATTCTCGCCATCGCGAACACGCAGAACCCTGACGGCGGGAGGCAGGACGTTGCGCGCCTTGGGGCTGGACGGGCCGCTCACGGGTGTGTTGGCCCTCATCGTCGGCATCGGCATTTTGGTCGTATACAGCGCCTCGGGGCAAAACTTGAAAATGGTGCAGCACCATCTGATCAATATCGCCATTGCGGTGACGGCCCTGCTGGCCCTGGCGAAGTTCGCCACGCCGCAGTATCTGCGCATGTTTGCGCCCATTGCCTATGTGATCGGCGTGCTGCTGCTCGTTGTCGTCGATGTCACCGGGCATATCGGCAAAGGTGCGCAGCGCTGGCTCGACGTCGGCTTCATGCGCTTTCAGCCTTCCGAGATCATGAAGCTTGCGGTACCGATGGCCTGCGCCTGGTACATGCATGAAAGGCCGTTACCGCCGACATTCTGGGATCTGATGGTGTTGGGAGTCTTGATTGGGATCCCAACCGCGATGATTGTCACGCAACCTGACTTGGGCACGGCCTTGTTGATTGCGGCCTCGGGCCTTACCGTGATGCTGTTGGCCGGGTTGCAGTTGCGGCTCATTTTGATATCCATTCCGCTGCTCGGCGGTGCCGCTTTTGGCGCCTGGCACTTCATTCACGATTATCAGCGCCAGCGCATTTTGACTTTCTTGAATCCCGAAAACGATCGACTTGGGGCCGGCTATCACATCATCCAGTCGCAAATCGCCATCGGCTCCGGCGGGGTATTCGGCAAAGGCTACATGAACGGCAGCCAGGCGCAGCTCGAATTTCTACCCGAGCGCTCCACCGACTTCATCTTTGCCGTCATTGGCGAGGAATTCGGGCTGCTCGGCCAACTGCTGATTTTATCGCTATACGCCGTCGTGATTGGACGGGCGTTGTATTTGGCGATGCAGGCGCAGGGAACCTTTGCACGTTTGACCGGCGGCGCCATTGCCTTGAGCTTTTTCGTTTACGTATTCGTCAACTCAGGCATGGTCAGCGGCATTTTGCCCGTGGTGGGGGTGCCGTTGCCGATGATCAGCTACGGCGGCACCTCCATGGTCACGCTGCTCGCCGGGTTCGGCATCCTCATGTCGCTGCATTCTCATCGAAAACTCATTGGATCGTAAGAGCATGCGCTACCCATCATTCGGCAAGTCCCTGCTCTGCGTTGCCTGCCTCTTTGCAGCGGGTATGCAGCCGGCCGTTGCCATCGATACGAAACGCAGCGACGTCAAGGAATTCATTTCCCACATGGCCGGCAGCTACGGATTCAAGAAGCGCGCGTTGCGCAAGCTCTTGAAGGGCGCGGAGTTTCAACCAGCCATCGTCGATGCCATGCTCAAGCCCGCCGAAAAAGCCAAGCTCTGGTATGAGTATCGGCCTATTTTCGTGACCGAAAAACGCATTCAAGAAGGCGTGGAGTTTTGGACCGACCACCGCCAAGCGCTCGATCAAGCCAGCGTTCATAGCGGCGTGGCGCCGGAATACCTGGCCGCCATTCTTGGCGTGGAGACTTTCTATGGGCGGCGCACGGGAACGTATCGCGTGCTCGACGCGCTGGTTACGCTCTCGTTTGAATATCCGGCACGCGGTAAATTTTTTCGGGATGAACTCGAGCAATTCTTGTTGCTCACGCGAGACGGACGTCTCGACGCCAAAAGCGTCAAGGGTTCCTACGCCGGCGCGATGGGCGTGCCGCAATTCATGCCTTCGAATTATCGCCGCTTCGCGATTGACGCGGATGCCGACGGCCGCGTCGATTTGTGGAATGATTGGCCGGATGTTTGCGCGAGCGTCGGCAACTACTTGAAGGAACATGGATGGAACGCCGGGGAACCGGTCCTGGGCGAGGCCACGGTGGCACCGGAAAAGGCGGCGGACTTGGATGGCCGCAAACTGGCGCTGTCCGAGACGGTGGGTTCGCTCAACGCCAAGGGAGTGAGCTTCGACAGCGCGCTGCCCGCGGAGTCGCCCGCGATTTTGGTCGCTGCCGACGAAGCGGACGGCGTGCACTGGCGGGTCGGTTATAACAACTTCTACGTGATCACGCGATATAACCACAGCGCGCTTTACGCCATGGCGGTCTATGAGCTTGCAACCGCCGTCAAGCAACGGATGCTACTGAATGACGCGGCGCAGGTCGCCGCCGCCCCGCAGTCCGCGACCTCGCCGTGAGCTTAGGCCGCGCGCTCGCCGTCCCGTTCTGCGCCGCAGTCGCCATCGGGGTCGCGGCGTGCTTCAGTTCGCCGCCGCACGCCGAACGCCCGGCTCCCGCCTCCGAGCCCGCAACGCAGACCGAGCCTCCGCCCGAATCGGTGCCTGAAGTGGTACCGCGCGTCGAGCCGCGCTCGCGCAAGGGCAATCCGCCGTTCTACGATGTCTTGGGCAAACGCTACTTCGTCCTGTCATCCAGCGTCGGTTACCTCGAACGCGGCGTCGCATCCTGGTACGGACCGGGTTTTCATAAAGTCCGTACCTCAACCGGTGAGTTCTACGACATGTACGGCATGACGGCTGCTCACAAGACACTCCCCCTCCCCGCTTATGTGCGAGTCACGAATCTTCAAAACGGACGCAGCATCGTGGTTCGGGTCAATGATCGGGGCCCGTTCGTCGGTAATCGCATCATCGACCTCTCGTACTCCGCGGCCTCGAAGCTCGACATGCTGCGCAAGGGCACTGCCATGGTCGAGGTACGCAACATTGAGCTGCCGCCATCCCTCGATGCACCCGCAGCCGCGGCCGCCGCGCAGGCGATGACTGAGACGGCCGTTCCGGTTGCGGTCCCGAATGCGCTCTTCGTCCAAGCGGGCGCCTTCAGCGATCCGAAAAACGCCGAGCGCCTGGTGGACAAATTGCGCGGCGGCGGCTATGGCAGAGTATTCGTGCGCGACAATGAAATCGCCGGGCGCAGAATGTATCGAGTCCGCATCGGCCCGGTGCCGGGTGTTGCCGAATACGATCGCATCGTGGCGGCACTGGAACGCGCCGGCATTAACGATGCGCACTTGGCGCTGGACTAAACGGCCTAGCGGCTGATCATCTATTGCCGCGCGGCGAACCAAAGTACACTAACCGGCTTTTATCAGGGTATGCATTAACTATGTTTCGTCCCGTGCTTGCCAGTCTCGTAGGTTTGGCCGTCATCGCAACTTGCTGGGCGGCCTCGCCGGCCGTTACTCCTACGCCGCCGGCCGCGGCTGCCGCGCTGCCCGCCGTTGCGGTTCCAAGCGCTCCGCAAGTCGACGCGCGCTCCTACATTCTCGTCGACTATCAGACCAACAAGGTGCTGGCCGAGAAAGAAGCAACGGCTCGCATGGAACCGGCCAGCCTCACGAAATTGATGACGGCCTATATCGTTTTCCAGGAACTGGCTGCAGGCAAACTCAAGCTGGAGGATATGGTCAACGTGAGCGAACATGCGTGGCGGTCGGAAGGATCGCGCACGTTTATCGAACTCGGCAAGCCCGTGTCGGTTCAAGACCTCATCTTGGGGATGATCGTGCAGTCCGGCAACGACGCCACCATCGCTCTGGCGGAGCGCATCGCCGGGACCGAGGACACGTTTGCGCAGCTCATGAATTCCAATGCCCAACGTTTGGGAATGACGGGTACGCACTTCGAGAACAGTTCGGGACTTCCCTCGCCTCAGCACTACACCACCGCGCGCGATATGTCCCTGTTGGCCAACGCGATGATTCGAGATTTCCCCCAGTACTATAAATACTATTCGATACGCGAATTCGAACATAACGGCATCAGGCAGCAAAACCGCAACGGCCTGCTGGAGAAGGATCCGAGCGTCGACGGTTTGAAAACCGGCCACACCGATTCGGCCGGTTTCTGTCTTGTGACCTCCGCGCATCGCGAAGGCATGCGCTTGGTCTCGGTGGTGCTCGGATCCGGCAGCATGAAAGCGCGTGAGAATGCGAGCGCATCGCTCCTGGGCTACGGATTCGCATTTTATGAAACGAAGCTGGCGGTCAAGGGCGGCACCGCGCTCGCCGCACCGCGTGTCTGGAAGGCAGCGCGGTCGCCCGCGGACGTAGGCATCAAGAATGATTTGTACGTGACGCTGCCGCGCGGCCAAAGCGACATCAAGACCGTGGTCGACGTACAGCCGAAACTCATCGCGCCGCTCGGCGCCGACGCCACGGTAGGCACGCTGCGCGTTTTCGGCGGCGGCCAGCCTCTGGCGAGCGTGCCTCTGCACCCCTTGAGTGCCGTACCCGCCGGCGGCTGGTGGCGGCGCCTCATCGACACCATTCGCCTGTGGTTCGCGTGAGCGGCCCGCTCCCCCTTTGCTATTTGAACGGCAATTATCTGCCGCTCGAGCAGGCCACGGTTTCACCCCTTGATCGCGCCTTTCTTTTCGGCGATGCGGTGTACGAAGTGGTGCCGGTGTATGCATCGCGTCCTTTTCGCTTGCGCCAGCACTTGGACAGGCTGAATCGCAGCCTGGACGCAATCCGCATGCCGCCCCCCATGACCCACGGCGACTGGGCGCACGTATGCCAGGAATTGATTTCGCAAAACTCCGCCTTCGACGCCACTCTTTATATGCAAGTGACGCGGGGCGCTGAATTCGGCCGCAATCACGCCTGGCCTGAGGGACTCAAGCCGACTTTGTTCGCCTACTGCACGGAACTCGATCCGTTGCCGGCTGCGCTGCTCGACAGCGGCGTCGCCGCGATCACGGCGCAGGAGATCCGCTGGGAGCGGCGAGACATCAAGGCCACGGCGTTGCTGGCCAATATTTTGCTGAAGAAGCTTGCCGCGGATGCCGGCGCGTTCGAAACCATCATGCTGGAGCAAGGCGAGCTGACGGAGGGATCCTCGACGACGGTTCATGTCGTGACAAACGGCATCATCCACACGCCGCCGAACGGCCACCATATTCTGCCCGGAACGACGCGCGACGCAGTGATCGAACTGGCCGATCTGTTGTCCATTCGCAGCGTCAGCGCTCCCATATCGGAAGCGGCACTGCGCGGCGCGGATGAGATTTGGTTGGCATTCTCCACTCGCGGCGTGCTGCCGGTAACGAAACTCGACGGCGCAGCGGTGGGCCGCGGCACGCCCGGGCCTCTGTTCAAGCGAATGAACATTGCATTTGTCAATTACATCCGCGAATTGGGCAAGACACCGGCGCTATGAGCGGCAGCACGGCGCAGGAATTTCCCAGCGAATTTCCCATCAAGGTCATGGGCCGTCAAGGCAGCGAGCTGCGCGCCCTCACCCAAGCCATCATCGAGCGTCACGCCGGACCCATCGACGAACGCCAAGTGAAAACCCGCACCAGCGCGGATGGCAATTTTCTGGCGCTCACCTATACGGTGCTCGCGAGCAGCCGCGAGCAGCTGGACAATATTTATCGTGAATTGACGGCTTGCAAATCCGTGCTGATGGCTCTGTAACCCAGCTCCCGCAGCAAATGCGGGACTAAATCACTGGCCACCGTTGCCAGCCCGTCCTTAACGCCATGGTCGGCAAGTCGCGTGACGCGTAAGTTCTGATAGCCGCACACGTTGATGCGTTCGAAGGGTTCGGGGTCGAGCGACACATTCAGGGCCATGCCGTGATAGCACGCGCCGCGGCGAATGCGCAGACCGATGCTGGCGAGTTTTGCGCCGTCCACATACACCCCGGGCGCAGCCCTGGAACCCGAAGCCTTCAACCCCCGGTCGGCGGCGTAGGCGATGACGGCGTTTTCGAGCGCCACCACCAGGTCCCGAACGCCCAATTTCAGGCGCCGCAAGTCGAGCAGCGGATAAATCATCAACTGGCCGGGCCCGTGATAGGTCACCTGGCCGCCGCGATCGATCTGCACCACCGGGATGTCGCCCGGTGCCAGCAGATGCTCGCGGCTCGCGTTCAAGCCTAAGGTGAATACGGGGGCATGTTCGGCGAACCAAATTTCATCGGGCGTCGCGTCGTGCCGCTCGTCGGTGAATTTTTGCATGGCGCGCCAAATCGGCTCGTAGGATGCCGCCTCGAGCTGACGGATGAGAGGCGCAGCGGCCATCGTCAACCGCCTGAACGCCCAGCGGCAAGTTTGGCGTTATTCAGGCCCGCATTGTTGCGTGCCAGCGCTTGCTCCGCCCGATAGCTCGATCGCACCAATGGACCCGATACGCATTCGAGAAACCCGAGCTCCAACGCCCAGGCGCGATAGCCATCGAATTGCTGCGGGGTGACGAATCTCTCCACGGGCAAATGATTCGGCGTCGGACGCAGATATTGCCCCAAGGTCAATACATCCACCTGCGCTGCGCGCAAATCGGTCAAGGTTTCGTGGATTTCCGAATCCGTTTCCCCCAGCCCCAGCATCAAGCTGGTCTTGGTCAGCACGTGCCGCTTATAGACCTTTGCCGCGCGCAGCACCCCAATCGTCTGCTCGTAACCCGCACGCGCGTCGCGGACCGGATAAGTGAGACGCCGTACCGTCTCGACGTTTTGCGCGAACACGTCCAAACCCGAATCGAGCACGGTTTCCACGTCCGCAGCGACACCCTGAAAGTCAGGCGTCAAAGCCTCCACGGCGGTGCCGGGGTTTACGCGCTTGATGGCGCGAATGGCCGAGGCATAGTGTGCGGCTCCGCCGTCGCTCAAGTCATCGCGATTGACGGAAGTCAGGACCACATACTTGAGCCGCATCAACGCCACGGACTTGGCAACGTTCTCGGGTTCCTCGGGATCCAGCCAACCGCGTGGGTTGCCGGTATCCACCGCGCAAAATCGACACGCGCGCGTGCACACCGAGCCCATCAGCATGATGGTGGCGGTCCCCGCGTTCCAGCATTCGCCGATGTTAGGGCACTTCGCTTCCTCGCATACCGTGCTCAGGCGATGTTCGCGGACTATCTGTTTTACCGCGCCGAAGTTCGCGCCGACGCCTAACGGTGCGCGCAGCCATGCAGGTTTACGTGCTCCGGGCATGCCCGCCGCGGCTGCCGGAGCTTGCGACTGCTTGACGCCGTCCTTGATGGCCGTAAAGCCTTGCGGGGTCGTATATTTCTCTCCGCTGCGCGCCGGCCGCTGCGATGAGTCGATAGGGATGCCTTTGAACTCGGACATGTACCGCAATTGTACCCGAGAGCCTGCGCCCGGCCCAAAACCCCGCAGCAGGCGCCTGGGCGTCTAAAAGCCTCGAAGACGGGTGTCCACCGCAATCCAGTTCACTTCCCAAGTCTTGCCGCCATCATCTGAAAATGACTGCTCGAAGCGGCATGAATCGGCGGAAATGTCTGACCAAACATTTCGAACCAGAATGGTTCGGCCATTGAAAGCTTCCTGATCGAAGAATGCGCCCCGGCCGTCCTTGAACTCGCCGATGGTGGGTGTCGCTAAGGTTCCGCTGCTGACGTTGGCGGTATTCAGGCTCCACTGCCGCGATTGAGGGTTATATAAACGCAGCGACAGCACTCGAAGGTGGCCTGACGCGGCATCCGTTTCGAGCTCCGCCAAATTCGCGCGACCGTCCCAGATCTTGCGGACCACGGTCGTGCCGTCCAGTTCCACCCAGGTGTTCGACCCGCTTAAAGGATGCACAAGGCGCTTTAAGTGCGTTTTCCAGACTCCAATTTCGAAATCAAAGTCGTGTTGGCCATCGCCGCTTGCCGCCACGGGCAAGGGCAAAATGAGCACCAAGCCGCAAACCAGCGAGGCGGTTCTTATGCAACTGAGAATACTCATGCCGGAAGGGTGCCCAATGCTATGGTCTTTGAAAAGGTCCACTATCCGTGTCATTTGTAATACCACTTCTCCATGACCGCGAACCCCTCTCGCGGCAAATCTACCTCTGGTTTCGCCACGCCATCCTGCGCAGCGTTATGGGCAATGCGGAGCGCCTGCCATCCACGCGCGAGTTGGCGGAACAACTGCATGTATCCAGAACAGTGGTCGTGCTGGCCTATGAGCAGCTGCTGGCGGAAGGTTTCGTGGTGGGCCGCGCCGGCTCCGGTACCTACGTGGCCGACGTGCTGGCAAGGGGCCGGGCAGGTGCGCGCGCCAGCCGCGTCAGGGTGCGGTTGTCCCGCTACGGGCGCGCAGTCGGCGCGGCGGCCCAGGTTAATTTTTCCGGCCAGCGATCGCCGCAGCTGCGTTTCGATTTTGCCTATGGCCGCAGCGACGTGGAGGTCTTTCCCTTCGAGATGTGGCGGCGCATGTTGTTGCGCAATGCTCGCAAGGCATCGGTTCGCCGGCTCGACTATGGACCGCCGGGCGGCAGCGTGGCGCTTCGCGAAGCCATTTCGGTTCACCTGCGCCGCTCGCGCGCGGTGATTTGCGATCCCTCGCAAGTGATCGTCGTCAGCGGCTCTCAGCAGGCCTTGGACTTGGTGGCGCGCGTGCTCATCGATCGCGGCGATCGCATCGCGGTCGAGGACCCGTCTTATCAAGGCACCCGAGAAGTTCTGCGTAGCGCGGGAGCACGCCTGTCGCCGGTTGCGGTCGATCGTGATGGATTGAATCCGGACAAGCTACCGGAGGGGACGCGCATGGTTTTCGTCACACCCTCCCACCAGTTCCCGACCGGAGCAGTTCTCTCCCTGCCCCGCCGCTTAAGTTTGGTGGATTGGGCCAGGCGCATGGACACCTTGGTGGTGGAGGATGACTATGATGGCGAGTACCGCTACGAAGATCAGTCGCTGCAATCCTTGCAGGGGCTGGACACCGAGGGGCGAGTCATTTACATCGGCACATTCTCGCGCACAGTTTTCTCCGCGCTGAGGATCGGCTACATGATCGTCCCGAAGCCCTTCATTTCCGTATTCACCGCCGCGAAATGGCTGTGCGACCGGCACACCGCCACGCTGGAACAGGAAACGCTGGCGGAATTCATCACGAGCGGGCTGTACGAGCGTCACCTGAGGCGCGTTCGCCGCAGAAATGCCGCGCGCCGCACAGCGCTGCGTGAAGCCATCGCCAAGCACTTAGGGGATCGCGTTGAAGTAACCGGTTTTGGGGCGGGCGCCCATGTCGTGCTGTGGCCCTCCTCGCGTCTCTCCGAAGCCACCGCGATCGCGAGAGCCGCCTCGTTGGACGTCGGCATCTATGGCATATCGCCGTATTTCTTAACGCCCCACACGAGAAAAGGACTGATGCTGGGATATTCGCGCATGTCGGAGACGGACATTCGTGAGGGCGTGCGCCGTTTGAGCGAAGTGTTCTAAATATCCCCCGGCGAGCGCTTTCCGTTCAGCGCGGCCAGCCGTTCAGGTGTCCCCACATCTTCCCAGAGCCCGAGATACAGCTCCGCGGAGCATCGGCCCACGTTCATGGAACGCAACAGCAGTGGCTTTAAGGGAAACACACCATCGACGCAATCGGCAAAAAACCCGCTGCGGTACACGGCAATGCCTGAAAAGGTATGCAGTTGGGCAGCCGCGCTGCGGGCCTCGCCGCCACGTCCGCGCGCCGAATCAATCCCGAAATCGCCTTTCAGGTAACTCGGATTGGGCACCAGCACGAGATGCGCATCGTGCTCTGCGTCCAAGGCCAAAGTCTGAAACGGAAAATCCGTGTAGATGTCCCCGTTGACCACGGCAAAGGGCCCGGGAGACAGGTGCGGCAAAGCGCGGAATATGCCGCCGGCGGTTTCGAGCGCGCGTGGAACTTCTTCGCTGTAGGTGATGGCGGCACCGTAGCGCGCCCCGTCTCCCAAGAAGTCGCGGATTTGCGCACCCAACCAGGCCAGATTGATCACGATGCGCTGCATGCCCGCGCTCACTAACCGCACCACGTGCCGTTCGATGAGCGGTTGACCGCGGACTTCGAGCAAGGGCTTCGGCGTCGTGTCAGTCAGCGGCCGCATGCGCTCCCCGCGTCCCGCCGCGAGAATCATCGCCGCCCGCGGGCGCTCGCTCGCCATGCTCATACCGATGCGCGCCGTTGCGCGTCCGGAAACACAGGATCGATGCGCTTGGCGATGAAACCGGCCAACGGTGCCGCTTCCGCATAGGCGGAAGCAGTTTCCCGCACATAGTCGAGCACGCGCGGCAGGTCATGGAGGTATTGCGATTTGCCATCTCGATAATAGAGCCGCGCGAAAATGCCGAGCACCTTGATGTGCCGCTGCAAGCCCATGAGATCGAACCAACGCAGGAACTGTGCGGCACTCGTGCCCAACGGCATCCCCGACTCGAGCAGCTGCTCTCGATGCTCCAAAACCCACGCCCGCACACGCGACGGCGGCCACGAGATGTAGCAATCCTTGAGAAGCGATGCTAGATCGTAGGTTACGGGGCCAAACACCGCATCTTGAAAATCCAAAATGCCGGGATTGTCCTCGACAGTCACCAAGAGGTTGCGCGAGTGGTAGTCGCGATGCACGAACGTGGCGGGCTGGGAGGCGGCGGCGTGCGCTAAATTGACGAACATGTCATGCAGCATGGATAGCTCTTCGGCATCTGCCTCGAGCCTTAGGTGATGGCGCAAGAACCATTCAGGCATGAGCTGCATTTCGCGCATCAGCATGGGGTGGTCATACCGCGGTAGGTCGCGCGACGCATGCGCATCCGCGGTTTGCATGGTTTTCAACGATTTCAGCGCATCCGCATAAAGCCGGTCCGCGGCGCCATCTTTAGGCAGTTCTTCGAGGTATTGGCGAGAGCCCAAGTCCGACAGCAAAAGGAACCCGCGATTCATGTCCCGCGCCAAGACAATGGGCACGTTCAGGTTCATGCCGGCCAATAAACGGGCCACTTTGAGAAACGGAGCCGAATCCTCCTTCTCGGGCGGCGCATCCATCACTATGTAGGTATCCTCGCGGCTATTGACCCGGAAATAGCGGCGAAAACTTGCGTCAACGGATGCAGGCACGATTGAGCTGCCCGCAAAGCCCAAGTCATCGAGCACCCATTGCGTCAACTGTGCGAGGCGGGAATCGCTTGCATCCGCTACATCCATGATTGACCATTCGCAAACCGCAAATGCGGCGATTGAGTATACCGACTAAGGCGACGCATTTTGTCCATGGCTTCTCATGTTCGGGCCGTATTCGTTTTCCTCTGCCTGGCAAGCGCCATGGCGCGCGCCGAAGATATTTGCCCCGCCCCGCCCAAGTTTGACTTCACGCGGCCGGCGGACATTGCGGCTGACGATCACCGTGTTCATATCGATAGCGACGACGCGATGTTCGGTGCCGACGGCACCGCGGTGCTCAATGGGCGCGTGACGCTGCGACAGGATAATCGAGTCGTGGCCGCGGATTCGCTCACTTATGATTACAACACCCAAAAAGTCACCGTGAAGGGCAAAGTGGATTTCCTCGATCCGAAGTTGCAAGTGCGCGGCGAGAGCGGCAGCTACGAGTCGGATGGCATGGCGAATTTCGACCAAGCGTTTTTCCAACTCATGAACCGCAACGGCCGCGGGTTCGCCAAGGACATCGACGTTCAGCCGGATGGCAAAGTAATCCTAGATCAGGCCCGCTATACCAGCTGTCCCGTCGGCATCGACGACTGGAGCTTGAGCGCAGCCAACATCAAAATCGATACCCAGCTGCAGGAAGGCGTGGCGCACCATGTGACCATGCGCTTCAAGGACGTGCCGATTTTTTACACGCCCTACATCTCGTTTCCCCTGGGCGATGAGCGCAAGAGCGGCGTGCTGTTTCCGAGCCTGGGGCATTCCGGCAGCAATGGCTTCGATGCGGAGGTACCTTACTATTTCAATCTCGCGCCGAATTATGACCTGACGCTAACGCCGGGAATATTGACTGCCCGCGGCGTGCAGTTGACCGAGAATTTCCGCTACCTGACCTCGAACTCCCACGGTCAGCTGGATGGCACGTTCCTGCCGAACGACAAGCAGCTGCATGAAGACCGCAGCTACCTGCGCTACATCGACGTATCGGAAATCAAGCGCGGCATGCGATTCGATGCCGACATTGCCAACGTCAGCGACAGCAACTACTTTCAAAGTTTCGCCGTAGGCACGGAGCAAACCAGCGTGACCTTCTTGCAGCGCCGCGTGGACGTGTTGTATTACGACGATATCTGGCGGATCCGCGGAGAGCTGCAGAACTTCCAGACCATCGACATCACGGTGGCCGCCGCCGACCGGCCCTACTCCCGAGTGCCTCGGGTGCAGGCCAACGCGCTCTTTCCGATCGAGAACAGCAACTTCGAGTTCGTATTCGACAGCGAAGCGGTGAATTTCCTGCGCGGCGCGGGACCGAACGGCGTGCGTTTGAACCTGTCCCCTGAAATTCGCTGGTCGAGCCGCGGGCCGGGGTATTTTTTCGAGCCCGCCGTCGGCTACGACTTCACGCAGTACGCTTTAAAAGATGCAGGGCTGGGCAGCCCGAGCAATCCGTCGCGTGCGTTGCCCTATGCACGGCTCGACACCGGACTGGTGTTCGAGCGCCAGGCCGGCACACAGGGGCAGCGCACCCAAACTTTGGAGCCGCGGCTGGTCTACAGCTATGTTCCCTACCGAAATCAGGACGAGCTGCCGATATTCGACAGCGGGCTGCCCGACCTCAATCTGACCGAGCTATTTCGCACCAACCGTTACGTCGGATCGGATCGCATCGGCGATGCCAATCAGGTGGCGCTCGCCGTGACCACTCGGCTGTTCGATACGGTGTCCGGAACCCAATACTTGTCCGCGACCGTGGGGCAAATTCGTTATTTTTCCATCCCCCGTGTGGGCCTGGCTGAGAACGCGACTTCGCTCTCGACCCTGCTACGCGACCAAAACGGCCTGTCTTTGGGCAGCATTCCCACGGTAAATCCATTGGCTTTGCCCGGCGGCTTGACCGCGCCCGGCGGTCAATCCATGGTGGCCTATCCCGGACAATATGTCGGACGGTACCCCGCCGCTGTGTACCCTTACGGTTTGGCCGGTCCGTATCGCTTGCTGGCTCCTGGGCAGAACCCTGCGTTTCCGGCCTCGGACCTGGTTGCGGAAGTCGCCCTTACCGGCTACAAGCACTTGGGGGCCAATCTCGACTACCAATGGAACCCTTATACCTCGCAGACGGAGAAATCCGAGATTTCAGTGCAATATCGGCCCGATCCGAGCCGGGTGGTCAACTTGGGATATAGCTTTCAGACCGGCATTCTCAAGCAGTGGGACGGCTCCTTTGCCTGGCCCATCGCGCAGCATTGGAATACCGTAGGACGGTGGGTCTATTCGCTGCAAGATCATCAAACCATCGAACAAGTGGCCGGTTTTGAGTACAAGAGCTGCTGCTACAAGCTCCAGCTGGTGCAGCGCCGCTACCTGAGCATCCGTCCGGGCACCACGACGGTGGGGGGCACACTGGATACCTCGTATGCATTACAATTGGAACTGACGGGGTTAAGTTCGGTCGGAAAGCGTGAAGATTCCTTCCTAGAACAGTCGATCCGGGGGTATTCGACCCGCGACCCGAACATCCAATGAACAGGTAGTGCAGGATTTTGACCATGCGTAAAGTTGCCCACCTCTGTGCGATGCTCACCGCGCAGCTGCTGTTGCTGTCCACCGCTCATGCGCAAACCCGGGACATCGGTGTCCACGGCGAGCTGCTCGACCGCATTGCCGCCATCGTCAACGACGGACTGGTCTTGAAGAGCGAACTCGACGTACAGATGTCTTCGGTGCAGAAGCGCCTGCAGGAACAGAAGGTGGAGCTGCCTTCTCAAAGCGTGCTGCAGCAGCAGGTACTCGATCGTCTCGTATTGCAGGAAATTCAACTGCAGCGTGCGAAGCACGTCGGCCTGACCATCACGGATGAACAATTGAACGGCGCGCTTCAGGAAATTGCCGCTCGAAATAAAATCCCGTTCGATCAGCTGCCCACGGCGCTTCAGGCCCAAGGCGTCGATTACAAGCAATACCGAGAATCGATGCGTAAGGAGCTGACCTTGAGCACCTTGCGGCAACGCGATGTGCTCGCCCACATCAATGTTTCCCCGCACGAGCTTGAACAGTACATCGCGCGCCAGCAAAACGCCGCCTCGAACGATGAATTCAACGTGTCGCACATTTTATTGTCCCTGCCGGCCGCGGCCACGCCCCAACAGCTGGAGGAAATCTCGCACAAGGCGCAGGACGTAGCCTCCCGGGCGTCCAAGGGCGAGGATTTCGGCCAACTGGCCATTGCCAATTCGAATAGCCAAACAGCCCTGGACGGCGGCCAGCTGGGCTGGCGCAAAGGTACTCAGCTGCCGCAGTTCATTTTGGATCTGGTGGGCAAAATGAAACCCGGTGAGGTCAGCGAACCGGTGCGCACACCCAGCGGCTACCACATCGTGAAGCTCAATGAACGGCGCAGCGGCGAAGCCCCCGTCATCATCAATCAGATCCACGTGCGGCACATTCTCATGAAGCCGAACGAATTGGACGACGACGAGACCGTGCGCCAAAAGCTCGCGAAGCTACGGGATCGCATTGAAAAGGGCGAGAACTTCGCCGGCATCGCCTCGACCGCCTCGGAAGACCCCGGATCTGCGCCGGATGGCGGTGATTTGGGATGGAGCGGTCCGGGTACCTTCGTACCTGAATTCGATAAGGCGATCGCCGACCTGAAACCTGACGAAATCACCGAGCCCTTCAAGACCCGGTATGGTTGGCACATCGTGCAAATGCTGGGCAGCCGTACCTACGACAGCACCGATGATGTGAAGCGTCAGAAGGCGTTTGCCGCAATCCGCGAGAGCAAAGCAGACGAAGAGACGGAGTTGTGGCTGCGCCGATTGCGCGACGACGCCTTCATCGAAACCAAGATGTAGTGTACATACCGCGCATCGTCATTACGTCGGGGGAGCCCGCCGGTGTGGGCCCGGATGCGTGTGTCGTCTTAGCGCAATCGGATTGGGAAGCCGATCTGGTGGCGGCCGGGGACATGTCGCTGTTCGCTGCCACGGCGTCCGCCCTCGGACTGCCATTGCAAATCGAATGCTACGATCGCACCCGCTCCGCGAAACCGCACCGCGCGGGCACACTCCAGGTTTTGCACATCCCCACCGCCTGCGAGGTGCGCCCGGGCAAGCTGGACGTGCGCAACGCCGCCTACGTCGTTCAAATGCTGGATCGGGCCTGCGATGGCTGCATGAACGGCGAGTTTGCGGCCATGGTGACGGCGCCGGTGCAGAAGAGCACCCTGCTCGACGCCGGGTTCGCTTTCAGCGGACATACCGAATACCTGGCGGCGCGGACACGCGCGGCCATGCCGGTGATGCTGCTGGTCAATGATCGGCTGCGCGTGGCGCTGGTGACCACCCACCTGGCGCTGGCCGATGTACCTCGCGCGATCACCAAGGATCGGCTGCGCGCCACCTTGCGCATCGTGCACATGGATCTCGAGCGGCATTTCTCTTTGCAGCCGCCCCGCATTGCGGTGCTGGGGCTCAACCCCCATGCGGGCGAGGCCGGGCATCTGGGCCGTGAGGAGCTGGACATCATCGGGCCGGTCATCGAGGAACTCAAAGGCGAGGGTTTGGCGTTACAGGGACCCATTCCGGCCGACACGGCATTCACCAAACGCTTTCTCGACACGGCCGATGTGATCGTGGCCATGTATCACGACCAAGGTCTGCCCGTGATCAAGCATGTTGGCTTTGGCAATGCCGTAAACATGACTTTGGGCCTGTCCATTTTGCGCACCAGCGTCGATCACGGCACGGCTTTGAGCCTGGCACGAACCGGAAAAGCCGACAGCGGAAGTTTGGGCGCCGCTTTGACGCTCGCCATCGAGTTGGCAAGCCCGCGTAGCGATCATGCCGGTTCGTAAGCGCTTCGGTCAGCATTTTCTGCATGATCCGGGCGTCATACGGCGAATCATCGAGGGCATAGCGCCGGCTATAGGCGAGCGTATCGTGGAAATCGGCCCGGGCCGCGGTGCTTTGACTTGGGATCTTCTGCGGCGCGCGCAAGCCCTCGAGGTCATTGAAATCGATCGGGACCTCGCTCGATCGCTTCAGAGCGATGCGCGCGCAACCAGCGCTCTGCACATCCATGTTGAGAATGCGCTCGATACCGACTTCGAGCGATTGCGCGGCGGCGGCGCAGCGCTGCGCATCGTCGGCAACCTTCCCTACAACATTTCGACGCCTCTGCTGTTTCGGCTGCTGGCACAACGCTCTGCGATTGCGGACATGCATTTCATGCTGCAAAAAGAGGTGGTTGATCGAATGACCGCGCAGCCCGCGAACAAGACCTACGGCCGCTTGACGGTAATGCTTGCCGCGGTAGCCGAAGTCGAAAAGCTGTTCGATGTGGGCCCCGGGGCTTTTCAGCCTCGGCCCAAGGTGTGGTCGGCCGTTGTACGGTTACGCCCGACACTGGAGCCCCGTTTTGAAATCGGCGACGCAGGTGTCCTACGCACGCTGGTCACCGCGGCATTTTCACACCGGCGCAAGATTTTGAGCAATGGGCTCAAAGGGATGCTCACGAGCGCTGAAATCGAATCCTGCGGCATTGACTCGCAGCTTCGGCCGGAAGCGCTTACGCCGGCACAATTCGGCCTGCTCGCCGCGCAGCGCTCTCGGTTATACTCAAAAGCTCAACACATCGACGGTTGACGTAAACCATGCAGAGCCCGCCACTCGAACCTGTAAATCCAAGAATTCGGGTAGAAGTCGAAACTTCCTACATCGAGGAACAATCGGATCCGCGCGATAAGCGCTTCGTGTTTTCTTGCACCATCACGATCCGCAACGAAGGGGAAGTTCCGGCACGCTTGCTTACCCGCCATTGGATCATCACCGACGCCAATGGCAATGTTAAAGAAACGCGCGGCGACGGCGTGGTCGGGGAGCAACCGTATTTGAAGCCCGGCCAGGGCTTTCGCTACTCCACCGGTGCGGTCATCGAAACTCCCGTCGGCACGATGCAGGGAAGCTACCAAATGGTCGCCGATGACGGGCAGCAGTTCGACGCGCCGATAGCGCCGTTCAGGCTGGCGATTCCCGGGGTATTGCACTAGCCGATGGGTGCCTGATGGCGCTGTACGCGATCGGCGACGTGCAAGGCTGCGACGCGGAACTCGGGACACTTTTAAGCGCACTGAAATTCTCCACGGATCGCGACCGTGTTTGGTTCGTCGGCGACTTGGTCAACCGCGGGCCCGACTCGCTGAAAGTGCTGCGCAGGATCCGCGCATTGGGCGATGCCGCGGCGGTGATTCTCGGGAATCACGATTTGCATCTTTTGGCCGTTGCGTATGGCGGCGCACGTTTGCGCGACGACGATACGCTCGAGGAGATACTGAGCGCTCCGGACCGCGCTGTACTTCTGGAATGGCTCAGCGGCCGTCCCATGATGCACGAGGATCCGAGCCTCAGGCTGTGCATGGTGCATGCGGGGTTGCCGCCGCAATGGGATATTCCCTTGGCGCGAGACTGTGCGCACGAACTGGAAGAGGCTTTGAGGCGCGATCCGGTCACGCTTTTCGCCCGGTTGTACGGCGATCAACCCGACCGTTGGGATGATGCGTTGGAAGGAGCCGACAGGCTGCGGTTCATCGCCAACTGCCTCACCAGGCTGAGGTATCTGGATGGCGACGGCCGCTTGGCTTTGCGCGCCAAGGGATCTCCGAAGAAGGCGCAAGGCAAGTCGCTCGTACCGTGGTTTGAGGCGCGCGACGCGCGGTGGCGCGGATCGCGCATCGTCTTCGGCCACTGGTCCACCCTGGGATTCTTCAACAACGCCGACGTCACGGGGCTCGACACCGGCTGCGTCTGGGGCGACCGCCTGACCGCCCTGCGGCTCGACGTTCCCGACGCCCAACCGGTACAGGTGGCCTGCGGCTTGCCTAAGCAGGCGTAGCGCTATAATGGCCCCATGCCCGCCATCCCGCCTTTCAACTTGCGCCGATGGATCGACGAGAATCGCGGCTTGCTCAAGCCGCCGGTAGGCAACAAATTGCTTTTCGAGGATGGCACCTTTATCGTCATGGCCGTGGGTGGACCGAATTCACGCAAGGACTTTCACCACGATCCCAGCGATGAGCTTTTCCTCCAGATCGAGGGCGATATGGTGCTCAAGACGGTGCAAGACGGCCGTTTGACCGATGTGCCCATTCGCCAAGGCGAGATGTATCTCCTGCCGGCGGAGGTCCCCCACTCGCCGCGGCGGCCTGCGGGCAGCGTCGGCATCGTCGTAGAGCGGCGCCGCGCGCCGCAGGAGCTGGACGGATTTTCGTGGTATTGCGAAAACTGCGGGAACCGCCTTTTCATGGAGCGGGTCGCCGTGAGCGATATTGAAACCCAACTGCCGCAGATTTTCTCGCGATTCTATTCGAGCCTGCAACATCGCACCTGCAGTGTTTGCGGCACGGTCATGCAGGCTCCGGCCTGAGCGAGCCGAACTTGAGTTCGGCATCCGCGGCCGCTCTGGATGCGGCCGACCCTCTCGCCGGCTTTGCCGCGCAGTTCTATCACCCCAGCGATTCCGCAGGCCGTAAAGTCTTGTACTTCGGCGGCCATTCGTTGGGATTGCAGCCGAGATCCGCGGCAACGATGGTCGAGCAAGAGCTCGCGGATTGGCGGCGCCTGGGTGTATTGGGTCATCACGATGCTGCCCGTCCCTGGATACCGTATCACGAGCGTGCGGCACCGGTCCTCGCGGAGCTGCTCGGTGCTGCGGAAAGTGAAGTGGTGGCGATGAACTCACTGACCGTGAATTTGCATTTGATGATGGTCAGTTTTTTTCGCCCCGAAGGCACGCGCAATAAAATACTCATCGAGCGCTCGGCATTCCCGTCGGATCGATATGCTGCCGTCTCTCAGCTTGTGTATCACGGTCTCGATGCGCAGCAGTGCTTGGTCGAAATCGAGCCGCGTACCGGCGAGCTAACCTTGCGGACCGAAGATATAATCGATCGCATCGGGCTGGAAGGTTCTCGCCTTGCCCTGGTGCTGCTGCCCGGCGTTCAATATCTCACCGGACAGGCTTTCGATCTTCCGCCGCTCATTGCCGCGGCCCATCGCGTCGGTGCGATGGCTGGGCTCGATCTCGCGCACGCCATCGGCAATATCGAAATGCGCTTGCATGATTGGAATCCGGACTTCGCGGTGTGGTGCAGCTACAAATATTTAAATGCCGGGCCCGGCGCCGTCGGCGGCTGTTTCGTGCATGAGCGCCATGGTCGCGATTTCAAGCTGCCGCGCTTCGCGGGTTGGTGGGGCCACAACAAGGCCGAGAGATTCTTGTACGATCCGAAGTTCGACCCCATCGAGGGCGCCCAAGGTTGGCAACTGAGCAACCCGCCGATCCTCTCGACCGCGCCGTTGCTGGCATCGTTGGATATTTTTCATCGCGCCGGCATGCCGGCTTTGCGCAAGAAATCGATGGCGCTGACCGGTTTCATGGAGCGTCTCATCCGGCAGCGCCTGCCGCAGCTGGTGCACATCATCACTCCCGAAGCGCCTTCCGAACGCGGCAGTCAATTGAGCCTGCGCATCGCGCGCCCGGCCGCCGAAGCCAAGCGCTGTCAAACACTGCTCACCCAACAGGGCGTGGTCGGCGACTGGCGGGAACCGGATGTGCTGCGCCTCGCGCCCATTGCGCTGTATAACTCGTTCTCCGATGTGGCCGCCGCGGTAGAAGTCCTGGCACGGACGCTCGGCGCATGAATTTCTCATGATACGCATCGTCGGCGCGGGCCCCACAGGCTCGCTTCTCGCCATCCTTCTGCAGCGGCGGGCAAAAGAGATTGCCCTCTACGAGCTGCGTCCCGACCCGCGCACCGCGCGCGCCGAGTCGGGCCGATCCATCAATTTGGCGCTGGCCGATCGGGGCATTCATGCGCTGCGGGCAGCCGGCGTGTTCGAATCCTTGGGATCGGCACTGCTGCCCATGCGCGGCCGGCTCATTCATCATGCCTCGGGAGAAACGGCGTTTCAGCCCTATGGGCAGCGGCCCACAGAGCTGATCTACTCGGTATCTCGGCATCGGCTCAATCAGGCGCTGATTGAAGCCGCGGCAGGGCTTCCCGGAATCCAACTGCATTTCGAGCATCGATTCGAGGGTGCTGATTTCGCGGCTCAAACCGCGCTCATCCGCGACCTGCGGCGTGATCGGGCCCTGACGGTCCCGATGCAACCGATGTTGGCCACCGATGGCGCCGGCTCGCTGATGCGCCGCGCGATGAGCGCGCATAAATTGATCCAGGCCGGCGAGACCGACCTGGAACATGGTTACAAGGAATTGTCCATCCCGGCGGGCCCACGGGGGAGTTTTCGGATGGCGAAAGACGCGCTGCACATCTGGCCGCGCGGCAATTTCATGCTCATCGCGCTGCCGAATGATGACGGCAGCTTCACCGCGACGCTGTTTCTGCCCAAACGCGGTCCAAACAGCTTCGAAGCGCTGACGCAAGTCCCGGCGCTAGAAGAGTTTCTTTCGCTGAATTTTCCCGACGCCCGTACACTCATGCCTGATGCCGTCGCCGAGTTCAGCGCGCACCCCGTGGGCTTTTTGGGCACCGTCTCTGCGAGCCCCTGGCATGTCGGCGCCCAGGCGATGCTGATCGGCGATGCGGCGCACGCCATGGTGCCTTTCCATGGCCAAGGCATGAATTGCTGCTTCGAGGACTGCATCGAATTCGACGCCTGCGTCGCGCGGCATGCCTCCTGGGAAGAGGCATTCTGCGAATTCGATACTGCCCGCAAGCCGAATACCGATGCCATTGCGGCGATGGCCCAGGAGAATTATTTGGAGATGCGCGAGAGCGTCGCGGTCCCAACATTTCAGCTGCAGCAAGCGTTATCGTTGGAACTCGAGCGGCGCTTTCCACGGCGCTTCATACCACGCTATGCCATGGTGATGTTTCACCACGAGATTCCGTATCTGATTGCGCAGCGGCGCGGCGCGATTCAGGCCGAGATTTTGTCGGATCTCACGCGCGGCGCGGTGCAAGAGCTTTCGGATGTGGATTTCGAGCGCGCGGAACGGCTGATCAATACTAAACTGCCGTCACTGGATTCGACAGTGCCGTTGCACGCTCGAGCGTGATAAAGCTATAAGCGTAGCCGTTCTTCGTGTCCGGCTCGTGACGCTCGCGGCTCGACTCCCGCCAGTCCGCGCTGCGCCAGTGGGGGAAAAACGTGTCGGCGTCGGTCACTTCGGTGTGCACCAGGGTCAGGTGAATACGCTGCGCCTGAGGCAGACTCAATTCAAAGACCTCGGCGCCGCCGATCACCATCAAAGGCGACTCGGAGCGAGCGCCGGAACGCGCATCCTCGAGCGTTCGAACGACCTTGCAATCGGCCGGCGCGAAATCCGGGGAGCGGCTCAATACCCAGTTGGTCCGGCCCGGCAGCGCCTTGCCGATGGACAGGTAGGTTTTGCGCCCCATGAGAATGGGACGGCCGATGGTCAGTGCCTTGAAGTGCCGCAAGTCTGCCGGTAAATGCCAGGGCAGCCGGTTAGCACGGCCGATGGCATCATTTTCCGCGACCGCAACCACCAACTCCATCGCAGCGTCCGTCATCCGTGCATCCGAAAATGAAAACGGATTTATACGCTTGCGCCGATGAACCCGCCAGTCGCTGCCGGCGGGCGAACATCGCGCGGCGGCTTAGCCGTCCGGCTCTAAAATTCAGCCGCGAGCGTCGGAGACTTGTCTATGGGAGCTGCGGTCAGCGCCAGTATCTTGCCGTGCACGTCGGCAGAACACTGTGCGCGAGCCATGATCGCGCCGGTCTTCGGATCATTGGCCTGCAGGTTGAAGGCGAAGTCATGGCTTGCGTAGTAAAAGCTCAACATGCTCCCCGATTCGCGGTGATAGTTCACCTTGAATTTGGGCGTGACCGATCCGGAAGCGAGGCTGGACGCAAAGGCCTGGGCACAGGCTTGCATGGCGGCATTCTCGGGACTTGCGTTGGAGATGGCGGGAGTCATTGCCGCCACGGATGCGGCAGCCAGGAGAAGCGTGCGAACTGTCATGATGGTATTCCTGTTAGCGAAAATACCAACACCCCGATGACAAAGTAGACTGGCTTTGACATCCGAACAAACGAGAAAACTTTTAGCTACGGCGCGATTTCTCTCATGTGTCCGGAACATTTAACTCACGCGACGCGGCACTCGCTCAAGATCCACCGGGTCAGCTCCTGCAAATCCTCGCGCGCGCGATCCTCGGGTCTGTGCAGCAAGTAGTAGCTCTCATTGGTGGTCAGCTCCGCATCGAAGAGTTTGACCAGCCCCCCGGCATTGAATCGATCGGCGCTCAAGCGAGAGGGAACCAAGGCAACGCCCACGCCCTGTTCCGCGGCTCGCACCACAGCCGACATGGTGTCGAGCCGGACCAACCGGTTGGGTATGATCGGTTCGATTCCCAAGCCCGCCGCCCAGCGCTCCCAAGCCTCGCGGCGTTCTTCATGCAGCAGCAACGTCTTGCCATTGAGATCGCCGTAGCTGTCGATGGGATTGTCGAGCAGAAACGCCGGAGAGCACGCTGCGATGAAATTTTGCGCGAACAACTCATGGACGATCAGGCCATCCCAAGGACCGGCTCCCACCACGATGGACAGATCCGCTTCCGGGGGATGGGTTTTGGGTGCGGAAAATGTCGTCTCGATACGGATATCGGTTTCCTCGCGGGCCTGCGAGAAAGACGCGAGCCTCGGCAGCAACAGTTCGTTCGCAAAAAATGAGGGGACATTCAGCCGGATAATGGTGCGGCCGTAGCGAACTTGGAGCTGCTCGGTGACCGATTCGAGCTTCGAGAAAATATCGTTGATGTGCTCAAGGTAGTTGGCCCCGGCATCGGTCAGGGTCAAGGTGCGCACGCCCCTCTGGAACAGGCTCACGCCCAGCTGTTCCTCTAATGCCTTGATTTGATGGCTAATGGCGGACGGCGTAACGAATAACTCTTCGGCGGCAGCCTTGAAGCTTTGCAGCCTGGCCGCGACCTGGAAGGTCTTCAAAAATTTAAGAGACGGCAAGCGCATAGAGACGACCTATCATACAGTAACGTGCTGCAGCAACATTCATGCCAGCGGCCTAAAATCGCTCAATCGGCCGGGTCGTTTGACAAAGCGTTCCTGCGTGCCTGATTTACGGGCGAGAGGCGAAGAGCGCCGCCCGATGCTGGCGCCTCGCGTAAGCTCATAATGTGACTCGCGCACATGTCATTACGGGTAGTTTCGGCAGCGGCAAGACAACCGCCATCCGTTGGCTGATGAGCCGCAAGCCCGAGGAGGAGTTGTGGATTGTCATCCTCAATGAATTCACCGAGGCGGGAATCGATGCGCTGAATGTCGCGCAGTCCGCGCGCGGCAATTACGATGTGCGCTTGGTCGCCGGCGGTTGCCTGTGCTGCGTTGGAGAGTTGGAATTCGGCAAACAGTTGCGCGACATTCTGCGCAATTTCAAACCGGCCCGGCTATTGATCGAGCCGAGCGGCGCGGGGCACGCCGCGGACATCGTCGACACGCTCGCCATATACGAATCCCAACGGGCGTTGCAGCTCGACAGCGTCATTTGCCTGGTCGATCCTCTGGACGCCGCGCGGATTCTGGCGACGCGCGCGCCGATTGAATGGTCGCAGATCCAGTCGGCAGATGCGCTGCTCCTGTCCAAGCCGGATTTGGCCGGTAATGCGCAGCGTCAAGCTTTCCAGGAAATCGCGGCAGCGCAGTACCCGTTGAAGGCCTTTCTCGGGACTTGCAGTCACGGTGAATTGCCGCAAGAGGCATTGATAAAATTCGAGCGCACCCCGCGCTTCTCGTTGGTAGCGAATCATGAGCCTGGCGAGGCGGCGGTATCGGTTGCATTCGACATCGCCGGACTGACGGGCCTCGAAACACGGCTGTCGGTGCTCGGGCTGTGGGCAGTTCAATGGACGCTACCGCAGCAATTGGTTTTTTCGCGCGTCGTCCTCGAGCCGCGGATTGGCTGGCTCCTGGAAACCAACCAGGGCTGGTTGCGGCGAATGAAGGGCGTGTTTCGTACCGGCTTGGGACCTTCATGGCTGGTTCAAAGCCATGGACGCGGCCTCGCGGTTGAGGACAGTGCATTTCGCCGCGACAGCCGCATGGAGATCGTGCTTGGCGCGGCGCCGACTGAGCCATTTCTGGAGGCGTGGCGCGCGTTGCTGCGCGATGCGGCGAACGTTACTCGCGCCCGCGAAACCAGCCGCTGATGCTGAGGCGCTCGCGCCGCGCCGGCAGCACCTGGTGTTCGCGTCCCGAGGTCAGAAAGCAAACGAGTCTGCCGCCAACAGGCTCAATGTCCAGCGCTTGGTTGCGTGCCTCGTGCATGCGCAGCGCGCCTCCATCGCCGGGTCCCCAACCATCATTTAAATACAGCACCAGCGAAACTTTGCGTTGCGTCGTGCCTTGCGGCTGATCGAGATGGCGCTCATAGCCGGCACCGGGCGGATAGAGTGCGTAATGAAGTTCCAGCTCGAACAGCCCCAGGTAAGCCTCGCGGTTCAATTCGAGGCGCAAACCCTCCAATCGGTCCAACAAGGCGCTCTCCGCCTCGCCGAACGGCTCTCGCAGCCAGCAGGTGAAATCGCCGCGGACTGATTCACGGCGTTGCGTTCCTGCTCGGCTCCCTATCCGGGCCGCTGCAAAATCTCCCCGCGATTGCCGCTCGTCGGCGCATTTCTGCAGACGGCGCACTTCCGCCGGCGAGACAAATTGGTCTCGTATCGAGATCCCGCACGCCTCCAAATCAGCGCTTGCGCTCACCGCGACCGTTTGCGCAGCGCCTTCGCTTTGCGCGTCGAGGCCCGCCGCCGAGACTTCGGTTTTTCATTGCGCTTTCGCTTTGCGGCTTTTTTCCGCCTCTTCTTGGGCGCTTCCAGCATGCTGCCCCGGCAATCCTTCGCTCCGCAACGGCAGGCGAATATGAGCTCCACGTCAGCGGGATCATCATCGTCGCGCTGGATCTGATAGTCGTAGGCGAGTTCCTCGCCGGGTTGGATGGTGCGCACCGCTTCGATAAAAATCCGCTTGTTCGTATTGACGGTTTGGCAGTTCGGATCGCAACCATGATTCACGAAGCGCGCCTCATTGCCGCCGACGCCGGCATCGATCACGGTCTTCGCGTCTACCGTGAACAGGAAGGTGTGGCCGTCCTTGGGATCCTTGTCCGCATAGCGTTCGTCGGCTTGCGTGTGCGTCACCCGGTCGCCCAGGTACTCGATGATCGTCGTACCCTTGCGGATGCGACGCAGCGCGAACACGCCATGGCCGTGAATGCGTGAGTGACGCACCTCAAATAGAGGCTTTCGATGCCGCGCTCCCTTTCTCATACGGCGATCGGTGCTTTGATTGCGGCATGATGACGATAGTCGAGGATTTCGAAGTCTTCGTAAGAATAGTCGAACAAGCTCGGCGGCTTTCGCAGTAATTTAAGCTGCGGCAACGGAAAGGGCGCGCGGGAAAGCTGCAAATCGGCTTGCTCCAAATGGTTCAAATACAAGTGGCAATCTCCGCCCGTCCAAACGAAGTCGCCGACGGCAAGATCGCACTGCTGCGCAATCATGTGGGTGAGCAGCGCATAGGAGGCGATATTGAAAGGCACGCCCAGCAGGGCATCGGCGCTGCGCTGGTATAACTGGCAGGAAAGCCGGCCTTGCGCCACATAGAACTGAAATAGGGCGTGACAAGGCAGCAAGGCCATGCGGTCCAATTCGCCCACGTTCCAAGCGCTGACGATGATGCGCCGCGAGTTGGGGTTGCTTTTCAGCTGCTCGACTACCTGTGACAGCTGGTCGATTTGCAGGCCGTCGTGAGTGGGCCAACTTCTCCACTGCTTGCCATAGATGGGCCCCAGTTCTCCGCTCTTATCCGCCCACTCATCCCAAATGCTGACATCATGCTCGTGCAGATATTTGACGTTGGTATCGCCCCGCAGAAACCACAGGAGCTCGTAGATGATCGAGCGCAAGTGCAATTTTTTGGTGGTCACGAGAGGGAAGCCGGCGCTCAAGTCGAAGCGCATTTGATACCCGAACACGCTCAAGGTGCCCGTCCCGGTCCTATCCTCCTTGGGAGTGCCGTGCTCACGTATGTGACGCAGGAAATCGAGGTACGCTCGCATCAGGCGTTCACTGGTCTCAAGTTGCCGGTGGGCGCATTGCGGCGATAAGCATAAATCATGATCGCTGCCCCGATTATAATCATGGGAGTCGTCAGCAGCATGCCCATGGTCAACCAGCCGCCCAGCAAGTAACCGATATTCGCATCCGGCAGACGAACCCATTCCACCACGAACCGTCCGCAACCGTATAACAGCAGAAATAAGCCGGTAGGCGCGAGCCGCGGCCGCGGCTTGGACGTAAACCACAACAAAACGAGGAACAAGACCAGACCCTCGAGGGTTGCCTCATAGAGCTGCGATGGGTGGCGAGCGATCAAAACACCCTGCGCGTCCGGAACGCCAAATCCCCATGGCAAATCCGTTGGCTTGCCCCACAGCTCGCCATTGATGAAATTGCCGAGGCGGCCGAAAAACAAGCCGAGGCCCGGCAGCGGCGCCACGAAATCGAGCACGTCCGCGACGGTTTTATGCTTGACGCGTGCAAATGCGATGCACGCGGCCAGGACACCCATCATTCCTCCGTGGAACGACATGCCTCCGTCCCAGATATGGAAAACATTCAGCCAACTTTCGGCAATCACGTCGTGGCCATAAAAAAGGCACCAGCCCAGTCGGCCGCCCAAGATCACGCCGATGGCGCAATAGAAAATGAGATCGTCAATCTCCAAAGGGTTCCATGTCGAACCCGGCCGCCGAGCGCGATGCCGGGCCAGCCACCAGGCTCCGACGAATCCGATCAGGTACATGATTCCGTACCAATGCACGCGCAGAGGGCCGATGGAAACGGCGACGGGATTGATGTGCGGATAGGTCAGCATGTGTCTACTTTAAGCCTTCATTGATGCGACAGAAATAGGCTTTCAGGTACCGGGTCTCTGGGATCGCAGGATGCACGGGATGGTCCGGAGCCTGGCCGCCCATTTGCAGGATTTGCAGGTGCTTGTCTGCGCCCCGCGCCGCCTTGGCAATGGCGTCCTGCAAGTCCTCGCCACTGATGTGAAAGGAGCAGGAACAGGAGACCAGAATGCCTTCGTCTGCCATCAATTTGATCGCCAGCTGGTTCAGACGCTTGTACGCCGCCAATGCCTTGGGCAGATCTTTCTTGCGCTTGGCGAACGCCGGCGGATCGATGATGATGACATCGAATCGTTCGCCCTCGCTGAAGAGTTCTTCGAGCACAGTGAAGGCATCGCCTTTGCGGGTGGCAATCTTGACCCGGTTGCGCTCGGCATTCGTCGCGGCCAGATCAAGGGCTGCGGCGGAACTGTCCACGCAGATCACCTCGCGCGCACCCTGGTGCGCGGCGCGCACGCCCCAAGCGCCCACATAACTGAATACATCGAGAACCCGGGCGCCGCGGCGCACATATTTGCCGAGGTCGCGGCGATTGGCAGCTTGATCGAAAAACCAACCGGTTTTCTGGCCGTCCACCAACGGCGCCAGGAACTCCAGCCCATCCTCCATCACGACCGCAGGCTTGTCGAAAGTGCCTTTCGCGGTTTCCACATAGCTCGGCAACCCCTCCATCTCGCGGGCGGAACTGTCGTTCTTGAAAAGCAGCGAATCGCACTTGAGCACCTGGAGCAGCGCTTCTTGAATTTGCGCCTTGAGCTGCTCCATGCCCGCAGTGCCGATTTGCACGACGCAAGCCGAACCGTAGCGATCGACGACCAACCCCGGCAGTCCATCGGACTCCCCATAAACCAACCGATAGTAGGGTTTAGCGTACAACCGTTCGCGCAGCACCAAGGCCGTGCGAATGCGCTGCGCCAGCCATGCCGTGTCGGGAATCCGCCAGGTTTGCAGCACGCGTGCGGCGATCAAGGAACTTGGATTGACGTACGCCAGACCCAACGCACGATCGTTGTGAGCCACCACGCGCACCAGCTCGCCGGCCTTGAATTTGGGCAGCGGCGTTTGTACGGTATCAACCTCGTTGCTGAAGATCCAAAGATGACCGGCGTGCAGTCGGCGATCTTCGTTGCGCTTGAGACGCAGCACAGGCAGTTGCGCGACATTACCGGAATCGGACATGAAAAGTACTTCGGCTATAGTGAAGCTCATTCTAACAACTTAAGGCCATGAAGATGCTGCGCAATCATCTCGCCGACGAGACCAGCCCGTACCTGCTGCAGCACGCCGGCAATCCGGTTGAGTGGTATCCCTGGGGCGAGGCCGCCTTGGCGCGCGCCAAACAGGAAGACAAACCCATCCTCCTGTCGATCGGCTATTCGGCCTGCCACTGGTGCCACGTGATGGCGCACGAATCCTTCGAGGACTTGGGCACCGCAGCCTTGATGAACGAGTTGTTCATCAACATCAAAGTCGATCGCGAAGAACGCCCCGACCTGGACAAGATCTATCAGGTTGCGCAACAAATGCTGACGCATGGCTCCGGCGGCTGGCCCTTGACCATGTTTCTTTCACCCGACAAGCAGCAGCCTTTTTTCGGCGGCACCTATTTTCCCAAGGTAGCGCGTTACGGAATGCCGGCATTCAGCGAGATTTTGCGCCGCGTGGCTGAGTACTATCATACCCAAGGTGCGCAGATCGCCGCGCAAAATGCACAGCTCCAAGCTGCGTTCGCCAGCCTCGTGCCGCAGCCCGCTGCCGGGGCAGTGCTTGACCGCTCTCCCCTCATTCAGGCGCGCGCCGCACTGGAGCGCTCCTTCGATGCCACCTTCGGCGGCTTTACCGGCGCGCCGAAATTCCCGCATCCCGGCAGCATCGAACGTTGCCTGCGGCAATGGTATGCCACGGCGAGCGACCCTGAGCCTGACCTAAAAGCGCTGTACATGGGCAGCCTCACGCTGACGCGCATGGCCGAAGGCGGGCTTTACGACCAACTTGGCGCGGGATTCGCGCGCTATTCCGTCGACGGTTCTTGGATGATTCCGCATTTCGAGAAAATGCTCTACGACAATGCGCAGCTGCTATGCGAGTACGCGCGCGCCCATCTCGCGACGGGCGAAATGCTGTTCGCACGGGTTGCGAACGAGACGGCCGATTGGGCGCTGCGCGACATGCGCTCGCACGAAGGCGGGTTTTATTCCAGTCTGGATGCGGATTCCGAAGGCCACGAGGGGAAATTCTATGTCTGGACGGCCGGTGAAATCCAAGGCCTGCTATCGAAGCAGGAATACGCGGCCTTTTCAGCCCGATTCGGCCTGGACCGTGCGGCCAATTTCGAAGGCCGGTGGCACCTGCACACTTATGCGTCGATTGATTCCCCGGAAGCCGTCCAAGCACTGATTGATTCGTCGCGCGCGAAACTATTGAAAGTACGCAATTTGCGCGTTTGGCCCGCTCGCGATGAAAAAATACTCACCGCCTGGAATGCGCTCATGATCAAGGGATTGGCCATTGCATCGCGGGTTCTGAAGCGACCCGATCTGGCGGAGGCAGCGTGCGCCGCCGTGGACTTCGTACATCGCAGCCTGTGGCGCGACGAGCGCTTGCTCGCAACTTACAAAGATGGCCGTGCTCACCTGCCTGCCTATCTGGATGACTACGCCTTCCTCGCAGACGCGCTATTGGAGTTGCTGCAGACCCGATGGCGCAGCAGCGATCTTCTCTTTGCGCGCCAATTGGCGGACGTGATGCTCGAGCAATTCGAGGATCCGGAAGGCGGATTTTTCTTCACCGCCAAGGAACATGAGCATCTCATTCACCGCAGCAAGACATTCGGCGACGAATCGGTGCCTTCGGGCAACGGCGTGGCGGCCGCCATGCTGTGCCGGCTCGGATTCTTGCTGGGCGAAATCCGCTACCTGGACGCGGCCGAGCGAACGCTCAAGGCCGCATGGCCGGGGCTGCAGGAGTACCCGCAGGCGCACATGAGCCTGGTCAGTGCGCTGGAGGATTTCTTGTCCTCGATGCAAATCGTGGTGATTCGCGGAGAAAAGGACCGCGCTGAAGCATGGGCGCGGGACTTGAGCCGGCTCTTCGCACCCACCCGCATGATCTTCGCCATACCGGCGGACGCCGAGCTGCCGCCGCCGCTTGCGGCGAAGCAAGCCGGCAACGAAACCCTAGCCTACGTGTGCAGCGGCATGAGCTGTTCGGCACCGATGGCGGATCTCGAAGAGATATCACTCGCCCTCAAAAGGCCCGTCACCCGGGAGCCTGCCTGATTACTCAGACAGGCTCCCGGGCGTAGCGCTTGCGAAGTTCAGCCCCGACGCGGCGCTTGAAGTCTCCGTGCAGCGCATCGGAGTAAAGCGGCGCGGCCTTCCAGTCCAGTGCCCAAGGTTGTGCCGTGCGCGTGCTTTCAGGCTCCGCACTGTCGCGAGGAAAAATATGGGCATGCAGCGCCGGATCCACGTTCCCGAAAATCGCGTAATTGATACGGGCGGCCGCGGTAATGGCCAACAGCACATCCCCGATGATGGCCATATCGTCGAGAAATTCGCTGCGCGCCTGGGCCGGCAATGCGTTCAGATGCGGCACCACAGGATCGGGCAGCAACAGGCAATATCCGGGCAAAACTTGCCTCTCGCCCATGATGACCCAACCCGAGGGTACCTTGGTGATGGCTGCCGGTAAGCGAGCGGTGCGGCAGCGCTCCACTAAATCATCAATGGTGGTCGTTGCCATTATTTTTCGCGGGCCCTCGCGATCAGTGCGGAGTCGACGGGGGGTGCCGAGTTACCGAAGTTCGAACGAATATAGCTCAGCAATGCGGCCGCATCTTGATCCTTCATCCAGCCGAACAGCAACATCTGCGTGGGATAGCGGCCCGGCGGAATCGTGGCCGGCCGCTTCTGGCTCAAAATCCACTGCGCGAGCTCAATCGGGTCGCCGCGGACCGCGGCGGATCCCGACAAACCCGGATAAACATTCGGTACTCCCTCGCCCTTCTCTCGATGGCAGGGCGCGCAGTTCTGCAAATATAACACCTCGCCTCGGTCCGCCGAATTGGCCGCGGGGGCGCCGGGCTCCGGACCTGCGGGGTTCGACGATGATGAGCAAGCAACGATGATCGGGCACAGTAATAGCGGCCACCGCGATGGCTGCCACAACTTTCGCAACATCTTAATCGCAACGCCGCCCACCGTTATCCGCGCCAAGTCCGAAAGCCGCCGGTGTCCAAGTGCACAAAATTCGAGGCGCGGTAATACCCGACGCCCCCGCGCTTCAATTCCAAAGCTTGCGCCGCCAGATCCGCACAATCCACTTTGCTCATGCGCACATCGATGGCGCGCCCCTGCATGTGTAGGCTGTGCTGCGATACCCCGCTGCTGCGGGCGCGCAGCCGTTCGTTGCTGTCCGGCGATCGATAGCCTGAGATGACGCTATACGCGGCAGGTGCGCCGACTTGCGCCGCGACATCGACCAGGTAATCGAGGAGCTTCGGATCGATGGCGTGTTTTTCCCCATTGCGAAAATCGCGCAGCAGGACCTCGATCGCGCTCAGTGCATCGCTCACATACGCGTCATCGCGAAAATACTCCAAGTCCAATCGCTCGGCGGTATGCAAATTGAGCAGGGCAATGCGCTTGGATTGCGGAGCGCCGGCGGCGCCCCAAGATCGCGAAAGTACGGCTGCGCCGGCCAAAGCGCCGGTAGCCGCCAGCATGCGGCGTCGAGAGATCATCGCTGATCCCCCAGCAACCGGCCTTGGTCGAGCGCCAGCACGGTGGCCCGTGGGAAAAAATTGAATTCCGACGCCGATGCCCAAGTGTAGGCGCCCATCATTCGGCCGATGACCAGGTCGCCCATGTCGAGCTTGGGCAGATCGACTTTCTCGCGGATGACATCGATGCTGTCGCACGTCGGACCGGCGAGCACCGATGGGAAAGTCTCCGCGCCCGAGGATAGCGGCTCGACGGGAAATACGGAGTGATCGTACATTTGACCGCTGTAGCTGCCATAGACCCCATCGTCGAGGTAATACCACCAACGCCCGTCGCGCAAGGCGCGCCCCATCACCGAGGCGACGGCAATCGCCGCAGGGGCAGCGATATACCGGCCTGGTTCAGCGATGATTCGCATGCCGGAAGGCAACTTACTCAGCGCCGCTTTCAAGGGCGCGCAGAACTCTTCGATGGGCATGGCCGGTTTTAGGTAATCGACCGGAAATCCGCCGCCGATGTCGAGAATATGCGGAGCATGTCCCGCCTGCGTCGCGCTCTGCAGCAGTTCCCTGCACACATCTATCGCCCTGACCATCATGGCCGAATCGGCATTTTGAGAGCCAGTGTGAAAAGACAAACCGTCGATTTTTATGCGTAAGCTGGCAGCAAGCTGAAAAAGATCCGCGACGGCTTCCGGATCGCAGCCGAACTTGCGCGAAAGATCCACCTGCGCTCCCGGGCTGCGAAAGGAAACGCGGATCAAAAGCGAACAGCGGCTGCGAAACTTGGTGAATTTGCGCAGCTCGTCCGTATTGTCGATGACGAAGAGGCCGACTCCGAAGCTCAAAGCCGTGCGAATGTCGCTGTCGCGCTTGATTGGATGAGTGTGTATGCAGCGCGCGGGCGCTATGCCTAAGCGACGCACCAGTTCCACCTCGCCGTTGGTCGCCAGATCGAAGAATGCACCTTCCGCGTCCAGAGTGGTGATGAGCGAGGCGTGCGGCAGCGGTTTCAATGCGTAATGCAAATCGACGCCCGGCAGTGCCGCGGCGAGCCTTCGGTACTGCCGGCGTACGCGTTCGGCATCGATGATGAACAGCGGGGAACCGTAGCGCGCCACCAAATGTCGGACGGCCTCTCCTGAGAAAGGGTCTTGCTTGGGATCCAGTTCCACTGTTAGCCGACACTCAGCTCCAAGGAATCGTCGCCGCCCATGCCGCTGGCGCGCTGCAGGCGATCGAGGATGGCCGCCCACTTCTCATCCTGGGGCAAGCTTTGCACAAAGATTTTTACGCAGCCTACTCGATCGAGCGTGCGCAGGTGATTGTAGAGGTTGTGTGCGTACGTATCCGGCTTTTTGCCGGCGTTTATCCAGGTCATATGCCGCCGGGTGTGCAGCGGAGGCCGCATGGCCAGTACGGCGACTTTCTCACCCCGCGCCACGATCTCACCGGCCCGTACTTCGAGCTCGTCGGAAACCACGATTTCAAGCGGCGTCGAGGGCGCGTAGTGCAAAGCGCGATCGCCCGGAGCACGAGGAATAGGTCCGCCGACGGCCAAAACCCCTACCGCGCGTTCGAGCTGGGAACGCGTGATGAATCCGGGCCGCAGCAGTCTCGCTTGGTTGTCCAAGCAGGACACAATCGTGGATTCGAGCCCGATGGGCGAGTCGCCTCCATCCAGAATTACCCCGATCGCATCGCCAAGTTCATCCCGCACATGTTCGGGCTTGGTGGGACTCAAGCGCCCGTAGCGGTTTGCCGATGGCGCCGCGATGCCTCCCCCGAAGGCATTCAGCAGCTGCTGGGCTATGGGATGCGAGGGAACGCGGATGCCAATGCTGTCCTGGCCTCCCGTGACGATGTCATTGACGTTCTCCGCCTTGGGCAAAATCAGCGTCAAAGGACCCGGCCAAAATTTATCGGCCAATTGTTGCGCAACGGGGGGCATATGAGAAACCCAGCGATGCAGGTAGCGCGGATCGTCCAAGTGCACGATCACAGGGTGATCGGGCGGACGCCCCTTGACCTCGAAAATCTTGCGCACCGCCGCCGGGTTGGCGGCATTCGCGCCGAGCCCATAGACGGTCTCGGTCGGAAATACGACCAATTCGCCGGCGCGCAAAGCTTCGACGGCTGCTTCGATATCTGTCTGTGTAGCTCTTACCACAGGCTCATGATATCAAGACTCAGATGCGAGCAAGGGGCGCTTCGGTCTTCAGGGCTCGCTTCGGGCTCAGCGGTGATCCCTTCGCGGTCTTGTTTTACAGTTGCGACGCCTTTGTAGCCGGAAGGCGACATTCTAGGAAGACCAAGTCGAGCCAACGGCCAAACTTGAATCCCACTTCATGGAAATGACCTACATTGACGAAACCCAGGCTTTGATGCAGCTGGATGGATGAGACATTGTCGGCATCGATCCCCGCGATCATGATGTGCTTCTGCATGGTGCAGGCTCGGTCCATGAGTTCGATAACCAGCTTTCGACCGATGCCCTTGCCGCGGCAATCCCTGCGCACGTGAACGCTATGTTCAACGGTATGCCGATAGCAAGGGGGGGCGCGAAAATCCGCGAAGGTGCCGAAGCCGGTGATGCCTGAGTCATCCTTCGAGACGATGAAGGGAAAACCGCCGGCCCGCTTATGGTCGAACCAAGATTCGCCGCGTTCCTGGCTCAACTCCAGCTCCGTGTACACGGCCGTGGAGCTGCGGATAACCTCGTTGTAAATCGCCAGAATTTCGGCAAGATCCTGCCGGCAGGCATCGTCGATCATGCAATATACTAGACCATCAATGAGCGAACACCACCACCATCCGCATCAGCACGCCTCGCCGGCGCCAAATGAGCTGGAATCACGCGTGCGCGCATTGGAAGCGCTGTTGACCGAAAGAGGCTACATCGACCCCGCGGCCCTCGATGTGCTGATCGATGCGTATCAGACAAAAATAGGTCCCCGCAACGGAGCTCGAGTCGTAGCGCGCGCCTGGCAAGATCCTGATTTCAAGCACTGGCTGTTGAGCGATGCAACGGCGGCCATTTCCTCAATGGGTTTCAGCGGCCGTCAAGGCGAGCACATGGTGGCGGTCGAGAACACGCCGCAAGTGCACAACATGGTGGTCTGCACGTTGTGCAGCTGCTACCCGTGGTCGGTGCTGGGGCTTCCGCCGACTTGGTACAAAAGCGCCCCGTATCGGGCACGCGCTGTAAAGGATCCTCGCGGGGTGCTGCGGGAATTCGGCGTTGAACTCCCCGCCTCGACGCGAATCCGCATCTGGGATTCGACCGCGGAAGTCCGCTATCTCGTGCTGCCGCAGCGGCCGCCGGGATCGCTGCATCTGAGCGAGGGGGAACTTGCCGATCTCGTCACGCGCGACTCCATGATCGGAACAGGGCTGGCCGCAGCCGTATGAGTTATCACTCCTACGCCGATTTGGGGGGCCAAGCTGTGCGCGGCGAAATTATTCAAGAGTCCGAAGGCGAACTGTTTCACGCTCCCTGGGAGCCGCGCGTCATGGCGCTCGTGGTGGCAATGGGGCCGACAGGCCTATCGAATATCGACATGAATCGCGCGGCCCGCGAAACACTGCCGAATTACCGCGAACTCAGTTACTACGAGATTTGGTTGGCGGGACTGGAGAAGTTGTTGTCGGAAAAGGGCGTGCTCGAGGACACGCCTCCCCCGCCGACGCGGGTGATGCAGGCCGATCAAGTCGCTGCGACGATCGCGAGGGGGTCTCCCACTGTTCGCACGGCGCCCCATCCGGCTCGGTATACGGTCGGGCAATCGGTGCGTACTGTCGCCACCGCGTCTGCGCACCACACGCGTTTGCCCGCTTACGCGCGCGGCAAATTGGGAGTCGTCGAGCGTATTCACGGCGCCCATGTTTTTCCCGACACGAATTCCCAGGGCTTGGGAGAATCTCCGCAATGGCTATACACGGTGGCCTTTGATGAGCAGGAATTGTGGGGCGAGCAAACGCCGCGGCAGCGCTCCATTATCTCGGTGGATGCATTCGAACCGTACCTGCAACCGGCATGACTCCCGAGGCGCTGCTGAGATTGCCGGGAATGCCCTGGGAGGCCGAGAGTCCGGTTTTCAACGAACCATGGGAGGCTCGGGCCTTTGCCATGGTGCTTGCGCTGCATGAGCGAGGCCTGTTCACGTGGGCGCAATGGGCTGCGAGCTTAAGTCGCCAGATCGACATGGCGCAGGCCGCCGGGGACCCTGACCACGGCGACACGTATTACCGGCATTGGTTGCTCGCGCTCGAATCGATGGTCAGTGAAACGTTGCCGCCGCCGTAACTTGCGGCGGATCGAGCTCAGTGCGCGTCCAACTGCCATCCTCCTGACGATTGAGCTCATAGGCGGGCCAGTAGTGCTTGTCGAGCTTGAGGGTGATGACGTCGGTCTGCCCATTCCAGCTGATCGTCTTCAGACGTATCGAGGCACGATCCGGCCTACCGCTCACCGCCTTGATGAAGGCATCGAGATCCGGCGTTGGTTGGCCGTCGACTTCCGTAATGCGCCGGCCGGCGTACAAGCCGTAATGGGTAGCAGGGGAGCCGTAAAAGAAAAACGACACAAACACCCCGTAGGGCGCGATGCCGCGCTGTGCGGCCATGGCGCGATGCGGCGCCTGCAGGGTGGCGCCTGCCCAGATCAGCACCCGGTCGATGTCCCGGCCGTTCAACGCCACGGTTTTCATGGGTAGGGTTTTTTCGGCCCCATCCCGCCACACGGTCACGCTCACCGTTGGACTTTGCACGGCGCGTTCCACTTCTCGGAAACGATTCACCACTTTGCCATCGATGGCCAACAGCAAGTCTCCCGGTTCGAGCAATGAGGATGCCGGCGAGCCGGCGACCAGTCGATTGACCCCGAGCACCTGGCGGCGCTGCGGGTTGTGTTCTTCGAACCGCCGCACCCAGGCATCCGGCAGACCCAACTCGCGCGCGCCGGCCAGGGACTGCACGTCGAATTCAGCTTCGAAGGAATACAAGGGACGACCATCGGCAACCACGCCGATCATTTCGCTGACCAAATCGGCCGGGATGCCGCGATTGATTTGTTCCAATTCTCGCTGCGACTCAAAGGCAAAACTCGACCACAGGGCCAATACATCGCCTTTTTCATCGGTCAACACGCCGTCGTAGTCGGTCGGCGCATTGATCAGGCTTATCGCCTCTAAGTTGCTATCGCGGAAGCGCAGCGTGCGCGACAGGGGAAATGACACCGCATCCACGCTCGAGATCTGCGTTTTCTGCGAGAGGATTTTGGAGTCGGCACGCTGACCGACCACCCACACATCATCGCCGGCGCTCAACGGGCGCTTGACCAACGTCGCCGCACGCACCGGCGTGGTGCCGATCGACTTCGGGTCATAGGAGACCACTGCGAGATTGTGCTGCGGATGAATGAACACGACTTTGCCGGGGACCTGGATCGTTCCCGCAAAGGTAATGCGCACATCGCCCATCGCCACCGGCACGGTGTTGCGATCGATCGCCACCAATCCGCGCTGCGCGTCTACGATCACTCCGGTGCCGTGATAGTTCTTCTCGGTAACGCCGGAAGTCGAATACGGCATGTCGAAATTCACCATCACCAGGGAGGGGGCCAATCGATCGATGCGTGCATCGCCGGTCTTGGCAAATTGCGTCGCAGCGGGCTTCGGCGCGGCCGGGGGCGGACCGGAGTTGGAGGTGATGCTGATGCATGGCCAGGTTCCCAAGGTATCGTCGCGCTTGCATTCTCGCGCCGGAAACCAGCGCCTATCCATGCGGATGACTTTGAGCTGAACCGCGCGCGGATCTTCGATAGTGACATAGCGCACGGGCACTCTGGCTCCATCACCCAGCTCGGCCAACGCCGCGGCAAACTCATCGAGATTATCGACCTTCTTGCCGTTGAACGAACTGATCAAGGCGGCCCGCGGGATGCCCGCGGCACCGAACACATAGCCTGGATTGGCGATATACACGCCCTTGATGGGCACGTTGAAATGGCGCGCCTGCTGATAGGACAGCGTATGCACCACCGCCTCGCCGAATTCGATGAATTCGTCCGGCGTGATGGCGCTCAGGGACTGCACTTGCAGTTCGTGCTGCAACCCCTTGCTGCCGCGCTGTACTTCGACTTTCACCCGTTCGCCGACGTGATTATCGAGGACTTCTTCGAGCGAGAAAAACTCCGGGATGGGCTTGCCGTCGATGGCCACCAAGACATCGCCGGGGGCCAAAACACCGTCGGCACTCGAGCCTGGCTGCACGTCCTCGACCACCAGCATGCCGGTCAACTTCGGATAGGCTTTGCGCATGGCTGCCTCGGTATCGGCATGCAGCCCAAGGCGCTTGAGTTCATCGTAGGGCGTGTACTTGAACACCGCCTCGAGTGTGCCGCGCGGCACCGGCTTGCCGGCTTCGATATATTTCAGCGCGCGCACCACCGCAGTCAGCGGCAAGTAGAAGCTCGAGGCGGCGCCGGTAGCTCCGCCGGCATTGAGCGCCACGACGCGCCCTTCGATGTCGATCACCGGCGAACCGGAAGAACCACCCGAGGTGCCGGAAGCAGCTTGGAAATAAAAAGTATTGAAGTCGTTGTACTTGCCGTAGCCGTATTCCGGAGCTTCGCGGTCCAAACGCGCCAAGGTGCCCGCGAGAATCGATAGCTGCTCGCCCGCGTCGTTGCCCACGACGCGAATTTCCCTGCCGATCACAGCCCCTTGCGGATACAGCGGCAGCTCGGACGGCTGAATGAAGTGCAGCTTTGCAGGATCGTAGTGATAGATGCCGAAATCATGGATTGGATCGCGATAGATCGGGTACAGCTGCACCTCTTCCCGATTCAAGAAAATGGCCTGCGCGGTCACTGGGCCGGGCGTGACCACGTGCCGATTGGTCAAGATCAGCCCGCGCTTGGCATCGATGACAAAGCCGGTCGCCTGGGCAGTTGTGTTCCATTCAGTATCGAAGGCGCGAGCGCTATCGATTTGAATGGTCACCACGCCGGTGGCGATCCTTTCCAGCGTCTGCGCCCAGTTCGCCGGCGAACTGGGAATGCCGGGTGCCGGGACGGCAGGCGGCGCGCTGAAGGCGGGGGCAATGGACAATGCAAGCGAAGACAACAACAGCGAAATGCGGGACATGCCGATCCTAGGGTTAGATTTCGTTCGGTGAACGGGATCGGACAAGATTAGGACCCTGGCAGTTCCTAATAAGCAGTAATTCCCTTCCAGATCAAGTCCAACTGCTTCGCGGCGCGAACATCGTCCAATCGTCGAACCGGCATTGTATGCGGGGCTGAGGTGAGTTTCTCGGGGTCATGGCGCATTTCTTCGCGAATCGAAGCCATCGCATCACAGAACCGGTCGAGGTCCTCCTTGGCTTCCGTTTCCGTGGGCTCGATCAGCAGGCACTCGGGCACCAGCAATGGGAAATAGGTCGTGGGAGCGTGAAAACCATAGTCCAGCAGGCGTTTGGCCACATCCATTGCCGAAACGTGATACGCCTTGTTTTGTTGCTTCAAAGTAATGATGAACTCGTGGCTGGCGCGACGCTTCGGATATGCCGCTTCGAAGCCGAGTGCTTGCAGCCGTTTCATCAAATAATTGGCATTCAGCGCAGCGAATTCCGCAACCCGCACCATGCCGTCGCGGCCCAGCAGCCGCATATAGATATAGGCGCGCAAATTCACGCCGGCGTTGCCCATAAAACCGGATAAGCGGCCGATCGATTGCGGCAAATCGCGTTCCGTCAGCCATCGATAGCGCGCGTTCTCCTTGCCGACAATGGGAAGAGGCAGAAATGGCTTCAAACGGGCGCTTACGCCCACCGCGCCCGAGCCCGGTCCGCCGCCGCCGTGAGGCGTCGAGAAGGTCTTGTGCAAATTCATGTGAATAACGTCAAAGCCCATATCGCCCGGGCGAACCTTGCCGAGAATGGCGTTTAGGTTTGCGCCGTCGTAATAAAGAAGGCCGCCGGCCTCATGAACGGTTCGCGCTATTTGCACGATCTTGCGCTCGAAGACGCCCAAGGTTGAGGGATTCGTGAGCATGATGCCCGCCGTCGCGGGACTGACAGCCGCCTTGAGCCCCTCGATATCCACATCCCCATTGGCATCGCAGGGAATCTCTTTGACCGTGTAACCGCACATGGTCGCGGTCGCGGGATTGGTGCCGTGCGCAGCCTGCGGCACGATAATTTCAGTGCGGCCGGCATCATTACGCGCGCGATGATAGGCACGGATCATGGCGACGCCGGCAAATTCGCCTTGCGCACCGGCCATCGGCGTCAAACTCACCGCCGACATGCCCGTGATCTCCTGCAGCATCTCCTGCAACTCGTGCATGCAGGCGAGAAAACCCTGAGGTTCCGGCCCGAGCGGGTGCCTGCCGAGGAACTCCGGCAACATCGCGTACGTGTTGCAGGCCTTCGGGTTGTACTTCATGGTGCAGGAACCGAGCGGATAAAAATGGGTGTCGATGGAGAAGTTCATCTGCGACAGCCGGGTGAAGTGGCGCACCGCCTGCAATTCCGAAACTTCAGGCAAAGCCGGAGGGCTGCGGCGGCGCAGATTCTTGGGCACCTTCACGGAGCCCCCGGCATTCGGCGGGAATTGCGTCACGGCGCCGCGTCCCGGCTTGCTCAACTCGAATATCAGAGGTTCGCGCAATTTCAGTTCAGTCATGAGATTTTCCTTGGAGCCTCGGCGGGCGATGCGCTCATGGCATCGCTCAGCGCTGCGCGGTATCTGTCAATGTCGACACTGAGCTTGGTTTCGGTTGCACACACCAACAGGGCATTGCCCAGTTCCGGGTAACGTTCGCTTAAGTTCAGCCCCCCGATGATTCCTTTGCCATACAGAGCCTCAAGAACCTCGGCAGTCGGCCGATCCAGCAACAGCACGGCCTCGTGAAAATGCGGGGCCGTGAAAGCCCGTTTCACGCCGGCGACTTGACTCAAGGATTTGATCAACTCGTCGGTGCGCTGCATGCTCACCTGCGCCACGGCCTCCAAACCCCTGGGGCCGAGAAGACTCATGTAAATGGTTGCCGCGGTTACCATCAAGCCCTGATTGGTGCAGATGTTGGATGTCGCCTTGCTGCGGCGTATGTGTTGCTCGCGCGCCTGCAGCGTCAAGCTGAAGCCGGGCCGTCCCTCCGTATCCACGGTGCCACCGACGATTCTGCCGGGCATCTGCCGCACATAGTGCATACGGGTTGCCATGAAGCCGAAATAAGGTCCTCCTGATGCCAGCGGCACGCCCAGCGATTGCCCTTCTCCGCAGACGATGTCAGCGCCCTGCACACCTGCGATCTCGGCTCCCCATTCGGCCGGCGGCTTCAGAAGCGCCAATGAGATCGGATTGACGACGGCAATCAAGATGATTTTGTTCTCGTGCGCCCAATCGGTCAGGGCGTCGACTTCCTCGAGGCTGCCGAAAAAATTGGGCTGCTGAACCACCAGGGCCGTGAAGTCCTGTCCGCTGTAAGGCTCGAGGGCCTCGAGCAGCGTGACACCGGCCGATTTGTCATAGTCCACCGGCACAAAGCCGATGTCCTGGTTGCCGGCGATGGCCCGAGCTACTTGGGCGTAGGTGGGATTGACGGCGCGCGGCATCAGGATGCGTCGGGAGCTCGAGCCGCGATTGGAACGTACCGCCATGAGGCACGCCTCCGCGAGCGCAGAGGCGCCGTCGTACATCGATGCGTTCGACACCTCCATGCCGGTGAGCGCGCAAATCATGGACTGGTATTCATAAACGAGCTGCAGGGTCCCCTGGCTCGCCTCAGCCTGGTATGGCGTGTATGCGGAATAAAACTCTCCGCGCGTCGCAATCGACCAGACTGGCGCAGGTATATGGTGCTCGTAGGCGCCGGCGCCAATGAAGTTCAAGGGCCGACCATCGATGGCGGCACGCTCGCCCATGAGCCGAGCGATCTCCATTTCAGAAAGAGGCGGCGGCAAGCTCAATGCACCGGCGCGAAGCTCCGCGGGAATCTCGTCGAATAAATCTTCGATGCCGCTCACGCCGATGACGTCCAACATGCGCGCGATGTCATCGGCCGTGTGGGGGATAAATGCCATACGCGTCCTTTACTTGGATTCTTCGGCCAAAAAAGTCTTGTAATCGGCCGGGCTCAGCAGAGATGCCGTATTCGAGGGGGCGTTCGCCTCCAGCCGAAAAAGCCAGCCCGCGCCATACGGATCTTCATTGAGCAGCTCGGGTTTGCTCGCCAATGCAGCGTTGTTGGCAACGACCTTGCCCGCCACGGGACAGTACACATCCGATGCCGCCTTGACGGATTCGACCACCGCGCAGGCCTGTCCGCCGGCCAGAGCGCGGCCCACGTCCGGCACCTCGACAAAAACCAAGTCGCCGAGGGCGCTTTGGGCGTGGTCGGTGATGCCGATCTCCAGTGTGCCATCCTTGCTCTGGCGTACCCACTCGTGACTCTTTGTGTACTTAAGATCAGCCGGTATATTGTTGCTCATTCAGCTCTCCTAAAGAATGTCGATCAAGGACTTGCCGTGGCGCACGAAGGGCGGCTTGACGATCCGGGCGGCGTGCAATTTGCCGCGTATGTCCACTTGCACACGTTCCTGCATCGTTTTGGGCACCCGCGCCAAGGCGATGGAGCGGTTCAAAGTGGGTGAAAAGGTTCCGCTGGTGACTTCACCGGTGAGACCGTTCGAAGCGGTTTCGGCCAGCTGCACTTTTTGATGGCTACGCAGCACGCCGCGGTCCTCGAGCAGCAGACCGACCAGTTCTTTCCCGCTCTCGCGCTGCGCGCGCTCCAAGGCTGCGCGTCCGATGAAATCGCGTTCCGCCGGGTCGAAGGCCACCGTCCATGCGAGGCCCGACTCCAAAGGATGATGAATCTCGTCCATGTCGTTGCCGTACAAATTCATGCCCGCTTCCAATCTGAGCGTATCTCGGGCCCCGAGACCGGCGGGCTTCACGCCCTCTGCCAGCAATCGCTTCCACGTGTCCGCGGCATCCGTCGATGGAAGCATGATCTCGAAACCGTCCTCGCCGGTGTAGCCGGTACACGCGACAAACCAAGCGCCGAAAGGAGCGCCGAAGAAAGGCTTCAATTCGAGGGCGGCTGCTTGCTGCTCCGCCTGGAGCAGATTTGCCGCCTTGCGCCGGGCGAGCGGACCTTGGACGGCGATCATCGCCAGTTCCTTGCGCTCCACCACGGTCACGTCGAACTCGACGGCTTGCCTTCGAATCCAAGTCAAATCTTTGTCCCGCGTACCTGCATTGACGACCATGCGATACCACGTCTCGGACATGAAATAAACAATGAGATCGTCGATCACGCCGCCGTTTGGCAGCAGCATGCAGGAGTAAAGCGCTTTACCGAAAGTTTTGAGGCGGCCAACGTCATTGGCCAAAAGGAAGCGCAAGAACTCCCGAACGCGGCCGCCGGTCAGATCGACGATGCACATATGCGATACGTCGAACATGCCGGCATTTTTGCGCACGGCGTGGTGTTCTTCGATTTGCGAGCCGTAGTGCAACGGCATGTCCCAGCCGCCGAAGTCGACGATTTTTGCGCCCAACCGGACATGGGTATCGTAAAGGGGAGTCTTAAGGCTCATCGCAACCTCGCGGCAAACGAATACAAAGACGCGTGCACGTTCGTGCTTCGCCCCTCTGTCCGTAAGACCTGAGAGATTGCGCGCCTGATGCCAGGCGTTGCTCCCCTTCGGTGGATCGCCTGTTGCGACCGCTCTCCAGAGACCGCGAGAGTCTGCCGTTCATGTGCCTGAGCGTTTCCGGGCGGTTGCGCCTTCGGCGGTCCTTAACTAAAGGACTCTCTCCAGACAGCTCTTATCGCGATGGGCGGCATGATACAGAAGAGACTCTCGGACATGAAGCGCCAAGCCCACATATATCTTGTGCCTTAGCCGCCGGACTTTTTCGCCGGCCATCCGATTTTTATCAGTTCCGCGACGATCACGTCGCGGTGATCTCCCTGAATCTCGATGATGCCATCGCGCACCGTGCCGCCCGAACCGCAGCGCTTCTTGAGCTTGGTGGCCAGCGCCTCGACATCGGCAAGGGACAGCGGCAGGCCCGTAATGGTGGTGACGCCCTTTCCCGCCCTGCCCTTTATTTCGCGCGCGACGCGTACCGAGCCGGTTTTGGCGGCGCCCGGGACACCTTTCGGGCAAACGCACTCGCGCACCGGACGGCGGCAATTGGGGCACAAGCTGCCGAGGCCTGTTGAGTAGACAATCCGCGAACCCATTCCTCATGTTACCAACAACGATCAGTAACTTCCGTCCGCGCCGCCGCCGCCGAAGGCGCCGCCGCCTCCTTTGAACGGTGCCTCGGCGTGCTGGGCAGGCTTGGGTGAGAGCCCGGCGGCACCCGCCAATTGCAACAGATCCAAGGCCTCGCCGCTCGCGCCCAGTTGATTTGAAGTAACGCCGCGGCGCGGCGTGCGTAAGTATCGGTCCAGCCCCAGCGTCAACAGCAGCGCTGCGCTTCCCCCTAGAATCAATTTCACTGTGAGCGACAGCGCCGTTAAGTCCCGAAGCTGGTACGCGACACAGGCCATGCACACCATGAAAGCGATGAGCGGGGCGTGGGCGCGCCGGCGAAGTCCTATGACGAGCGCGGCCGCGCCAAATAAGGCGCAGGCTATGCCGATAAAAACACGGATGGCAAGTGCCCGTTCCCACACAAGCCACAAAAATCCGCACAACGGCATGCTCACGATCAACCAGTCGAGCATCCGCTCATGGGCGGATCTGCGAAACTCGAAGCGAGCGGCGAAGAGTGCGATAGCGGCCGTCGCGTAGCAAAATACGCCGGCAGGCACTGCACCGTTCGGCTCTCCCACAAGCCGGTGTCCGCCGGCAAAGTCGATCGCGCCGGAGGCGAACGCTGCCGCTAACGCGATAAACAAGGGGTTGAGAACACGAATCCCCGCGACTGCCAGCGCCAGCGCGATGAGCGCCGCGGAACCAAAACCGAAATCGAGGCTCGGGTGCATTGCCTGCAATACCATGACGAGCAGGCCGGCAGCCCACAATGCTTCTTCCATGCCCGCATGGAACAGATGCTTTCGCAGCATGAGCCATTCTGCGGCGATGAGCATGACCATGCCCGCCGCAAACATGTCACCCGGCAAGTGCAGAAAATCGAAGACCGCCAAGGTGAGCCCCGCGGCAACCGTGCCGAGCACGAAGAATGCGCAGCGCGCAATCAACGAAGGTGCCGTCCAGCCGCCGGCCCGTTGCGCAATCCAGGGATGATCCAGAGCCAAGTGCAGGCGCGATGCACTCGTCATCCAACGCTCCTGCTGCGGCGTGGGAAGAAATGCCTTCATGCGGCGGCTCGCTTCAGACGCCGGTGGAAGTTCCACAACAGCAGTGCTCCGGCCACAACCGTCGCAAGCTCGAGCAGTGCCGCCGACAGTCCGCGCCGAGTGACTTGCGCTTCCAGGCAGCACAAAGCCAACGCCGTGTAGGCAGCGCCGTAGACGGCGAACATTTCCTGAGCGCTGCGCAGCGCCTTTATGAGGCACGCGGCCGCGAGTGCAAGGAGTATCGCGACGCCCGCGAGTCGAGAGCCCGGTGTGAGGCAAAGCGCCAGGGCACCCCAGAAGCCGATATTTGCGGCAAAGTGTTCGAACACGGGTTCAAATTGCACAGAGCCGCCAAGACGGCGATTGCCCCAACGCCAGACCAGAATCGTCGCGGCACAAATGATCGCGTGCATGCCTAGATTTCCGCTCGAGCCAACCGTGTCAAATAAGGTTGCGATGCGCCCTTCGATACCAAACCACCCCGCAACGGAGGCGAGCGAGGCGCTCAGCAGGAGGCGCGAATTGAACACATAGGCCGTGGCAGCGTGAAAGGCGGCAAGGATCAATACATGCCACTGCCACTCGGATCCCAACCAATGAAATTGGGATTCGGCATACGCCAAATCAGCGCTGGCGATCAGCGCGCCGAGCAGCAATACATAGTCGCCGCCGATGCTGCGTGTTTTGCCGCGCAACAGCGTGCGCAGCGCAGTTGCATAACAGCCACACGCGGCCAGCGCCAGCGCCCCAATGAGCGCCGCCGCTCCAATGCGGTTCAAATTTTCTTTAAGGAGCAGGCCCAAGCCTGTTGTGATGGCCGCGACGGCTGCATAGAGGGCGAAGCGCAGCTCTTCGAATACGGAGAAAATGCTGCCGCGCTCCAAAGCCACAGCCCGACTCGCCGTGGCTTCGTCGATAACACCGGCGGCCTTGAGTTCCAGGCACTCCGTTTCGAGTGAATTCATGCCCGAATTGTACCGGCCTGCCCCAACCCGGCGCTCCGGGTATAATGCCCATATGAGATCCCGTCGACATTCCTTGATTGTAAAAGTGGGTGCAGTCTCCATAGGCGGCCCCTCGCCCATCGTCGTGCAATCCATGACCAACACCGACACGGCCGACATCGAAAGCACCGTGGCGCAGGTCAAAGCGCTGGCGCGCGCCGGCTCCGAATTAGTGCGGGTTACGGTCAACAACGACGAGTCCGCCGCCGCTGTGCCCCATATCCGCGAGCGGCTGGATGCCCAAGCCATCGCCACTCCCCTGGTGGGCGACTTTCATTTCAACGGCCACAAGCTGCTGAAAGCCCATCCTGCCTGCGCCGAGGCGCTCGGCAAACTGCGCATCAATCCGGGCAATGTGGGCCGGGGCAGTAAGCGCGATCCGCAATTCGCCGAAATGATCGAAACCGCGATCCGGTATCAGAAGCCGGTACGCATCGGGGTGAACTGGGGCAGTCTCGATCAGGACCTGCTCACCCGCATGATGGACGAGAACTCGAAGCTGCAAACCCCGTTGGCTGCCATCGATGTGATGCGTGAAGCCATCGTCGTCTCGGCTTTGGACAGCGCGAAGCGCGCTGAAAGTTTGGGGCTCGGGTCCAACATGATCGTCATCAGCGCCAAAGTCAGCGGCGTGCAGGACTTAATCGCCGTATACCGCAATCTGGCGGGCCGCTGCGCCTACCCCTTGCACCTAGGGCTCACCGAGGCCGGCATGGGCAGCAAAGGCATCGTGGCCTCTACGGCAGCCATGGGCGTGCTGTTGCAGGAAGGCATCGGCGACACCATTCGTGTTTCATTGACGCCGGAACCCAATGGCGATCGCACCCAGGAAGTCATCGTCGCGCAAGAAATTCTGCAAACCATGGGTCTGCGTGCATTCACGCCCATGGTGATTGCCTGCCCGGGCTGCGGACGCACCACCAGCACTTACTTTCAAGAATTGGCGCAGAAGATTCAAAGCCACATTCGTCATCGCATGCCGGAGTGGCGCAAGCAGCGCGAGGGCGTCGCCGACATGACGGTGGCCGTCATGGGCTGCGTCGTCAACGGGCCCGGCGAGAGCAAGCACGCGAACATCGGCATCAGCTTGCCGGGCACGGGCGAGCACCCTGTAGCCCCGGTGTACGAAGACGGTGCAAAGACCGTAACGCTCAAGGGTGAGCGGATCGCCGAGGAATTTCAGGACCTGGTGGAGCGCTATATCGAGCGCACCTATGCGAGGATCTCGACATGACGGACTTGGCCGAAAGAAAATGCGCTCCGTGTGAAGGCGGCGTCGAGCCCTTGGCTCCCGCCGAGGTCAAACTGCTCGGCGAGCAGTTGCACAAGGATTGGAAGATCGCCAAAGACGCCAAAAGCATCAAGCGTTCACTGAAGTTCAAAGACTTCTATCGGACCATGAGCTTCGTCAACGGACTGGCTTACCTGGCAAACATCGAGGACCATCATCCCGACCTCGAGGTGGGCTATGACCACTGTGACATCACCTATTCCACCCACTCGATCGGCGGGCTGTCGATAAACGATTTTATTTGTGCCGCGAAGCTAGATCGCCTTCAAGAATTCGGGAACGTCACCCGCTAGCCCTAGGGCCCGCTGCGCGAAACGGCGTTTCATGAACGGCATGCGTTGCACGGCGCTCAAACCCGCCGTGCGCAAGGCCGCGACCTTGGGATCGCTGTTTGAAAACAACCGCTCCAATGCGTCCAGTGCCGCAGCCGCCAAGAGATTTTCACTGCGCCGCCACCGCTCGTAGCGCCGAAGATGCTTGTAGTCGCCGAAATGCGCCGCACTTTGGGCATCTCCCAGCACCTGCGCCAGCGCCGCGCAATCGAGCAGTCCCAAATTCAGTCCTTGCCCCGCCAACGGGTGCACGACGTGCGCGGCATCGCCCAGCAATACCGCGCGAGGACGCACGTAACCCACTGCGTATTGCAGCTTCAACGGAAAGCTCGCCAGCTGGGTGGTGAGCTCGCACCGTCCCAATACCTCGCCGCTGGCCTCGGTCAGAGCCTGTCCGAAGCTTTTAGGATCCATGGCACGCAAGTGCGACGCCTGATCTCGTGAGACGCTCCAGACGATCGAGGAACGGCCGTCGCCAAGCGGCAGCAAGGCCATTGGCCCGGTGTTCAGGAAGCGCTGCCATGCCGTCTGGCCGTGGGGTTTTGAGGTTTGCACATGCCCCACCAACGCATCTTGATGGTAGGCATGACCGGCGGTGCTTATTCCCAGTAACTGCCGTGTTTTGGACTCGCTCCCGTCGGCCGCCACGAGCAACGCGCTGCGCAGTTCACGCCCGTCCGTCAAATGCAGCGTGACATTCTCATCGCCTGCAACGATGGCCGCCGCAGCTCCCTCGATCAACACGACACCGGCAGCGCGGGCGGATTGCAGGCATTGCCATTGCAGCGCGCGGCCCTCGATGATGTGGCCCAGATTGGGTTCGCCGATTTGCGCGCAATCAAAGCTGAGCGATCCTAAGCCCTGCGGCTGACCCGCGGCGTCCCAGACGCACATGCGTTCATACGGGAAGACGCGGGCAGGCGGCAGGGAGTTCCAGATGCCGCAAAGTTTGAGCAGCCGCTCCGATGCGCGGCTCATGGCAAAGACGCGCAGATCCCAATCGGCATCCGGGGGAAGTGCGGCTGCGGGCTGATCGGCAACCACCGCCACCCTGCCCGACGTGCTCAGCTTGCGTGCCAGCAAAAGGCACGCCATCACGAGGCCGAGGACGCCGCCGCCGACTATCACAGCGTCGAACTCGTTGGATCGCGTGCGGCTCATGTGAGCGCCACACCGCGCGCCAACTTGGGCACGCGTCCGTCGCCGCCTGTGCTGAGGCGCGATAGGGCAGCCTTGGCGGGCGGCAATAGGTCGAATGCAAGCAACCCTAGATTGCGCAATGTGCGCACAGAGAATAGAGGATTCGAAAAAACCCGGACCAGCCCGTCGGTGAATGCAATGACTCCCTTCCGATCCGCCGCGCGCCAGGCATCGTACTGCGCCAACAACTCGAGAGCGCCTGGATCCTCATGTTGTCCCACTCGCTCTGAGATGAGTTCTGCGAGGCTCGCAACATCGCGCAATCCCAAATTGAACCCCATGCCGGCAACCGGGTGCAGCCCTTGGGCTGCGTTGCCGACGACGACGCAGCGTCCGGCGCTGGTTTGGCTCGCCCGGGTGAGCGATAGCGGATAGGCAAGGCGGCGCCCGACCTTCAGGAAGCGCCCGAGCCGAAATCCAAAGCGACGTTGCACTTCCGCGATAAATTCCTGGTCCGACCAGGCAAGTGCCGCCTTCGCCGCTTCCGTCACTTGGGTCAGCACCAGGGTGCAGCGCCCCCCATCCAGTGGAAGCAAGGCCAAAGGTCCGCTGGGCGTGAAGCGCTCGTAGGCCACGTTGTCATGGAAGCGCTGCGGCAATATGGTGGTGATAATCGCGGTCTGCGCATAGTCACGCACCTCGGCATCAATGCCAAGAGCGCCGCGGACCACCGATTGCGCGCCGTCCGCGGCCACGATGAGTTTGGCATCGATGCGGGCATCGCCGGCCGCTGCCTCGCCCGCCGCTCGAGTAATGTAGACCGCGACCGACTCTGCATTTGCGGCGACGCGCGAAACTTCAGCAGGGCAATACACCTCGAGATTTGGGCTTGCCGCAAGCTGCGACCATAGAGCGCTCCCCAATGCGCGGTTTGGTATGACATATCCCATGGCCGCCAGGCCCTGTTCAGCGGCATCGATTCGCGCAAAGCCGAAGCGGCCCTGGTCCGATACGTGGATCTTACGAATGGGCGTTGCATGCGCGCTCAAGGCGGGCCAAACACCCAGCGTCTCCAAGATCCTGCGGCTGCCGTTCGAGAGGGCGGTGGTGCGCTCATCGAAGCTGGGTTGGGCAGCCGCGTTATGGGGTACGGCCTCGATGATGGCAACGCGCAATTTCAAGGGCGCCAAAGCCACCGCCAAGGTCGCGCCCACCATGCCGCCGCCGACGATGGCAACATCAACGGTCATCGAAGCGCCTCGATCGCCTCGGGGGTCTTCTCGAGTGCAGCGGTCAGCACCTCGGGCGCGTTGTCCGTCACCAGCACCTCATCTTCGATCCGAACTCCAATGTTCCAGAATTCCTTTGGGATTTTTGCCGATGGCCGAATGTAGATCCCGGGCTCGACGGTCAGCACCATCCCCGGTTCCAACACCCGCCACTCGCCGCCCACTTTATAGTCGCCGACATCGTGCACGTCGAGGCCCAGCCAGTGACCGGTACGATGATTGAAAAAAGGCAGATAGGCTTGATCCTTGATCAGTTTCGCGGTTGTTCCCTTCAGCAGACCCAACTTGGCGAGACCCTGCGTGACCACCCGCACCGCCGCCTCATGCGGCTGATTCCAATGATTGCCGGCGCGCACTTTGTCGATGGCGGCGAGTTGAGCCTCGAGCACGACTTCGTATACCGCGCGTTGCACTGCGGTGAACGTGCCGCTGACAGGAAAGGTGCGGGTGATATCCGACGCGTAGTAGTCATGTTCGCAGCCTGCATCCAGCAGCAACAGATCGCCGTCGCACAGCTGCTGATCATTGTCGCGATAGTGCATCACGCAGGCGTTGGCACCGCCGCCCACGATAGGATGATACGAGAGGTCGGCATTGTGAGAGCGGAACTCATGCACCACCTCCGCCATGACTTCATACTCCATGCGTCCGGGCCGCGCGAAGCGGATGGCCCGCCGATGAGCCCCGACCGCAATTTGCGCCGCTCGCCGCAGGCTTAGCAGTTCCGGACGGCTTTTATACAGGCGCATATCGTCGAGCACATGATTCAAAGCAACGAATTCCTGCAGCCCGCCGGCCCCTTGCCGCGACTGCACGCGCAGTCCGTTGACCCAGCTCAATATACGAGGGTCAAAATCCAGATGGGTTCCCATGGAATAGAAGATCTGCGAGCGCTGTTCCATCAATCCAGGGAGGATCTCATCGATATCCTCGATTGGGAACGCATCGTCGGCTGCGTAGCGCTCGACCGCACCTTCGGTGCCGGCGCGGGCCCCGTCCCAGGACTCTCGCAGGGCATCATGCTCACGGACGAATAGCAGGTACTCGCCCTGAGGGCGGCCCGGCACCAGCACCGCCACGGCATCGGGCTCGGGAAAGCCGCTCAAATAATAGAAATGGCTATCCTGACGGTAGGCGTATTCGATATCGCCGTTGCGGTGGCGCACCGGCGCGGCGGGCAGAATCGCGATGGCCTCCCTGCCGATGATGCGCATGAACTGACGCCGCCGGCGCGCAAACTCCCCTCGATCCATTCTCAATGCAGCCGCTGCTGCGCCGGATACACTTGCCTGCGAAGCGGCAGGAGTTCCTCGAACACCACTTGGGCGGCGACTCGGATGAACTCGACCAATTCCGCATAAGCTTGCTCGTTGGACTCGTCCCCTTCCGCGTCATCTCCGGTGGCACGCGAAATCTCGGTGAAATCTCGAACGATTTCGCCGACGTCGCCGCTCAAGGCCTCGAGATCGGAGATATGGCCGGCGCCCAATCCATATAAAAAGCCGGTGCACCATAATGCAAGTGCGTTGGCGCGGCCGTTCAGAGGCTGCTCATCGTCCGGCAACAGGGGCTCGAATTCCATGCCTTGCTCGCCGAAGGACGTAGCGGTCGCGGTAAACACCCGCTCGATCACGGCGGCTGACTCGTCGGAAATGGCCGCCCCATCGGGTAGGATTTCGTTAACCCAGTCCTGCATTTTATACGGGGACACCGAACATAAGGCGCCGCACAAAGATCCGTGCGCCTCCGCGGCGTCCGCCAGGCCGCCGGCGCCGGCCAACGCATCTTCAAAATCCTTGAATCGAATATCCGACATCATGATTGGACGAATAATACCGCAGTCGTGGCATAAGCAGCCCTTTGCATTGCGCTATGGGGCGCTCTATATTGATGGCCTATGAACGATCCCAACTCAAAGTCGGCCGTGGAACTCGAACTCAAGCGCTTGGAAAAGCGTTTGGAAGACCTCATCGTGACCGTAAATCACATCAAGGAGGAAAATCGAGCATTGCGCCAGCGTCAAGACACCCTAACCTCCGAGCGTGCGACGCTGTTGCAGAAAAACGAGCAGGTGCGAGCACGAGTCGAGGCTATGATCGGCCGCCTGAAGTCGATGGAGCAAGCATGAGCGATAACCAAGCCAGGGTGAGCGTTCGAATACTCGAAAAGGAGTATCACATCTCCTGCCCCATCGAAGAGCGATCGGACCTGCTGGACTCCGCCGAATTTCTCAACATGAAAATGCGTGAGATCCGTGATAGCGGAAAGGTCGTTGGTCTGGATCGCATCGCAGTGATCGCGGCGCTCAACATGGCAAATGAACTAATTCGATTCCGCAATCGTGACACCAATCTCGATTCCGACGTCGGCGGACGCTTGCGTATCCTGCGCGAGCGCGTAGAGTCGGCCTTGGAGAAGGGTCAACAACTCGAGCTCTAGGCTTGAATCTTCTTGATCCTCCCCAACGTTTAAATTTGGCGCTGCCTGCGGTGTTCGATGCGGATCGGGTTACCTCCTGACCCTAATTTTGTAAACCCCAGGGGCCAATGCTTGCTGGCAACATTGTGCAAGTCCGCTTCGAGCGGAAAGCCTTAAGTGCCGCAGTCGGCCCCACCTGTTGCTCAGGTCGGGAGCAACGGTCCAAAACGGCATATGCGGGTAGCGCCATCCCCATTTTAGTGAAAGCTAAGCTTCGTAAACAATTGCGCGCTCAGCGGCGTTCCATGAACGCAACGCGACATGCGGATCTCTCCGTTGCAGCCGCCCAAGCCCTCATGCGGCTCCGAATGTTCGGTGCGGGCAAGCGCGTTGCGCTGTATCTACCCTTCGATCGCGAGTTGGACACGGCTCCCTTGATCGACGCGGCACGCCGGCGCGGGGTGCAGCTTTACGTGCCCGTCATCAGCGATCGCCGCCATTGCCGGCTGCGCTTCTATCCTCTGAAGGGCGAGACCCGCCCGGGAACGTTTGGAATTTCAGTTCCACGCCTGTGCGCAACCCCCGTCTTGCCGCAATGGCTCAATCTCATCGTCATACCCTTGGTGGGAGTCGATAGCGGCGGAAGGCGCCTAGGGATGGGAGGCGGGTTCTATGATCGCGCGCTGGCATTCCGCCGTCGGCGAACGATTTGGAAGGGCCCGCATTTGGTGGGTCTTGCCTTTGATTGTCAGCGCACCGACGCAGACTTCGCGCAAATGTGGGACGTAAGATTGGATTCGTTGGCTACAGAATCGGGAGTGGAACATTTCCTATGAACCATTGGCTGTTCAAATCAGAACCTGCCAGCTTCAGCATCGATGATCTTGGCAAGGCTGCAAAACACACCACCACCTGGGATGGTGTACGCAATTACCAGGCGCGCAACATGTTGCGCGACTCTATTAAAAAGGGCGATTTAGCGTTTTTCTACCATTCGAGCTGCGAGGTGCCGGGTATCGCCGGCATCGTCAGCATCGCCCGCGGCGGCTATCCTGATCCCACCGCCTTCGACCCTAAGCATCATCATTACGATCCAGACTCGCGCCAAGATGCGCCGGCTTGGTTCGCCGTCGATGTGAAGCTGGTGAGAAAGTTCGATCGCGTAATAACGCTCGATGCACTGCGAGCACACGCCGCAAAGAAGCTTCAGGATTTTGTTTTGCTGCGCCGTGGGAATCGATTATCGGTGATGCCGGTGGCGAAAAAGGATTGGGATTTCATCCTCAGCCTTGAGTGACGGCGCTCACATCGCTAGCACATTGTCGAGCCGGAGCGCGAGCTATTGCTTGTAAATTAATTATTCGTGTATATACTCGGACCCCGGACTAACCCGATAACGGAGTTTCTATCATGGCAGCGAAAGCAAAGAAGGCGAAGAAGAAGGTAGCAAAGAAAAAGGCCGCTAAGAAAAAGTAAGCCTTCGAAAGTAATCAACTGTGCCCGCGTAAGCGGGCACAGTTGTTTTTGAAGGTCGGAAATTCGCCGTGTCACCTGACAAGTCGCTGGAAAAAAAACGCCGCGCCGCGCAAGCCGCGATCCCCTATATCGAGAGCGGCATGCTGCTTGGAATCGGTACCGGCTCGACGGTCAATCAACTCATCGAAGTGCTGAAAGAGCGCAAAATACAGCTCAGCGGCGCCGTCTCGAGCTCCCGTCAGACTTCCGAAAAACTGAAAGCCGCCCGAATTCCCGAACTCGATCTGAATACGACCGGCGATCTCTCTCTCTACATCGATGGCGCCGATGAAGCCGATGCCGCCGGCGTCTTGATCAAGGGCGGCGGCGCCGCACTCACCCGGGAGAAAGTCGTGGCCGCCGCCTCGAAGCGATTCATCTGCATTATCGATGACTCCAAGCTGGTGCAGGTTTTGGGTCGCTTCCCGCTGCCCGTGGAGGTCATACCGATGGCCCGCTCCTATGTCGCGCGACAAATCGTCAAGCTCGGAGGGCAGCCGGTTTGGCGTGAAGGAGTTACCACGGACAATGGCAATCCCATTTTGGACGTGCACAATTTGAAGATCACCGACCCCAAGGGGTTGGAATCGGCGTTGAATCAAATTGCGGGTGTCGTAACTGTAGGACTATTCGCCTGGCGCGGCGCCGATGTGCTCATCGTAGCGGGAGATTCCGGCGTTAGAATTCTCGACCTCGAGGACCGAGCCGCTCGCTAGCTAGATTTCCAATCGGGTGCCGATTTCGACGACTCGATTCGGGGGCAATCCATAGTAGTCGGCAATGATCTGCGCCCCCCGAGCCATCTGCATGAATGCTTTGCGCCGCAAGGGCGATAGATCGGAACGGCGGCCCGGAAGCAGCTCTTCGCGGCTCAAAAAGTACGTCGTTGCCTCAGGTTCGTAAGGGACCCCATGGCTTTCCGCCTCCCGCAGGATCGCCGTAATGTTCGGCTTCTCCATGAATCCCACCTGAGCCACCACCCTGACGATACCCTCGCAGACAGGGGTGACAGTCAAGCGCTTGGCCGTGCTCACGCGCGGCACTTCGCGAGTTACCACGGTCAACAGAACCACTCGTTCGTGCATGACGTGATTGAATTTGATGTTGTTGAGCAAAGCGCGCGGTATACCCGAAGCCTTGGCATCCATGAAAATTGAAGTACCCGCCACCCGCACCGGCGGATCACGCTTCAGGTCCTCGATAAAATCGCGCACCGGTTTTTGTTCACGCAACAGCCGTGCCATGACCGAGGCGCGGCCGCTCTGCCATGTTTGCATCAGCCAAAAAATGATCAATCCGGATGCCAACGGCAACCAACCCCCGTCTTCGAGCTTGGTCAGATTGGCGAGCAGGAAGGCGATGTCCACGACGAACAGCAAAGACAGGCCGGTACGCAGCAGACGGCTTTCCTTGCCGGTCCGCGACTTGATGAGACTCAAGGTCAGCGGGGTCACGATGGTCATCGCGCCCGATACGGCCAGGCCATAGGCTCCGGCAAGGGCCGCCGAGCTGCCGAATCCGATGACCAGCGCAAGCGCAGCCACCATGAGGATCCAATTCATGGTGGGCACATAGATCTGACCGGCGTGCTCAGCCGAGGAATGCTCCACGCGCAATCGCGGCAATAACCCCAGGCTGACCGCCTGAGTGGTCACGGAAAACACTCCCGAGATCACGGCTTGCGACGCTATTACCGATGCGGCGGTCGCGATCACGACCAGCGGCAACACGGCCCATTCCGGCGCCATCAAATAAAATGGATTGCTGATGGCGGCCGGATTTTCAATCAGCATCGCGCCCTGCCCGAAATAATTCAGCACCAACGCCGGCATGACGATGCATATCCAACCAAGCCGAATAGGCGCTTTTCCAAAGTGACCCATGTCGGCGTATAACGCCTCGCCGCCGGTGACCGTCAGAAAGACGCCGGCTAACACGGCAAGCGATCCGATCTGGTGTTCAGACAACATTCGCAAAGCGCGCGACGGATCGAGAGCCAAAAATACGCGCGGCTCGCGCACGATCCAACTCAAACCCATCACCGTCAGGATCAAGAACCAACCCAGCATGATCGGCCCGAACACCTTGCCGACGGAGCCCGTGCCGTGACGCTGAATGAGAAAGAATCCAATCAATACGGCGATCGCGATGGGCACGGTCGGAATGTGCGCAGTAGGCGCTGCCACTTGCAGGCCTTCAACCGCGCTCAGCACCGTGATGGTCGGCGTGATGGCGCCATCCGCAAAGAAGAGCGACGCGCCGAGGATGCCCAACGTGGCATACCACTTGCGTCGCGGACTCTCGCGCGCGGTGTTGATCACCAACGCGGTCAAGGCCAGTACCCCGCCCTCCCCCTTGTTGTCGGCGTTGAGCACCACGGTGACGTACTTCAGCAAGATGACGAGAACCAGCGACCAGAAGATCAACGACAACACGCCCAGCACATGTGCCGGCGTCACGGCAATGCCAGGTCCGGTGAAGCACGCGGACATGGCATAGAGGGGACTCGTACCAATATCGCCGAACACGACGCCGAGCGCTGCGATCGCCATCGGCGCCAGACGCGTACGGGAAATTCGTTCGCCCGACATCTTTATCCGTACACCCTAAAGAAAAGGGCCCACGAGAGCGGGCCCTGTTTGGCTGGGGGACTAGGATTCGAACCTAGGTAAACGGTGTCAGAGACCGTTGTCCTACCACTAGACGATCCCCCAAAACCGATCGCGTAGCCCTGGAGGCGAAAGGGCGCTCTCGTGACTAACGTTTCGAGAACTGAGTGCCGCGGCGAGCCTTGCGGCGACCCACTTTCTTACGTTCGACTTCACGCGCATCGCGAGTCACAAAACCTGCTTTGCGCAGCGGCGATCGAAGAGTTTCATCGTAGGCCATCAACGCGCGGGTGATTCCGTGGCGGATCGCACCGGCTTGACCGGTAATTCCGCCGCCTTCCACATGAGCCTCGACATCGAACTTGCCATCAAGTTGCACCGCCCCGAACGGCTGCTGAATGATCATCCGGCCTGTTTCGCGGCCGAAGAACTCATCCAACGGTCTGCCGTTGATCACAACCTTGCCGGAGCCTTGGCGCAGATAAACCCGCGCACTGGATGTTTTGCGGCGGCCGGTGCCGTAAAAAGAATTGGCTGCATTTGCCATTGATTGTCCTACTTTAGATTTCCAGCGCCTTGGGCTGCTGTGCTTGGTGGGGATGATCTTTGCCGCCGAACACATGCAGCTTCTTATACATGCGGCGGCCAAGAGGGCCCTTCGGCAACATGCCCTTGACGGCAAATTGAATCGCCCGCTCGGGGTGCTCTTGCAGCAACTTGCCCAGTGAAATGCTCTTTAGGTTGCCGACGTAGCCGGTGTGCTGGTGGTAGAACTTGTCGGTGAGCTTCGCGCCCGTGACGCGTACCTCGCCGGCATTGACCACGACGATATGGTCGCCCAGGTCTTGATGCGGCGCATAATTCGGCTTGTGCTTGCCCTTCAACCGGTGTGCTATTTCGGAGGCCAGACGGCCGAGAGTCTTGCCTGCCGCGTCGACTAAAAACCAGTCGCCGCGTGTTTCTTCAGGCTTGGAAAATACGGTATACATGGAATTCTCAGAGGTTATGGGTCTTGGCGAAAGGCGCGAAAGTGTACAGAACGGCACGCGCAGATGCCAGTCCCGCTTCGATGCGCCCCAGCACCTATAATATAATGTATCCATGGATACCCGCAGCTTCGATCGCATCGACCGCGCAATTGGTGAAATTGATAGAATTATCAAGAACTTAACAGTACGTCCGCGAGCATCCAGGGACGTACCGCAACCCGAATGTGCGGGTAGTCTCGAGGAGTCGGAACGCGCCGAATCGGCCCGACTCATGCGAGTCAACCATTCCGGAGAGGTCGCCGCGCAGGCCTTATATCAGGGGCAAGCCCTCACCGCGCGCGACGCCGAAGTCAAATCCGCGATGCAGCACGCCGCGGCCGAAGAGGTCGATCACTTGGCTTGGTGCGAGCAGCGGCTGAAGGAACTGAAGGGCCGCACGAGCCTGTTGAACCCGCTATGGTACTTCGCGTCTCTTGCCCTGGGTGCCTTTGCAGGCGCACTGGGGGATCGGACCAGCCTAGGATTCATTGCGGAAACGGAAAAACAGGTGGAATCGCACTTGCGCGAGCATATACGGCGCCTAAGTCCCCGCGATGTGCGCAGCCGCGCCATCCTGGAACAGATGAGACACGATGAGGTGGGGCACGGGGCGAAAGCCGCTTCCATGGGTGGTAAAGCCCTACCCCTTCCCATCACATTGGCGATGCGCGCAACATCGCAGCTGATGACCCGAGGCTCATATTGGATCTGATTACGGCTACCGGATGCCTACCGGGGTCCGTTAGTGCTTGCGATTCCGGGACTTATGTAATAAAACGTGCGCCAGCATCGGCGTTTAACCGACGAAAAAACCAACGGGAGTGAACATGGAAGAAGGGGCAAAAGCCTTAAGCGATATCCCAGCGATCAATCGTTTCTTGAGCTACTGCCGAATCCGGACAGTCCCTTCCAAGACCGTGATCATTCACGCCGGCGATTTGCCGGACATCCTTTATTACATCATTTCGGGCTCCGTCGAAGTCATGATCGAGGACGAAGACGGCAATGAAATGGTGCTCGCCTACTTGAACAAGGGTCAGTTCTTCGGGGAAATGGGCTTGTTCTACGAACAGCCGACCCGCAGCGCATGGGTACGCACGCGCCAACAATCGGAACTGGCCGAAATGACTTATCCGCGCTTTCGCCAAATCGCCGCCGAAAGCCCCGGTTTGATTTTTGAATTGGCGACGCAATTGGCAACGCGACTTGATCGCACCAACCGCAAGCTCGGCGACCTGGCCTTTGTCGATGTCACCGGCCGCGTCGCTCATGCCATCATGGATTTGTGCGGCGAGCCTGATGCGATGACGCATCCTGAAGGGATGCAGATCAAAGTCAGCCGGCAAGAACTGTCGCGCTTGGTTGGATGTTCACGCGAGATGGCCGGACGGGTTCTCAAAGTTTTGGAAGAGCAAGGATTGTTGCGCGCCACCGGGAAAACCATTGTGGTGTTCAACGCCAGACCGAAGGTGAAGACACGTCCTCTCATCGTTCCTGTGAAAGCCGGCGCAAACACGGTCGGCGCAAAGCATACCCGCACCGAGCAGAATGATGATGACGAGGATGAGGATGACGAGGACGACGAATAAATCGTTCAGGCTGATTTGCAGCCTTTTTCTATCTGCGCCCGCATGTCTCTAATCGTGCGGGCATAATCGGAACTGCCGAATATCGCCGAGCCCGCAACGAATGTGTCGGCGCCCGCTTTGGCGATACCGGCGGCGTTCTCGACCTTGACGCCGCCGTCGATTTCCAGGCGAATATCGCGGCCGCTGGCACGGATCCGCGCGCGTGCTTCGCTTAGCTTTGGAAGCACTTCGGGAATGAACTCCTGGCCCCCGAACCCGGGATTCACCGACATCAATAAAATAATATCGATTTTATCGATCACATAGTCCAGCCAATTCAATGAGGTTGCGGGGTTGAAGACCAGTCCGGGGTTGCAACCCGAATGGCGGATGAGTTGAATGGTGCGATCCACGTGGTAAGTGGCCTCGGGATGAAAACTGATATGGGTCGCGCCTGCTTTCGCAAAATCCATCACCAAAGGATCGACCGGCGTCACCATCAAGTGCACGTCGATGGGCGCTACTACTCCGGCCTTGCGCAGCGCCTGGCAAACCACAGGACCGACGGTCAGGTTCGGAACGTAATGGTTATCCATGACATCGAAGTGAATCCAGTCGGCGCCGGCTGCGAGCACCGATTCGACTTCTTCGCCCAAGCGGGCGAAATCAGCCGATAGAATCGACGGGGATATGATGATGCCCATAATAGTTAGCGCATACCTCGCGCCGCGCGTATGCCTTCATAGGCCTCTTGGATACGCTGAGTTTTCTCCTTCGCCATTTGCGCCATCGACTCCGGCAGGCCGTTGGCGACGAGTTTATCAGGATGGTGGCGGCTCATTTGCCGCCGATAAGCCTTGACCAGCTCTTGATCGCTGATCTCTGCCTCGACTTCGAGTTCAGCATAGCATTCTGCCAAATTGTCGGACTTCCCTCGCTTCTGTCTAGCGCGCAGCGATGCCTCCATGTGCGCAAATTCGAGCGCTGACAGCCCCAGGCGTTCGGCTATCGCGGCCAGAATCCGGCGAGCCGGCGGGGAGATGCCATTGCCGGCGAGCGCCGCGCGCAACTGCAGATCCACGAAGGCGCGCAACAGGTCGTAGCGCAGGCCGCAGGACTCGCGCAACCGCTCGATGCTCAGTTCCGCATCGTAGCCTGGCGATTTACCGGCCCTGAAACAGGCGATGGCAGCATCGACGTCGGCAGCGCCTAAGTTCAATTCCTGCATGAGTCTGCGCGCCGCGTCGATTTCCGCCTCGGAGACGCGCCCGTCGGACTTGGCCACATGTCCCATGATCTCGAATGTGGTGCGGAAGAACTCACTCGAGATCGAAATCGAAGTCGATCCGTCCCCCATCGCCGCTCTTCCTGCGCCCCTCGGGTCAAGCATATAGCCGATGATGGCTCCGAGCACCGCGCCCCAAACGCTTTTGGTGATCAGCAGCCCGATCAATGCCCCAAAAAAAATGCCTTTCCAACTCATTCGCGTTGACCTATCCGCTCCGTCCCGCCACAATCGCCGAGGCTTCAATGGTAGCAGTCACGAGCGCTTACACATGGAACAGTATTCGCATTCGGCACCGCTTTTCGAGAGCCGCATTCGAAGTCTCAAGAAAATTCATCAGGGAAAGGTGCGCGATATTTACGATGTGGATGACGGTCATTTATTGATCGTGGCCACCGATCGGCTGTCCGCATTCGATGTGGTGCTTCCCGACCCCATCCCATTCAAAGGCCAGGTGCTGACTCAGATATCGCTGTTCTGGTTTGCGAGAACCGGCCATATAACCCCGAATCATCTATCCGACCTGCGCGTCGAGGACGTGATCAGCGACGGCGAAGAACGAGCGCAACTGGCAGGTCGTGCCATGGTCGTCAAAAAATTAACCGCATTGCCGATCGAAGCCGTGGCGCGGGGCTATCTCATCGGCTCGGGTTACAAGGACTACAAAGTCAATGGCTCAGTCTGCGGCATCCCGCTGCCCGCGGGCTTGAGGATTGCAGAGCGCTTGCCGGAGCCCATATTTACGCCCGCGTCCAAAGCGCCGGCCGGCTCTCACGACGAAAACATCGATTTTGAGGCAATCATCAAGTTGCTCGGAAAGGAATGCGCAAATGATATCCGGCGCATTGCCCTCGAGGTATACCGCTTTGCCGCCGAACATGCGCGCGCGCGCAACATCATCATTGCGGACACCAAATTCGAATTCGGCGTCGATAAGTCCGGACAGCTGTTTTTGATCGATGAGGTGCTGACGCCGGACTCTTCGCGATTCTGGCCGATGGCCTCGTACAAGCCGGGAATCAGCCCGCCGAGTTTCGATAAGCAATTCGTGCGCGATTATCTGGAGTCGTTGCAATGGAACAAGAAACCGCCGGCGCCGCATTTGCCGCCCGAGATCCTGGCCCGCACCAGCGATAATTACCGCGAGGCGCTGAGGCTGTTGACCGCCTGAGCTTGCGCCCAGCGCATGATGTAGTCGTGCATGAGCTGAACGCCCTCGCTCAATGCCGCAGGTCCTGGCTGCAAAATAATGGATGATTTGATCTCATGAAGTTGGCCGTCGCGCACCGCAGGTATCGCGTCCCAAGCGGGCCTGGCAGCCACTGAATCGGGCCGGAATTTCTTTCCGCACCAAGATCCGAAGATGATGTCCGGAGCGCGGCGCGACACCTCGTCGCCATCGGCGATGATGCGATTCCTGCCCAAGGGTTCCCGTGCAAGTTCGGGAAAGCAGTCTATGCCCCCCGCCAGTTCAACCAATTCCGACACCCACTTGATCGCGCTGATCTGCGGCACATCCCACTCCTCGAAGTAGACGCGGGGCCTGCGCACGAGTCTGTCCGCGGCGGCGCGGATGGCGGCAAGACCGTTCTCGAGGGTGGCGGCCAACGCGGATGCCTTTGCGTGGCAGCCCACCATGGCGCCCAGCATGAGTATCATTTGCAGAATCTCGGCAATACTGCGCTGATTGAATACATGCACGCTTAGGCCGCGGCGAATCAAGTCCGCGGCGATGTCGGCCTGTAAATCGGAAAATCCCAATACCAGATCCGGCTTCAATGCCGTGATCTTCTCGATCCGCGCGCTGGTGAATGCCGATACTCTCGGCTTCTCTTTGCGCGCCCGCGCCGGACGGACCGTAAAGCCGGATATGCCGACGATGCGCCGTTCCTCGCCGAGCAGGTACAGCGTTTCGGTGGTTTCTTCCGTCAGACAGACGATGCGGTTCGGGAACATCAGGGCCGCGATCTTGCCATACCCCATCCGGCATGCAAGGCTCGGTGCATGTTTACTTGGTTTGAGAACCTCGAAGATCGGCTGTTCACCGGATCGCGCGCCATGCCGCCGCCCTGGGGGCCCGTATTGCGCGCGGTGCGCTACCCGGCGGCGCTGCTGCGCGATTGGCTGCAGGGCGAGATCAGCGTACGAGCCATGAGCCTCGCGTATACCACCTTGCTGTCCATCGTCCCCTTGATGGTATTCAGCTTTTCAATTTTGAAAGGCTTGGGTGCCCGCGGCGACCTGCGATTCATCCTTGATCACTTCTTCCAGCCTTTGGGGGCCGCCTCAGAACAGTTGACCGAGAGCGTCCTGCAATTCGTCGGCAATATGAGCGGCGTTTTATTGGGTTCGCTCGGCTTGGCATTTCTCGTCTACACCGTCATTGCCACCATTGAAAAAGTCGAAAAGAGCTTCAATTTTTTGTGGCGCGTCGATCAGCCAAGAAGTTTTGCGCGCCGCTTCACCGAATATTTGAGCGTGATGATATTGGGGCCGATCCTGCTCGCCGTGGCTCTCGGCCTGTTGGCGAGCGCCGAAAGCAGTCCGTTTGCCTTGTGGCTGGACGCAATCAAACCGCTGGCGTGGCTGTTGGGAGGCACGGGAAAAATTCTTCCCTACCTGATCGTTACCGTGATCTTCACGTTCATGTACGCCTTCATTCCCAATACCAAAGTTCAGCTGCGCGCCGCCCTCATCGGCGGAATCACAGCCGGCATCATTTGGGCGCTCGTAGGTAAAGTATTTACGGCATTCATCGTGTACTCCTCGACCTTGGTCGCCGTCTACACCGGTTTTGCCATTGTCCTCACGACGCTCATCTGGATTTACCTGAGCTGGCTCATTTTGCTGATCGGCGCACAGCTGTCCTTTTACGTGCAGTTTCCGCAGTACTTGCGTCACGGACAAGCAGCCGTCGAATTGACGGGCAGGGATCGCGAGAAAGTCGCCCTATCGGTGATGTATCTCATCGGCCGCGACTATGCAGCGGGCAAGATCCATTGGACGCCCGATGCACTGGCCTCGGAACTCGACATTCCCAGCATACTGATGGCGCCGATACTGAATTGTCTGGAGAAGGCGGGCCTGCTCGTCATGACCGAAGAGGAACGATTCGTTCCCGGCCGCGACATTGCAGCGATTCAGCTCGTGGAGGTGTTGGACACCGTGCGCACCTTGCACAGCGGCCGCTTGGCTGTGGGCGTACGCGGTGTAGCACCGGCGCTCGCGCTGCTCCAACAGGCCGAGACGGCCATGCGGTTGCCCTTGCAGAATCTCTCGCTCAAGGACTTGACCTCAAGCTCGTGATTCATTCGCCGGCAATGGTCAACTCCTCAAGCAATATTGATCCTACGCGCACGCCGCCGCGGACATCGATGTCATCACCGACGGCGGCAATTCCGTTGAACATGGCGCGTAAGTTTCCGGCGATGGTGATTTCCGCCACCGGATATTGGATCGCCCCATTCTCGACCCAGAAGCCCGCCGCACCGCGGGAGTAGTCGCCCGTTACGGTGTTCACGCCTTGACCCATGAGCTCCGTCAGCAGCAGGCCGGTTCCAAGCTTCGCCAGCATGGGCGGAGCGCCGCCGGGCAAGGTGGGAGCGACCAGAAGGTTGTGAGACCCGCCGGCATTACCCGTGGTCTTGAGCCCCAGCTTCCTGGCCGAGTAACTGGAAAGGATGTAACCGGTGAGCACCCCCGCCGCAACCAATTCGCGGTCATGGGTGGCGACGCCCTCCTCGTCAAAGGGCGCACTGCCCATGGCCTTCAACAGATGAGGCCGCTCGGCGATGAAGATATTGGACGGAAACAATTGCTGTCCTGCGGAATTCAATAGAAATGATGCCTCCCGATATAAGCTGCTGCCGCGAATCGCCGCAATGAAGTGACCGATCAGCCCGCGCGCCAGTTCGGGGACGAAAAGCACCGGTGCGCGGCGCGTGCTGATTTTTCGCGGTCCCAAGCGTGCGATCGTCCGTCTGGCGCTTTCAAGCCCAACCGTGACAGGGTCTTGCAGTTCCTGCCAGTCGCGCGAGCTGGTGTACCAATAGTCGCGCTGCATGTCGTCGCCTTTTCCTGCAAGCACCACGCAACTGATCGTGTGTGAGGTGGTCGGATAGCCGCCAACGAAGCCATGCGTATTTCCGTAGACGTGCAATCCCTGATGCGTAGCGACGGATGCGCCTTCCGAGTTATTGATGCGCGGATCGAACCCGAGGGCCGCTGCTTCGCTGGATTTGGCGATCTCGATGGCGCGATCCGCGCTGACGTTCCACGGATGCGATAGGTCCAGGTCCGGCGGCGCGCGTGCCATCAGCGCCGCGTCCGCCAGACCGGCACTCGCGTCCTCAGCGGTAAAACGGGCAATGCTGCAAGCTTTGGCAACCGTTGCACTGACCGCTTCCAGCGAGAAATCCGCCGTGCTGGCGGACCCCTTGCGCTGTCCAAAATACACGGTAATTCCCATGCTGCGGTCTCGCTGGTGTTCCAGGGTCTCGACTTCCCCGAGCCGCACCCCCACGGACAGGCCGGTATCCTGGCTGACGGCCGCTTCGGCCTGGGAGGCTCCGCGAGCCCGCGCTTCGTCCAAGGCGCGTTCAATGATCGACTCCAGGTCTGATTGGGTCAGGCGCACGGGGGTATTGGTCACGGCCATCGACGTCTCCACCTTAGGGGTGAGGGAATCCATAAGGATGATTCTACCGGCCCGAGTGATAGCATGGGGAATATGACTATCGATGATGAAACCCCGGATACGGGCGAAACTGAGGAACAGCGGCTAAGCAAGAGCGCCCGCAAGCGGGAAGCGGCCTCCTTGCAGGAGCTGGGGGTGAAACTCTCCGCCCTCCCCGATCAGGAGATCAAGGCCCTGGACCTGCCGGAAAATCTTTTTGTTGCCTTGCGCGACTTGCGTCGCCTGCCGTCCCATGGAGCGCAGGTTCGCCAGCGCCAGTACATCGGCAAGTTGATGCGTTCGATCGATCCGGAGCCGGTACTTGCCAAGCTGGCCGAGCGTAAGCAACGCCACGATGTGGAAATTCGCCATTTTCAGCAAATCGAGCGATGGCGGGATCGGTTGTTGTCGGAACCTGTCGTTGCCCTCGATGAATTGCTCGAAGAGTATCCGAATGCCGACCGGGCAGTCTTGACAAGACTGCTCGACAAGGCTGAAAGGGAGCGCTTAGAACAGCGTTCGCCGGTCGGCGCTCGCGAACTTTTTGCGTTTTTGCGCCAGCTGCTTGGATAGATGGGGAAACCTGCTGCGATGAAAGCCTTGGTCGGTGTCATTATGGGCTCGTCTTCCGACTGGGAAACGATGCAGGCTACGGCCGATATGCTCACCCGGCTGGGAATTGCCCACGAGGTTCGCGTGATCTCGGCGCACCGAACGCCAGACCTATTGTTCGAATATGCTGCTACCGCACGCGAACGCGGCCTCAAAGCCATTATCGCCGGGGCTGGCGGCGCGGCGCATCTGCCTGGGATGACTGCTGCGAAAACCCCGCTTCCGGTACTCGGCGTGCCGATTCAATCGAAAGCATTGAACGGGATCGACTCCTTGCTTTCGATTGCGCAAATGCCCAGCGGTGTGCCCGTCGCCACTTTTGCAATCGGCACCGCCGGCGCGAAAAACGCCGCCTTGTTCGCCGCAGCCATCCTCGCCAACGAACATGCGGATATACGTACGGCACTGGACGCCTTTCGCGTGGCGCAGACCGGCGCGGTCCTCGCCAAGCCGGATCCACGCGCCCCTTGAAATTATTGAATGTGGGTATCGTTGGTGCGGGCCAACTCGGGCGCATGCTTGCCCTCGCAGGATATCCACTTGGGCTTCGGTGCCTGTTTCTGGACCGCAGCGCCCAATCGCCTGGCGCGCAAGTCGCCGCAACACTCGTGGGCGATCTGGAAGATGCAGCACAGCTTGCCGAATTGGCCTCGCGCAGCGATGTCGTGACATTTGATTGGGAAAACATTTCCGGCCGCGCCTTGAGGCCGCTCGAAAAGCTGACCAAGGTTCGGCCGCCTCGCATCGCGCTGGAGGTGTCGCAGGATCGCGTCGCGGAAAAAGCGCTGTTTGCAAAGCTCAAAATTCCCGTCGCTGCGCATGCCGCGGTTGATAGCGTGGAGGGATTGGCAAGCGCGACGCGGAAAATCGGACTGCCGGGCGTCCTCAAAACGCGGCGCCTTGGGTACGACGGTAAAGGACAATTCGTGTTGCGAGAAAGCTCGCATATCGAAGCAGCCTGGCACGCCATCGGCGGCGTCGGTCTGATCTACGAGAAGTTTCAAGACTTCTCACGCGAAGTGTCGCTGGTGGGGGCGCGCTCGGCGACCGGCAAGATGGTGTTCTACCCGCTGTCGGCGAATACCCACGGCGAAGGCATTTTGCGATACGGCGTTGCACCTTTTACAAACCTGCCCCTGGAACGCGCCGCGCAACGTTACTTGAAGCGCGTCATGAATGAACTTCAGTACGTTGGGGTACTGACAATCGAATTTTTCGTCGTGAATGGAAAATTGGTGGCCAACGAAATGGCACCACGCGTGCACAACTCGGGACACTGGACCATCGAGGGGTGCGTTACCAGTCAGTTTGAGAATCATTTGCGTGCCATTTGCGATATGCCCCTTGGGAGCACGCGCGCGTTGGGACACGCCGCGATGATCAATTTTTTAGGAACGATGCCGGACCGAGATCGCTTATTGGCGATTGACGGATTGGCCTTCCACGATTACGGCAAAGAAGCGCGCCCGGGCCGCAAATTAGGCCATTGCACCATCCTCAAGGCTCGGCCCGGCGAGCGCAACCGCTCGCTCGCGGATGCATTAAAATGGATCAAATGGGCTTAAACTTGGCAATTTTCGGGTGCAATCATTAGACCTCCAGGCGAGATGTACTTAGACCTGTTCAAACTCCACGAACTGCCGTTCCGGCTGAGTCCGGACCCGCAATTTTTGTATCTAAGTAAGCAGCATGCGCGCGCCAAAGCGTACATGGAGTCGACCATTTGGTTTACCGACGGCTTTGTCGTGATCACCGGCGATATCGGCTCAGGCAAAACCACTCTGATAGAAACATTCCTGCATGAGCTGCAAGCCGATGTGGTCGTGGCGCAAATCAGTCAAACGCAATTGTCGGCCACCGGCTTTTTGCAATCCGTGCTCGTACAGTTCGGGTTTTCGCCTTTCGGCATGAAAAAGCCGGAGGTTCTTGCGACCTTGAATCAGTTCCTGGTGGAGCAGCACGGTAATGGCCGCAAAGTGCTGCTGATCATCGACGAGGCGCAGAATTTGACCAACAAGGTGCTCGAAGAAGTGCGCATGTTGTCGGGTGTCGAGACCACCAAAGAAAAAGTGTTGCGCATCATTCTCGCCGGGCAGCCTGAGTTGAATGAAAAGCTCAACTCACCGGATCTCATCCAACTCACGCAACGCGTACGTTTGCGCTTCCACCTCACCTCCCTCAACAGGGCGGAAACCGGGGCCTATATCGAACATCGGCTCGAGGTGGCGGGTTCCCAAGGGCGAAGGATATTTGCCGAGGACATGTACGGTACCATCTACAAATACACCGGCGGCGTGCCGCGTCTCATCAACACGCTCTGCGATACCTGCCTCATGGCCGCGTATGGCAAAGACCAAGATAGCGTGACCATGACCGAGCTCGAAGATGCGGTCGAGGAGCTGCAATGGGTCGAATTCGCATCCGGCACCAACCAGATGAAGATACTCGAAATGGAACACAATCTGCGATCGCACATCGATACCGACCACCTCGATACCGGCCACGCCGATACCGGCCAAGTGGTCGGACGTATTCTGCTGGCCTGCGAAGGCAGGACGATGGAGGAGCGCCAGCTAAGGCCCGGACGACTGGTGATTGGCCGCACGCCCGACAATGACATACAGATCGACAGCAAGTTCATCAGTCGACACCACTGTCAGATCATCACTCAGTCCGATTCCTGTCTGATCGAAGATCTCAATAGTACCAATGGTATTTCAGTTCAATCAAAGCGGGTGCGCCGACATAACTTGAACGACGGCGACGTGGTGCAGGTGGGCCAACACGAGATCATGTACATCGACGAGCGGTCGCCGCGCGTCAGAAATTCTCCTGAGCCCATCGACCCCGCGGTGGCGACCGCCGTGCTCGGCGGGACTTCCAAGGAGTCCTGAGCTTAAGGACTCGAGCTTAAATCCGGCTGGGTTGAACTGTTCAGTCCGGGCGGCCGCTCGATGGCGGCGCCCGAATATTTACGGCTCAGCTCGCGCTCATCTTTGCGTCGCAAAAACACCGTAAGCGCCGCGACTTCGAGCAACAAGCCTATTAAAAACGCGGCCTTGCCGCCGAACCCGACCGGATCCAAGTAGGAAAGATATATGCCAAAGCCGCCGATCAACATGTAAAGGATCGGCAGGCTTGCGTATACAGGTCGAGCCAAGCGCATGGTTTCCCTCCACGCGCATGATAATGCCGATATCGCCGCCCGGTTAGCGCATTTAACTTAAAACGGGCGATCTACCATAAAGCCTACGGCCCTCTACAGGGGGGTCCTACGAAAATGCTCAGTCTTTTCCCACTACCATCTCGGCAACTCGCGACAACCAAGAGTGGCCCCAGCCTTCAACTTTCAATCGATCGCTCTTCGGCTTTGAAGCGCGCTTAGCTTCGGATAAAGACAAGAGCTCCTTCGGGATCTGGAATGAGCCAGTCATCGTATTGTCGGCCATGAAAAACTCCGTCGTGTAATAACGAAGCGCAGACTAACGATCCTCTGGCTCGCCGAATGCGACGTGGCGCACGCTGCGCTCGACTGGCCCGCCGGCCGCTCGAGCGCCGTCGCCGCGCGGCGACGTACGCACCTGTCTCCGCCTGGTTATGTCGAAGCACCCTGCGTTATGTTCGGAGCCTAGTGCGCCGATCCATGCAGCCGCGCTGCTTCAAACTCATCGCCCGGCAACCAATTCACTGCGGACTTCGAGAGCATGGCTTCCCATCCTAAAGCAAATCCAAACTTCGCAACGGCTGCGTCGCTGGTGAAATCCATGTCGGGCGTAAATTCATCGCTGGGCCGGTGATAACGCTTGGCCGTGTATTCTTCATGCTGGGCTTTTCCCCATTCCGGCGGATGACCCGCGAACTTCACGCCGGTATTGATCGAAAATGCGGGTACGCCCGCTCGCGCCATACTGAAATGGTCCGACCGATAGTAGTGGCCCGCACCGGGCTCGGCGTCGGGTTGAATCTCGAACCCAAATGCGGCGGCCGTCTTCTCGACGGTAGGATAAAACGAGGTCCTTTCGGCGCCGGTCACATTGACAGATTGCGGCATGCCGACCGGCAAAATGGCGTCGTAATTCAAATCCAGGGCAATCTTGGACGCGGCAATGGGCAGGTGTTTGCCGAGGTAGTTCGAACCGAGCAACCCTTTTTCCTCAGCCGTCACCGCCGCAAACAATACCGGAGACGGCGGGCGTGCGGCGGATGCGGTGAAGGCATGTGCCAACTCCAGTAGGATGCCGCAGCCGGTACCATTGTCGACGGCACCGTTGTAAATATTGTCGCCGCTCAGGGAAGGATCAATGCCCAAATGATCGTAGTGCGCCGAGTACACCACGGCCTTCCCGCCGCCTTGCGCCGGCAACAGTCCAAGCACGTTGTATGAGTGGAACTTGCGCACCGTGCTCACGATGTGCGCTTTGAAGCGCACCGGCAATTCCCGCGCCTGAAATTGTCGAGTTCCGGCCGCCGATATCATCTCGTCCAAGTTCAGATTCGATGCGCTGAACAACTTGCGCGCCACATCCAGCTGAATCCATGCTGCCGCCTTGAGCTTAGGGTCATTGTCGTTGCCGAGGTACACCTGCTCGGCGCTCCAAGAGTTGCGCACCACGTCCCAGCCGTAACTCGCCAGATCCGTGCGGTGAATGATCAGGGCGCCGATAGCGCCCTTGCGCGCCGCTTCCTCGAACTTGTAGGTCCAGCGTCCGTAGTAAGTCAGCGCTTCGGCGTTGAAGAAATGCTCATCGGTCGATGGGGGCTCGTTGACAATGACGAGCACGACCTTGCCCTTGACGTCGATGCCTTTGAAGTCATTCCACTGATACTCGGGGGCCTCGATGCCGTAGCCGACGAAGACGATGGACGCATCGATATCCACGCTATCCGTCTGAGACTGATTGCCGACCACATAGTCCTCGGCCAACTTCAATTCCGTGGCGCTTCCCCGCACGGGCTGCAATGAAGCCGACGTCGCGGGCATGGTTTTGACGCCGACGAAGTCCACGTTTTGCAGAAAGCTGCCGTTGTCCCCGGCCGGCTTCAGACCATATAGGGCGAATTGAGAGGCGATGTAGTTGGCGGCAATCTCATCGCCGCGGGTGCCGGTGCCGCGCCCCTCGAGCAGATCGTTGGCAAGGAATCGCACATGCTCGGCGATACGACCCGCCTCAATTCCCTGCATCGAAACAGCCGCATTGACCGGAAGTCCCAGTTGCGCCGCTGCATCCGCGGCGAGGCAGGCGCCGGTACTTGAGGCCGCGCTTAAGCCAAGAATCAGCAACCCGGGTAGGTTGTGTGTCATACGTCTCCTTGAAGAATTAGAGGCGCGGGCAAGCCGTTCCTGCCGTGAACGCCTCACCCGCGCCGCGGCTTGGCATCCTGCAATCCGAAAGTCGGGGATCCCTCCCTGGACGTGCCGCGCAATTATTGTTCCACGAGCTGTCCATGCGCAACACGGGATTACTCAGCGCGATGATGCAGATATGGCGGACTACGCCGGGCGGAAAATTCTTAAGCGGTGCCGCCCACCGTCAAGGCGTCGATGCGCAACGTGGGTTGACCGACTCCGACCGGCACCGATTGTCCTTCCTTGCCGCACGTCCCGACTCCGGTGTCGAGCTTCAGATCGTTCCCGACCATGCTCACCCGCGTCAGCACATCGGGTCCATTGCCGATCAACGTCGCGCCTTTCACCGGAGCGCCCACCTTGCCGTTCTCGATCATGTACGCCTCGCTCGCCGAAAACACGAATTTCCCCGAAGTGATATCGACTTGACCGCCGCCGAAATTGACCGCATACAGGCCCTTTTCCACCGAGGCGATGATTTCTTCCGGAGCGCGCGAGCCTGCCCGCATATAGGTATTGGTCATGCGCGGCAACGTCATGTGCGCGAATGATTCGCGCCGCCCGTTGCCGGTTGGCGCCATGCCCATCAGCTTTGCATTCATCTTGTCTTGGATGTAGCCGCGCAGAATGCCGTTCTCGATGAGCGTCGTGCACTGCGTCGGCGTGCCTTCATCATCGACATTCAACGAGCCTCGCCGCCGGTCGAGCGTTCCGTCATCGACCACGGTGACATCATCCGCGGCTACTTTTTGCCCGATGCGATTGGAGAATGCCGAGGTACCCTTACGATTGAAATCGCCTTCCAGTCCATGGCCGATCGCCTCGTGCAGCAAAATCCCCGGCCAGCCCGGACCAAGCACCACGGTCATGGAGCCCGCAGGAGCGGCCACCGCGTCAAGGTTGACCAGGGCCTGACGCACTGCCTCTCGCCCATGTTCGAACGGCGCGTCCCCGCGCAATAGCTCGTCGAGTCCGAAACGGCCGCCTCCGCCGCTATAGCCCTGCTCGCGCCGGCCGTTCTGTTCAACGATGACAGAGACATTGACTCGCACCAAGGGGCGCACATCCGCCGCCAGCGTACCGTCACTGGAAGCGATCAATATGACCTCATGAACCGCCGCCAACGAAGCCATCACCTGTTTGACCCTGGGATCGAGGCTACGCGTAGCCGCATCGATTCTCATCAACCACGCCACTTTGTCCTCATCCTTGATGGCATCCAGGGGATCGAGGGGCAAGTAAAGCCGGTGCGTCACCGGACGCTGCCAGGTCTTCACCGCATTCTTTCCTCCGCTGCGGGCGATCGCCCGCGCCGCATCGGAAGCCTCGAGCAGTGCCGGCAATAGCACCTCGTCCGTGTACGCAAAACCGGTTTTCTCGCCGCTGATGGCGCGTACGCCAACGCCTTGCTCGATACTGTGTGAGCCTTCTTTGACGATCCCATCCTCGAGAGACCAGGATTCCTCGCGAGACAGCTCGAAATACAAGTCCGCATAGTCGACGCCGCGGCTCATCAGCGTGTCGAGCACCTGGCTCAGGCGCCGCTCGTCCAGCCCCGAGGGTGCCAAAATCATCTTCTCGGCGACGGCAAAGGTCGGCGAAATCAATTCAGCGCTGCGCGCGTTCATGCCGGAACCGCCGGACGTGCCAATCCGGCGGCGGCCAACCCGCTGCCGGTCAACCCGAGCTGGCGGTTATCCAATGCTGGAAAACGAGCCCGCGATTCGGCTTGGCTCGCAAGATCAATTTCTGCTGTGATCACTCCGGTACCCTTTGCCAAGCGCGACAACACCTGGCCCCAATAGTCCACGATCAGCGAATCGCCGTAAGTTTCGCGGCCACTCGTATGTAAGCCGGCCTGCGCCGGCGCAACCACATAACATAAGTTCTCGATGGCTCGCGCGCGAAGCAATGTCTCCCAGTGCGCACGGCCGGTCGGCACCGTGAAGGCGGCCGGCATCGCCAGCCACTCCGCGCCTTGCGACACCAGCTCCCGATACAGTTCCGGGAATCGCATGTCATAGCATACCGAGAGCCCGAGCTTTCCGACGGGCGTGTCGGCGATGACCGGAACGCGGCCGGGCAGTACATGAGTGGACTCGCGATACTGCTCGTTACGTCCCGGAATGGTGACGTCGAACAGATGAATCTTATCGTACCGCGCCACCGTTCTTCCGTCCGAATCGATCAGCAGCGAGGTGTTGGCGACGCGCTTTGCGTCGTTGGTCTTGATAACGATGGTGCCGCCCAGGATCCACATCTTGAGTTTCCGCGCCGTATCGCTTAAGAATCTCTGGACCAGGCCCTCACCATAGGGCTCCGCCACTTGCAGCTTGTCCGAATCCTTGAGGCCAATGAAAGAGAAATTCTCGGGCAGACACGCGACGAGCGCCCCGGCTTCCTTCGCCTCGCGCAGCAACGATTCCGCCGCAGCGAGGTTTTCGGCCACCACGTGGCTCGAGGTCATTTGTATCGCGGCTACGTTGCCCATCTATTTCGGTGCCTCTGCAGGCGCCGCGGCGGCGTCTGCGCTCTTGATGCGTTCGACTGTCGGATTATCCCAACTGCCGGTAATGTGATAATACCCTCGCGCCAGCCCTTTCAGCGGCTGTTTGAACACCTGGGTGAACAACAGCACCGCCGCACCCACCACCGGTCCGCCGACCAGCGCGCTGGCAACGGGGATAGACAGGGAACTGCCGACGCTGCCCGTCACCACTGCAGTTTGGTCATAATCCCTGTTTTTCAAGCCGGTGCGCCCGATAAGGCCAATTTCGGCAGCCGGCCCCTTCAAAAGCACGTTTTCGGTGTATGCGTTGCCATCGCGCAGATCGAAATCGCCATGGACGCTGTCAAAGGCCAGGCCTTTATCGGTCAAGTCGCTGAAATCCAACGCGAGTCTGCGGGGCAATGCGGCAATGCTCGACAGCCCGAGCACCCGCCCGGCACCGGGTTTGATCCCCGTCACCTGTCCTTTTTCCAACGACAGCTGCACATGGCCCCTGGCTTGCGCCAGCGCGGCCACGGTCGGCGCGCCTTCCCAGGTCAGATCGAAATCCATCTTGCCTGATTTGGCTTGTATGACATCGGCGTAACCGAGGTCCTTCAGTGTGTTCTGCACATCGGTACTGGCCAAGGTACCTTTCAGGCGGCTGACGCCGGCATCCTTGGCCCGCCATTCGCCCTGGGCGCTCACGGTGTAGCTGGAACCCGCCACGCTTAAATGACGAAGCCCGACCCCGAACTCTTCTTTGGCGAGCACAGCGGACACCTCGCCGAGCTGGCGTTCGCCGAAGACCAGTTCCGTCGCCCGGAAATTGACCGAGGGAACCGCGCGCGGATCCGTATCGACGGCCACGCCCACGGCAGTCGCGGCGGTTGGTTCGGAATTTTGCGCCGGATCGACACGCAGACGGTCGAACTGCAAATTCCACGCTTCGGTTGAGTTCGCGGTGCTCGGCACGGTGACGGCGCCGATGACGTTGGGCCCGCCGACATTGATGCGCCAGATTCGATCCGTGATGGCGAGATCCAAAGAAACATCCCGAAATGCGAGTCCAAGATAATCCAATTCCGCCACGTGAACGCTTGCGTCCCGCATGTAGTACGCCAAAGGCTTGCCGCCTTTGTCGGGCGCACTCAGGCGCAGCCAGCCGCCCAAATCCAGGCGCTCGATGGACCCGCCGACGGTGAGAATTTGAGACCCGACTGCGGCCGGCTCAGAGGCGCCGAAGCTCATCGAGGCATGCGCTAAGCGCAGGCCGTTGGCATCGGATTCCAGAACATAGGAGCCGCTCACCACGGATCCGAGCGCGAAGCTTCCCTTGGGGCCGCCGGCCGCCGGCCACTGGATCTCGAGCCAAGAGGGCAGCGGCGTTGCAGTTTCTTTGTCCAGCGGTGCCGGCAGTTTCAGCTCGAATCCGACCAGCGTGCTGCTCAAGCGTAACGAGCGCTCGCGACTGGGCTCGGGCGCAATCTTCAAAACGGCGCGCCAGTCCGTTTGACCGCCTAAAGATATGGAGGCGGGAATGGACCAGGCCGTTCGCAGCGCATCCGCAGCCGTCGTGCCGCGGAACTCCAGTTGCGTTCGTGTGACCGGTTTGTTGCGCGCAGTCCGCGCCTGCATCTGAAATCCGCCCCCAAACAGTTGCCCATGCAGGTCGGCTCGAGCGACTTGGCCGCCATCGATGTCGAAGTCTCCAGCCAGGTTGGTCGCCATCAACGGGGAGCCCGGTTTTTGGACCGTGGCCCCGTTGAGGCGTCCGTGCACCAGCGCCTGCCGATGGACAAAGTCCTTGAAGGGCAAAAAGAGGTCAACCGTGGCCTGCATCGGTCCCGTGGCCTCGACGGCGGAAAACGCGTGATCGGAGAGTTCCTCGAGCGGTGTCGCACGCAAGTAAGACAGCGCGCTGGATGCATCGCCGCGCCCCACCGCGTGAATTCTCAACTCGCCGTTGCTGAAGTCGGGGAAATAGGCGTCTGCGGATTCCAAGGCCAAGTCCCCGAGGCGAGCTTGGGATAAGCGCGCGCTCATACCCTGATTGCGAAATTCCGCTGTCGCGTTGAGATTTTCTGCCGGCGGCCACCCGTCGCTATAGTCCAGAGTCATCCCCTCGATGCTACAGCGCGCCAAAAATATGCCCCCACCGTCGCGAAACGGAAAACTCTTCACCGGGCCTTGAAAAATGGCATTAGCGCGCAAGTGCCCGCTCAAGAAGGCGCGGTTGAGCCAGGCCAGCGCACCGGCCCCGATCAAGCCGTTGGGCAAATAATTCTTGGCATTGACGATATTGCCGCTTTCGATCGTGCTGACCAGGGTCAACTTGGGTGAAGCATCATCGGCCGGTTGATGCCAAGCGAGTTGCACATGCATGTCGCTGTCGTGAGTCTTCACCTCCCAGTCGGGCGATGCGATCAGAAGCTCCTGCGGCGTCCTCTTCCAGTAAAAATCCGCCTTCAGCCGTTCCAATTCAACCGGCCGCGGAAATTGAGTGGGCCAATGAAACACGCCGATGTTGGTGTCGATGATGACGTGTCCGCCGCGCTCATTGCCGTCAATCGATCCGTTGATGCCGCGAAGGCCCGGCCGGCCGCCAACCGCCGCAAATCCGGCGCGCTGGAATTTCGCCTGCACTTGCATGCGCCAGGGTTCACCCACCTCATCCCGTTCGAAGGCGAGAGCGGTGTCAGTCCATTCGCCGCTGGGAGCAATCTCGCGCAGCCGGTTCCTCAGCTCTTTCTGCGGCAGCAATCCCATGAGCGGCAGCAAAGTCTCCGCACGCAAATAACTGGCCCGCGTGCGGACGCTCAACAAGCCGCTTGCGCTTTCCTGCCAGCCGACCTCGAATGCCGATTCCGGATCGCCGCGGCCCACACGGACGCGCTTGCCGCTGAGGCTCCAGCGATCGCCCGCGTGCAGCAGCGTCAGGGCACCGCTCATTTGGTCGAACTTGGCCGCCGGACCCTGCGGCAGCCGCGTGACTACATTGAGGGCCCTAAAATCAGCATCGGCTCGAGACAGCTCCGCGCCCAAGCCTTGCGCAGCCGCTTCGAAAGACCCGGTGCCCGAATCCAAATTCGAAAGATAATCCGGCAGCAATTGATGCCATCCGGGAAATGAGATATCGCGTCCGCGCGCCAGCGCGTCCCACGCCAGTGTCCGAAGGTCTCCGCTGCCGTGCGCATGACCCTTAAAAGCCACGGTTCCACCCAACAATGCCGGCAGACGCGCACTGAAATCCCACACAAAATCATGCGCGTCGCGGCGTGCGTCAATCCCTACCTCTTGCACGATGAGCTGCGGCAAGGCGACGCTCCAATTTTCCATTGTCACTTCCGCGTGCCGGATTACGACTCGCCCGGCGGGCAAATCATCCAGTTTCAGCGTCGCGAACGCGGAAGAGTCGCCGCCGGATTCGATTTCAGAAGCCACGGCAAAGCGCGACGGTCCCAGGCGCACCACGGCGATCTTGGGGGACTCGATCTCGATGCGGCCGGCCAGCAGCTTCCCGCTTCGGACCAGCTGCCAGATATCCGCCGCAACCCGGCCGCCGGCTGCGCGCGCCAGCACGCGCTGATCATCCTTGGAGCGCAATTCCAGTTGATCGAAATAAAGTTCCGGACCGTACCAGCGAAACGCCGATGAAACGCGCGCGAAGCCGATGTGATATCCGGTTTGCGCATGCACCCAGTCCTTGATTTCCGCCTGGTATAGAGGTGCCCGATCCAGCGCCAGCTTGAGGCCGAGCGTCAGCAGCAGCATGAGAAGCAACACTGCCGCGCAAGTAACCCCAAAGATTTTGCCGATCTTACGAATACTCATTCACATCAGCACGACGTCGTATTGATCCACGGTGTAAAGCGCTTCGGTCTGCAGGCGGATTGGTTTGCCGATCGCCAGTTCCAACTCCCCCAGGGCGGACGATTCCTCATCGAGAAGCCGCTCGATGACGTCCTGATGTGCCAGCACCATCAATTGCTGACACTCGAACTGACGGGCTTGACGCACGACCTCGCGAAATATTTCGTAGCAGACCGTCTCCGCCGTTTTGACGAATCCCCTGCCCTCGCACGTAGGGCATGAATGGCACAAGAGGTGTTCGAGACTCTCGCGCGTGCGTTTACGCGTCATTTCCACCAAACCCAGCGGCGACACCGAGGAGATGTTGGTCTTGACGTAATCTTCCTTCAACGCACGATCCAGCGCTTGGATGACTTGCCGACGGTGCTCGGGCTCCCCCATATCGATGAAGTCAATGATGATGATTCCGCCCAAGTTGCGCAGACGCAGTTGCCGGGCGATGGTCACCGCCGCTTCCAGGTTGGTGCGGAATATAGTCTCCTCGAGGTTTCTGTGACCGACGAACGCGCCCGTATTGACGTCAATAGTCGTCATGGCCTCGGTTTGATCGATGACCAGATGGCCGCCGGACTTCAATGACACCTTGCGATCCAGGGCTTTCTGAATTTCCTCCTCGACATGATGCAATTCGAACAGCGGGCGGGACTCGCCGTAGAAATCGATGCGCGCCAGCGCGTCGGGCATGAACGCCGCGGCGAATTCCTGCATTTCCCGATGAGCGCTCTGCTGATCGATCAAAACCCGGTCCACATCCGGACGCATCAAATCTCGCAGCACACGCAAATGCAGGGGCAGATCGGCATGCACCAAATTTCCAGGTTGGGTGCGCAAGCCTTTCTGACGGATGATCTCCCACTGCTTGCGCAGATAAGTCATGTCGGCCCGCAATGCCTCCGGCGTCGAGTCCTCCGCCGCCGTGCGCACGATGAAACCGGCGTTGTCTTGCGGCTCGATGCCGGCCTCAACTTGAGTGCGCAGCCGCTCGCGTTCGGTTTCCCCCTCGATTCGTGCCGAAACGCCCACGCCTCTGCCCTTCGGCATATACACCAGGTAGCGGGAGGGCAAAGTAATGTACGTGGTAAGGCGCGCGCCCTTGGTTCCCAAGGGGTCCTTGACCACTTGGACCAGAATTTCATTTCCTTCGGCCACCAGCGAGCGGATATTTTCGGTATGCGGCGGCTCGATGCCGGTATCAGCATGACGCGAATCGAAAATATCGGAGGCGTGTAGGAATGCGGTGCGCTCCATGCCAATGTCGATGAATGCCGCCTGCATGCCCGGAAGTACTCGCGATACCCGTCCTTTGTAGATGTTGCTGATCAATCCGCGCCGGCTGGCACGCTCGAGGAAGACTTCCTGCAGCACGCCGTTTTCCACTACCGCAGCGCGAGCTTCATGCGCGCTGGCATTGAGGAGGATTTCCGTGCTCATGGCGCGGCGGGCCCGCCGCGCCAATGTGGAACGCCGGCGCCCTTCAGAAGCTCCGCCGTTTCGAACAGCGGCAGGCCCATCACCCCGGAGTAGCTGCCCTTGATATCAGCGATGAAGATGGCCGCATACCCTTGGATGGCATAGCCGCCGGCCTTGTCCCGCGCTTCCCCCGTGTCCCAGTACACTTGGGCTTCCGCCGCATCGATGGCACGAAATGTCACCAAACTGCGGTTCAGTTTGACTTCGGCACCGGCGACCGAGCGCAGCGCAACGGCCGTCAGGACCTCATGCGTGCGGCCCGACAGCCCGAGTAGCATGTTCTTGGCATCGTCCCGATGCAGCGGTTTTCCGAGAATCCTTCCATCGAGCACCACCGCGGTATCGGCGGCAAGCACCGGTGCATTCGCAAGGCCTCGGCTGTGCCGCCATCCGGCCTCGGATTTCGCGGCCGCCAGGCGCGAAACATAGGCACCGGGAGTCTCGTCCCGCAACGGTGTTTCGTCCAAATCGCTGCTTAGCAGCCGAAACGAAACGCCGATTTGCTGCAATAATTCGCGCCGCCGCGGAGAACCTGAGGCCAGGTAAACGAACTCTGGGGACATGGCTCAAGGATACCGAAGGGCGCAGTCTTAGGCGCGGCGTTTGAAAGCCCGCGCTGCTTTACGCGCGGTGATAGGGATGCCCGGCCAGGAAACTCATCGCGCGGTAAATCTGCTCCGCGACAATCACCCTGACCAAGGCATGCGGAAGCGTGAGATCCGACAAAGACCAGGTCTGGTCGGCCCGGTCGCGGCATGGCTGCGATAGCCCGTCAGGTCCGCCAATCAACAGCGCAAGGGGCTTCGCATCCCTTAGCCGCTCGGCAAGCCACGCGCTCAACTGCTCGGTACTCATCGATTTGCCCGCAATCTCCAGCGCGACCACATAATCATCTCGGCCGATCGCCGCCAGCATGTCCCCACCCTCCCGCTGCACGGCGCGCTGCGGATTCTCGCCGGCGCTTCGCGTGGCTACTGAAATTTCGTGCAACTCGAGGACTAGAGGTGTCCGCAAGCGCTTTTGATATTCGCGGAATCCGCTGTTGACCCAATCGGGGAGACGGGTACCGGCAGCGATCAACCGGCATTTCATACCGGCGTCACGCTCGCGCGGCGCGCTTCGTGACCGTCATGTCCCACAGCTTCTCCAGCCCGTAGAACTCGCGAACGCGCGGCAACATGACATGCACGATCATCTCGCTCAAATCGATGAGTACCCAATCACCGTCCTGCTCGCCCTCGACCCCATGGGGTCGAAAACCCGCCTCCTTGGCCCTTTCAACTACACGCTGCGCCACCGAGCGCACATGCCGGTCCGAGGTTCCGCTGGCGATGACCATGAAGTCTGCGATGTCGGTAAGACCGCGCACGTCCAGAATCTTCACTTCGAGCGCCTTCATGTCCGCAAGGGCATCCATGACGACGCTCTTAAGCAGTGGTTTTACGGTCGCATTCTTGGCTGGCGCAGCCGTTTTTGGCTTGCGCACTGTCTTCGGTTTGGCGACGGTCTTAGCACCGTCCGGAGTCTTGCTGTTCGAGGTCTTTCGCTTTACTGGCACTACGTTGTCCGGTTCCTATCGTAACAATGGGTATCGAGGATGAGTTTACGCACTGGATCGGGCATGAGGAAGCGGGGATCGCGCCCCATCGCGATTAGTTGCCTGACTTCGGTCGAAGATATCTCCAGTTGGGTCACCGCGTGGATGAAAATGCAGCCCGAACGCGATTCGTGCAGGTCGTTGATGCGGCCTGTACCGCGGTCCACCAGAAGCTCTCCCAGCGGCCCCATCCCGGGGGCGCGCCAGCCTGGGCGGTGCGCCACCACCAAATGCGCCAATTGCAGCAGTTCCTGCCATTGATGCCACTTCGGCAGGCTCAAGAATGCATCCATGCCGACGATGAGGCAAAGGCTGCGATCCGGGTACTCGTGACGAAGTTCCGCCAACGTCTCCACCGAATAGGAGGGGCCTTCCTTGCGTACCTCTCGATCATCGACCACAAATCCTGGCTGATCGGCGGTCGCCAGCTGCACCATTTGCAGCCGCAGCTGTGCATTGGCGATGGGCTGGTCGCGGTGGGGCGGATTGCCGGCGGGAAGGAAACGGATCTCCTTCAAACGCAATGCCTGTTGCAACTCGAAAGCCGTACGCAGGTGCGCGTAGTGAATCGGGTCGAACGTTCCGCCAAAAATGCCCATGGGGGCTCGTGTAGCGTTCATCACGGTACCCTGCCTGATTCGGCACCGGCTTGCAAAGCGCCCGCGAAGGCCCCGGTCAGACCAGTAAGCGCACCCCAGGCGTCCCCGGGAGCGAGACCTTTGATAATGCGGTCGGTGTAACTGGCCTGGATGAGCAAGGGCGCCAGCGGCAGCTTCTTGAGCCGGGCCAAGGCACGACCCGAAGGCGTCGCCGCCAAATTCCAGGCGCTGCCTCGTGCGGCGGAACGTAACCGCTCACGTTCCCGTGCTTGCCACATTCCGCGCAACTCGCGCACCAGTGCCCATAAGATCAGCGTCGGTTCCACTCCCTCGCTTTTCAGTCCAAGCAGCACGCGCAAAGCGCGGGCGGCGTCGCCGGCAGCGGTAGCCTCCGCCAGCTGGAACACATCGTAGCGTGCGCTGTCCCCGACTGACCGCAACACCAAGTCGGCGCCGATCGGTAGGCCATTTGATAGAAGGCTGAGCTTCTCCAGCTCCTGTTGCGCGGCCAGGAGATTTCCCTCGACGCGATCGATGATGAGCTGCAAGGCTTGCGCGTCGATTTCGATGCGCAACGCTTTCGCTCGGCTGCGCAACCAGGCCGGCATGGCGGCGGTATCGACCGCGGCAATCGTCACCCATACGCCGTGCTTATCGACCGCCTGCACCCAGGCTGCATCGCCGGCCTTCTTATCCAGCTTATCCGTGATCACCAGATAGAGGAGATCAGGAGCCGCCTGAGCGGCCAGCTCGGCAAGCAGCGCGGCGCCCTTGTCGGGTTTACCGCTGGGCATGCGCAGTTCAAACAACCGTTTCTCCGCGAACAGCGACAATGATTGCGTCGCAAGACGCAGCTCGTCCCAAGCAAATGTGCGGTCGATGAAGAACACCTGTCGATCCGCATATCCTGCGGCGCGCGCGGATGCGCGGATGGCGTCCGCAGCTTCGCCGACCAATAGGGGCTCGTCCCCGGAAACCAAATAGATGCCGCTCAAACCTCGAGCGAGCGCGGCGGCCAGTTGTTCAGTGCGTAAACGCAAAGGTTGCCCGGGCCGCTGCATATTCACGCTCCATGCGTGCAACCAACGCGTCCACAACTTCGATGTCATGGATGCCGCTGACGCTTTGACCGGCGCTCCAAATGTCGCGCCAGGCCTTCACCGCCGTGTTGCCGCCGGTACCGAAATTCATTTTTGCTTTGTCCGCCTCGGGAAGATGATCCGCATCAAGTCCGGCCTGCGCGACACTGCCTCGCAGATAATTGCCGTTCACGCCGCTGAACAGGGAGGTGTAAACGATGTCCTCGGCGCCGCTGTCGATGAGCATTTGCTTGTAGGCGGCGGAAGCGTTGCCTTCCTCAGATGCGATAAAACGCGTCCCCAGATAAGCCAGATCCGCGCCCAAGGCGCGCGCGGCTAGAACATCGGCGCCGCTGCTCATGGCGCCCGACAGTATGATGGTTCCGGAATACACTTCGCGAATCTGTTTGACCAATGCAAAAGGACTCAACAAACCCGCATGCCCGCCGGCACCCGCGCACACCGCAATGATACCGTCCACGCCTTGCGCAGCGGCCTTTTCGGCATGGCGCAAACTAATCACGTCATGAAACACGATCCCGCCGTAACTATGAACGGCGGACACCACTTCCGCGGGCGGCCGCAAACTCGTGATGACGATGGGAACTTTATGTTTGACGCACAGCGCCACGTCCTCTTCCAAACGATTGTTGCTGCTGTGCACGATTTGATTGACCGCATAAGGTGCAACCTTCGCCTGTGGATTGGCCCGTTGGAAAACGGCAAGTTCCTCGGTAATGTGCGCAAGCCATTCATCGAGTTGCGAGGCGGGCCGCGCATTGAGCGCCGGAAAGGCGCCGACGATACCGGCTTTGCATTGCGCCAGTACCAAGCGCGGGGTCGAAACGATAAACATGGGCGCACCGATGACCGGCAATCGAAGGCGATCGCGCAAAATCTCAGGAATGGGCATCGATTGGCACCGGCAATTGAGGACTCCCGTTGGACTGCCTGGCATTATGGCGCACTCCGGCGATCTTAAGCACCGCAAAGGAATCAAAGTGAAACAAATCCTCCTCGTTCTCGCCCTCTTGGCCGCAGCTGCATCACCGTTCCACGCACTCGCCGATCAGCCGCCAATCATCGATCGGAATTTATTTTACGGTGAGGTAAGCATCGCCGGCGCGCAAATTTCACCGGACGGCCACTACCTATCGTTCTTGAAGCCGTACAAAGGCACGCGAAACATTTGGGTCAAGGGTGCCGATGAGCCCTTCAGCGCCGCCCGCCCTGTCAGTGCCGAGGCCACCCGTCCCATCCGAAGCTATTTCTGGAGCCGCGACTCCAAATATATTCTGTACGTACAGGACGCGGGCGGTGACGAGAATTTCAATGTCTATGCCATCGATCCGAAGTTGCCGGCGGACGCCAAGAGCGGAGTTCCGCCTACGCGCCCGCTCACGAATCTGAAGGGCGTGCGTACGCAAATCTTCGCCGTGCCCAAGGCCAAACCGGACATTTTGTACATCGGCTTGAATGACCGCGATCCGAAATGGCATGATCTTTACGAACTCAGCATCGCCACCGGCGAGAAGAAGCTGCTGCGCAAAAATACCGAAGAGATCGCCGCATGGCAGTTCGACGACACGGGCACCCTGCGTCTCGCGGTGCGTACCACCAAGGCCGGCGATACCGAACTGTTGCGGGTCGACGCCGACGGCTTCAAGCCAATCTACAACTGCAGCGTGCTGGAAAATTGCGGCGCATTTGATTTCGACGCGAGCGGCGAGAAGGTCTACCTTGCGACCAACAAAGGCGCCCTGAACCTGACCGAGCTTGAAACCATGGACTTGGGCACCGGCGCCACCGCGAAGGTCGAAGGCGATCCGGAAAAGCGCGTGGATCTGAACAACGTCGAAATTTCGCGCATCGACCATCGCATTCTATTCACAGAGTACGAAGACGACAGCTTCCGACGGTACTTCAAGGACCGTGACTTCGAAAACGACTTCCATTGGCTGCAAACGAAACTGCCGGGTCTTGACGTCGATTTCGGCGCGCGGTCCAACGACGAGAATATCTGGATCGTGACTGCCCACAGCGATACGGAACCCGGCGTCGTCTATGTTTGGAACCGGCCGGCGAAAAGCTTGAGTGTGCAGTATCGCGTGCGCGAGGAGATTCCACGCGACGCATTGGCGCCACGCAAGCCGTATCATTACAAGTCCTCCGACGGACTCGATATTCCCGCATACCTGACGCTGCCGAAAGGGCTGCCCGCAAAGAATTTACCGCTCGTGGTTTTTCCGCACGGCGGACCCTGGGCCCGCGACTCTTTCGGCTACGACACGAATGCCCAGTTTCTGGCCAACCGTGGCTACGCGGTATTGCAGCCTAACTTTCGCGCATCCACCGGCTACGGTAAGAAATTTCTCAACGCGGGCAACGGTGAGTGGGGCCGGAAAATGCAGGACGACATTACCTGGGGAGTGAAAGCGCTGGTCGCCTCAGGAGTGGTCGATCCTAAGCGAGTCGGCATTTCGGGCGGCTCCTACGGCGGCTATGCCACGCTTGCCGGCGTGGCGTTCACGCCGAGCTTGTACGCCGCGGCTGTTGCCTATGTGGCGCCGTCCAATCTGATCACTTTACTCGATGCGATTCCGCCCTATTGGGAAGCGGGCCGCAAGCAAATGTACACCCGGATGGGGGATCCCACTACCGCGCAGGGGAAGGCATTGCTCATCGCCGAGTCGCCCTTGACGCAAGCCAAGGCCATCGTCACGCCGCTGTTGGTCGTGCAGGGCAAGAATGATCCGCGCGTCAATGTTCGCGAGAGCGATCAAATCGTCGCCGCCGTGCGCGATAACGGCAAGCCTGTCAAATACCTCGTGGCCCCCGATGAGGGCCACGGCTTTGCCCGGCCCATCAACACATTGGCATACGTGACGGCCTGGGAGGATTTCTTCGCGCAATACTTGCGCGGCCGCAGCCAGCAAGACGTCCCCGCCGATGTCGCCGCCAAGCTCAAGGAGATCACCGTCGATCCGAAGAGCGTGAGCGGGGCTGTCAGCTTGAAGGGCGCTTTGGCGCCCGGTGCTGCGGCGCCCGGTGCTGCGGCACCCGGTGCTGCGGCGCCCGGTCCGGTGAAGTAACTTAAGCGCGTCGGCCGATCTTGGCGACCGGTATACGAATGTCGGCGGGGCTGGACTTCGGCGCGATTGAAGCGTCGCCGCAATTGTCGCAGCCGCCGCAGGCACCTTGGTTCGCGGGCGCGACATCCACGATCCGGCTTAGTTTTTTGAGAATTCCCTTCCTCAAATTTCGCGGCCCGAGCTTGTAGAGCGCATAGCTTACGCTCGCCAGCAGCACGATCCCCACCAGAAAATTATCGAGCAATCCGTTCATGGCGCGACCATCAGGCGAGCGCCGTGGCAATGCGATAGGTGATCCATGACCCTAAGTAGGCCAAACCGAACATATACGCGGCCATGATAATCGGATAGCGCCAGGAATTGGTCTCTCGTTTAACGGTCGCCAATGTCGAGAGGCACTGCGGAGCGAAGACGTACCAAGCCAACAAGGAGAGCGCCGTGGGCAGGCTCCAGGATTGCGCAATCAACGGGGTCAACGCGCTGCTCACATCGTCGCCCGTCGCGGACAAGGCGTACACCGTACCCAGTGCACCGACGGCAACTTCGCGCGCAGCAAGACCTGGCACCAACGCAATCGATATCTGCCAATTGAACCCGATAGGCTTGAACAACACCGCGAGCCAAGCGCCCAAATGGCCCGCAATACTGTACTGAATCGCCGGGCCGGTCGCGCCGGGCGGCGGCGCCGGAAATGAACTCAAAGCCCATAGAATGACCATCAGCGCCAGAATGATCGTGCCGACGCGGCTCATGAAGATCTCGACACGCTGCCACAGGCCGATGCCAAGATTGCGCAAGTTTGGCCAGTGATAGGCCGGCAACTCGAGCATGAGGGCCTGAAATCCGCCTCCTTTCGCGCTCAGCTTGAGCACGAATGCCACGGCCATCGCGCTGGCGACGCCTACTATATACAGCGCGAACAACACCACGCCCTGCAGCTCGAGTCCGCCCCACACGGTCCGCCGCGGAATGAAGGCCCCGATGATGAGCGCGTACACCGGCAAACGTGCGGAGCAGGTCATGAGCGGGGCAATCATGATCGTCGCCAGACGATCACGCGGGTTTTGGATGGTTCGCGTCGCCATGATGCCGGGAATTGCACAGGCGAAGCTTGACAACAACGGGATGAAGGCACGCCCCGAGAGGCCCACACTGCCCATGATGCGATCGAGCAGGAAGGCAGCGCGCGGCAGATAGCCCGAATCCTCGAGTATCAATATAAAAAAGAACAGAATGATGATTTGCGGTAAGAACACCAGCACGCTGCCGATGCCGGCCAGTATGCCGTCGATCAACAAGCCTTTGATCAGGCTCTGTGGCATCGCCGCGCCGAGCCAATCGCCGAGGCTCGCGACACCGAGCTTGATCGCGTCCATCGGCACCTGCGCCCAAGCGAATACGGCTTGAAACACCAGGAACAATATCAGCGCCAGAATCGCGGGCCCTAGCAGCGGATGCAACACGACCGCATCGAGACGATCGCTGAAAGTCACGCCGTCGAGCCTGTCGCCGCCCACCACACCCAATATGCGGCGCACTTCTGCCTGATCCTGTTCAATGTCAGCCCGGCTCAAGGGTTGCCACGACCTTGCGGGCGTCCTGCCCTCCGGCATGGGCGTCGCACCGAGTACTCTGATCAATTCCCGTACGCCTTTGGTTTTTACCCCCACTGTCTCGACCACCGGCACTCCCAATTCGGCCGCCAAGCGATCCGCGTCGATGACAATGCCCTTGCGGCGCGCAATGTCAGTCATGTTGAGTGCCACGACCATGGGCAACCCCAGGCGCTTCAGGCTCAAGACCAGTCTTAGGTTTTGGCGAAGGTTGGTCGCATCGGTAACGCAAATGACGAAGTCGGGAGCCGTCTCGCCGGCATGCCGGCCCAAGAGAACATCCGCGGTTACCTGTTCGTCGGGGGTAAGCGGGTCCAGGCTGTAGGCACCCGGTAGATCCAGGATGCGGATACGGAGTCCGGAGGGAGTCAACAACGAGCCCTCCTTGCGCTCCACCGTGACGCCCGCGTAATTCGCGACCTTCTGGCGGCTACCGGTCAGAATGTTGAAAAGGGCTGTTTTGCCGCAGTTGGGGTTGCCAACCAATGCGATCAGAGGAATCGAAGCGCTGCGCGCGGCGTCCATATCCTATCGGAGCTGCGGCTCCGGACACACACGGATGCAGGCGGCTTCGAACAGCCGCAGCGCGAAAGTCGCCGTGCCGATGCGCACGGCAATGGGCGCGCGGGCCAACAACCCGCGAGCTACGATGCGCACGGCTTCGCCAGGCAGAAACCCGAGCTCCGCTAAGCGCCGCCCTAACCCGGCCGGCGCATCCGAGTCGGCCCCCGACACTGAAACCACCCGCGCCGTAGCGCCTGGCGGCAGTTCGATGAGCGGAATATCGGCACTTGCCGACGCCGGCTTTGGACTGGGTTGCAGCACTAACATAAATGCGATTCTATATGAGAATCGTTCCCATTACTATTACTGGGTCACAATCCGCGCGTTCCTGATAGGCTTATCGTCCCAGGCCAACCGGAGGCGTATGAAATGCCTACGCTTTTTGAGAAAATCATCGCTGGCGACCTACCTGCGACGGTCCTTTATCGGGATCCGCGGGTAATCGCGTTTTTGGACATTCGCCCCGCTGCCCCGGTGCATATACTGATCGTGCCGACCAAACCGATCCCCACGGCAAACGATATTGCCGACGATGACGAGTCGTTGATCGGTCATATGTTTATCGTGGCGCGTGATCTGGCGCGACAACAAGGCATCGCCGAAAGCGGTTATCGGCTGATTATCAATTGCAATGCGCATGGCGGCCAGGAGGTGTATCACTTGCATGTGCATCTCTTGGGCGGGCGGCCCCTCGGGCCCATGGCGGCGCGAGCATAGCGAATGAAGCGAGGAAATCTGATGAAAAAGAAAAAGGCTGCACAAGCCAAATCCAACGCCGCTTCGCGGCGCGCTCTGAAAAAACCATCGGTCAGCGCAGCGAAGTCCACCCGCGGACTGAAAGCTCGGGAAATTTCGCGCCCGAGTCCCCGCATCACGCCGCGCCGCGAACTCTATCCCGCGCTTGAGCCGTACCGGCACGGGTACTTGCGCGTCTCGGACGTTCACGAGATTTATTATGAAGAGAGCGGCAACCCCGCCGGAAAACCTGCAGTGTTCCTGCACGGTGGTCCCGGTGCCGGCTCCGACAAGCGCGCCCGACAATTCTTTGATCCGCAGCATTATCGCATCGTGGTTTTCGACCAGCGCGGCTGTGGGCGCAGCCGGCCGGCGGCGAGCCTCATCGAAAATACCACTTGGCACCTGGTCGCCGACATCGAGCGGCTGCGCAAACACCTGAACATTGAACGTTGGCTGGTATTCGGAGGGTCTTGGGGAAGCACGCTGGCATTGGCATATGCCGAGGCGCATCCTGAGCGGGTCACCGAAATCGTACTGCGCGGAATTTTCCTGTTGCGCTACGCTGAAATACGCTGGTTCTATCAGCACGGCGCTTCCGCGATATTTCCGGACGCGTGGGAGGCCTACCGCGATGCCATCCCCTTGGATGAGCGCGACGACTTCTTGAGCGCGTATCACTCGCGCCTCACGGGTACCGATCAGCGCGCGGCCTTGGCCGCGGCGCGCGCATGGTCGATGTGGGAGGCTGCATGCAGCTTTCTACATAGCAACCTCGACAATATCAAGAAATGGGGCGAGGATCATTTCGCTCTCTCGGTCGCGCGCATCGAATGCCATTACTTTGTGAATCGCGGCTTCTTGCGCAGCGAAAGTCAATTGATCGACGACGTTCCTCGCATCAGGAACATTCCGGCCACCATCGTGCAAGGTCGTTACGACGTCGTGTGCCCCGCGACCAGCGCCTGGGATCTGCACCGCGCCTGGCCTGAGGCGGACTTCCGATTAGTGCCTGATGCCGGACACTCCGCATTTGAACCTGGCAATACTCACGAGTTGGTCCTGGCAACCGACCGTTACCGCAGCCGCTGACTTCGCTCGACGGCGGTAAGGTTTTTGTGCCAGAGTTCGGTACTCTACGAACCCGAGGTGGCTTAGCGTGTCAGAACTCGCCTTCATCGGCTTGGCGCGGGCGAGCGATGCCCGCGAGATTGCCGAGATGTCTCGCGATCTCATCGAACAAGGTTTGACGTGGTCATGGACGCCGGCGCGCGTGCAACACTTCATTTCAGGGCCGGAATCATCCGTGGTGGTAGCCCGCCGCGAGCGGCGCATCGCGGCGTTCGCCATCATGCATTTCGGTGACGACGTCGCGCACTTGAACCTGCTGGCGGTCGCCCCGGAACATCGTCGCCAGGGCTTGGGCTCGCAGCTCATGGAGTGGTTGACCAAGACGGCTCTGGAAGCCGGCGTGTTCCGCATAAACCTCGAATTGCGCACGCAGAATGAAGCTGCGCGGAATTTCTATTCGCAGTTAGGCTTCGATCAATCGGGAATAGTTCAAGGCTACTACCAGGGCCGAGAAGCGGCGTTGCGAATGTCGCGGCGGCTGGCGAAAATTTAGAAATCAGGCGTGCGCGTGCAGACCAAAATCGCCACCCGCGTGTTTGGAACAACCGGCCGCCAGGTCGCCGGCATCGGCCAAGGAACATGGAAAATCGACCCCTCGGCCGCGGAAGCGGCGATTGCCGCTCTACGATGCGGGCTTGATCTTGGCCTCACGCACATCGATACAGCGGAAATGTACGGCTCCGGCGACTCGGAGAAAATTATCGGCAAGGCCATCGAGGGGCGTCGCGACGAAGTTTTCCTCGTGTCCAAAGTGCTGCCCACCAATGCCTCGACACAAGGCACGGTGGCCGCCTGCGAAAGGTCCTTGTCGCGCTTGCGAACCGATCGATTGGATTGCTACTTGCTGCATTGGCGCGGCAGCTTCCCCTTGCAGGAAACCATTGCCGCGTTCGAAACGCTGGCGCGGCAAGGCAAAATACTCTCTTGGGGCGTCAGCAATTTCGATGCGGAGGACTTGGACGAGGTCGTCGCAATCGCCGGCCCCGGCCATCCGGCCTGCAATCAGGTTTTGTACCACCTTCAGGAACGTGCGATCGAACACAGCGTGCTGCCCTGGTGCTGCAAGCACGGCAGCGCGGTAGTGGCGTATACCCCTTTCGGCAATTCGCCGGCTATTTTCGACGGCACATCGAAGCAGGCGCGCGTGTTGCGCGAGATTGCCGATGCACATAAGGCGACGCCCAGGCAAGTGGCGCTGCGTTTTCTGCTTCGCAATCCGGAGGTCTTCGTGATTCCGAAAGCTTCAGATATTGCCCACGTAACTGAGAACGCCGGGGCAGGCAGCTTGGACTTGAACGACGCCGACATTGCGAAAATTGACGCCGCATTTCCCCTTGGAAAAGCGCCCCGCGGATTGCCGATGGGTTAAGGGCCGCCAGGGCGGGATTCATCCCGCAAAATATGGCGCCCGACACCCGCTATATTCGAAGTTCCAGTTAGCGCCAGCGTCACCCGCAATTCGTTGCGCATGATTTCGATTGCCTTGTTTACGCCTGGCTGGCCGGCTGCCGCCAGCGCATAAAGAAAGGCCTTCCCGATCAGCGCTCCTCGGGCGCCCAGCGCGAGCGATTTGGCGATGTCCTGGCCGGATCGAACGCCTCCATCGAACATCACCTCGCAGCGTCCGCCCACGGCATCCACGATTTCACTGAGGACCGAAATGGAGGACGAGGCGCCGTCCAGCTGGCGACCGCCATGGTTTGATACGACGATCGCATCGGCGCCGGCGGCAAGGCCGAGGCGCGCGTCCTCGGCATCGAGTACGCCCTTCAAAATCAACTTGCCGGGCCAGCGGCTGCGCACCCACTCCACGTCGCGCCAATTGGCCGAAGCATCGAATTGGGTAGCGGTCCATTCTGCCAGCGTATGGATTCCGCTGGAGCCGCCAATGCGCCCGACGAGATTGCCAAACGTCCGCCGCTTGCCGAACAAGACTTTGAACGCCCATGTCGGCTTGGTGACCACGTCCAAGGCATTTCGCAGCGTCAGTCGAGGAGGGATGGTCAGTCCGTTGCGCGGATCGCGGCGCCGCTCGCCGATGACTTGCAAATCGAGCGTCAGCATGAGGGCCGAACACTGCGCCGCCGCGGCTCGATCGATGAGTTCTTGGTTGAAACCCCGATCGCGCATGAGATATTGCTGGAACCAGAAAGGCACGCCGGTCGCAGCGCGAACGTCTTCGATCGAGCAGATCGACATGGTACTTAAACAAAATGGAATACCGCAGGCCGCGGCCGCTCTAGCGCCTAAAATCTCTCCGTCTGCGTGAAACAATCCTGCCAAGCCGGTCGGGCCGATAGCCAGCGGCATAGACGCCGGGGAACCGACCAAGGAGGTGGCCAAAGAGATGTTCGAGACATCGACCATCACTCGCTGGCGAAAGGTCATGGCATCGAGATCCGCGGCGTTGCGCCGGATCGTGCGCTCATCATAGGAACCGCCATCGGCGTAGTCGAAGATCGCCTTCGGAATACGGCGTTTTGCCAGTTCACGCAGATCGTTGATATTTAAAATCATGGCATGCCGCGCTGACCGTGGAGGTGCCGGCCAATATGACACGGCCCAGGGCGGGTGGCACCGGGCCGTGAAATATTTTTAATTGAAACGCCGACGTGGGCGTTTACAAATCTAGAGCACGAGCCACACGTCGATGCCGCCGTGCCGTGTGCAGGCATGACCTCGGTCCCGTGTCGTGGTGAAAAAGCCGTCGTGGCAGCGGGCGGATGCGCGCGGATGGTCGTGGCGATAGCGGTCAGCCGAGTCGCCCGCGTTTCGATCGTCGCGCTGTTGGTGTCGCTGGTCGTCGGTGCGGCGCTGTTGATCGGCGCGTTGATGTTGATCGTCCGCGCGGCGCTGGTCGTCGTTACGGCGCTGATCATCCGGCCGATCTTGAGCCGGGCGATCTTGTGCGGGCCGCTCTTGGGGCCGGTCTTGCGCGCCGGCGGGCGAGGGAGCTAAGCCGGTTATTGCGAGGGCAGAAAGGCAAAGTAGGGCTGGTTTCCAAAAATGTTGGCGCATGGGGATCTCGATTGTGAATAGGGTATCGATCCTAGGCGCAGCCTCGCCATGCAACAATGAGTAGCGGCTCATAGTTCCTGTCGGTGCTAGCCTACGCTCTCGGTGCTAAGCTTTTATGCCCAAAGGGAGATCTAGCTTGTTCAACAATAAGAGAATTGTGTGGTCTGCCACGCTGATGCTTCTGCTGAGCCCCATGCTCGCGGCGGGTGCTCCTATCGCCGGCAACGTGGACGCAGCACGTCTGCAGGCTGCGGATGCGGAACCACAAAACTGGTTCACCGGGGGTCGCGACAAAGACGGCACGTACTACTCTCCCCTCACGAGCATCAATGCCCAAAACGTGAATCGGTTGGGTTTCGCCTGGACCTATGACTTGGGCAATCCGCAAAGGGGGCAAGAAGCGACCCCTCTGGTCATCGATGGAGTGATGTATACGTCCGGTACCTGGGGCTACGTGTATGCCGTGGACGCAGGCAGCGGCAAAGAGCTATGGCGCTATGATCCCAAAGCGGATTCCTTCATGGGCAGAAATCCTTGTTGCGACCTGGTGAATCGCGGCGTCGCCGTCTGGAAGGGAAAGGTGTTCGTGGCGTCCGTCGATGGCCGTCTGCACGCACTCGATGCGGCGACCGGTAAGAAGCTCTGGGAAGCGGACACCATTATCGATCGAAAGCTGCCGTATTCGAGCACAGGCGCCCCGCAGATCGCCGGCGACTTAGTGATCATCGGCAACAGCGGCGCCGACATGGGACATGGTGCCGTGCGTGGCTACATTTCGGCGTATGACTCAGGCTCGGGCGCATTCAAATGGCGATTCTTCACGGTTCCTCCCGCAGTGGGGCAACCGTATGAAAATCCCGAATTGGCGGCGGCGGACAAGACGTGGGATCCGCAGCGCAAGCCCGAATTCAAGGGTGGCGCCACGGCATGGGATGGATTCGCCTACGATCCGAACCTTAACCTCCTTTATTTCGGCACGGCTAACGCGGCTCCCTATGATCTTCGCCAGCTCGGATCGCAGCAACTCGATGGCCTGTATGCCACTTGCATCATTGCTCTCGATGCGACTACGGGGCGCATGGCTTGGTACTACCAGGAGACCCCGCACGATAGCTGGGACTACGACGCGGTCCAAAAAATGGTCTTGGCCGATGTGATGGTGGACGGCGCGCCGCGTTCCGTGATCATGCAAGCCTCGAAGAACGCCTTCTTCTACGTGTTGGATCGCAAGACCGGCAAGCTGCTATCCGCCAAGAATTTTGCCTTTATGAACTGGGCGACGCAGGTCGATATGAAAACCGGGCGGCCCGTGCTTACCGAACAATCGAATTGGTACGACACGGCCAAGCTCACCTACCCTTCTTGGTTCGGCGCCCACACCTGGAATCCGATGTCCTATAGCTCACAAACTCATTTGGCCTACATTCCGGTGATCGACGTGCCGACGATTTGGGTCGACTTGCTGCATAACGGCAGCAAAGTGAAGTACGTCGAAGGCTTCTTCACGGTGCAGGGCATTATTCCCGATGACACGTATGACGCGAAGGATGCCACGCGGCTGTTTGGTGCCGTGCCCGATGAGGCGGCAGTGAAGGCTGGTCGGCAAGTGAAGGCCTCCGGGCATGTGAAACCGGTGCGGGAGTTGATTCGCGCCTGGGATCCTGTGGCTGGAAAAGTCGTGTGGGAACATGAAACTTCTTCCGGCATCCGCGGCTACGACGGCGGCGTCATGTCCACCGCGGGCAATCTAGTCTTTCAAGGCCGCGGCAGCGGCGCGCTGTGGGTTTATGCGGCCGATACCGGCAAAGTTTTGAAAGTTTTGCAGACCGGCAGTCACATCATGGCCGCGCCGATGACGTATTCCATCAACGGCGAACAGTACGTCGCCGTTCAAGTCGGCTATGGCGGCACCCCGATCACGGTTGGCGCCATCCCGCCGAGCAGCGCAGCGCTCAAGTATGAGAACACCAATCGAATTATCGCCTTCAAACTGGGCGGCAGCACGGTCCCCACTCCGCCGCGCCGAACCGAGCCGCTCTTCCCCAAGCCGCCCGAGCAAAAGGCGACGAAGGCGCAGATCGATGCCGGAGAAATCACTTTCATCGAACAATGCACGCGCTGCCACCAGTTGGGCCCCAGCACCACGCCTGATCTTCGAAAGCTCAGCGACGGTCTGCACGTCGCCTTCAAGGATATTTTGCTCAAGGGCGCATTGGCCCCCGCCGGGATGGAACGATTCGATGACATCTTGAGCGATAAGGATGCCGACAACGTGCACGCCTACTTGATTGAACAGAGCTGGATCGCCTACCGCGCCCAGGAGAGCGCCGCCGCCCACAAAAAGCATAATCAATAAAGGAAACAAGCAAGATGCTCCAACGAGGACTCATGATGGAACAGCCCCTGCTGATTTCCTCAATCATCGAGCATGCCGCCGCACAGAACGGCGAGACGGAAATTGTGTCGCGCGAGACGCATGGCCCCGTATTTCGCTATACAGTCGCCGACTGCGCCGCACGCGCTAAAAAGCTTGCCAATGCGCTCGCCGATTTCGGGTTAGAGGCTGGATCTGTCGCGGGAACCCTCGCTTGGAACAATCACCGGCACGTCGAGATCTATTACGCAGTGTCCGGCAGCGGTTTGATCGTGCACACGTGCAATCCGCGTCTGCATCTCGAACAACTAGTCTACATTTTGAACCACGCGGAAGACCGCATATTCTTTTTTGATACGAGCTTCGCGCCGCTGATTGCCGGCATTGCCGGACTTTGTCCCAATATCAGGGCCTGGATATGCATGAGCGACGGGGAGACAATGCCTGCGCTTGATGGCATTGCGAATATCTATTGCTATGAGACCCTGATCGCGTCCCAGAGCGAAGAGTTCTCGTGGCCTACCTTCGACGAACGCGCTGCCGCCGCCATCTGCTACACCTCAGGCACGACGGGAAATCCAAAGGGCGTGTTGTATTCGCATCGAGCGATTGTTTTGGATGCCATGACCATTTGCATGCCTGCGCTGCTGTCCCTTTCCCCCCGCGATACGATGCTCCCCGTGGTGCCGATGTTTCATATCAACGGCTGGTGCATCCCGTACGGATGCTTCATCGGCGGATCGAAACTCGTCCTGCCTGGACCTCGCTTGGACGGTGCCGGTCTGTACGAGTTGATGGAAAACGAAAAAGTTACCGCGAGTGCGGGCGTGCCTACGGTGTGGCTGCAGCTTCTGCAATACGTCGAACAGCACAACTTGCGGTTTTCGAGCCTGCAACGTGTCGTGTCCGGCGGCTCGGCGGTACCGCTCGCCATGATTGCCAAATTCGACCAGCGCTTCGGCATCGAGGTGCGGCAGGGCTGGGGCATGACGGAAACCACGGCAGTGGCCACCATGAGTTGCGCGACGCGAGAGCAGCTGCAATGGGAACCGGCGCAACGCCATGCGGCAACCGCCAATTGCGGAAAACCGGTGTTCGGGGTGGAAATCAAAGTCGTCGGGACGGACGGAACGACGCTGCCGCGCGATGGCCGATCGCAAGGCGAACTCCTGGTGCGCGGACATTGGATAGTGAGTGACTACTACAAGAATGACACCTCGCCGCTTGAGGACGGGTGGTTTCCCACGGGCGATATCGCGACCATTGATTCCCACGGCACTCTGCAAATCAGGGACCGTGCCAAAGACCTAATCAAGACCGGCGGCGAGTGGATCAGTTCGATAGACCTGGAGAACACCGCCATCGGACACCCGGCCGTCGCGGCGGCGGCCGTCATCGGCGTGAAGCACCCTAAATGGCAGGAACGGCCGCTGCTATTCGTCGTTCGCAAGCCGGGACACAGCTTGGAGCAGCATGACATCCTCGCATTCCTCGCCGAGCGGATGGCCAAGTGGTGGGTACCGGAGGAGGTGATATTCTTGGAATCCCTTCCCGTGGGCGGCACCGGCAAGGTGCAGAAGACCGTCCTGCGTGAAAAGTACGGCAACATCTTCGATTAGCAGGCGTAATAGCGAGGGTCATAAGGAGCGAGCACCGCCCACGGCGCCGCCCGCTCCTTAAGCATTCACGCCGCGCGCTGCCTTTCAGCTGAGCGCGTACAGATACTCCACGAAGGAGGCGACTGCTCCGTCTAGGCCCTGCACCTTAGGATTCGTGGAGTCGATCAAATAATATTCGTCGGGAGCGTGCGCACCGGTTCCATGGCCCAAACCGAAATGACCCGCCGGCAGGCTCAAGGGTGCGTCGGTGAACACGTATCCCGGCCATGATCCAGCGGAGCGCGGCCAGAGTTGCGGATCGACGCCGAGTTTCTTATAGGTCGCGATCTGCGTTTTGATCAGCTTGCTCTCCGGATCGGTTTGCGTCGGGTTGTATCCGCCGCTCATATTGACTTCGATATCGGCGAAGCCGTTTTTGGCCAGATGCGCTTTGAGCTTGGCGAGCGTATCGGCTGCCGTCATGTCGGGTACGAGCCGCATGTCTATTTTGGCCACTGCCTTGTGCGGAAGCACCGTTTTGCCGCCGGGACCCGTATAGCCTGCCACCAATCCTTCGATGTTGATGGTCGGCCGGGATTCCAACAACATCAATGAGTCCACCCAATTCTTATCGTGTACCCAGTGCTGCACGCCGAGCGCCTTCTTGACCGTGCTCTCCGCTGACTTTGCGGCGTGGTCTCGGATCATTTGCTCTTGCGCCGCCGTCAGCGGCTTGGCCTTTTCGAAAAAGCCTTCCACGGCCGGCGTGTGTCCATCTTTTTCAATCAGCGTGTTCAGCGCCTGGACCAAATGCCAGCTCGGGGAATCCACTTGCGCCTCGAGGCTTGAATGCACATCGTGCGCAGGACCGCGGCCCCACTTCTCGCCGCTGGAAATGAGTTCCAGTTCAACCACTCCCTTGGCGCCCAACGATACCTCGACCCCGCCATCTCGATCTTGGCCGGCCTGCGGCATGAAGACCCCCACGCACTTTTTCAACTGCGCCATCACTTCAGGACTTTTCACCACTTCCTGAAAATGCGGGGAAGCGATCTCCTCTTCGCCCTCGCACACCAGCACCAGATTGACGGGGAGCTTCTTTCCGGCGGCCTTGAACGCCATGAGAGCGCTCAAAAAAGAGTTTTCCGGGCCCTTTTGATTGACCGCTCCACGCCCCATGCACACGGTTCCCAAGCCTTCCTTCTGCACCAGTCGCGCCTCGAGCGGCGGCGAACTCCACTCCTCCGGGATGAACTGTTTCACGTCGTACATGAAATAAATCGCCATGGTGGTTTTCGCGCCGGCGTCGATCTTGCCGAAAACGCCTGATTTGCCCGACGTCGGGATCAGCTTCACATCGGTAAATCCCGCATCCTGCGCGAGCTTTGCCATGTATTCCGGACCCTGCGGAAAATTCCTATTTTCGGCGGCAATCGAAGGCAAGGCTATCCAATCTTGCAAACGCTTGATGTTCGCATCATGCATCTTTGGGATTTGCGCCAGTACCGCGGACTTGTCCGCTTCACTGCCCGCCGCGAACGCCCCCATGGGCAGCGCCGCCAAAGCCGCGCCGGAAACGGCACTCTGCACAAAATTGCGCCTGCTGAAGCCTGGATCTCGTTCATCGGCCATTCGCTTCTCTCCCATGTAAGTGAGTTTAGGAAGCGGAGAATACTAGCACCGCACAGCAGAACGCCCGTGAGAAAAATTTTCTAATCCGTGATTGCGAGCAGATGACTTCGGTAGTAAGCGCCGCGCTCCGCATAATTCTTTGCCACGTTAAGCAAGTTCTGCCGTTCCTCTTCGCTAAGTTCGCGCACCGCTTTGGCCGGCGCTCCGATAATGAGGGTGCCGTCCGGAAATACTTTGCGTTCCGTGATGAGCGCGCCCGCGCCGACCAGGCAGCCCTTGCCGATCGTGGCGCCGTTGAGAACAATCGATTGAATGCCGATCAATGTGCCCTCGCCAACCGTGCAGCCGTGCATCATGGCTTGGTGGCCGATCGACACGCGCGGCCCGATGGACATGGGAAAACCCGGATCGGTGTGCAACACCGCCGAGTCCTGCACGTTGCTCTCGGCGCCGATGCTGATGGTTTCGTTATCGCCTCTCAGCGTGGCGCCGAACCAGACCGTTGAATTCTCAGCGAGAATGACCTTGCCGACCACGGTGGCATTCGGCGCGATATACGCGGTCGCGGACACCACCGGCGAATCATCTCCCAACCTATAAATAGCCAATAATCCCTCCCGCGCGAGTGCGCCTTGCATCATCCCGCCGATAGCAGGTCGCGCGCAACACTTCTCCTGGGCAAGTTATCATCGCAGCATGGAAAACTCGCATTTTGCTGCGTTGGGGCGGCTGTGGACATTACGAAAAGTCGGCGCACTTCCGCCTCGCGGCGCCGTCCCATTTGCCGCTTGCTTAGGTGTGTTCTGGCTTCTGTTATGGGTCGCGATCAACCGATGGGAAGCCCAGCCTAGTCCCCAATTTTTTTCCGCCGGCATCCCCTTATTCGCTTGGTATGCCTTGGCGATCTTGGCGTTGGCGTCCTTGATGCGCCTGATGTCGAAGCCGACCTTGCGCTTCGGGACAGTGCTGGTGCTCGTTCTCGGCTTGGTGCCCGTGCTTTTGGTGCTGGCCGCCGCGGTCCCATATCTCACGCTGGTTTGGGTTTGGGTAGCCGCTATCGCCGGAATCGGCTACTCGCTCGCGTACATGGCGAGGGGTTTACGCGACTTCACGGGCAAGTCGCAACTCGCGGCAACCGCGTCCGGCGTCATTTTCATCGTCGCTTTTATCTGGGCCACGAATGCGCTGGACGTCATCCCCGACATATTTGCCTCGCAGGAAATAGAAGCAGCCGCCGCCGACAGTGAGACACAGGCCGACGCGGAGACGATTTTGTTCGAGCAGCCGGCTCGCATTGATAGTGCCCTCGCCGCTCTCGCGGCGGACGGCTCGGCGCGTCCGAAAGCTTTCTTTCTCGGTTTTGCCGGAGTCGGCGAGCAGAAGGTATTTTCTCAGGAAATCGCCTTGGCCTCTCGCGTTCTATCCGAGCGCTATGGAATGGATGGCAGAGCATTATTGCTGGTCAATGATGAACGCGACTTGGAAAGCCTGCCCTTGGCCAGCGTAGCGGGGCTCAAGTACGCGCTCCTGCGGCTTGCCGCGCATATGAATGTGGATCGCGATGTGCTGTTCTTATCGCTGTCCTCCCACGGCTCAGAGGATCAGATCATCGCGGTGTCGAATGCGCAGCTGCCGCTCAATGATTTGACGGGTGCCGATCTCAACGAGGCGCTGAGCGATTCGCGCATCAAGTGGCGCGTGATCATTATTTCGGCTTGCTACGCGGGGGGCTTTATCGACTCGCTGAAAAATCCGCAGACCATCATCATTGCCGCCGCGGCGGCTGATCGCACTTCATTTGGCTGCTCGAGCGACCAGGATCTGACGTATTTCGGCGAGGCGTTTTATCGCGACGCACTGCCCGGCGCCCGCTCATTGCGGGATGCGTTTGAAACCGCCAAGTCCGCGATCAGCGCGCGCGAACGGCGCGAACAGGTGGAATCGTCCAAGCCGCAGGCTTACTTCGGTCCCGAGCTGGAGACAAAGCTGGGCTCCATGAGCTTAGGGAAGCCGTAAGTTACCGGCGGTTTTGGGTCTGGTACGCTACCCGCATGAATCCAACTCAGCGCAGCATCCAGGCCAACGGTATCCGCATGCAGATTACCGAGCAAGGCAGCGGACCGTTGGTGCTCCTGTGCCATGGATTTCCGGAGTCATGGTATTCGTGGCGTCACCAATTAAAGGCGCTCGCCGAGGCGGGATTTCATGCGGTCGCCCCCGACATGCGCGGCTATGGCAACACCGAGCGGCCCGCCGAGATCGAACGCTATACCTTATTTCACCTGGTGGGCGACATGGTCGGTGTTCTGGATTCGCTGCGCGAAAAAACCGCCGTGATTGTCGGCCATGACTGGGGCGCTCCGGTCGCTTGGCATGCGGCGCTCATGCGCCCGGATCGATTTCGAGCCGTGGTGGGTCTCAGTGTCCCGTATCGCCCTCGCGGCAGCGCCGCGCCGACGACGCTGATGCCCCAAAATGCCGAGGCACTTTTTTACCAACTTTACTTTCAAGCACCCGGCGCCGCCGAAGCAGAACTCGAGGCTGACACGCGGGTCTCGCTTCGCAAGATTTTGTTTTCGGCATCCGGCGATGTGCCGAGGCGGACCCCGAGCGCCTCCGCCTCGGGCGTCGGCATGGTGGCGCGAGACGGCGGATTCCTCACTCGCATGCCGGACCCGGACGTGCTGCCGGGCTGGCTCACCGAGGCGGACATGGATTTCTATGTGCGGCAATTCCAACAGTCCGGTTTTCGCGGCGGACTGAATTGGTATCGCAATATCGATCGCAATTGGGAACTGATGGCGCCGTACAGCGGCGCGAGCGTGAGCGTGCCGGCGCTGTACATGGCCGGCGAGCTTGACCTTGTCGTGGCCTTCCCGCGAATGAAGGAAGTCATCGCAGACCTTGCTCGCTATGTACCCCAGCTTCGAGGCACCATCATGCTGCCGGGTTGCGGTCATTGGACGCAGCAGGAGCGCCCGCACGAAGTCAACCAAGCACTCATTGATTTTCTGCGTGCTTTGTAGACCGATGGAAACGCGATGTGCGTAGTATACGGCGAGTATAACCCGAGGATCGTATGATGACCGAGCGCAGCATCGCTAATCAGTCCGCACCGCCGCGGCAGCTCAGCCAATCATTGCAACGCCGACATTTAGCGATGATCTCCATCGGCGGCATTATTGGAGCCGGCCTTTTCGTCGGCAGCAGCACCTCGATCATTGCCGCCGGCCCGGCGGCTTTCATCAGTTACGCGATCACGGGACTCCTGATTCTGTTGGTCATGCGCATGCTGGGAGAAATGGCGACCGCTCTCCCGCATGTGCGCTCATTCACGGAGTTCGCTCGTTCGGGATTGGGCGATGGCGCGGGGTTCGTGGTGGGATGGTTGTACTGGTATTTCTGGGTCATCGTCGTCCCGGTGGAAGCCATCGCAGGGGCGAAAATTCTGCATTACTGGCTGCCGCTCTCTCAGCTGCAAATCGGCATTGTTTTGATGAGCATCATGACCGCCGTCAATCTCATGTCGGCGCGCTCGTATGCGGAGTTTGAATTTTGGTTCGCCTCCATCAAAGTCGCGGCAATCGTGGCATTCGTCGTCATCGCGGCCTCTTACGCGTTCGGCTGGACCTCGCCCACGGGCGCAACGTTTGCGAATCTGGTCGATTACGGCGGTTTTACTCCGCGCGGCTGGATGGCCGTGCTCGCGGCCGTGCCCACGGTGTTCTTCGCCATGACGGGCGCGGAAATCACCACCGTGGCGGCGGCGGAATCCGCGCAGCCCGGCCGCGCGATCGCCAAGATGACCACGACCGTGATTTGGCGAATTCTAGTATTCTATGTGCTGTCGATATCCCTGATCGTGTCGGTAATCCCCTGGAATCAGGTTCGTTCCGGCGAATCGCCGTTTACTTTGGCACTCAACGCGATGCACGTGCCGTGGGCCGGGACAATCATGAGCTTCGTGATTCTTACCGCCGTACTGTCCTGCTTGAATTCGGCCTTCTACGTCAGCTCCCGGGTGTTGTTTATCCTCGCTGAACACGGCGATGCCCCGCAGTCTTTCGTGCGATTGAACCAACGGCGCGTGCCGGTGGTGTCGGTACTGATCGGAGCGGCCGCCGGATTTCTCGGGATTATTGCGGCAACCGAGGCGCCTCAAAAGGTGTTCGATTTTCTAGTGAGTTCCTCCGGGGCTCTCATCGTATTCGTTTACATGACTACCGCCGCGGCGCAAATCGCTTTGCGGCGGCGGCGCGAACTGGCCAAGGAGCCGGAACCGGCGGTCACCATGTGGTTTTTCCCGTACTTAAGCTACGCCGCCATCGGGTGCATGGGCGCAGTGCTGATTGCAATGGCGTTCACGCCCGGCATGCGAAAGGATTTCTGGTTCAGCTGCGTCACATTGGCACTCACCGTCATCGCCTTTTTTGTCGTATGGCGTTTGCGGCAACCGCGCGCCGCGGCCTCGACGGTGGCCTGAAGGCTCGCCCGGTAGCACAATTTTCTAGTTGTGACAAATGATTAAAGTCTCACCCTAACGTACAAAGAGTACCTTCCACTCTGGCGCGGTTTTGGCAGGATGTAGTCCTCGTTTAGGAGAATTTCGCGCCGGCAAGCCAGCCAACTCCCCCGCTGGTGCGATATCCCGGCGGCGTGGGCTTCAAAAATCCACGCCGTTTTTTATCTAGCCCTTCGCTGGCCCAAACCCTCGATCAACGCGCATGCGCGCGCAACGGCACCCCCCGAGTCGATGCGGGACGCAAGCTCCGTGCGCCTTTGGATGGATGCATCATCGTCCAGGATGCTTTGAATCGCCGACACCACACGGCCTGCGCGATAGCGCCGCTCGGGGATGCTGCGGCCCAAGCCTAAGCGTTCAATGCGCCAACCGCTGTCGAACTGATCGTAGCCATGGGGTACCACGAGGTGCGGTACGCCGGCTTTGATTCCCTGCGCCAGGGTACCCACACCGCCGTGATACACCAGGAGCGCGGCCCGGGGCAAAACCTGACTGAACGGAAGATATCCGAATACTTTTATGTTCGGCGGCAGATGCTTCGGAACCTGCTCCGGGTAGTTGGTCACCAGCATGGCACGCAAACCCAGACGGCTGGCAGCCGCCACGGATTCCTTAAAGAATCGCTGCATGGTGGATCCCGCGGACCCCGGCGTGAAGATCAGCGGCGGTTTCCCCGCAGCCAAAAATTCCTCTGCCTCGAGCAAAGGCGCGGCATCGGCGGCGTCCCATAACGGGAATCCAACCGTGTGAGTATTCGCGGGCCAGTCAGGCTGGGGTGCGGCAAACCACGCTGGGAAAAAGGCGATTACCAAGTCGGGCGAGTGCATCCAGCGATGCATGACTCGATCCACCGGCCTTAAGTTCAAGGTGCGCCGCAGCTGGTTTAGAGGTTCTTTGAGTCTCCGATCCAAAATCATCGAATCAACCAGGCGGAACAAGCCTTGTTTGAACCACTTGGGGCGAGAGGCCGATAGCCTCACGTTGCCCATCATGCCTTGGTCTGCAAGTGTGCGAATGACGCTGGGCTGCAGATGCACGGAAGCGCTCGGCACTCCCAGCTTTTCTTGCGCCACCCGAGCGCCGAATGCCAAGCTGGAGAACGCAACGACGGTGCTGCCATCGGCGTGCTTTTCTATCAATCGATAGATCTCCCCGATCGCCGGCACGATCACCTGCGCGATCACCTTGAAGCCCTTGCGCAAATGCCACAGCTCCGGATTCGCAATTGCCGCGTTAGCCTCGGCAACGCTTCCCACGGGAATAAACCCAATGCCTTGCGCCTCGATGAGCTCCTGAAAAATCGGATTGGTGAGTATGGTGGCTCGATGGCCCCGCGCTTGGAGCGCCGCGCCAAGCGCGATGAACGGATGCACATCGCCCGCGCTTCCCATCGTCGGCAGCAAGACGCGCAGAGATTGCGGCGATCTCATCGGTCGAACTTCGTCGACAGGATGATGGATGAGGTGGTGCGTTCCACCCCGTCCAGCGCGCCTATGCGGTCGATGACTTGATCCATCTCGGCGACCGATGCCGTGACCGCCACCGCGATCAAGTCCACATCACCGCTGACCGAATGCAGCACCCGCACCGGCGATATTTCGCGCAGTGCGGCGGTCACGGATCGAGCCTCTTTGGGGCCCACTTTAATCATCACATGGGCGCGAACCGCGCCAAGACCATGTTCGGGCGCCAAGCGAACGCCGTAACCGGTAATGATTCCCTGCTTTTCCAACCGTTCGATCCGGCTTTGAACGCTGGTACGCGAGCGGCCAACCAATCTTGCGAGCTTGGCCGTGGACGCGCGGCCATTCTCCTTCAAAGCCGAAATTAGCTTCTCGTCGATGGGGTCCATGTCATTTCGCCTATTAAGCCCTGCATTATGGCGTAAATATACCTGAGAAACGTCGAAACGACCCTACCCTTTGCAGTGCGCCCGCATAAAAATGGCTGGTTACTGGGAGACGAAAATGAAAGATGTTGTGGTCGTAGGCGCGGGCAAAATTGGTTCAATGATCGCCGAGTTTCTGGGCGGCTGCGGTGATTACGCGGTAACCGTGATCGATCGTTCGGCATCCCAGCTCGACCGGCTCGAAACCTCCGCCGCCATCACCAAGGTCGCGGCCGACATTACCCAGGGCGATGAATTAGGTAAGGTACTGAACGGCAAATTTGCGGTGCTGTCCGCCGCACCCTATTACGCGACGCGGCTGATCGCCGAGGCGGCCAAGAGCGCCGGCGCTCACTACCTGGATTTGACAGAGGATGTGGCCAGCACCCGAGCGGTCAAGCAACTGGCCGCGGGCGCACGCACGGCCTTCGTTCCCCAATGCGGGTTGGCGCCCGGTTTCATCACCATCGTCGCCAGTGACCTCGCTTCCCATTTCGACGAACTCAATGATGTTCGCATGCGGGTCGGCGCGTTGCCGAAATTTCCCTCCAACGCCCTCAACTACAATCTGACCTGGAGCACGGACGGCGTCATCAACGAATATTGCGAACCGTGCGAAGCCATCGTGAATGGTCACGTGAAAGAAACCCAGCCGCTGGAAGAACTCGAAGAGTTCTCGCTCGATGGCATTTTGTATGAGGCGTTCAATACCTCGGGCGGGCTCGGCACCTTGTGCGAGACCCTGGCCGGTAAGGTTCGCAACCTCAACTACCGCACCATTCGCTATCCAGGTCATGCGGCCATCATGAAGGCGCTGTTGAACGATCTGCGGCTGCGGGACCGGCGCGAACTGCTCAAAGATATTCTCGAGAATGCCGTGCCCATCACCCTGCAAGATGTAGTGATTGTATTCGTCACCGTGAGCGGCATGCGGGGTGGGCAGCTGATGCAAGAGACCTACGCCAATAAAATCTACTCGGCACCCATCGGCGGAAGGGTTCGCAGCGCCATTCAGATCACGACTGCGGGGGGTATTTGCGCGGTGCTCGACATGCTGAGCGCGGGCGAACTGCCTCAGGCGGGACTGATCCGCCAGGAAGAAATCAAGCTCAAGGCGTTTCTTGCAAATCGCTTTGGCCGGGTCTACGCGATGACGGCGCCGGCCCCTGTCGGGGCCTAGCCCTAGGCGCCCAGCTCACTTTCGTCGATAAATGCCCTGATGTCAGCGAGCGTACGGGCTCGGCGGCGCCGCAAAGGCGTCAACGCCGCGACGGTATCGCCATGCGAGACGTGCGGATAGAGCTTTAGGCTCACGGGGGCCCCGAGAGCGCTCAATGCGGCGGCGAGGTTGCGGGAATTTTCCGGCCATACCGTGGCGTCGTCCAGCCCGTGGACCAGCAGCATTGGCGGGGCATCCGCGCGCACGAAGTTGACGGGCTGCGATTGCGCATAGATCTGCGGCGGTCCGAACATGTCTTGAACGTCGTGCTCGCGCAGCGGCAAAAAATTATACGGTCCCGACAGGGCGACAACCCCGGCGATGCGCGGGGGCGGCAGGCCGGCCGCCGCGAAATAAGTGCCATTGAGCGCCAGCAGCACAGCCATATGCGCCCCAGCCGAATGACCCATCAGATACAAGCGCTGAGCGTCGGCGCCATACTCAACGGCATGCGCAACAGCCCACAGCGCCGCGCGCGCGGCATCGCTCATGAATCCCGGCATTTTCACTTGCGGATAGTGACGATAGTTCGCGACCACGGCGAGATATCCTGACTCCGCGAGGGCCGCACCGACAAAGCGATACTCGGCTTTGTCGCCGAAGCTCCAGCGCCCACCGTGCCAAAAAACCACGACGGGACGCGGTGCGCCGGCGGGCTTTTCCGGCACATACACATCCAGCTGCTGTTGCGGATCGGCACCGTACGCAATATCGGCGTGCCGTTCGAAAGACCCAAACGAAGCAGGGACATTCGCTGCAAAAAATCCAAGCCGCGCGCGTCCTTCCCTGAGTGCCGAAACTACAGCCCGCGCGGTGCGGCGCGTCATGCGATACGCGCTATCGGCAGACATACGTGGGGCGGCTACTCGAATCGAGCAGGCCGTGGCGCATCAGCCAGTCGCGGGCATCCGCGGCATCTTCAGAAAACCATTGCGCAGCGCTGCCCAGCCTGAATGTATAACCCCACTCATCCATATCGCGGCACATGCGCGCTTCCCCAACCTGGGGCAGCGATTGGGCCAATATGATTTGCAGGTAACAAACGCCATTTTCTTCCGCATCATCGCCGCCCGCATCGGTATCCAGCCCCGCGCGCCGCTCCGGGGTCATACAGATGAAATGAGCCCCCTCGTGAAGCACCGAATGTACCGGGGTGTCCAGCCGCGCAAATATCTTGGCTCCTATCAATCCTGCCTCGCGCTCACCCCAATAGGAACCGGGGATGATTTCATTGGGCGCCACCAGCTGTAAGGCCAAATGGTAGCGATCCAACAATACTTGCAGGGAAAGCCGATCGATGGCGTTGACCAGTAACACGGCGGCTTGGGCGCTGCGCTATTTCAAGCTCGTCAGCCGGCGCAATGCAATCGACACCAGATCACGCGCCATTTGCTGGCGCAAGATATCCGCCTCGTGTTCCTTGGCAAGCTGCAGCGTTTCATCGTAGCTGAAATCTTTCGATAGGCTGATGGTCTGCGGCGCGAGCAATTCCTTACCGCCGCCGTGCACACCGAAAGTGACGGTGTAGGTGAGTTCATATTCGGTCGGAATATTTTTGGCCGATACCGCGAGCGTGCGTTGCTGCACCAGGTCCTTGGTGACTTCGACGGTCGCGGTGGCGGCGGCGGAATTCAGCTGCAAGGTAGCACCCGAGCTTTTGAGCTGGTGCTCGAATTCGCGCGCGAAGTCGGTATACGGGTCTTTGAGGGACAAGAAGGGACGTGCCATGACCGCCGGCAACGGCTCGCTGCCGGCAAGTCGGAACCCGCACGCCGTCAGTGCACAGACGCTAAAGAGGATCGAGTACTGGGCGGTGGCCACAGGGCATTACACCACGATGTTCACGAGCTTGCCGGGTACGATGATGACTTTGCGCACCGCCGAGGGGCCGATAAACTTACGAACATTGGCATCGCAAAGCGCGGTGTCGCGGATCGCGGCTTCGCCGGCGTCTACAGCGACGGAAATATGGCCGCGTAGCTTGCCATTTACCTGCACGACCATCTGCACACTGGATGACTGCAACGCCTCGGTATCGACCTTGAGCCAGGGCTCCTCGATGAGCGCCGTCCGATGTCCCAGGGACTGCCACAACGCATGCGTCACGTGCGGGATGATTGGCGACAGCGCCAGCACCGCAATTTCCAATGCCTCCTGCGAAACCGCGCGGTCCTGCGCCGAAGCGTGCGGGAACTTTGCCAGCGCATTCAGCAGCTCCATGACGGCGGCAATCGCTGTATTGAACGTTCGGCGTCGACCGATATCATCGGTGACCTTTGCCAATGTCTGATGTGCTTGCTTGCGAATAGCCCGCTGCGGCTCGGTCAACGCCGACTTGTCGAGCGGCGCCGGCGGGCCCTGCGAGACGTGTTCGTACACGGCTTTCCACAGGCGCTTGACAAAACGATAGGAGCCTTGCACCCCTTCATCGGACCACTCGAGGGTTTGTTCCGGAGGCGCGGCAAACATCATGAATAGGCGCGCGGTATCTGCGCCGAACTCGTCCACCAATGATTGCGGATCCACGCCGTTGTTCTTTGACTTGGACATGGTCACGACACCGCCCGACTCCACTTCTTTTCCGTCTTCGCGCAGCACGGCGACGCGGCGTTGCGTCGCCTTATCGGTGCTGATCGTGACATCAGTTGGATTGAAGTATTGCAGCCGGCCGGACTCAGGCTTGCGAAAGAACACTTCGTTCAGCACCATGCCCTGCGTGAACAGGCGGGCGAACGGTTCCTTGAACGGCACGGCGCCCATGTCGTGCATGAATCGAGTCCAGAAGCGCGCATACAACAAATGCAGAATGGCGTGCTCGATACCGCCGATGTACTGATCGACGGGGAGCCAATATTGAACTCGATAATCAAGCATGGCCTGGTCATTGTCGGCGCACGCAAATCTCAGGAAATACCATGACGAGTCCACGAAGGTATCCATCGTGTCGGTCTCGCGGCGCGCGTCGCCACCGCACTTGGGGCACTTGACGTTCAGGAAATCCGGATCTTTCAAAAGCGGATTGCCGCTGCCGTCGGGGACCAAGCCGGTCGGCAGAACCACGGGCAGCTGCTCATCGGGTACCGGCACCGCACCGCAGACCTTGCAATGGGTGATGGGAATCGGGCAACCCCAGTACCGCTGACGCGATATGCCCCAATCCCGCAATCGCCAGGTGGTTCGCCTTTCGCCCAACCCATTTCTGCTCAGGTCCGCGGCAACCGCGTTGACCGCGGCATCGTATTCCAATCCATCATAGCGCCCGGAATTCACGCTGCGCCCATGCTCCGAGTACCAAGGCTGCCAAGCCGCCAACGAGTACGCGCGTCCTTCGACATCGATGACTTGCTTGATCGGCAATCCGTATTTCTTGGCAAATTCGAAGTCCCGCTCATCGTGCGCCGGCACCCCCATCACGGCACCGTCGCCGTAGCTCATCAGCACGTAATTTCCCACCCACACCGGCAGAGGATCGCCGCTGATCGGATGCGTGACGTGCAGCCCCGTCGGCATGCCTTTCTTTTCTTGAGTTGCCAGCTCCGCTTCGGCCGCAGGACCGCGTTTGCACTCCTCGATGAATGCCTGCAATTTCGCATTGCCCTTCGCGGCATGGGCGGCGAGCGGATGTTCGGCAGCGACTGCGCAAAAGGTCACGCCCATGATGGTGTCGGCGCGAGTCGTGAAGGCATGCAGCACGCCGCCTTCGCCGATCGTATGGGGAAAGCCCACGCGAATTCCCTCGCTCTTGCCGATCCAATTGGCCTGCATGGCTCGCACCCGTTCTGGCCAATCCGGCATGCTCTGCAACGAATCGAGCAAGTCTTCGGCATATGCCGTGATCTTGAGGTAATACATCGGGATTTCCCGCTTCTCGATGATCGCGCCGGTGCGCCAGCCGCGGCCATCGATGACCTGCTCGTTCGCCAGCACGGTCTTATCTTCCGGGTCCCAATTGACGATGCCTGTTTTTTGATACGCGATGCCTTTTTCCAACATGCGCAGAAACAGCCACTGGTTCCATCGATAGTATTCAGGACGACAGGTCGTGAGCTCGCGGCTCCAATCCAAGCCGTAGCCAAGCGACTTGAGCTGCCGCTTCATGTGGCTGATGTTGTCGAATGTCCATTTGGCCGGCGGTACATGATTGGCGATGGCCGCATTCTCGGCCGGCAATCCGAAGGCGTCCCAACCCATCGGCTGCAGTACATTGCGTCCATTCATGCGCATGAAGCGCGCCAGCGCGTCTCCTATGGTGTAATTGCGCACGTGTCCCATATGCAAGCGGCCGCTTGGATACGGGAACATGCACAAGCAATAATACTTCTCTCGGGTGTCGTCTTCTTTGGCCTCAAAGCTATGGTGATGGTCCCAATAGTGTTGGGCCTCCGCTTCGACAGCGGCAGGTTCGTATCTTTCTTGCATGATTGGGCCCCAGAATACCCGAGATGATGGGCGGCGGCGAACTGCAATGACTTTTAGGATCGCATGCGAAACTTGAATTTTTACGGCGCATTGGCTTTGTGCACCTTAAGCGGCTGCCTGTGGTTTTTAGCCGTTACTCCATTTGATTTGTCCGTCTTAGGCTGGATCGCGGCGGTGCCGATGTTTATAGCGATCGAACGCGCCGGCAACTTGCGGCGCGCGCTGTTCCTGGGTTGGTGGGCGGGACTCATCGAAACCGGCGGCGGCTTTTATTGGCTGATCGACGTAATGCGCCGCTTCGCGGATTTTCCGTGGGTGGGGGCCGCGGCCGTCTTCGTGCTTTTCTGCGCCACGCGAGCCATTATTTTCTTGCTCTTTACTGCCGCGGTTTGCGCCATCCGCGCGCGGCTACGGGTGCCCATGGCCCTGCTCGGACCTCTCGCCATGGTCAGCTGTGAACTTCTGGTGCCGCAACTATTTCCATGCGGCCAATACATCAGTCAAGCGTGGCATCCGCTGGTCATCCAAATCAGCGAATTGACCGGCCCGCTGGGAGTTACGGCTTTGCTGATGATGGTCAACGGGGCGCTCTACGACCTGATTTTAGATGCTCGTGCCGCTCGCTATCCGGCGCTTGCTTGCGCGGCCCTGCTGGCTGCCGCGTTACTGTTCGGCGGCGTGCGAATGCGGCAAGTCGATGCGCTCATCGCGCATGCGCCCGCCTTGAAGGTCGGCCTGGTCCAACCCAACTTTGCCTATACCATCGACGGCGAATTCTCTCGCGACGAGGCGCTTCGGCAATTGACCGCATTGCAGGAGCAATCGCGGCGCCTAGAGCGGGAAGGCGCACAACTGCTGGTGTGGAGCGAGGGCAGTTTTCCGATCGCCGTGCCACGGGCCTTCGACGCGGATTTTTCTCCGGATTCTCTTGCCATGATCCGCCGTGGATTTACCGTACCCACCCTCATCGGTGCAGAAATGTACGACGAGGCGCGCGAGGATGCATTTAACTCGGCAATTCTGCTGGACAAAGACGGAAGGGTCGCGGGCCGCTACGACAAGGTCCGCCTACTCGCTTTCGGCGAATACGTTCCCGGCATCGATGCCTTTCCCTGGTTGAGAAAGTTCTTGCCCGCCGGGGCCGGCCGTTTCACCGCGGGTAGCGGACCGGCTGCGATTTCCTTGCGCGGGTCCGACGAGAAAATCTGGCGATTGGCCCCGGTTATTTGCTATGAGGATATATTGCAAGGATTCCTGCGCGGTGTCGGGCAATTGCACCCGAACTTGCTCGTTAACCTGACCAGTGACTCCTGGTTCGGAGCGGATACGGAGCCCTGGGAACACCTGGCGCTTGCGGTCTTCGGAAGCGTGGAATTGCGCGTGAGCATGGTCCGGGCGGTAAATTCCGGCGTGTCCGCCCTCATCGATCCAAATGGCCGCGTTCTCCGCAAAACCTATGCGGACGATCCTTATCGTCACCCGAGAGCGGCGGACGGCGTCCTGGTCACAGCGGCCGGCCTGGAGGGCGGACACACGGTGTACACCGCCGTCGGAAATTTGTTTGCCTACCTCTGCCTCGCAGCCACATTCATTCTTCTCGGCATTGCACTGCGGCGTGCCCGCGCGGATGCTGCGCTGCAATAGTCACGTTGGTGGCCGGGTCATTGCACGCTTTCGAATATTTGAAATAATGTTATTGCGGCGCACTAGACGCCCTGGGGATATTTCGCAAACCTTATGCAACCGGATAGAGAGACGGCCACTCCGTCGGGTGCCGATTTTCTGGCGGGCGGCGGCGCCGTCGGCAAGATCATGCGTGCGAAACGCTGGCAGGAGACGCCCTTAGGTCCACCGCAATCGTGGCCGCAAAGCCTGAAGACCGTGGTGCGCATCCTGCTCACGTCGCGCTACCAAATGTGGATGTGCTGGGGACCGAAACTCACCATGTTCTACAACGATGCGTATGCACCGACGCTGGGCGTGAAGCAGCAGTGGGCCTTGGGCAGCTCAGCGCGCGAGGTTTGGGAGGAAATCTGGCCCGACATCGGCCCGCGCATCGAACACGTTCTCAATAGCGGCGAAGCCACTTGGGATGAGGGACTACTGCTGTTTCTCGAGCGCAGCGGCTATCCGGAAGAAACGTATCACACGTTTTCCTATTCGCCCCTTGCGGATGATGAGGGCAGGGTCGTCGGCATGTTGTGCGTTGTTACCGAAGAAACCGAACGTATCATCGGCGAGCGGCGTCTGTTCAGCTTGCGTGAAATTGCCGCTGACATTGCGCGCAACAACACCATGCCGGCGGTGCTTCAAGCGGTGCAGCGCCAGCTTAACGACAATCTCAAAGACCTGCCGTTCACCCTGACATATTTGTTCGATCAAGGCGGGAACGCTTCTTTGGCCTGCAGCAGCGGCATCGGCCCAGATCATCCGATCGCCCCTGCAACGATCGATCCGAAGGACCCTGGCTCGATTTGGCCGGCCGATGAAATCCTCTCGCGCCGCACGGTGCTGAGCGTCAGTGATTTGAAGGACCGTTTTTCCGCGATGCCCACAGGCGCATGGGACAAATCGCCGCGCGAAGCGATTATCGCGCCCATCGCACAGCAAGGGCAGGACATTCCGGCCGGCTTCCTGGTCGCAGGAATCAATCCGTACCGCCGGATGGATGATGCCTATTTGGGATTCATCAGCCTGGTCGCCGGGCAGATCACCTCGGGTCTCGCCAATGCGCAGGCCTATCAAGAAGCCTGGCGCCGCGCCGATGCATTGACGGAGCTGGACCGCGCGAAGACCGCGTTCTTCTCGAACGTGAGTCACGAATTTCGCACGCCGCTGACGCTCATGCTGGGGCCGCTCGAGGACGTGCTCAATCGGTCCGATAGCCAACCGCTGATCGAACACCGTCAGCTCGTGAATATCGCGCACCGCAACGGCATCAGGCTTCTGAAACTGGTCAATACTCTCTTGGACTTTTCCCGCATCGAGGCGGGCCGCATGCAAGCGGTATTTGAGCCGCTCGATATTAACTCCTATACGGCGGCCCTGGCCTCCAGTTTCCGGTCCGCCGTGGAACGGGCGAATTTGAGGCTCACCATCAATTGCGCGCCCTTGCCGCAGCCGGTCTATATCGACCGAGACATGTGGGAAAAAGTCATTCTCAATTTGCTCTCGAACGCCTTCAAATTCACCTTCGAGGGCGAAATCGCGGTCGAGACCCGCGTGTCGGCCGATGGCGGTAGCGCGGAAATTGCCGTGCGCGACACGGGGACCGGCATACCAGCCGCCGAGCTTCCCCACTTGTTCGATAGATTTCGCCGCGTCGAGGGTGCCAGAGGACGCTCCATGGAAGGCAGCGGCATAGGACTGGCGCTCGTCATGGAGCTGGTCAAATCCCACGGCGGCACTATCCGCGTCGACAGCGAGCTCGGTTTGGGAAGCGTATTTACGGTGTCCTTGCTTTTTGGACACAGCCACTTGCCGGCGGACAAAATAGCTCAGCACACGATCACGAGCTCATTGGAAACGCGTGCCCAGGCCTTTATCGAAGAGGCGCTCAGCTGGTTGTCGAATGGCGCGCCGGAAGCCGGAACCATCACCTCCATGAGCACCTCGGAGATCAGCGTTGTCGAGCCGATCAGCGGTGCGGCCGGACAACGGCTGCTGATCGCGGATGACAACATCGACATGCGCACGTATTTACAAAAACTCCTCACCGCCGCCGGCTTTCAGGTCGAGGCGGTCGGCGACGGGGAACAAGCCTTGGATGCGGCCGAAGCCCATAAGCCGGATCTGGTGCTCTCGGACGTCATGATGCCGAAAATGGATGGCTTCGAATTGCTCGCGGCGCTTCGTCAAAATGCGCAACTGCGCGAAGTGCCGGTGCTCCTGTTATCGGCACGCGCCGGCGAGGAGGCCAAAGTAGAGGGGTTCGCAGCCGGTGCCAACGACTATTTGATCAAGCCCTTTAGTGCGCGAGAGCTGATCGCCCGTGTCCGCTCCAGTCTGAGCGTGGCCGCATTGCGGCGCGAATCCGGCGAGGCGCTGCGCCGTCTCAATGAGTCCTTGGAAAAACAAGTCGCCGATCGAACGGCGGACCTGCGCGACAAGGAAGCGCGCTTGCGCGCCATATTCGGCACCAGCTATACATACCAAGGCTTCATGTCGACGGATGGGATAGTGCTCGATGCCAACGCAACTGCGCTTGCGGGCATAAACGCAAGTCTTGAGGACGTCGTGGGCAAGCCGTTCTGGGAAACGCCTTGGTTCTCAGGTACCCCCGGGATGCCCGAAATCGTGCGCAGTGCCATACCGATCGTAGCGGCAGGAGAAGTCGTCAGCCAGGAGATCTACATCAATCTGCCGCAAGGCGGCTGGCGCTGGTTCGACTTCCAAATGCGCCCCGTGCGCACGCAAAATAAAGTGGTCGCAATCGTTCCGGAAGGAGTCGATGTCACGGAGCGGCGCCGGGCCGAAGAGGCGCTTCGCCAGGCGCAAAAAATGGAGGGGATCGGGCAATTGACCGGCGGGGTGGCCCACGATTTCAACAATCTGCTGACCATCATCGCCGGCAGCCTCGAAACCATTCGCCGGCAGATCAGGCAGCCCGGCTTTCCGATCGAGAACCTCGCGCCTTCCATAGACAGCGCAATGCGCGGCGCACAGCGAGCGGCGTCGCTTACTCAACGGTTGCTGGCATTCTCGCGCCAGCAGCCGCTCGATCCGAAACCTGTCGATGTCAGCAGGCTGGTTGCCGGCATGTCAGACCTGCTGCACCGAACCATCGGTGAGCAAATATCCATCGAAGCCGTGCTCTCGGCGGACTTGTGGCGCACCAACATCGATGCCAATCAGCTGGAAATGGCCATCATCAATCTGGCGGTCAATGCGCGAGACGCCATGCCGAATGGCGGCAAGCTCACCATTGAGACATCGAACGTCCAGCTCCTTGAACGCGACGCCGCCGAGCAAGGGGAAGTCATGCCAGGCCAATACGTCGTATTGGCGGTCACTGATAGCGGTATGGGTATGACACCGGCAATCGTGTCCAAGGCGTTCGAACCATTCTTCACCACGAAGGATGTGGGGCACGGTACCGGCCTGGGTTTGTCGCAAGTCTACGGTTTCGTCAAGCAATCGGGCGGACATGTGAAGATCACCAGCGAGCCAGGTCAAGGCACGTCGGTCAGAATTTATCTGCCGCGTCTGTACGCGAATGAGTCCGCGGCCGCGCCCGAACCATCGCAGAGAATCGCCAAGGGCCACGAAAGCGAAACAATACTCGCCGTCGAAGATGACGCCGACGTTCGGGCGCACACATGCGGGATACTGCGCGAGTTGGGCTACCGTGTCCTGGAAGCGGCCAATGGCAGCGCCGCGCTCGGCATGTTGCAGGCGCATCCCGAAGTAGACTTGCTGTTCACCGACGTCGGCTTGCCGGGAGGCATGAACGGCGGGCAACTCGCGGGAGCGGCGCGCAATTTAAAGCCCGCGCTCAAGGTGCTATTCACCACCGGTTATGCGCGCGATGCCATCGTCCACGATGGGCGTCTGGACCCAGGCCTGCAGCTCATCACCAAGCCGTTTACCTATGCCAACTTGTCCGCAAAGCTTCGCGAGGTTCTTGACACGAGTGCAGCGCCGGCCCGGATCTTGATCGTCGAGGACGAGGACCTCATTCAAATGGTGCTCAGCAGCCAGCTCGAGGACATGGGCTACGAAGTCGAAGTTGCCGGTTCGGCAGCCGAGGCCAAGAACAAGCTTGCACTCCTGCGCGGCGCGCCGCAGGCCGCGATCGTCGACCTTGGCCTTCCCGACTCGCACGGCGGTTCTTTGATCAGAGAGCTGCGCGCGATGTACCCGTCGCTTCCCATCATCGTATCCAGCGGCTACGACAAGGCCACGCTGCACAGCCAATTCTCGGCTGAGCGCCTCATCGAGTACTTAAGCAAGCCTTTTACCGCCGAACAACTCGAAGCGGCCATTCGCGATCTAGGTTTGAAGAGTCCCCGCTCGGCAGCTACGCCGTAAGGTTGATCTTGGAGCCGGCTGTCGGACTGGATACCGCCGCAGTCCCGGCATTGAGGGCCGCCGGGGCAGTTGCGGTGGGGGGGAGTGGAATCCCGATGGTTCGCGCCACGAAGCCAAACAGACGGCTTAATGTATTTTGCGTGGATCCGGACGGAGCCGGGACTGCAGCAGTGGTGGCGGAATCAGACGAAGGATCCAAAACCGAAGAAAGATCCAATTGCGCGCCTTTTTTGTGGCCATGGGGGCGTGATTGAACAGTCGCAGCGGGCAGCGCCGCGCTCAATGAGGGAATGGTGAGTGACATAGATATCCTTGTTAGTGGCCGAACTTAAAGCGGCAACCAATTGCCGCGGACCGTCGAGAGCGGCCGGGCGTTGCCGCCGGCATCGCAGGCGTACCCCGACTGAACCATCAACATCGTCTGCTGAAGTATCAAAGCAGGTTTCGTGCCAACCACTTGGTTCATGGTGTCAGCAAGCACCGACAACCGCATGGCTCAAGACCTGCACACAGCGTTGAGGCGTACGGGTTAAAGTGCGAGGAATGAACGACGACACCGTGTTGAAGGAGGTCAGGGTCGGTGAGCACGACGTGCTGTCCTTCTTGAAGCCCGACACTCTGTGGGGCGCACTCATTTACTTAGGTTTGTTCGTGCTGCTGGCATCGATCGTATCGCGCGTATTTCGCGCGGCGATCCATGCGTCCATGACGCGCGCCGGCCACATGGACCGCACCACGATCAGTTTCCTGCAACAGTTCGGTTCGGTGCTGATCTGGGTGCTTATCCTGATTCTGTATGCGCATCTGATCCCGATGCTGAGGTCCATGGGCACGGCCTTGCTCGCGGGCGCCGGTGTGGTGTCCGTGGTTCTGGGCCTCGCCGCTCAAAGCACACTGGGCAACTTGGTGGCCGGCATATCCATCGCCATTTACCGCCCATTTCGCCTGGGTGATACGCTTCAAGTCACCGCACCCACGGGCACCGACATTGGCGTGGTCGAGTTGATTTCTTTGGGCTACACCACATTGCGCGCTCCGGACGGACATTTGATCGTTCTGCCGAATGCCATTGCCGCCAGTCAGGTGACCATCAACCTAAATACCACGTATGCACCTTGGCCAATCACGATAACCATTCGTCTCAGCCGCGATGCCGACATCGATGCGGCGCGGCAGCTTGCTCTTAACGTTGCAACCGAAATTGCGGGCGAGCAAATGGTGGTGGGATGCTTTCTCACCAAAGTCGACGCCGCTGCCATCACATTGGAGCTGCGCTTCAAGGCGGCGGACGCCGCAAGCCGCGACAATCTGCGCTCCAAAATGTTGGCCGCCCTGCCCCGCCATTTTGCGGAAGCGAAAATTGGCTCGAGCGGCGCCGAGCTGCCGGCGTTCTTCTAGCTGCGCCGCGTACGCCTAGAAGGGCAGCGGCTTCAAGTCGGGTTCCTGCCAACGCCTGCGCGCTTCGACGGAAAACAATCGATCACGCGACCAGTAAGCCAATAGCCAATCCGACCTTCCCAACGGCGATGCCATCAATGCATTGCAGTTCGCGAACAAGCTGCGATCCGGATGCAGCACCAGGAAATTCCGCGCAGCGCGCAACGACGCCTGGGTGATGGTTTCGTGATAGCCGCTGTTGTCCGTGTTGGCAACGCCGGTCGCCTCGTTGTACGCGCGAATGAATCCGGGCATTGCACTCGAGGGGTCCAAATCGGGGCGGCGCGCCATCAACCACAAAGCCGTTGCGAAGTGCGCGGCGTGCGTCCACTGCGCCTTGGGCAAGGAGAGATCGAGCACGCGTCGGCCGATAGCGTCGATATCGTCGTCTGAAGTAAAAAACATCTCGCATTCGATGTTAGCAGAGCACGGGCGACGCTTGTCGGGCTGATTCTTGGGTGGTTCTCAATCGAAAACGATTTCACGTAGACGCGTGAATATGATCACTGGTTCCGGGTCGAATCCGCGATAGCGAAGGGGTCGTGAGCGATTGTGACCGAGCGAGGCAAACCGAGAACGTCAACGCGCCAAAGATAGCCACTCTAAGGAGAACTTTTGTTGTAATTTCAAGTGGCTCTCAATGCGTCCGCGACCGGTAGGCCGGCAGCGCGCAGCGCGGGGAACAAGCCCCCGACGAATCCGAGCGTAAACGCAAATCCGATCCCCAGTGCTATTAGGCTCGGTGTCACGGCGAGCCTAAACACGAGGCCTCCGACCGTGTGAAGGTTGCCATTGAATACGATCCAAGCACCAACGGCGCCGAGCGCGGCTCCAGACACTGCTAGCACGAGCGACTCCGCCAGCACGGACACTACCACGGCGACGCCGCTGAAGCCGATCGCGCGCAGCGTGGCAATCTCCATCGCGCGGGCGCTGACCGCCGTATACATGGTGTTGAGCGCACCAAACGTGGCTCCGAGACCCATGATGCCGCCCACCACATAGGCAATCATGGTCAAGAATGTATTTAAATATTTGGACTGGTCTGCAAGAAACTGGGTCTCGCGCGCGACATCGACGGCCAAAGTAGGGTTGGTCGTAATAGCTGTTCGGAACTGCTCCAAAGACTCTGGTTTCTCGAGCATGACAGTCACGCTGTGGAACGTGTTGGCCCGCATAGTCGACAGCAGCGTCTCAGAATCTGCAAGCAGCTCGGACTCGTGCTCGTCGCCGTTGCTCACGAAGCTGCCGGTAATGGTCCAATCTCCATCCGGTAGCGGCACCTGACCGCCGACTTCGAGTCCTTCAAACTGAACGAGCGCAGATTTGCCGACAATCAGCTCGTGCCGAGCGGACTGGAACATACGACCGCTCAGCAGCCGGATCTCTGGTCGCAGTGCCAAGCCCTCAGGGCCAATGCCGCGCAATGAGACGTAGGCATCGAGCCCATCGCTCTTCTTGGTCACAAGAACCGCAGTCAGATATTCGGCGGAGACGATAGGTTTACCGTCGCTAGCAATCTTTAGACCCGGCGCATCGGTGATCGTGAGCGCGTTGTCGCGCGAAATCGCGCTGGCGGCCTCGTACTGCGAACCGCGGCTGAGCACGATGGCTCGGTCAATGCGACCGGTATTGTAAACAGTGCGCATGAAACCTACCGACATCGAGAGAATCGAGATCGTGACAGCGACGACCAGAGCCATTCCGATGACGATCACCAGGGAGGCGCCCAAGCGGTCCGGGATGGCGCGTAATCCCATCGCGGTCACCGCTACTGTCTGTCGAACTCTCGCTAGCACATCGGTCTACCTATTGTCGTTTGACCAAGGCGTCGACTACGTTGAGCTGCTTAACGCGCAAAGCGGGTAGTAGGCTGCTGAGGAGCGCGACGACCAGGGCCAGACCAAAGCCGCGCAACAAGTCCGTCCAGGGCATTTGCAGCAGCAAGAGGAAATCGGACAGCGGACCGCGTGCGATCGGGATGATGAGTTTCGATACGAGCAGCCCGGCGGCTGCGGCCAGCAAACACAGCAGCACCGATTCGGCTACAACTAACGACAAGACACTTTTGTCCGAGAATCCCAGCGCCTTTAGCACCGCAAACTCGGGAATTCGTTCACGGACTGACTGCAACATCGTATTGCCGCTTAGGAAGAGCAGCATGAAAAATACCGCGCCCAAGACCGCGCGGGTCAGAAAATTCACGTCGCCGAAGAACTGCGCCCCGGATTGCGCCCCGGATCTCTCTGAGCTCGTCCGCGTCGCTACGGTCGAATTTGAGAACAGCTTGTCGATCTGGCGGCCGATCTGGCCACCGCGTTCGGGATCCCTGATGCGGACCAAGAATCGAGTGATAGTGCCTTTTTCGGTGACTCGGCCCTCGTCCAGGTACGAGTAGTTGGCGATGAACCATCCGCCCGCACCCGGATAGTTTGCGTCGTCCACTATCGCCACGATATCGAAGGTCCAGACCTGATTGCCATCTGCCTGCGCCGTTTGGGTTTGAATCGGTACTTTGTCGCCGATTTTCCAGCCGTACTTGCGCGCCTGCTCCGTACTGACGGCGGCGCCGGTTCGGGTCTGCAGTAGCGTCTCAAGTTGTTGCGTCGAAATGGTGACCTCGGGGCGCAGTGAAAAGAAGCGCCGGTCCGCGCAGAGCACGTAAACAAAGTTCTTAGGGTCCTGAAAGTAGCCGAACAGGCCGGATCGGGGAGCCACAACGGTGACCCCCGGCACACTCGCTATTTGTTCTGCGTAAGAGAGCGGCATCGGCGCCCTAAAACGAGAATCCGTAAACAGACGGTCCATCCGCGAGACTTCTAGGGTGTGTGCGAACCCCGCATCAATCCCAGAGAGAATCCCGAACAAGACATAGGCCACCGCAATCGATAGCAGCGTAAAGATGGTTCGGGCGGGTCTGCGCCACAAGCCATTCCAAACTAAGGGAAGGTACTTCAAGGGACGTCCATGTTGGTTACTTGGGCGCTGCGCACCCTTCATAGAAAAAGGTCATCGGACTAGGTCCCTTCACGTAGCCTGTCTCGAGTCGGAGCATGCTGAATCCCGCGCTTTCGATCAGCGTGCGAATCGGACGGTTTAGGTGACAACCGCCGCCAATCCTCTTCCAGAGTGGTGTCAGCCGATTTTGCCACTTCCGAATGTTTTCCTCCGGTGCGAGACCGTGTTCGACGAATAGTAATTGTCCGCCGACTTTCAGCACGCGGCGCATCTCTTGAAGCGCAACGTCGACATCGGGTATTGAGCACAGCGTCCAGGTCGTCACGAGGGTATCAATGCTGCCGCGATCGACCGGGATAGCCTGCGCTGAACCGGTAATCAGTGTCACCGGAATCATGGAGCGACTTGCAGCGCCTTTCGCCATGGCAATGAGGCGTGGGGCGGAGTCTAGGCCAAGAATCGCATCGACGCGCGATCCGTACAAAGGCAGGTTAAGACCGGAGCCGATCCCAATTTCGAGAACTCGCCCGTGTGCTTGAGACAGCACCCGCTCGCGATACGGGCGAAGCTCGCGATTGCGCATGGCGAGATTGATGACGTAAGGGAGAATGCGACGGTTGTAGAAACTCATGCCGTGTCAGAATCTTGCAGCGGTTCAATATCGTGGAACTTGCTGTAATCAACGTGCAGGGTGCCGTCCGGCGCTTCTTCGAGGATGTCGTGGAACGTTGAGTTCCATCGTATGTCAGCGCTGGAATATTCGCCCCGAGCCATCAATGTCTGCCCCGTGTCCTCGTCGGTGCCACTTAGGCTCAAGACAAATGCTGTCCTGGAGCTTGATAGCGATTCCGCGGTATCGGAACTCAAGGGGCTTGCATCGTCGATGACGTGCATGATGGTCCAACCGAGAGTGAACATGGGATGTTGGGAGCGCAGCAGCGGCAAATCGACGATGCGACGGATGCGATAACCTTCTTCGGTTAGCTCGTCACGCAGCAAGCTTAAGCGTGCGGAGGCATCTTGAACGACATTCTGGCGCTCATTCGCAGCACGAAATATCAATGTCGGCTTACCGGCAATGGGGCGCACGACGGCATTTTTCGTAAAGAGAAAGCGCGCCTGAGGACGCGAAAATCGGGCGAACATAAGGCCGGTAATGAGTGCCAATGACATGAGACCGACGAAAATCTCGATCATGGCGATCAAGTGGCCATAGAAGGTTGCCGGATGCATCTCTCCGTAACCCACGGTAGCAAGAGTTTCTACGCTAAAGAAGAAATCGCCGGCGAAACCAGGCGGATTTAAGTTGGCGATGCACCCAGGACTTAAGTAGTAGAGGAAACCGAATAAGAGGTCAAAGACTAAAAAAAAGGCAGCCAGAGTGGCGAATAGGCGCGGCCAACTCACGGTCATGAAATGGTGGAACAGGTCGTGGAATATCGGTCTGACGATCCCCTCGGTGATGACTTGGCGTCTGCCCACCTTGACGGACCGACGTCCCACGGACTTGTGTGCGGCAGGACCTTGATGAGAGTGGGGTGAGCTCTTCGATCGATGTTTGGAGGCGCTCATGAGTGGCATCTTAGCTTGGGAGCGCGCGCAGTGCTAAACGCCGGGCCGTAGGTTCCCGAAACCTGGGGCGGCGCCTACGGTGCGGCACAGCTTCGCCATATTCCCAGTGAGTTGCTGTATTTTCCGGATGAAAACCACTGGGCCCTCAAACCGCAGAATTCGGTTCAATGGTATAAAAGGAACATGAACGCATCGGCAAACAAGGTCCGGCTTTACGAACTTGCCTTGGAGAGCGGCCGCTCGGCGAGTCCCTTTGTATGGCGAATACGCTATGCGCTCGCGCACAAAGGCATTGCGTTCGAGACCGTTTATTTAGGATTTACCGACATACCGACTGTATTCGGCGGCAGGTTCAAGACCGTTCCCATCCTGGAGCATGGCGATACGGTGCTCGCGGAGAGCTGGGACATCGCCGACTATCTGGAGCGCGCGTTTCCCGAGCCGCCGCTGTTCAATTCGCCCGCGGAACTTGCCCTGGTACGATTCATGGACGCTTGGTTTTTCGAGGAGGTCTTGAAAAGAATGTTCCGCCTGTATGTAAAGGACGTGCACGATGCGGCGCGTCCCAAAGACCGGCCTTACTTTCGCGCGAGCCGCGAGAAGAATATGAAGGGCAAGACGCTGGAGAGTTTTACGGCGGATCGCGCAACACACTTGCCCGCCGTCCGCCGCTCCCTGGCTCCGTTGCGGGCGCATCTTGAGAAATTTCCTTTCCTCGGGGGCAGCACGCCGAATTTTGCCGATTACATCGCGCTCGGCGGATTTTACTGGGCCGCCAGCGCAGCAACATTGCCCCTGCTGGAGCATGACGACTCGCTGCGCGATTGGTTGGAGCGCGGCTTTAATTTGTACGGTGGAATCGCAAAAGATCCGGGGGTAGCGCCGCTATTCGAGTGACGGGCTCCTCGGAGCCTGTCTGAGTAATCCGCGTGAGCCGCGTTGGCCGGGAGAGGGAGCGGATGCAAGGCGCACGGCGCCGGCCGTGGTGGGCTCCACGATCAAGCCGCGCAACGCCGCAGACGCCCCTCTCCCGCCCAACCCGACGGGACCGGCCACGTGGATTACTCAGACAGGCTCCTAGCCGCGGCGTCGCCAGGCGGCGATTGCCAAGAGACCGACCGCGCCAACGACGACGGGATAATTGCCGAGCCGCGCGTAAGGGGTCAAGCCGCTGAGCGGCTGCACGTCGGCACGCAGCACGCCCTCTTGAAATTGCGGTATGCGGGCGATGATCTTTCCTCGAGGATCAATCGCCGCGGTGATGCCGTCGTTCGCGGCACGAATCAAGAAGCGTCCGGCTTCCAGCGCGCGCATGCGCGCAATCTGCAAGTGCTGATGGGGTGCCGTGGAGTCCCCATACCACGCGTTGTTGGTGACATTGATGAGCACGGTGGCTTGACGCAATACGCCAAGCTGCTGGCTGCCGAACGCGTCTTCCCAACAGATCGTCAATCCGAGCTTTTGTCCGGCCGCGCGTAAAGTGGGTTGGTCCGCACGGCCCGCCGTAAAATCATCATAAGGCAGACTCATCAGCCGCAGCCAGGAGCGCACGAAGGCGGGGACGGGGAAGTACTCGCCGAAAGGAACCAAGTGCCGCTTGTAGTACCAACCGTCGCCCGCCTTGCTCAGTACTCGCACGCCATTGAAGTATTGCTTGGTTTCCGGCAGATAGTCGACCAGTCCTATTGCAAAATCCGCATCGTGAGCGCGGCCCTCCTGCTCGAGAGCGCTCAAATAATCCTGGATCATTGGCGCCAAGACAGGTATCGCAGCTTCCGGCCAAACAATTAGGCGCGCACCCCATGCCTCGCCGGTGAGCCGCCTATAACGCTCCATGGTCAATTCGCGGTTCTTGGCTTGCCACTTTTGATCCTGCGGCACGGCGCCTTGCACGGCCGCGATGGCGATCGAAGGTCCGGCGGCATGCGTCCAGTGATGGCTCGCCAGCAAATCGGGCACCAAGAACAGCACGGCGGCCAGTGCGACCGCGACGCAGCGACGCGAGAACGACACAGCCGGCATGAATGCGACATTGATGGCGGCAGACACCATCACCGCCGCCCACGTCACCCCGTACACGCCAAAGATCGGTGCCCAGCCCGAGAGGGGTGAATCGATCAGCGCATAGCCGGCAGAGAGCCACGGAAATCCGCTTAAGACCCATCCTCGCAGCCACTCGAGCACTACCCACAGCGCCGGCAGCACTAGCCACTCGCGCGTCACTCCACCTTTGAGCCAGAAGCGATTGGCGAGATAGCACAAAGCGGCGAAGTAGAGACACATTGCCGCCACGAACACGATCTGCAGCAACAACGTCAGCCATACGGGCACGAGGCCGAAAACGTGCAGACAGGTGTATAGCCAGTACGTTCCAAAAGCAAACAATCCGATCCCGAATGCCGCGCCGGTGATGGCGGCACGGCGGGGCGGTACGCCGCGGATGAGTGCGAATAGCGCCGCGGGCGCGATCAAAGCAAAGGGCCACCATTCGAAGGGCGCGAAAGCCAGATTTAGGCCGGCACCGCACGCAAAAGCGGCCACCCACCGGAACAGGCTTGGTTTGCGTTGCGCGGGCGGGCCGCGCTGGGGCGATTTCAAGGAGTCGACTCAGCGGCGGGCGGCTCAATATCCCGAGGGATAGTCACGCGAAGAAGATCGATGCGGCGCCTATCGGCCCGCACGATGCGAAATTCAAGATCACCGATTTTGATGGTTTCGCCGCGGCGCGGCAACCGGCCGAACTGTTGCATGAGCAGTCCGCCGATCGTGTCGTAATCTTCGTCAGGAAAAGCGGTCGAAAAATACTGATTGAAATCGGCAATGGGGATCAAGGCGCGGACGGTAAACTCGCGCGGCCGCTCCTTGCGGATGGTTTGTTCGTCTTCGACGTCATGCTCATCATCGATTTCGCCGACAATTTGCTCGATGACGTCTTCAATGGTGACGAGCCCGCACACCCCACCGTATTCGTCCACCACGATGGCGATGTGATTGTGGTTGCGCCGAAATTCTTTGAGCAGGACATTGAGGCGCTTGCTTTCGGGAACGAATACCACGGGGCGCATGTATTCGCGAATTTCGAAATCCTCTTCCACCGCCGCCCGCAGCCGCAGCAGGTCCTTGGCCAGCAGGATCCCCAGGATTTGATCGCGATCCTCGCCTATCACCGGGAAGCGCGAGTGGCCTGATTCAACCACCAGCTCGATCAGCTTGTCGGGCGACTCATCGCGCTCCACGAATACCATTTGCGAACGCGGCACCATGATGTCGCGCACCTGCATGTCCGCCACCGCAAGGACCCCCTCGAGCATGACCAGTGCATCGCCATCGAATAATCCGCGTTCACTGGCCTCCCGAAGATGCTCCACCAGCTCGGCAAGATCGCGCGGCTCGCCGGTCATCGATTGGGTAATGCGCTTTAACCAGCGGCCTGTTGTGCCGCCATGAGGCTGTTCGGACATGGGCGAAGAGCATACCGGATCAGCGATAGGGGTCCAAAAACCCAAGCCTATCAAGGATTTGAATCTCCCGAGATGCCATCTTGGCCGCTTCCGCGCGGCGCACGTGGTCGAATCCGAGCAGGTGCAGTACCCCGTGGACCGTCATATGGGCCCAATGCGCCTCGAGGGATTTATGTTGGCTGTGCGCTTCGGATGCGACGATCGGCGCGCAAATGACCAGCTCTCCGAGGAACAGCCGCCCATCGGGTGCGTGCCCCGCTCCTGCGAAAGACAACACGTTGGTAGGCTTGTCCTTATGGCGGTAGCGCCCATTCAAGCTGCGGCTGCGTGCCTTGCCCACGATGCGCATCGACAGCACCACCGGCTTAGAAGTGCTCGACAGCGCCGCACCGGCCCACCGGCGCAGCAGCCGAGCGCTCGGAACCCAAGGAGCCGATGACGCATAGCTCACCTCGAGCTCGAGCTGCTGCAACTTACGACCCGTCGTTGGGAGCGCTCGCCTCATAGGCTTGAACGATTCTTTGCACCAGGGGGTGGCGCACCACGTCGCGCGATGAAAACATGGTGAAGGCTATGCCGCGCACACCGCGCAGAATATCGATGACGGTGCGCAATCCGGATTGCTTGGTACTCGGCAAGTCCACCTGAGTAATGTCGCCTGTGACCACCGCTTTGGAGCCGAATCCAATGCGCGTCAGAAACATTTTCATCTGTTCGTTGGTGGTGTTCTGCGCCTCATCCAGGATCACGAAAGAGTCATTCAGCGACCGCCCGCGCATGAAGGCCAGGGGCGCAACTTCGATCACGTTGCGCTCGATCAACTTCGCGACCCGCTCGAATCCCAACATTTCGTACAATGCGTCATACATCGGCCTAAGGTAGGGATCGACCTTTTGCGACAAATCGCCGGGAAGAAATCCCAGCCGCTCGCCCGCCACGACCGCCGGGCGAACCAGCACGATGCGTCGCACCTTGTCCGATTGCAGGGCCTCGACCGCGCAAGCCACCGCAAGGTAGGTCTTGCCGGTGCCCGCGGGCCCGATGCCGAAGGTCAAATCGTGCGTGCGAACATTATTCAAGTATTCGGTTTGGTTCGAACCGCGCGCGCGAATCGCGCCTCGCGCGGTGCGCACCTTCAACTCATCCGAATCCGCAGCATCCGTATCGCGGTTGTCCATATCCAATTCTTGCAACGCGATGTGCACTCGCTCGGAATCCACCGGTTCGCGCTGCGCGCGAGCATAAAGATTCTGCAATACCGATTCTGCGCGTTGCACCGCCGGCTCCAACCCGACCAGTTGAAATCGATTGCCGCGCCGCCTCACCTCCACGCCCAACCGCGTCTCGATGAGCCGCAGGTGCTCATCCAATGGGCCGCACAGTTCAACCAGCCGCACATTGTCGGCGGGCGCGAGCAGCACGTCGCGAGTCATCGGTGCTGAACTCACGGCGACCCGGCCGCGGCAAGCCGTCCGCGCAGGGAATTCGGCATCGCCTCGGTGATGATGAGGTCCGTGAAGCTGTTCATGAGACGCATCGGCTCATCCGCAGGGCCATCGAAATTCACCCAGCGGTTGTTATCGGTGCGGCCGGCCAGCTGCGCGGGATTGCGCTTCGCGGTGCGCTCGACCAGAACGCGTTGGCGGCTTCCCACCATGCGTTCGGAGATTGCGCGCGCTTGTTGGTTCAAACGCTGCTGCAACAATTCGAGACGCTGCTGCTTGATCTCATGCGCGACCTCATCGGGCAAAGCGGCGGCCGGGGTGCCTGGTCTGCGGCTGTAGAGGAAGCTGAACGACTGGTCGAATCCCACATCCGCCACCAGATTTAATGTCGCCGTAAAATCCGCTTCGGTTTCTCCGGGGAACCCGACGATCAAGTCGGTCGAGATACAGATGTCCGGCCGCACGGCGCGCAATTTGCGCAGCTTTTGTTTGTATTCAAGCACGGTGTGTCCGCGTTTCATCGCGGCAAGAATACGGTCCGAGCCGCTTTGCACGGGAAGGTGCAAATAGTTATTGAGCTGCGGCACGTTGGCATAGGCTTCGATCAAGCTGTCGTTGAAATCCAGTGGGTGCGACGTCGTGAAACGAATGCGCTCCACGCCATCGATGCCGGCCACGAAGTGAATCAACGTGGACAGGTCTGCCGGCGCGCCGTCTGCCATAGGCCCCGCATAAGCGTTGACGTTCTGGCCGAGCAAGGTGATCTCCCGCACGCCCTGGGCGGCCAACAGCTCAACCTCGCGAAGGACCTGTTCGAAGGGCCGGCTGATTTCCTCGCCGCGCGTGTACGGAACCACGCAAAAAGTGCAATATTTGCTGCAGCCTTCCATGATGGAAACGAACGCCGTGGCACCGCCGCTGCGCGGTTCGGGCAGGCGGTCGAATTTTTCGATTTCCGGAAAACTAACATCGATCTGCGAGCGCCCGGATGCTCTCAGTCCCGTCAACATGGCCGGCAGGCGGTGCAGGGTTTGAGGGCCGAAAACCAAGTCCACGAACGGTGCGCGCGCGGTAATGCCCTCGCCTTCCTGACTGGCCACGCAGCCGCCCACCCCAATGACCACGTGAGGCCGCTGCTGCTTGAAGAGGCGCCATTCACCCAGCAAGGAAAACACTTTTTCCTGCGCTTTTTCCCGCACCGAGCAGGTATTGACCAGCAGCACGTCCGCTTCCGCGGGGTTGTCGGTGCTTCTCATGCCATGCTCGGCTTCCAATACGTCCCGCATCTTGCCGGAATCGTATTCATTCATCTGGCAACCGAAGGTTTTTATGTATAAAAGACCGGGCATTTAGGGCATAGGCTCACAGGGAAAAGGCCGTTAAGATACTCGGAACCATGGCAATACGCGAAGTTATCAAAATGGGCGACCCACGCCTGCTGGCTGTATCACAGCCGGTAGCGGAATTTGGCTCGCCGGAACTTGAAAATCTCCTCACCGATATGCAGGACACCATGCGAAATCTCAATGGGGCCGGCCTCGCGGCCCCCCAAATTGGGATCGGATTGCGGGTCGTGATCTTTGGCTTCGATGTAAACCCGCGCTACCCGGAGGCCGATCCGGTGCCCTTCACCGTCCTCATCAATCCGCAGCTGTTCCCCATCGGCGAAATCATGGATGAAGGTTGGGAGGGATGCTTATCGGTTCCAGGAATGCGCGGTCTGGTGCCCCGTTACCGAGAGGTGCGCTACACCGGCTTCGATGAAAGGGGAAATCCCCTCGACCGTACGGCCAAGGACTTTCACGCCCGCGTGGTGCAGCATGAGGTCGATCATCTCGACGGCATTCTGTATCCGCGCCGGATTCGCGATCTTAAGCAGTTCGGCTTCAATGATGCGTTGTTTCCGGGCGAGGACGTGGCCGACGAATGAAGATCAGGCTCCGTCGAAAAGAATGACGCCTCGTCCTTGCTTGCCCTCGTTCAGATCGGCAAAAGCCCGCGGCGCCTCATCGATGGTATAGGTCCGTGTGATCAGTTCGTCGAGCTTCAAGCGCCCGCTGCGGTACAAGCCGATCAGCCGTGGGAAATCGAGCTGCGGGCGCGCCGACCCGTAGTAACTGCCGGTCAAGGTCTTTTCGCTGGTAGCCACCTGTTGCGCATTCAGGCTGATCTGATCCTTAGGATCGGAGATACCCACAATCACGGCGGTGCCTCCGCGACGCAGTACCGCCCAGGCCATCTCGGAGATCTTGCCGACGCCCACGCAGTCGAAGGCATAATCCGCGCCGCCGCCCGTCAGCTTGTACAAATCCTTGCCGGCATTCGCTTGCCCGGTGACGTTGTAGCCGTGCGTGGCGCCGAACTGCCTCGCCATTTCAAGTTTTTCATCGCTGGTATCGACTCCGACAATGACGCCGGCGCCGGCAATCGCGCAGCCCTGGATGGCATTCAAGCCCACACCGCCGCAGCCGAACACCACCGCAATAGAACCGGCCTCGACCTTGGCGGTGTTCACTGCGGCCCCCACTCCGGTCATGACGCCGCAGGCGATCAACGCGGCACGGTCGAGCGGCATTTTCTGGTCTATTTTCACCACGTTTCCCATGTGCACCGTGGCGAATTCAGCCATGACCCCGCATCCGCAGAACACATTCAGATCCTTGCCCGTCGAGTCGCGCGTTCGAACGGTACCGTCGGGCAAAGTGAAAAGCGATTTGAGCGACTGGACGCACAGCTGCGGCCGGCCCGTTTGGCAGTAGTGGCAATGACCGCACATGCTGACGAAAGAGCTGACCACATGATCGCCAACCGCGTAGTTGTCCACGCCGTCGCCAATGGCGACCACGACACCGGCTCCCTCATGGCCCAGAACCAAGGGCAGTGGATATTGGATCGTGCCGTTGGTGGCCGACAAGTCGCTGTGGCACACCCCGCAAGCGGCCATGCGCACCGTCACCTCGCGGTGCTGCGGGTCCGCCACTTCAATCTGTTCGACGACGACGGGCTTGCCGACTTCGCGTGCCAACACTGCCTTCGACAATTGAGCCATGGGGTGTTTCCCTTGAATTCTTAAGGCCGCGTGAGCGCAGCGTAGCGCTGCAAGTGGGTATCGCTGTCGCCGAACATCAGTTCAGCGGCGGTGAGCCGTTTGAACCAATGGCTCACGATGAGTTCATCGGTCATGCCCATGCCGCCGTGCAATTGCACCGCCTGTTGGCCGACGAAGCGGCACGATTGGCCCACCAGCGCCTTGGCCGCGGAGAGGGCGCGCCGGCGTTCGGCGGCGTTCTCATCGCTGCAGCGTAGAGCGGCCAGATAACTCATCGAGCGGGCCTGTTCAAGGTGAATCAACATATCAGCGATGCGATGCTGCAGGGCTTGAAAGCGGCCGATCGGCGTGCCGAATTGCTGGCGTGACTGCACGTAGGAAACGGTTGCCTCGAGCAGGGCCTGCATGACGCCTACCGCCTCTGCGCACAAGGCGGCGAGACCAATATCGAGGGCAGCCTCGATGGCGGGCAAGGCCTCGCCCTCTTTCCCGAGCCTGCTGTCCTCCGGTACTTGAACCGCGTCCAAATACACCTCTGCGGCACGCCGACCATCAATCGTCGGATACGCATCGAGCGTGAGGCCCTTGGCATCACGCGGAACCCGAAACAGCGAGATCCCGCTTGCATCCCCATGCCCCCCAGAGATGCGTGCCGAAACAAGCAACGTGTCGGCGGCGGCGGCATGCAGAACGACGGCTTTGTGGCCATCCAGCATGTAGCGCCCGCCCGATTTGCGCGCCTGCGATTTGACCCACTGGGTTTCGTAGCGCGACTCCGGCTCGTAGTGTGCGAGCACCGCGATCGCGGCGCCGCCGCCCATTTTCGTCAGCAGTTCGGCGCCCGCGGTATCCGCCGGGAAACTGCGCAATAGCGCCGTCGCAATCACGGCGCTGCTCAAAAATGGCTCGAGCAGCAGGCTTCGTCCGCACGCGCCCATCACGCTCAAGGTTTCAAGCGGTCCATAACCCAATCCGCCCTGAGCCGCAGGCACGGTGAGTGCGAGCACCCCCAGTTCCGCCAAGCCAGCCCAGGCGGTTTTGTCCCATCCGTCGGCCGAAGCATTGATGGCCCGGAATTTCTCGAAGGTGTACTGCTCGCTCAGATAACGATTGACGGTCTCGTGCAGCTGCTGCTGCTCTTCGCTGAATTCAAAGTTCATGAGAAATTTCTCTAAAGACCAACGATCATCTTGGAAATAATGTTTTTCTGAATCTCGTTGGTGCCGCCGAAAATCGACAGTTTCCGCTGATTCAAATAGGCGGCAGCCAGGGTCGCGGCGTAACGCGGCCCCGGCGCCTCGCGAGTCGGGTCCGATTGCCAGCCTGCTTCCATGGCTTCGCGTCGAAAAGGCAAGGCGTAGGGGCCGACTGCACGCATCAGCAGCTCGGAGATGCGTTGCGCGATCTCCGTGCCTCTGATCTTGAGAATGGACGCTTCCGGACCGGGTGACTTCGAGCCGCGCTCTCCCGAGAGCACGCGCAAATTGGTAATTTCCAAAGCCCACAGATCGATTTCCACCTGGGCGATGTGGGCGGCGAACAAAGGGTCCTCGATCAAGGGCCGCCCATGCTGTTTTTCACTCGATGCAATCCGCTTCAGCCGCGCCAATTCGCGTTTCGCGCTGCCGATACCGGCAATATTGGTGCGCTCATGTCCCAGCAGAAATTTTGCGTAGGTCCATCCCTTGTTTTCATCGCCCACGCGGTTTTGGAGCGGCACCTTGACGTTCTCGAACCAGATCTCGTTCACCTCGTGTCCGCCGTCCAAGAGGGCGATGGGCCGAACGGTGATGCCGGGACTCTTCATATCGATCAACAGGAAGCTGATACCGGACTGCAGCTTGGCCTGCGGGTCGGTGCGCACCAGGCAAAAAATCCAATCCGCGTATTGGCCTAGCGTGTTCCAGGTCTTCTGACCGTTGACCACATAGTGATCGCCCTCGAGGGTGGCGCGCGTTTTCAGCGAGGCCAAGTCGGAGCCTGCACCGGGCTCGGAATAACCCTGGCACCACCACTCTTCCCCGGAGCTGATTGGCGGCAGGAAGCGTTGCTGCTGGGCGGCGTTGCCGAAGGCCATGATCACCGGTGCCACCATTTTCGCGCCGAACGGAATCAGGCGCGGAGCCCCGGCCAATGCCGACTCTTCTTCGAAAATATATTGCTGCACAGAATTCCAACCCGGGCCGCCGAATTGTTTCGGCCAGCTCAAAGCCCCCCACCCGCGCTCGTGCAGGGTGCGCTGCCACTGAACATGGTCCTGCCGATCGAGTTCGTAGCCATTGAGGACTTTGTCGCGGATAGCCGTGGGTAGCTTGTCGCGCAAAAAGCGCCGCACCTCCTCGCGGAAGGCCTGTTCTTCTTGGGTGAATTCTAGACGCATGCGGATTCCGGTATCTTGTTCTGCAGATCAGAATTTAATTCTGAAATAGTGCAAAATTATGCGGACGCTGATCAGGGGTTGTCAATGACGCTCAACAAAAGACCGAATATTTCCGCCATCACGGCGGCCGCCAAGGCCGACCGTCACTTCGTCAACGCCTTAGGGCGTGGCCTGGAGGTATTGGCTTGCTTCCGGCATGGCGATCGCATGCTCGGTAATCAGGACTTGGCGCGCGCCTGTGGGTTGCCAAAATCCACCGTCTCCCGGCTGACCAATACGCTGACCAAACTGGGATACCTGGTGTACGTCGAGGAGAGCGCGAAGTACAGCTTGGGGATAGCGACACTGAGCTTGGGCAGCGCCATGTTGGCTCGCCTGGATATCCGCAAGCTCGCGCACCCACGGATGCAGGAGCTGGCAGAGTTCGGGCAATGCATGGTGAGCCTGGGGACGCGAGACCGGCTCTCGATGCTGTATATCGACGTGGTGCGCGGTTCCGGCGCCGTGACTTTGAGCTTGGACATGGGCGCGCGCATCCAGATCGCAACCTCCGCCATGGGTCGCGCCTATATGACCGCGGTGTCGGAAACTGAAAGAAACGAAATCATGGAACGGGTACGCGAATTGGCGCCGACCGACCGCTGGTCCACGATTGAGGAAGGCGTCAACCGGGCCATGCGCGACATCCGCGAGCTCGGCGTGTGCTGCTCTTTCGGCGAATGGCAGAAAGACGTCAACGGCATCGCAGTGCCCGTGCGTCCCGGCGGCGGCTTGCCGCCGATGCCCATCAATTGCGGCGCTCCCGCCTACATGGTTTCTAAGGACTTCTTATTGGAAAAAGTACGGCCCAAACTCATCGCACTGGCCAATGAACTTGAATCTTCGCTCGGCACCTTGAGCTGAGAACGGTCCTCGGGGATGCGCTAGAACGGAATATCGTCGTCGAATTCCTCTTTTCCGCCGGCCGGCGCAGGTGATTGATCGTAGTCATCGCGCGGCGGCGCGCCGGAACTCCCCCCCCGATCGGCACTCGCCCCACCGCCGGCACCCGCTCCACCGCCGGCACCCGCACCCCCGGCGCGGCCTCCCAGCATCTGCATATTGTCAGCGATGATTTCGGTGGTGAATCGGTCATTACCGGTCTTGTCCTGCCACTTACGGGTTCGCAACTTGCCTTCGACAAATACCTGCGAGCCCTTGCGCAGGTATTCGGCTGCGATTTCGCCCAAACGGCCGAATAACGCAATGCTGTGCCATTCCGTGCGCTCTTGCTGAGCGCCGGAAGCCTTGTCTTTCCACGATTCGCTGGTGGCGATGCGGATATTGGTTACCGTCATGCCGCTCGGCATGGAACGGGTCTCGGGGTCTGCGCCGAGATTTCCAACCAGAATCACCTTATTTACGCCCCGTGCCATGTGCTTTCCCTCGGCCTCAATTCAGAAGCCCATATTGTACACGGCGGCCCGCGCCCCAATATCGGTCTTGAGGTTCGCAATGGCGTAGAAATAGGCTTAGCCGCTTGCCGGTGGGTGTTTTACCCGTGCTTGACGCGGCGCGTATAGTGATCGGTTAGATGCAAAATATCCGCATCCGGGGTGCCCGGACACACAATCTGAAGAATATCGATCTCGACCTGCCTCGCGATCGCTTAATCGTGTTTACCGGACTATCGGGATCCGGTAAGTCATCCTTGGCCTTCGACACGATTTACGCGGAAGGACAACGACGCTACGTGGAATCCTTGTCCACTTATGCGCGGCAATTCTTGTCCATGATGGAGAAGCCCGACATCGACACGATCGAAGGGCTATCCCCTGCCATCTCGATCGAGCAAAAGTCCACCTCGCACAATCCGCGCTCCACTGTAGGCACGGTTACTGAAATTCACGACTATTTGCGGTTGCTCTTCGCGCGCGCCGGGACGCCTCGCTGCCCGGATCATCATATTGATTTGGCCGCCCAGACAGTGAGCCAGATGGTGGACGCCGTGCTCCAGCATCCGGAAGGTACCGCCATGATGCTGCTGGCCCCGGCGATCGCCGAGCGCAAGGGCGAGCACGCCGAGCTCATCGAGGAACTGCAGGCGGGGGGTTTCGTGCGTGCCCGAATCGACGGCAAGGTGGTCGAGTTGGACGCGGCACCAAAGCTCGATGTGCGCCGTAAGCACACGGTCGAAGCCATCGTCGATCGATTCAAGGTGCGACCGGATTTGGGTCAGCGCCTGGCGGAGTCCTTCGAGACGGCGCTGCGCGTGGGCCAAGGCGTTGCACGCGTCGCGTACATGGACGATCCGCAGCGCGCGGAACTCGTATTTTCCGACAAGTTCGCCTGTCCGATTTGCAATTATTCTTTGAGCGAGCTCGAGCCGCGCCTGTTCTCGTTCAACAGTCCGACCGGAGCGTGCCCCACCTGCGACGGCTTGGGCACTCAGGACTTTTTCGATCCCGCGAAAATCGTCGCCAATCCGCACCTGTCGCTTGCCGGCGGCGCGGTGCGCGGATGGGACCGGCGCAACGCCTACTATTTTCAACTGATCCAGTCATTGGCCCGCTACGCAAAGTTCGATATCGAGGCGCCATTCGAGAGCTTGCCTTCCACGATCAAGGATCTGGTGTTGTTCGGCAGCGCGGATGAGGAGATCGAGTTCAAGTACTTGGACGGCAAAGGCGGCACGGTGTCGCGCCGGCACACGTTCGAGGGCATCGTTCGGAATCTCGAGCGCCGCTACAACGAAACCGAATCGGTCGCGGTACGCGAGGAACTGTCGAAATACCGGTCCGCCCGAGCGTGCCCGGCTTGCCTGGGAACGCGGCTGAACCAGGCCGCACGCAACGTTTTTGTCGCCGGCAAGAACGTCCCGGAAATATCCACGCTCTCGGTGGAGCGATCATTGGAATTTTTTGGCCAGTTGCGCTTGAGCGGCTGGCGCGGTGAAATCGCCGAAAAAATCGTCAAAGAAATAAACGACCGCCTGGGATTTTTAAGCAATGTCGGGCTCGGCTATCTTACCTTGAATCGCAGCGCCGACACTTTATCCGGCGGCGAAGCGCAGCGCATTCGTCTTGCCAGTCAAATCGGGTCAGGATTGGTCGGCGTCATGTACATTCTGGACGAGCCGTCGATCGGCTTACATCAGCGTGACAACCAGCGTTTGCTCGACACCCTGGTCAATCTGCGCGATCTCGGCAATACCGTGATCGTGGTCGAACATGATGAAGAAGCGATTCGCCAGGCCGACTACGTGGTCGACTTGGGCCCGGGTGCCGGCGTACACGGGGGCAACATCGTCGCGCAAGGAAGCGCCGCCGAAATCGCCGCCCACCCCGAGTCCATTACGGGCCAGTATCTGAGCGGGCGGCGTCGCATCGAAATTCCCGCGCAAAGACGCGTGCCGGATCCGAAGCGCATGCTGCGCGTGCTCGGTGCCACCGCGAATAATCTCAAGAAAGTCACGGCGGAATTTCCCTTGGGCCTCATGACGTGCGTCACCGGCGTGTCGGGGTCCGGCAAATCGACGCTGATCAACGACACGTTGTTCCGCGCCGTCGCCACTTCGCTCAATCATGCCTCGGCCGGGACCGCGCACTTCGATCGGATCGAGGGTCTGGACTACATTGACCGAGTGATCGAGATCGACCAAAGCCCGATTGGGCGAACACCGCGCTCCAACCCGGCCACCTATACGGGCTTGTTTGCGCCGATTCGCGAAATCTTCGCAGCGGTTCCCGAAGCGCGAGCGCGCGGCTATGAGGCCGGCCGGTTCAGCTTCAATGTAAAGGGCGGACGATGCGAGGCGTGCCAGGGGGACGGGGTGATCAAGGTCGAAATGCACTTTCTCGCTGACGTGTATGTGCCCTGCGACGTCTGCAAAGGCAAGCGTTACAATCGCGAGACTCTGGAAATTCGCTTCAAGGGAAAGAACATTCAAGAAGTGTTGGACATGACCGTCGAAGATGCACTGCCGTTTTTTTCGGCCGTGCCCACGGTTCAGCCGAAATTGCAGACGCTGCTCGATGTGGGCCTCTCCTATGTGCGGCTCGGTCAAAGCGCAACGACTCTATCGGGCGGCGAGGCGCAGCGCGTCAAGCTGGCCAAGGAGCTTTCCAAGCGTGCCACGGGCCGTACTCTCTATATCCTGGATGAGCCCACCACCGGGCTGCACTTTGCGGACATCGCGCAACTGCTCGTGGTGTTGCAACGCCTGCGCGACGAGGGCAACACGGTCATCGTCATCGAACACAATCTGGATGTCATCAAGACAGCTGACTGGGTCGTGGACTTAGGACCCGAGGGCGGCGATAACGGCGGCCGGATCATTGCCGTCGGCACCCCCGAACAAGTCGCGGCCAATAAAGCTTCATACACAGGACATTATTTGCGCGCCACCTTGGCGGCGCCGCGCACCTTCGAACGCAAGCGGGCATGACCTCTCAGTGCGTCTAGCCGGTCAATTCGCGCCCCTCGCTGGGGCGCTGATCGGTTTGCTCGGCGGGGTCATTTACTGGCTGGCGGTGCAAGTTTGGCCCGCCAGTGTGGCGGTGATACTGGCGATGACGGCAACCGCGCTGCTCGTAGATCGAGTCTCGCTGTTGCCTGCAGCCCGCTACTGGGTGCTGTGGCGCGTGATGTTTGTGCTCGTCAAGTACAACGCGCTGATGGCTTTGTCGACGGCGCAATTGCCGTTTGCGGCCCCGCCGGATGTGTCCCTAATTCTGATCATGGTTTGCGGGTACGCATGCAGTTTCGCATTGCCGGTATCGGTGATGGCGTATCGGCCGCAAAAATCGGCGCCGAGGATGGGCGGCGCGGCGCTGGGCACTGCCTTACTGCTTGGTTTCGCTCCAGCAGCACTCCTCGGCATCCCGGGTCTCATCGGCGTGGCCGCCGCCATCCTCGCAGGTATCGGTATCATTGCATTCCTGAGTTTCAAGCGAGCCGAAGGAGCAGCTGACTCGCTTGACATGACTCAATTGGCAACCGAGGCATGCTTCTATCTGGGTGCGCTGGCGACATGGAAATACGTTTGAAACGCACCGGCGCAGCCTTCGCGCGCGCCGCATTGCCTATACTCACGCGCCTCGATCCTGAAGTGGCGCACGATCTGGGGTTGGCCGCATTGAAATGGATGCGGCCCCTTTGGCCTGAGTTTGCGCCGGCGGCCGAACTGAACGTACTTTGTCTGGGTTTGCGATTTGCCCATCCCTTAGGGCTGGCTGCAGGCTTCGACAAGAATGGCGACTATCTGGATGCCTTGGGGGCATTGGGGTTCAGCCACATAGAGCTGGGCACGGTGACGCCGCGGCCCCAACCCGGCAATCGAAAACCTCGCATGTTTCGAATCCCCGGACGCCTCGCGCTGATCAACCGCATGGGCTTCAACAATAAGGGTGTCGATCATCTGGTCGCCCAAGTCTCGCGCAGCCGCTACCGCGGAATTCGCGGCATCAGCATAGGAAAAAATTTCGATACTCCCATGGAGAACGCGCACGACGACTACCTCGCCTGCTTGCGCAAGGTTTACCCGCATGCCGACTATGTGGCTGTCAATGTTTCTTCGCCCAACACCGCTCGCTTACGCGAGTTGCAGGATCCCGATGGCTTGCAACGCATTCTCGGCTCTTTGCTGGATGAGCGCCGCAGGCTCCAGGAGCGCCATGGCAAACTCGTGCCGCTGCTGGTCAAAATTGCGCCGGACTTGAGCGCCGAGCAGATCAGCGCCGTCGCGCGCGAAGTGCGCGCATTGCAACTCGACGGCGTAATCGCCACTAACACGTCGAGCGATTTGAACCTCCTGGGGAAGCCCGTGACGGCCGAACAGCGTGGCGGTTTGAGCGGCGAGCCGCTGCACCATCTATCCGTAAAGGTCATCGCGCAGCTGCGCGCCGAGCTGGGCGAGGCCGTGCCCATTATCGGCGTGGGCGGCATTGTGAGCGCGGACGGCGCGCGTGAAACCTTAAGTGCCGGTGCAAACCTGTTGCAGCTCTATACGGGCTTCGCCTACCGGGGTGCCGATTTGCTTACTGAAATTCTCAACGGCCTGAGGACACCGCCATGAAAAGAATTTCCTGGGTGGTCTTTGCCTTGATGCTGCTGTTCGCGCTCTTCTTTGTGACCGGTTCGGCCTCGAGCCTGCCCCCCCTGGTCGCATCTCATTTCGACCCGGGCGGTTACCCCGACGCGTACATGCATCGCAATTCCTACACGAAGCTCGCGCTTGCCTTAAGCGTGGGGCTGCCCGTCGCGATGGTGGCATTGCTAGCCGCGGTCTATTCGAAAGCGCGGGACATGCGATTGCCGAATCGTAACTATTGGCTCGCGCCCGAACGAATCGCACAAACACGAGCACGGCTCGTCAGCAGCGGCGTCTGGTTCGGCTCGACCATGACCGCCATGGCCTGCTACGTGCATTGGATGGAGTTGGACGCGCATCGTAACGTGCCGCCGCATCTGTCCAATCAGCTATTCACCGCCGGTCTAGCCGCCTTTCTGCTGATTACCCTCGGGTGGATCTTCGCACTGCTTCGCTCATTTCGCCTGCCCCGCGCTTAGCGTAAACGTCAGCGCAGGATTGCCGTCAAGCTGATCTCCGGAACGCTCGCCAACGCCTTGGACAGCGGACAGTCCTGTTTCGCCTTGGCGGCGATCTTTTGGAAGGTCGCCTCATCAATCCCTGGAACGGTCGCCTCGAGCCGCAAGCCGATACGATCGATCGAGAAGCCGCCGCCTTTACCCACCAAGCGTACCGCGGCTTGCGTGTCGACAGCCGTCGTTGCAAATCCCGCGGCATCGCAGGCAAAAGAAAATGCCATCGTGAAACAGGCCGCGTGCGCCGCTGCCAATAATTCCTCCGGATTCGTGCCTCGCTTGTCGTCCTCAAAGCGGCTGGCAAAGCCGTAGGGATAGGCCTTCAGCGCTTCGGTCTGCGTGCTGATCTTGCCGACGCCCTGCTTGCCACTACCTTCCCAGTGTACGTTTGCTGTTTTGTCGCTCATGGAATGAAAACTCCTATAGTTGGTACTGTTGAACTGCTAGGCGCGTCGATCGCGTAGCCGCGTGCGCGCAACTCATCGAGAAAACCGCCCGGCCCGATCAGCATATCCATGCTCACCACCGCCAAGGTGACGCCGCCGGCTTGCAAATGGCGTTCCATGTTCGCGAGCCATGTCTGGCGCAGCAGCGCCAACAAGTCGCCGGCACCGGGATCCACGGTGACGGCGGCGCGGCAGGCGGCGACTTCGTTGGATTCCGGCGAACTTTGGATCCGCTGTACGTCGCCGGTCGCCCAGGCCTGCGCGCGGTCGATGAGCCGCGGCATTCCGGTTTCGATGGTGGCCAGGCTCGCCGCCACGCATTTCTTTTCCGTTTCGCGAGGCATCGTCTTCAGCGCCTCCAAGACATCGTGCAAGCCGGCTATCTTGAACTCCTCGATGCGCACGTGATGCTTGCGAGCGAGGCTTCTGACCTCCTCGGCCAGATCCAAATGCGTGGACAAGCCGACCGCGTGCAAGGCGTCCTCCTCCAGGAACGCAGCGGCAATGATGGGCCGATATTTTTCCCATTTCTCCGGATCCTTGGTGTATTTAGCCCGTTGCGCCGCGAAGCGCTCGTGCAGATCGGCCGGTATCAGATCCTTGAGCTTTTTGCCGCGGCCCGCCATCAATAAGTTCCGCTGGGTCACGAGCAGCCAGACCGCGCGCGCGATGCCGATTTCAAGGGGTTTGAGCACGAGCAGCTGATCCGTCCCGTCAAGCACAGTCTCGAGTTGCTTCGACCGCCAGGTCATGTCTTTGGGCAGAGGCGACACGGTGCCGAATATCCACAACTGCGCAGATCCTTTATGCGCATGCCACAACCCAGGTCCGGCGCGCTCGCCTGTGACCACGATTTCCTCCAAATTTGCCGGGGGCTCGGCGCCGCGAGAGAGCACCGGCAACTCGCCGACGAGCAGCGCCACCGCTGCCAAGACGGCGGCCGGCCTTCTCATGCGGGAGGCAGCGGAATGAATTCGTTCTCGCCCGGCACCGGCGCAAACTCACCTTTGGCCCAACGGTCTTTGGCGCTCTCGATCCGCTCGGGAGAGGAGGCGACGAAGTTCCACCAAATATGACGCGGCGTGGAGAATCGTTTGCCGCCCAGCAGCATCGCACGCGTTTCGCGCACGGCTCGCAAGGTCGCGGTCGCTCCCGGTTCCAGCACGGCGAGTTGACCTTCGCTCACCTGGGTCTCGCCAACGGCGAGTTCGCCGTGCACCACATAGACGGCACGCTCTTCTTGCGCGGGCGGTACATCGAGGGCGGCACTTTCCGAAAATCCGGCGTGCACATACAGCGTCGGCCACAAAGTGCGGACCGGCGAGGTTAAGCCAAATGCCTCGCCCGCGACTACCGTGAGAGTGACAGCGCCCAGGACGCGTTGCGGAAGTGCACTGGCCGGATAGTGGGTGAAATCCGGGTCGACGTCCTCTTGACCGTCGGGAAGCGCGACCCAGCTCTGAATGCCGTGAATGGCTTGGCCCGCCGCCCGCGCAAGCGGCGGCGTTCTCTCTGAATGTGCGATTCCCGTTCCGGCCGTCATCCAATTGACATCCCCCGGCAGGATCTCGCGCACACTGCCAAGGCTGTCGCGATGCAGGAGCGTTCCTGCAAAAAGATACGTAACCGTGGCGAGGGCAATGTGAGGATGGGGCCGCACGTCAATTCCGTGGCCGGGCTCGAATTGAGCCGGTCCCATATGGTCAAAGAAAATGAACGGGCCGACCATCTTCAGCGCCGGTGCGGGAAGCACTCGCCGCACGACAAAGCCGCCCAAATCACGCTGCCGTGCAGTCACCAACTGTAGGTTCGCCATGGCGCACTCGCGAGGAATTCGATGCAGCCATTATGGCATTTGGCGAAACGAAGCACCGCAATTCACCGGCCGCCACGGGCAACAATGTCGTGAAATTCTGACATTTGCATTCGCTTTTCCTGCTCCTCTTGGTGATATCTTCACGTCGAGCGTGCTCTTTGCAAGCGGAGGCGGGCGGTGACGGAAATCGAGACTTGGAGGAAGTGGGAAAGCCAAACCATCAACGGAATTTTCCCGCTGCGCCGCTTTCTCGGCAGGTCAAACCACAGCGTTGTATTTCTTACCGAGTCTGCGGCACAGAAACTTCCCAAGGCCGCGATCAAGCTACTCCCCGCCGATGCGGCGCTCGCGGAGGGAAAGCTCGCCCAATGGCGGCGGGCGGCGGATCTTCCGCATCCGAGCCTGCTGCGTATCTTCGACATGGGCCGTTGCAAGCTTGGCGGTCACCCGTTTCTATACATCGTGATGGAATATGCCGAACAGACGCTGGCGCAAATTCTACCTAAGCGCGCCTTGACTCCCGAGGAGGTGCGGGAGCTGTTGAACCCCACTGTGGATGTGTTGGGTTTCCTGCACGAGCGCAGCATGGTGCACGGCCAATTGAAGCCGCCAAACTTTTTAGTGGTCAATGACCAGCTTAAGCTCGCGAGCGATACCATCCGTGCCGCCGGCGCTGCCGCAGCACCTGGCTCCAAGCCCTCTGCGTACGATCCGCCGGAAGCACGCAACGGCGTGATCAGTACCGCGGGGGACATGTGGGGCCTGGGCGTCACGGTGACCGAAGCACTCACTCAAGCGCCTCCTTCCCGGAGCGCAGAACAAGCCGAATCCGTTTCCCTGCCCGCGGCCCTTCCGGCCGCTATCGCGCACTTGGTACGGCGATGCCTGAGCGACAACCCGGCTGACCGGCCAACGATAGCGGAACTCAAAACTCAATTCGGCGGCGAGCCGGCCAGCCACGTGCCGCCCAGCGGTGAGCCGGCCGGCAATGAGTCGCCCGGCGATTCGCGGCCTGGGCGTCCGCCGCCTGCACGCGTCGAGCAAATGGCCAATGACATCTCCATCGGAGACGAGGGCGCACAGAGTTCATCGAAAATGCGCTTGCTCGTGGCTGCGGTGGCGTTGAGCTTCATCGTGCTGGTCGTCATTTGGGCGATCATGCGCCCGTTCCACACGCATTCGAGCTCGCAGCCCCCGAGCGTCGCGCACTCGTCGACACCACAACCCGCACCAGCCTCCGCCGTAGCACAGAATCCCAAGCCCTCGGTATCTGAAGGGTCCGCGCTTCACCAAGAAATTCCCATTCTGTCGCGAAACACGCGCAGGTCGATCCACGGCCGAGTCACCATCCCGGTGCACGTGACCGTCGATCGAGGCGGCAATGTCATGGCGCAAACTCTGGAAAACAGCGACGCCAGCGGATTCTTCAAGCGTTTGGCGCTCGAAGCTGCCAAAAAATGGAAGTTCACGCCGGCGGATACCCAGCCGGTCCGAGCATGGCGCCTACAGTTCGAGTTCAGCCGCGGCGGCGCCGCCGCGCAGGCCATCCCTCTCGCTCCTGCGAGCTGAGCACCGCCAGTGCAGGCTAGGCGGCCGGTGTGGTGAGCGCCTTCAGGAACTGATAATAGAATTCGAGGCCGGTGTAGTAGGCGTCTATTTTCACGCGCTCATCCCTTCCGTGGGCCCTGTCATCCTCGCGCTCGATGGCGACGCCGCTAATGCCGTAGCTGGGGATTCCGGCATTCATGGTATGAATGCTGTCCGAGGCACCGGCTTCCATGACGGGCAGCACCGTCGCGCCGGGCCATAACTTCCCTGCGACGCTGCGCAGCGAACTCATGACATCCTCTCGCAGCGGCGGCGGAGCCATGGCTTTGCGATCCGACCCGTGATCCATCAAGTCGCCATTGTCGCCGCGGTAGCGCACGCTGAGCTTGGGATCGTTGAATAGCTTGACCAGGCTTAAGCGGATTTCCTCCTGCGAGTGTCCGGGAAAAATGCGGCAATTGACGTTCGCCTCGGCGCGTCCCGGAAGCGCATTCGGAGCATGGCCGCCGCTCAACATGGTGGCCACGCAGGTAGTGCGCATGATGGAATTGTAGTGCGTATCTTGCGATAAGCGCTCAACCGCCTTGGGATCAGGAGGCGTCGCCAGAATGGCTCGCATATCCGTGGCGGTCTGCCCGCTTTCGATTTTGGCCACTTGGGCGAAGTACTCGCGGGTGACCGTATTGAGTTCAAAGGGAAACGGGGACTTTTGCAAAACCGCGAGTGCATCTGCGACGTGATAGATCGCGTTGTCGGTCGTGGGTAGAGAGCTGTGGCCGCCGGCATTGGTGGCCAGCACTTGGTAATCCGCGTAAAGTTTTTCAGTCGCTTCGAATCCAACAATCTGCGGCTTATCCGGTCGGACCCCTCCTGAATCCGGATTCAACGCGTACTCGGCGTCGATCAAATCGCGGTGATTTTTGAGCAGCCACGATACGCCGTTCGACTTGCCGTTTTCTTCGTCCGCCGTGAGCGCCAGAATGATGTCGCGGTCGGGAACAAAGCCCTCCTTTTTCATGCGAATGAAGTCCGCGACGGCGATCGCGTCGCTCTCCTTCATATCCTGGGTGCCGCGTCCATAGTAGTAGCCGTCTTTCTCGACGAAGGTGAAAGGATCCGTAGTCCAATCCTGGCGCTGAGCTTCGACCACATCCAAATGCCCGATGATCAGAATCGGCTTGAGTTTCGAGCCGGCCTTGCCGCGGTAGCGCGCAACCATATTGCCCTTGCGGTCATTGGGGCCGAGCACGATGACATCCGCCTTCGGAAATCCTGCCTCCAGCAGCCGCTGCGCCATCGCTTGCGCCGCCACCGTGGTGTTCCCCACGGAGTCTGTCGTATTGATCTCGATCAGTTGCTTGAAGATGTCGTGCGCGTCGTTGCGCGTAGCCGCCTCGCTCTCGGATGACGCTGCACAGGCGGGCTGCACGCACACAGCGCTAAAAATCGCAAAGGCGCAAATGACGGCGCTTCGATTATTCAAGAATTATCTCCCCCGAATTTTTGAGAAATGCGACTCGAAGCAGCCATGCTATCGTATGTCGCATTAATCCGTGTAGCGCTTTGGAGATCGCAAATGCTGAAGAAAAAGACTCGCGCCGTAAGCCGAGCTGCTGCGGAAGCGGCGGTGCAGACTCTGCTGCGCTGGGCCGGCGATGACCCGAACCGCGAAGGCCTGCGTGACACGCCTAAGCGGGTCGTGAGCGCATATGAAGATTGGTTCTCAGGCTATTCGAGCGACCCGGGAGCGTATTTGCGGCGAACCTTCGAAGAAGTCGAGGGCTACGACGAAATGGTCGTGCTGCGCGATATCTCGTTCGAATCTTTCTGCGAGCACCACATGGCACCCATTATCGGCCGTGCACACGTGGGCTATTTGCCCACTGACCGAGTGGTCGGTATCAGCAAGCTGGCTCGAGTGGTCGATGGCTTCGCCCGCCGCTTTCAAGTGCAGGAGAAATTGACGGCGCAAATTGCCGGATGCATCAACGAGGTGCTCAAACCGCGCGGCGTGGGCGTCGTTATCGACGCGGTTCATCAATGCATGACGACCCGCGGTGTCCACAAACGAGGCGTCTCGATGGTAACCAGTAAAATGCTCGGTACTTTTCGCGCCGACGCGAGCACACGCGCTGAATTTTTGCGCTTCATCGCCATCGAGGGCAGCGCTCAACGCTGAGTCTTTGGACCCCGGACCGGCATCAATTCGACCGAGAAGCTGTACAGATGCTTCTCACCGGGCTGCAACGCGCCGACTCCCACCACTTGACGCGTAATCTTCTCGCCTTTTTCGTTGGTGATCGCAATCACCACGCAGTACTCGCTCTGCTCGCCGCGCCCCGGATGGTGAATGGAACCCTGAATGCGCATCGCCGAAACCGCTTTCGACTGCGGCTCGGCATTGCCGGTATTGAAGCGCAAGTGATGCTGGCAACCCGGGCAAATGTTCGCACTCTGCAACACCGTTGCCTTGCAGTGCGGACATACCCGGGTCGCGCCGAGAGGAGTGCTCGGGCGAGCGACATTCATTGCTAGCTGCCGTTCACCAAGCCTTTAATCTTTCCTTTCTCGTCTTCCCAACCGAATTCGACATGCCCGCGCATGCGCGATCCGGCCGCCACAGTGATGGATCCGGCCTTGACGTCCCCGACAATGACCCCGCCTTCGAGCACATCGACCCGTTTGGCAGACTCGATATTGCCTTGCAGCTCGCCGCCGACCACCACGATTCCGGCCAGCACTTGACCGGTCAGATGGGCGCCGCTGTCCATGGTGAAGTTTCCATCGATGCGTACATCGCCCTTGAAGCGGCCCGCCATGCGGACGTTGCCGGTGCCCTCGATCTTGCCCTCGATCGACAGATTGGCGGCAATGACGGATTCACCGCCCTCGACAGCCGTTTTGGGGGTGGGGCGACGCGGCGAAACGGCCAATCCCGGATCATTGACGGTGCGTTCCGGCGGACTTCGATCCACGGGAAGGGCCGACGAAGCAACGGATGGACCCGCAGGGCCGGGTGTGGGTTTTTCATTCCAAAGCGCCATAGATAACTCTCCGCTGATGAGTGGCTAAAGCCTACACGCTAACGCCGGGAAATGTCATCGGCATAATGTCTTTTATTGGAGACGGTGCTTTCTGCGGCCCTGCGGCATTAGTCATCGATATAATGGTCTCTACATAAGACCAGGGGGGTCCACTTTTGTTTCAATCACTTGAGCGATTGGTCTCCGATTCCATTCTGGCCTTGATGGCGAAATATCGAGCAGACCCCGTCGAACACAAAGTCGACCTCGGTGTAGGGGTTTACCGCGATCTGTCGAGCAACACGCCCATATTGGACTGTGTCCGGCAGGCTGAAAAGGACGTGCTGGCGGCTCAAACGACCAAGTCCTATATCGGGGCCGCCGGCCGTGAGGAGTTCAACAGCGCCGTGGAGGAGTTGGTGCTCGGCCCCGGGCACTCGACGCGCCGCGACCGGCGCGCCCGGACACTGCAGACACCCGGCGGATGCGGGGCGCTGCGCGTTGGCGCGGAATTGATCAAAGCCGCGGCGCCCGGCGCTCGAGTGCACTTGAGCGATCCCACCTGGGGCAATCACGCTCCCTTGCTCGGCGGCTGCGGACTGAAGCTCGACCACTATCCCTACTATGATGCCGCAACCCACGAGCTGCGCTTTGAGGCGATGCTGGAGCGTTTAAAGGCTGCACCCGCAGGCGATGCCGTGCTGATCCACGCAGGCTGCCATAACCCCACCGGCGCGGATCTAGAGCCCGCGCAGTGGCAAGCGGTCGCGCAACTCTTGCAGAAGCGCGGCTTGGTTCCTTTCCTGGATCTGGCGTACCAGGGCTTCGGCTCATCGCTCGATGAGGATGCCGCCCCGGTGCGCCTGGTAGTGGAACAGGTGCCCGAGGCGCTCATCGCCGTATCGTTCTCCAAAAACTTGGGGCTATACCGGGAGCGCGTCGGCGCATTGATCACGGTCAGCGAAAACGCCGCCCGTGCCGATGCGGTGCAAAGCCACATGCTGCAAATTGCCCGCAGCATTTACTCCATGCCCCCGGACCATGGCGCGGCGATCGCCGCAAGAATTTTCTCTGACCCGCAGCTTAAGCGCGGGTGGATCGCAGAGCTCGACGCCATGCGCACGCGGATTCAGGAAATGCGCGACTTGCTGGCCCGAAAACTTCAAGAAGTGAGGGGCGATGATGCCTTCGACTTCATCCGCAGGCAGCACGGCATGTTTTCGCTGCTCGGCGTGTCTCGCGACGCGGTAGAGCGGCTGCGAGAAAAGCACCACATCTACATGCTGCCGGACAGCCGCATGAACCTAGCCGGCATCCTGCCGCAGAATGTCGCATACGTTGCCGAGGCGTTCGCCGCGGAGAGCAAAATTTGAGCTAGGCCAGCGCTTGACTCAAGGCGGTAACCTCCGCGGCCGAGTCCTGCATGACAGACAGTGTCTTCGACTGATCCATGCCGAGCCGTTTTGCGGCGGCCAGCTCTTGCAACGCAAGTTCCAGACCCGCGATGTCGGTGCCATAGGAAACCATCAAGATGGCGACGCCGACAACGTCCGTGAGGTCAGGCTCCCCCGGATCGGTTCGGGCGAAATCATCCTGCCCTACCGCGCGGGCCATCGCCTCGGAAAATTTCCAATTTTCTAAAATAGCCTTGCCGATCGACATGTGCCAGTCGTTGATGATTTCACTCAGCGCGTTCTCGCTGACGAAAAGTTCCGGATGGCCGGTTGCCCGTGTCAGGATATAAAGCTTACCCAGACCGTGCATCATTCCCGTCAGCATGGCCTCATCCGGATTGACGCGGGTGCAGGTGCGCGCCAGCACGTAGGCATACGCAGCGACATAGGTGCTGCGCTCCCAAAGGTCGTTCAAATAAGGCGCCAAGCTCTCGAGCTTGTTGGCCTTGCGGATCTGATTCATCGAAAAGGAGATCGAGGCGCTGCGCACCATGTTGTGCCCTATGCGGGCGATCGCGGTGCGCAGGTCGGTGAGGCTTTTTCCGCTGCGATTCATCGACGCGGAGTTTGCAATTCGCAACAGGCGGGCGGCAAGTGCGGGCTCGGAACCGACCACGCGGACGACTTGCTCCGCCGTGGTGTTCGGATCAGAGAGGATTCGCCGGACCTGCAAGGCTATTTCGGGAAACGATGGCAGATCGACATGGCCTTGCGACAGTTCCTCGGCCAGGCTGCGGATGAAATCGAAAGCGACTTTGGATGAAGATTGCACAGGATAATTGTGTCGGCCGGCTGGGACTATTCTTGAGGATAATTCGCGCAACGTGCGAAATGCGCCCGCCGCGGCCTTATTTCTTCGACGCCGAGGGACGGCTGGCAAAGCGCTGCTGGATCTCGCCGTTACGCGAGCGCTCAGTGAAGCGTCCCGCACTATACCGGGCCACCACATGGCGCCAAAACGCCACCGAACCGGGGTGGCGCATATATTCGATGATTTCCCAATCCCCCGCGAAGCGATCGAAAATCAACGTGGCGGCATCGCGGCCGATGCCGGATCGACGATGCCGCATTCGAATAAAAAATTCCGACATTCTGTAGTCGGCAGCCTTTTCGCCCGCCGCCGGAATGCGAGGGCGAGTGACGAGGGCGAAGCCTACCGAGTCCATGCCTTGGAGAATCAACAACGGGTGCGATTGGTCGTTGGAAAACCAGTTGGCAAAGATTTCATCTTCGTGGGGATTGTTGGCACCGATGACGGAGAACACACCGGTATTTAAATCTGCAAGGGATTCGATGTATTCGCCGTAGACGCTCTGGATCCATTGGCGATCCTGCTTTGAATGTCTGACATCGCGGATACTGACGGGCAACGAACTTACCTAAACGTGAAAAGACACAGCCCGGACGAACATGCCTCGAGGCAGCCCGTCCGGGCTCGTGATATCAGCTATCGCCCATGCTATTGCGGCTTCGCACTGGATGCAGCGCTTGCAGCGGCGGCAGCTGCATCGGCAGCGGCGCTTGCGGCAGCAGCCGAATCAGCGGCCGAGGAGGCAGCCGCGTCAGCACCTGGCGCCGGGGCGGGATTAACAGTGGTGTTTTGAACCGGGGCCGGAGCCTCAGTCTTGCTGCCGCAGGCACCCAGCATGAATGCAGCGACAAAAGCGGTCAGTGCAAGTTTAGTCTTCATCTATCGATACCCCAGAAATTTAAGGTAAAAAAAATTAGGCCGAGCGTTGTTTTTGGGCATCACCCAAACGTCCCGGCCGATTTTAGAGTGTTTCGGCTCACTTTCATACCTCTTTCGAGGCCCTATAGCCGCCGGCGCATCTGGAGCATAATTTGGATTCGGCAACGGTGGAGGACGTGTGAGCGATTCCAGTCTCGATCAGCTCTATGCAGCGCACTTGGCCACGATCATGCGTCGTACGGACCGCTCGCTCGAACTCAGTGGCTTTGACGCGTTGGTCATTCATGCCGGTCGAGCGCCGATCCAATTTCTGGACGACCAAGACTATCCGTTCAAGGTGAATCCTCAATTCAAGGCGTGGGTGCCGATCACGGACAATCCGCGCTGCATTCTGGTGTATTCGCCGGGCGCGCCACCCACCGTCTTGTTCCACCAGCCCAACGATTTTTGGCATAAGCCCGCCAAGCTGCCCACGGCGCCGTGGACCGCCGCGGTCAATTTAATCGTCATGGATGATGAATCCAAGGCCGCAGCGCATTGGGCCAAGCTGGGTCGCGTCGCGTTCATCGGTCCTGACGCCCTCGTCCCAAACGCGGATCCAGAGTGCTTCAACCCTCAAGGGCTCATGGCCCTGCTCCACTACGACCGCGCCGTGAAGACACCTTACGAGCTGGCGTGTCTGCGCAAAGCCAGTGAACTCGGCGCGCGCGGCCATGCGGCAGCGTTCGCCGCATTCAATCGGGGCGCCTCCGAATACGACGCACACATGAGCTATTTAAAAGCCTGCGCGCAGCGTGAAGAGGAACTGCCTTACAACAACATCGTCGCGTACAACGAGAACGCCGCCGTGCTGCACTACCAGCATTTGGAACGCGCGGCGCCCTCGCCCCTGCGCTCGTTTTTAATCGACGCAGGCGCCCAATACCGTGGCTATGCCTCGGATATCACCCGCACCTATGCGCGCAGCGGCGGGCGTTTCGCGGATCTGGTGCAGGCGATGGATACGGCGCAGCTGACGCTCTGCGGCGAGATCGTCGCGGGCCGTGACTATCGCGATGTGCATCTTTCGGCGCACCGGATCTTGGGCGATGTCATGCAGCAGGTTGGCTTGACCAAGTTGACGGGCGACGCGGCGCTCGAATCCGGAGTGACCGGCACATTTTTCCCGCACGGCATCGGTCATTTGCTGGGCCTGCAGGTTCATGATGTGGGCGGCGTCATGGCCGATTCACGAGGCAGTGAGCGCCAGCGGCCCAAGGGTCACCCGTTCTTGCGCCTTACGCGCATGCTCGAGCCTGGCGTAGTGGTGACGGTCGAGCCGGGCATCTACTTGATTGAATCGCTGCTGGCGGCCGCGCACGCCGATGCGCGGCGCTCACACATCGACTGGGCAGTGGTCGAAGAACTCAAGCCCTTTGGCGGGGTGCGGATCGAAGACAATGTAGCCACGACCACGCATCAACCGGAAAATATGACTCGAGACGCGTTCGCTCGAATCGCGGTGCCGAAAGGAGCCGCCGCCTAGGGCTGTAAGCGTTAGGCGGCCGCCTTTTTCGCCTTGCGGCGTTTCGGCGTTGCAGCCGACTCAGTCTCTTCGGCCGCAGGCGCGGCTTTCTTGGTCTTTTTGGGCGCGGCCTTCGGAGCCTTGGCCGCCTTATCGTCGTTCTTTTCTGCCGCTACAACCTTGGGATCGACCAGTTGCATCAAAGCCATATCCGCCGAATCGCCGGGACGCGGTTCCATCTTCAGTATCCGCGTGTATCCGCCGGCGCGCGCCTTGAAACGCGGACCCAAGTCGGCGAACAGCTTTTCAACTACCGTGTCATCGCGCAAACGCGCGTAGGCCAAGCGCCGCATGGCCACCGAATCGACCTTGGCCAACGTGATCAGGGGTTCCACTACGCGGCGTAATTCCTTGGCCTTCGGGACTGTCGTGCGAATGCTCTCGTGCTGCAGCAACGAAGTCGCCATATTGCGCAACATCGCGTGCCGATGCGAGGCATTTCGCGATAGCTGGCGGCCGCTATTTCTGTGACGCATGTTCTTCTCTTAGCTCGTTTTTCAGCTTAAATGCCGTCGCGCTCATCGTCGCGCTTCAATCCCGGCGGCGGCCAATTGTCGATACGCATACCTAAGGTCAGGCCATGGCTCTCGAGAACCTCTTTGATCTCGGTCAGCGACTTCTTGCCCAAATTAGGCGTGCGCAACAATTCCACTTCCGTACGCTGCACCAGATCGCCGATATAGTGGATGTTCTCCGCTTTCAGACAATTGGCTGAGCGAACGGTAAGCTCCAATTCATCGACGGGACGCAGCAGAATCGGATCGAACTGCGTTTCGGTCGCTTTGGTGGTCGACTCGTCTTGGCCCTGCAGATCGACGAACACCGACAGTTGATCCTTGAGGATCCCGCCGGCACGGCGAATGGCCTCTTCCGGATCAATCGTCCCGTTGGTCTCAATATCCAGAATCAGCTTGTCCAGGTCGGTGCGCTGCTCCACACGAGCGCTCTCGACGTTATACGTCACCTTGCGCACCGGGCTGAATGAGGCATCCAGCTGCAGGCGCCCGATGGCGCGCGTCTGCTCTTCAAAAGCCATACGCTGTGCGGCGGGACGATAACCGCGTCCGCGTTCTACTTTGAGAGACATCGACAACTCGCCGGCCTTCGTCAGGTTGGCGATGACGAGGTCAGGGTTCAAAATTTCGATGTCGTGATCACCGGCAATATCGCCGGCCGTCACGGGGCCCGGGCCCTTCTTGTGCAAGCGCACCTCGGCCACGTCGCGCGTATGCATGCGAATGGCCACCGCCTTCAAATTTAGAAGGATGTCGACCACATCTTCCTGCACGCCCTCGATGGCGGTGTACTCGTGCAGCACGCCTTCAATTTCGATCTCGGTGATCGCTGCCCCAGGCAAGGAGGACAGCAACACACGGCGCAGCGCATTGCCCAGCGTATGACCGAAACCGCGTTCAAACGGCTCGATCACGATGCGCGCATGCCGAGGCGACACGGGTTGTACTTTGACGACCCGCGGTTTCAAAAATTCATTGATCGATCCCTGCATGGATTTCACCTACGTTTACTTAACCGGGGACAACGCGGCTATAAGCCGCGATGCGTTACTTGGAATACAATTCGACGACGAGGCTCTCATTGATGTCCGGCAGAATTTCCTGCCGATCGGGGACTGATTTCAATATTCCCGAGAACTTCTTATCGTCCACTTCGACCCAGTCCGGAAAACCGACCTGGGATGCGATGGTCAGGGCAGCCGTGATACGCGTCTGCTTCTTGGCCTTCTCTCGCAAACTGATGACATCACCGGCCTTGCACTGATACGAGGCAATATTGACCAGCTTGTCATTCACCGACACGGCCTTGTGGCTCACCAGCTGCCGGGCTTCGGCACGCGTGGAGGCGAACCCCATGCGGTAGACCACATTGTCCAAGCGGCATTCCAAAAATTGCAGCAAGGTCTCGCCGGTGGCACCGGGGCGGCCCGCGGCCTTCTGGTAATAATTTCGGAATTGACGCTCCAGAACGCCATACATGCGGCGCAATTTCTGCTTCTCGCGCAGCTGCAGGCCGTATTCCGACAATCGCTGCTTGCGCTCGCTCTTCACGCCGCCCGGTGGCACCTCGAGCTTGCACTTGGACTCGAGAGGCTTCACGCCGCTCTTCAGGAACAGATCGGTTCCCTCGCGGCGAGAAAGCTTACATTTCGGACCGGTGTACTTTGCCATTACAAACCCTTGAGCGATATCGGAATAGTTCGGACGCCAAGCTTGAGACTAGACGCGGCGTTTTTTCGGGGGACGACAACCGTTATGGGGGATCGGCGTCACATCTTCAATGTTGGTGATCTTCAAACCACAGCCGTTCAATGCGCGAACAGCGGATTCGCGCCCCGGACCGGGACCCATGACCCGCACCTCGACGTTCTTCACGCCGTGTTCCTGCGCCGCGTTGCCCGCGCGCTCGGCGGCCACCTGCGCCGCGAAAGGCGTCGACTTGCGCGAACCCCGAAAACCGCAGCCGCCCGAGGTCGCCCAGGAAAGGGTATTGCCCTGGCGGTCGGTGATCGTGATGATGGTGTTATTGAAAGACGCATGGACGTGCGCGATCGCGTCGAGCACGTTCTTGCGGACTTTCTTGCGCGCCGGCTTGTTGCCCTGCGCGCCTTTGTCGGCACCTTGCTGTTTCTGATCTGCCATTTTATTGAATTTCCAGGCGCTTTTTGCGCCGTTTCCAGGCTTCGCCCGTTCCTAGGCGCTGCGCGAAGCTTCCAGGCGCTTACGCGCCGAATTCAACGGCGTCGCTGCGACGCCGTCCCTTAAATCAAGAATCAAACCTTGCCCGGCGGCGCGTTCATCTTCACCGCCTGCTTGC